>JAYOHK010000050.1:0-1662 GCA_038118225.1 Cellulomonadaceae bacterium | reverse complement strand
GCCACGGTTCGAGACATCGTGAACACAGTGGCGATCACTGCGATTCAGGCAAGCGAGGGGTAACCACCATGAGTAGTTCAACAATTCTTGTCGTGAACTCTGGTTCATCCTCGGTGAAATACCAAGTCATTGAGCTACCCAGCGAACACGTCATCGACAAGGGTCAGCGTGACCGCGTAGGAATTGAGGGTGGTGATTTCGCTAACCACACCGAGGCGCTGGCCGACATCTTTTCTTCTTTGCCAGAAGGCCTCACCATCACCGCAGTGGGCCACCGGGTAGTTCATGGAGGTGCGCTCTTTCGTGAACCAGTAGTCATCACCGACGAGATCATCGCTCAAATTGAGGAGCTCTCTGCTCTCGCGCCATTACACAACCCGCCAAACGTCGAGGGCATCCGGGCGGCACTGAGCGTGATGCCGCATGTCCCCCAAGTCGCGGTGTTTGATACCGCCTTCTTTGCACGCCTTGGCCCAGCCGCTTACGACTACGCGATTCCGCGCGAATTGTCGAAGAAATACGGCATCAGGAAATACGGCTTCCACGGCACGTCTCACCAATACGTGACCGCTGAGCTCGAAAAGCACTCAAGTGACTCGCTTCCAGGCCGCCGCGTAGTGTCGTTTCACTTGGGCAACGGATCTTCTGTGGCCGCAGTTCGAGGCGGAGTAGCAATTGATACGTCTATGGGATTTACGCCCCTTGCGGGGCTTGTCATGGGTACCCGCTCGGGAGACATCGACCCCGCTGTTCTCATTCACTTGCAGCGCGAGGCAGGCCTCAGCGTTGACGATGTAGACCGGCTTCTCAACCGCGAAAGCGGGCTGCTTGGCCTATCTGGCCTCTCGGATATGCGAGACCTATTTGAAAAAGCTAAATCGGGTGACTCATCTGCCAAAGAGGCCATTGATGTGTGGGCATGGCGGGCCCGCCACTACCTAGGCGCCTACATGGCCCAACTGGGCGGACTGGACGCAATCACCTTCACCGGCGGGATTGGTGAAAACCAAGGCGAGCTTCGAGACGCTATCGTCCGAGGCTGCGAGGACCTAGGCATTGTGATTGACCACGACGCCAACCTCGCCTCCTCTCGAGAGCCCAGGGTGATTTCGTCTAGTGCATCACAAGTGGCGGTGTGGGTAATTCCCACCAACGAAGAACTCCAGATTTCCAAACTGGCAGCAACACTGACTGAATAACACCCGGCAGGCCGCAGAACGGTGTCAGTTCGCTGTCCGAAGAACCTTCTCCAGCGATTTTCCTTTGGCAAGTTCATCGACCAATTTGTCCAGATAACGAATTTTCCGCATCAGCGGGTCCTCGATGTCTTCTACCCGAACCCCACACACCACGCCTGTTATCTGGTCAACCGAGGGGTTCATCCGGGCGGCATCGAAAAATTGTCGAAGGGTGGCTTTGGACTCAATGTGAGCGTCCAAAGTCGAATCATCAAATCCGGTTAGCCAGTGGATTACTGCACGCAACTCGTCCACGCTTCGACCCTTGCGCTCCACCTTGGCGACATAGCTTGGATAAATGTCTGCAAAGGCGACAGAAAAGATGCGGTGCACGGACTTAAGAATATCCTCAACTCAATGGCACGCCCGAAGGGATTCGAACCCCCAACCTTCTGATCCGTAGTTACCCCAGGGGGTCGGAACT
>JAYOHK010000049.1:0-1731 GCA_038118225.1 Cellulomonadaceae bacterium | reverse complement strand
CAGTCTAAATCGAGCGCTACGCTAGCGTTTATGCCTATTTCTAAAGCGGTAATCCCTGCGGCTGGTATGGGAACGAGGTTCCTGCCTGCCACCAAGGCGATGCCCAAAGAAATGCTTCCCGTGGTAGACAAGCCAGCCATTCAATATGTGGTGGAAGAAGCCGTCGATGCGGGCCTCACCGATGTGTTGATGGTGACGGGGCGCAATAAGAACGCCCTGGAGAACCACTTCGATCGAAACACCGAGCTGGAATCGGTGTTGGAGAAAAAAGGCGACAACAACCGACTCTCTGAGGTGAACCGGTCCACCCGCCTCGGCAACATTCACTATGTGCGACAGGGCGACCCCCTGGGTCTTGGCCACGCAGTGCACAGGGCTCACATGCACGTCGGCAACAATCCATTTGCGGTGTTGCTCGGTGATGACCTCATCGACTCGAGAGACGATCTGCTCAAGCACATGGTGGCTCTCTATGGGAGGCAACCCGCCAGCATTGTCGCTCTGATGGAAGTTGATCCCTCGCAGGTGCACCTCTATGGAATTGCTACCGTTGAGCCCACAGACGAAGAAGATGTCGTTCGCATTAGCGAGTTGGTAGAAAAGCCCAAGGCCGAAAATGCCCCGTCAAACCTCGCCATCATTGGCCGCTACATTTTGCAGCCAGAAGTCTTCGAAGCGCTCGAGAACACGAAACCTGGGTCGGGTGGAGAAATCCAGTTAACAGACGCACTCAACCAACTCGCCCACTCGGGAGCAGGCGGAGGAGTGCTGGGTGTTGTCTTCCGCGGTCGTCGCTATGACACCGGTGACCGTTTGGACTACTTGAAAGCCATCGTTCAGGTGGCGAGCGATCGAGAAGACCTCGGACCTGACTTCAAGAAATGGCTCAAGGGCTTTACCGGGGGCCTCGGGGAGAATTAGTCGGTGTCGTATTCGCTACCGACCCTGACCCACCCGCTTGTCACACTGCGGGGTCTTCACCGTCGTGATTGGCGCGCACTTGAGCGCGCTCTGTCGGATAATCGGGCGTGGCTTCAACCCTGGGAAGCCACGAGCCCTGTTCGATCTCTTGTCCCCGATGATCAAAAAGCGGGAATTCGGATGCTCTTAACCCACGCCAAAAAGGGCATGGGTTTGCCGATGGTGATGGACGTAGATGGCCAATTGGTGGGCCAGCTGAATGTGTCGCAGATCACCTATGGATCGCTGGCCTCTGCAAGCCTTGGCTACTGGGTCATTGAGGAGTATGCGGGGCGGGGCATTACCCCGGTAGCGGTCGCCCTTGCCACCGATTATCTGTTTTTCGAGCGCGGTCTCCACCGGATGGAAATCTGCATTCGCCCAGAAAACGAGGCGTCGTTTCGGATTGTCGAAAAACTCGGATTCAGGTTCGAAGGCCTCCGGCGCCGCTATATCCACATCGATGGTCGCTGGCGAGACCACCTCTGTTTTGCTCTCACTGTGGACGAGGTTCCGAGGGGAGTGTTGGCTCGATTTGAGAAGGGGCAGGTCCCGCCCGGAGTAGCCGATATCCCTGAGCTGGTGAAGGTTCAGATGCGCACTCCTCTTCATCTTCCGCCCCGGTAAACACGCCGATATTCCGATATCCCCGGGCTTCTTGGGGATAACTTTTACCCTTAAGGACGTGGAGACTTCCTTTTCTGGCACTGCCTTGCTGCTTGTCGTAGCTGCAGGTCTGTGGTTGGTCTACCTCGTTCCCATTTGGATGCG
>JAYOHK010000048.1:0-2534 GCA_038118225.1 Cellulomonadaceae bacterium | reverse complement strand
AAGACCCATGGGTTGCGCCTCTCGACGACGTCTGGGAGTACACCCAAAACCCCGATCTCGCTAAGGCTGCCGACGAAGTCACCATCACCTTCGCGCAGGGTATTCCTGTGGCCATTGATGGCAAGGCCGTCACTCCGCTTCAGGCGATCCAGCTGCTCAACGTCATTGCCGGTGCTCACGGTGTGGGACGAGTCGACATCATGGAAGACCGTCTCGTGGGAATCAAGAGCCGTGAGGTCTATGAGGTTCCCGGTGCTGCGGTATTGATCAATGCCCACGAAGAGCTGGAAAACCTCGTCATGGAACGCGATGTCAACCGTTACAAGCGCAAGGTGGAGGCCGACTGGGCCAACCTGGTGTACGACGGTTTGTGGTTCTCGGGACTAAAGAACAGCCTGGATGCGTTTATCAACGACACCCAGAGTGTGGTCTCGGGTGAGGTGCGGGTTCGTATCCACGCGGGACAGGCTGTGGTGACGGGACGCAAGTCGGATCAGAGCCTTTACGACTTTGACCTTGCCACCTACGACACTGGTGACCAGTTCGATCAGTCACACGCGAAGGGCTTCATCGAATTGTGGGCCCTGCCTGGCAAGATTGCTGCCAAGCGCAACCAGCAACTCTAGGAGCAGACCATGGCAGGCGACCCATCAACCCATGAGGGGAGCCTGTGGGGTGGGCGCTTTAGCGATGGTCCCTCGCCTGAGATGGCGGCACTATCCAAGTCGACACATTTTGACTGGAGGTTGGTTCCCTACGACCTCGAGGCCACCCGCGCCCACGCGGTGGAGCTTGCTTCAGCAGGTTATATGACTAAGCAGCAACTTGCTGACCTCACCTCGGCTCTTGAATCACTGGGTGAAGACTTCGTCGATGGGCGTCTAGTCCCCAACGAGGACGATGAGGATGTGCACGGTGCTCTGGAGCGCGAGCTCATTGAGCGGGTCGGTCCAGAAACCGGGGGAGCGGTCCGAGCCGGACGCAGCCGAAACGACCAAATAGCGACGTTTGTGCGGATGTTCTTGCGCGACCAGACGGCAAGTATCCGCTCGCTCTTGATCGAGCTGGCTCGCGTGTTGGTGCTGCGCTCGGAAGAGGCTGGTCACAACGTCATGCCAGGCCGCACTCACTTCCAACATGCACAGCCGGTACTGGTCGCACACCACCTGCTCGCCCACGCCTGGCCTGTGGTGCGTGATATTCAACGCCTCGACGACTGGTCGGTGCGCAACAACGTGTCGCCGTATGGCTCAGGTGCGCTTGCCGGTGGCGGTCTGGGCTTAGACGCCGCGGCCATCGCAAAACACCTTGGTTTTGACGCTATTGCCGACAATTCTCTCGATGCGACTTCTGCGCGTGATGTTGTAGCCGAATGGGCGTATATCGCCGCACAGATTGGTGTCGATATCAGCCGTATTGCCGAAGAGCTGATCGTCTTTGCCACTAAAGAATTTGGTTACGTCTCCCTTGACGATGGGTTCTCGACGGGCTCGTCGATGATGCCGCAGAAGAAGAACCCCGATATCGCGGAGCTTGCCCGCGGTAAAGCCGGTCGTTTGGTCGGAAACCTCACTGGCTTGCTGACCACCCTCAAGGCGCTTCCTTTGGCGTACAACCGTGACTTGCAGGAAGACAAAGAGCCCATCTTTGATTCGGTGGACACTCTCACAGTGGTCTTGCCTGCGCTGACTGGAATGTTGGCGACCGTGACCTTCCACTACGAGCGCATGGCAAGCCTTGCGACCGAAGGGTTCTCACTGGCGACCGACGTGGCCGACTGGTTGGTCGTGCGCGGAGTGCCCTTTAGAGAAGCCCACGAGGTAGCGGGCAGGCTCGTTGCCGCGTGTGAGGCCAAGGGCGTTGACCTCGATGGACTATCCGATGCCGAATATGCAGAAGTCTCACACCACCTCGATGCGTCCGTGAAAGACATCTTGACCGCCGAAGAGTCCATTGCCAAGAAGAATGGGCCGGCTGGTACGGCAGTGTCGTCAGTCGAGGCACAGCGTGCGCGACTAGTTGCCATTTTGGGCGACCTCGACCGTTAGTCAAGCGTGTCATTGCTCCTGGCTACGGTGGACTCATGAGGATTCTGGGCGCTGTACTCGTTACTGGTGGGGTGGTCCTTGCATCTGGTTGCCAGAGCGCAGGAGTGGCCGATTTTGGCGCGGCGCTGGGCGAGTCTGGTCCCGCAGAAATTTCTGACTATGCCGCGCAGGAGCTCACCTGGGGTGAGTGCGACCCAGAGTGGTTAATGGAGTCGACGCCGGGAAATAATCGCTTTGAGTGTGCGAGCCTCGACGTGCCAGCACTCTACGACTCTTCCACTGTTGACGTGTCAGATTTTCGGATCGCCATGATGCGTCTCTCTCCCGAATCAGGCGACTCTTTAGGAACTATCTTCATCAATCCGGGTGGGCCGGGAGTATCCGGAATGGACCAGCTTCAGTGGTCTCCTTTCCCGGACGAAATGGTGGATAACTTCACCATCATTGGTTTTGACCCCAGGGGAGTGGGTCAGTCTGATTTTGCCG
>JAYOHK010000047.1:0-2535 GCA_038118225.1 Cellulomonadaceae bacterium | reverse complement strand
CGGCAAAATCAGACTGACCCACTCCCCTGGGGTCAAAACCAATGATGGTGAAGTTCTCGACCATTTCGTCAGGAAAAGGAGACCACTGAAGCTGGTCCATTCCCGAGACTCCCGGCCCGCCCGGATTAATGAAAATGGTGCCCAGCGAATCCCCTGAGTCTGGAGTACGGCGCATCATCGCGATGCGAAAATCTGGCACGTCAACCATGGAAGCGTCGTAGAGGGCGGGCACATCGAGGCTCGCACATTCAAAGCGATTGTTCGACGGCGTGGACCCCATCAACCACTCTGGGTCGCAATCGCCCCAGATGAGCTCCTGCGCGGCATAGTCAGAAATGTCTGCTGGCTCAGACTCGCCCAGCCCCGCGCCTACATCGGCCACTCCCGCGCTCTGGCAGCCAGAGACAAGGACTACCCCACCAGCAACGAGGGTTGCGACCAGATTCCTCATGAGTTCACCGTAGCGGGGAGCAATGACAGGCTTGATTTAACGGTCGAGGTCGCTCAAAACCGAGGCTAGGCGCGCACGCTGTTGCTCGACTGACGACACTGCCGTACCCGCCGGCCCATTCTTCTTGGCAATGGACTCTTCGGCGGTCAAGATGTCTTTCACGGACGCATCGAGGTGGTGTGAGACTTCCACATATTCGGCATCGGTTAGTCCATCAAGACCAACACCCTTGGCCTCACACGCGGCCACCAACTTGCCTGCCACCTCATGGGCTTCTCTAAAGGGCACGCCACGCACCACCAGCCAGTCGGCAACATCCGTGGCAAGCGAGAACCCTTCGGTCGCAAGGCTCGCCATGCGCTCGTAGTGGAAGGTCAATGTCGCCACCATTCCAGTCAGCGCGGGCAACACCACGGCGAGAGTGTCCGCCGAGTCAAAGATGGGCTCTTTATCCTCCTGGAGGTCTCGGTTATACGCCAACGGAAGCGCCTTGAGGGTACTGAGCAACCCGGTGAGGTTTCCGATTAAGCGACCCGCTTTACCCCGCGCAAGCTCAGCAATATCGGGGTTCTTCTTTTGCGGCATCATCGACGACCCCGTCGAGAACGCATCATGGAGTGACACATAGCCAAATTCTTTAGTGGCAAATACGATCAGCTCTTCAGCGATCCGACTGATATCAACACCAATTTGAGCGGCGATATACGCCCATTCAGCCACGACGTCGCGCGCAGAGGTGGCATCAAGAGAATTGTCGGCCACGCGCTCAAATCCAAGATCCGTCGCAATGGCCGAGGCGTCTAGGCCCAGCCCACCGCCAGCAAGTGCACCCGAGCCATAGGGCGAGACGTTATTGCGCACCGACCAGTCGTCGAGGCGTTGAACGTCTCGAACCAAGGGCCACGCGTGCGCCAAAAGGTGGTGGGCCACCAAGACAGGTTGGGCGTGTTGGAAGTGGGTGCGACCAGGCATCACATTGGTGCCCGCCTCTTCGGCGCGCAGTACCAAGACGCGGGCAAGCTCGACTAAGAGCGAGCGAATACTCGCCGACTGGTCGCGCAAGAACATCCGCACAAAGGTCGCAATTTGGTCGTTTCGGCTGCGGCCCGCACGGACCGCTCCCCCGGTTTCAGGGCCTACCCGCTCAATGAGCTCGCGTTCCAACGCTCCGTGGACGTCCTCATCCTCGTCGGTGGGGACTAGGCGCCCGTCAAGAAAGTCTTCCCGGATGGAGTCAAGCGCGGAAGTGAGGTCAGCAAGTTGTTGATCACTCACATAGCCGGCTTTGGCGAGCTCGGCGGCGTGTGCCCGAGTGGCCTCGAGGTCGTAGGGCACCAATCGCCAGTCGAAATGGGTCGACTTGGATAGTGCTGCCATTTCTGGCGAGGGCCCATCGCTGAAGCGCCCACCCCACAGGCTCCCCTCATGGGTTGATGGGTCGCCTGCCATGGTCTGCTCCTAGAGTTGCTGGTTGCGCTTGGCAGCAATCTTGCCAGGCAGGGCCCACAATTCGATGAAGCCCTTCGCGTGTGACTGATCGAACTGGTCACCAGTGTCATAGGTGGCGAGGTCGAAGTCGTAGAGGCTTTGGTCGGACTTTCGTCCAGTAACCACTGCTTGTCCCGCGTGGATACGAACCCGAACGTCTCCCGAGACCACGCTCTGAGTGTCGTTGATGAACGCGTCGAGGCTGTTCTTGAGTCCCGAGAACCAGAGGCCGTCATAGACAAGGTTGGCCCAGTCTGCTTCAACCTTGCGCTTGTAGCGGTTGACATCGCGCTCCATGACGAGGTTTTCCAGCTCTTCGTGTGCGTTGATCAAGACGGCAGCGCCAGGAACTTCGTAGACCTCGCGGCTCTTAATTCCCACGAGACGGTCTTCCATGATGTCGACTCGTCCCACACCGTGTGCACCGGCAATGACGTTGAGCTGCTGGATGGCCTGAAGCGGAGTCACAGCCTTGCCATCAATCGCGACAGGAATACCCTGCGAGAAGGTGATGGTCACCTCGTCGGCAGCCTTCGCGAGGTCGGGGTTTTGGGTGTACTCCCAGACGTCGTCGAGAGGCGCAACCCATGGGTCTT
>JAYOHK010000046.1:0-3090 GCA_038118225.1 Cellulomonadaceae bacterium | reverse complement strand
AGATGGCAACATTTCTCTACCGACTCGGTAAAGCAAGCTTCCGGCACGCAAAAACAGTGCTGGCGGTTTGGTTACTCGCACTCATCGGCATCGGCGGAGCGGGTGTGTTTTTTGGAGGCCAACTCCAAGAAGAATTTCGTATTCCCGGCAGTGAATCTCAAGAAGCCTTCGATCGGCTCGAAGCTGTGTTCCCAACCTTTGCCGGAGCTTCGGCCCAGGCGGTCCTCGTCGCTCCCGAGGGACAACGCTTAGACAGCACAGAAAACAAGACGCTGATCGCGAGGCTCACCAATTCCTTCAAGGCAAGCCCCGGCATCGACCGCGCTACTAGCCCATTCGACGAATTCGCGGGCAATGCGATTACCGACGACGCTCGATTTGCCTACATTTCGCTCCAATATGAAATGTCATCCGAGCAAGTCACCGACGACATGCTGGCCAAGTTGGTGGCGAAGGCTGACCTTTTAGACAACTCCCCCATTCGGATCGAATTTGGCGGGCCAGTCTTTCAAGACCAAGAGGTGGGCCTCACCATTACCGAGGTATTCGGGCTGGTCTTCGCTGCACTGGTGCTGATTATCGCCTTCCGGTCGCTTCGCCCCTCCTGGATGCCACTGGTGAGCGCAATTATCGGTGTCGGCATCGCAGTGGGCATCTTGCTGCTGATCGGCCGAGTCGTCACCGTCTCGACGTCTGCACCTCTTCTCGCGGTGATGTTGGGACTTGCGGTGGGCATCGACTATTCGCTCTTCATCCTCTCCAGGCACCGCACCCAGCTCGCAGCGGGAGATGACATCGAGGCGTCTGCCGCGAAAGCAGTGGGCACCGCCGGAAACGCGGTGGTCTTTGCCGGGGTCACCGTGATCATTGCGCTGCTTGGGCTCTACCTCGTCGGAATCCCCTTCCTCTCGGTCATGGGATTAGGCGCTGCCATCGCCGTTCTCATCGCCATCGTCGCCGCAATCACCTTGCTCCCTGCCTTCTTGGCACTTGCCGGCGAATCCCTTCGGCCACAGCCTGGCTCCCAAGCGGCAAAGATTGCAGCCCTCTCGCCCGAACACCCCTCAATGGGCCGTCGTTGGGTGCGCTTGGTCGCCAAGCGCCCAGTGGTCTTCGCCCTCATCGCAGCACTGGGACTTGGAGGCCTGGCCCTTCCCGCGCTGGATTTGGACTTGAACTTGCCAGGTGGTGGCCAACAGCCCGTTGATTCCACCCAGCGCAAGGCCTATGACCTGATCAGCGAAGGCTTCGGTCCCGGCTATAACGGTCCCCTGTTGATCTCGGTGGATATCACCGGCACCAATGACGTAATGGACGCCCTCGATGCCATCCGCGACGAGCTAGCACTCATCGACGGGGTGGATTGGGTCAGCGATGGCTTCCCCTCCCCGGCGTTGGACACCGGAATTATCCAAGTAGTTCCCACGACAGCGCCCGATTCGATTGAGACTAAGCAGCTCGTGCAGCGAATTCGAGACGATGCGCCCCGGATCGCCGACATCTATGGCACCCCACTCGCGGTCACCGGATACACCGCTATTGGCGTGGATGTGTCCCAGCGCATCCAATCAGCGCTCGTTCCCTTTGGAATCGTCGTAGTGGGATTGTCGATTGTCTTGTTGTTGATGGTCTTCCGGTCGATTCTGGTTCCGCTCACGGCTGCGATTGGATTTCTCCTGTCTGTCACGGCCGGATTCGGTGTGGTGGTGGCGATATTCCAGTGGGGATATGGCGCAGACCTCCTTCATGTCACCCCCGGCCCAATATTGAGCTTTATGCCGATCATTTTGATGGCCGTGCTCTTTGGCCTGGCCATGGACTACCAAGTGTTCTTGGTCTCTGGAATGCGTGAGCAGTACGTCCACACCGGCAACTGGCGGGTAGGAGTCGAAGAAGGCTTCAGCCAGGGAGCGCGGGTCGTTACCGCCGCCGCCTTGATCATGTTCTTCGTCTTCTTCGCCTTCGTTCCCGAAGGCTCAGACATCATGAAACCAATCGCTCTCGGCCTTGCAGCGGGAATCGCCTTTGACGCCTTTATTGTCCGCATGATGCTCATTCCTGCCCTCATGGTCTTGTTTAAGAAATCGGCGTGGTGGCTCCCCCGTGCACTAGACCGCGCGGTCCCCCACGCTGACGTCGAAGGTGAAGCTCTCCAGCACAACCTCACTGCACAACAATGGGCCAGCAAGAGCGCACACCTCGCCCTCCACGGTGACTACCTCGTCGTGGGTGACCACGGCGACGCGCATGAGCCCGTGTCGTTCGAGGTGGCGGCGGGAGCGCGAGCAAACCTGGTTGCGACACCGCAAGCGGCCAGTTCGTTCGCCGCGGCCATCAGCGGCTATGTAGCTCCTCAGTCGGGCGCACTTCACGTGATGGGTCACGCGCTGCCGAGCGAAGCGGCCGCCGTGCGAAAACTGGTGTCGGTGTGGAGCAGGACCGACGAAGATGCTCTCACCCCGCTGGGCGAGAGCCTCCGCACGAGACTTAGCTGGTCTCCCTTTGTCGAAACCCTCTCCAAGAGAGAGCTCGAGCGCCAGGTGGAAACACTAATTCAGGGCATCAATTCGGTAATCGCCACATTGGATGCCCAAAACGCTGGCACGCAACTCCATCGAGCCTCGCTGCCGGGAATTGCACCACGCGCCCACCAGATCGTGATTTGGGCTGCGCTTGCCACCGCATCGAGAGCGCCGGTGTGCCTCGTGAGCCCGGTAGAGCCCGTCTCAGATGACGACGAGCGCGCACTGTGGTGGCACGCGATGGAACACTTCGCGTCTGCTCAGCAAACCATTGTGCTCTGCAGCACTCCCCCTGCCCGCGCGCTCACCCCTCGAGAAGGTGCTGTCACCATCGACCTCTCGGTCAGTCACGGTGCGGAGGTGGCCAGGTGAAGATGTCAACGCGCACGTTACTCATTGGCATTTTGATGCCCCTTGTCATCATTGGCTCACTGCTTGGCATCGTCACCAGCGCTGATACCGCGTTGGAGCGCATACCCGTTGCACTGGTCAATAACGATGAACTCATCACCGAAACTGACGACGCCGGTGAAGAAACCTTCTTCTTTGCCTCAAAACCGCTAGTTAC
>JAYOHK010000045.1:0-3093 GCA_038118225.1 Cellulomonadaceae bacterium | reverse complement strand
GTCTCTCACTAATGCTGCTTAAAGAGATTCTCTCCACGGGTGCTGCCCGAGTCGTTGCCTCAATTGTGATGGGCTTCGTCATCGGCTCCCTCTTCATCTTTTTCTCCGCTGAAGACTTCATTGACGGTGTTGCCTCTGGCGATGCCGGTGCTGCTATTGCCGGAGGTTTTGGCGCCATTGGTGCCGGCTATGAAGCTCTCTTCCGCGGTGCGATCTACAACGTCCGCGCCGACACATTCGTCGACGCTCTGAAGCCATTGTCAGAGACGATTCGTTTTGCAGGGCCCCTGATTGCGGCAGGCCTTGGAATCTCGCTTGGCTTCCGGGTGGGCTTGTTCAACATTGGTGGAAACGGCCAGATGATGTTTGGAATCCTGTGGGGAACCTACGTCTCGACCCGCATGGATCTCCCCTTTGGAATCCACGTTCTGGTGGCGGTGCTTGCCACCGTTCTTGGTTCTGCTGCACTGGGTGCACTGGTGGGCTTTTTGAAAGCAAGAACCGGTGCTCACGAGGTGATCGTGACCATCATGTTGAACTACATCTCGATTTATCTGTTCACCTGGTTCATCAGAAATCCGAATCTTCTTCAAGACGACACGGCTGGTGGAACACCAAAGTCCGACCCTCCGGCCGTGACCGCGCAGCTTCCCGCGCTCTTCCCCGAGGTAAACAAAATCCACGCAGGTGTATTCCTCATCGCCTTTGCGGTGTGGTTCTACTGGTGGCTGATGGAGCGCTCCAGCATCGGCTATCGCTTCCGCATGGTCGGCCATAACCCCCACGCTGCGAGGACCTCTGGAATCAACGTCGAGCAGACCTATATTGCTGCGATGTTTGCTTCGGCTGCCTTGATTGGTATTGGTGCAGCACATCAGTCGCTGGGTATTCAGGTGGGATACACCGAATCCATCCACGCGAGCATCGGCTTTGACGGAATTACCGTCGCGCTGCTCGGTGGAGGAAACGCAATAGGAATTCTCTTTGCGGGCTTGCTCTTTGGAGCCTTTAAAGCAGGTGGCCCACAAATGCAGGTCATTGGAGTCTCCTCTGAAGTACTCGGCATTATTCAAGGAGCAATCGTGCTGTTTATTGCGGCTCCTCCGCTGATTAGGGCGATCTTTAGATTCCCTGTTCTTCGAGACACCCCCGCCCTTGATGGCATCCGAGCGCGATTGACCCGGAAGGAGGGGGCGAAATGAGTAGTGAACGTATTGAAGTAACCCCCGGCATGTTCTCGTTGGCCGAGCGTCCAGTGAGCTGGAAGTCGACCATCGTGATGGGTCTATTTGCCCTCTTTACCCTCTTCGTATTTGGCCTCTTCGGCAAAGACATCCCCGTCACCTACAAAATCTCGGCCGAAAGCGCGAGATTTGTCCTGCCCTCACTAGAGACCACCTCGTCAACGGTGGGTGTTGTCGCAGGAGTGATCCTCGCGGCGATGAGTGTGGTGGCCGCGGTGTGGACCTCGCGCAAAAAGGATGTGCCGCTGTGGTGGATTGTCATCTTTGGTGCCATCGCCCTGTTTGCCTTCCTTGGTTGGCTTGCAGCAGGAGCTGAGGTTCCCATTGCCTTCTTGCTGGCAAACGCATTGATGCTCGCTGTGCCGATCATCTTCGGAGGCCTCTCTGGTGTGATGAGCGAGCGAGTCGGTGTGGTCAACATCGCCATCGAAGCCCAGCTCATTGCAGGAGCCTTCGTAGGAGCGGTCGTCGGAACCCTCACCGGGAACCTGTATGTGGCATTGGTCGGAGCTATGGTCGCCGGATCGCTGCTGGGAATGGTGTTGGCAGTGTTCTCCGTGAAGTACCTCGCCGACCAAATCATCGTCGGTGTGGTGTTGAACGTGCTTGTCATTGGAATCACGAACTTCTTGTTCTCTCAGTGGCTCGCCACTAACTCTGATTCGGCGAACTACCCCGGAACCTTCCCAATCGTGTCCATCCCACTGCTGTCTGACATCCCCGTGCTCGGGCCAGTGCTCTTTGACAACAGAATCACTGTCTTCGCTGTGTTCCTCGCGGTTCCACTGCTGTGGTGGGTGCTCTTTAGGAGCAAATTGGGCCTTCGCGCACGAAGCGTTGGCGAATACCCGCTCGCTGCAGACACCGTGGGAATCAACGTCGGCCGCACCCGCTTCTGGTGGGTCAGCATTGGTGGAGCACTCGCCGGTCTTGGAGGCGCAGCCCTCACCATCGGAAACGTAGGAGCCTTCGGTAAAGAAATGACCGCTGGGCAAGGATTTATCGCGCTCGCTGTGGTCATTCTTGGTCGCTGGCACCCCATTTACATGTCGGCTGCTGCCCTGCTGTTTGGTTTCAGCATCATTCTTCGCGTCTGGGCCAACCAGGTAAGCCCTGGTATCCCGACCGACTTCATCTTGATGGTGCCGTATTTGGTCACGATCATTGCTGTGGTCGGATTTGTGGGCAAAGTGCGAGCCCCCGCGGCCGATGGCCAGCCATACGTGAAAGAGTAGGGCCGTGGCTGAGGTTAATTGGGACGAGCTTCGAGAAATCGCTCGCGGTGCAATGCGTCGTGCCTATGCGCCCTATTCGGATTTTCCCGTAGGTGCTGCGGCACTAGTTGATGATGGCCGTATTGTGTCTGGCTGCAACGTCGAAAACGCCTCCTATGGCGTGGGCCTGTGTGCAGAGTGCTCGCTTGTGAGCAACCTCGCCATGACTGGTGGAGGAAAGCTCGTTGCCTTCACCTGCGTGGACGGCAACGGAGACATCTTGATGCCCTGTGGGCGTTGCAGGCAGCTGCTTTATGAACACTCAGACGAGTCGATGGTGTTAGAAACTGTTTCTGGCATTAAGTCGATTGACGAAGTATTACCCGACGCTTTTGGCCCCAGACAACTCGAGGAGTATCGCAAATGACCCACACCCTTAAGGGCACTGACATCGTTATTGAGTCCCTGCCCAAGGTGTCTCTGCACGATCACCTCGATGGGGGCCTTCGCCCACAAACCATTATTGATCTCGCCCCAGAGCATGAACTCGAGCTTCCCACCCAAGACGCCACAGAGCTCGCGGAGTGGTTTGCCAATCAATCTGACTCAGGATCCCTTGTTGAATACCTCAAGAC
>JAYOHK010000044.1:0-3370 GCA_038118225.1 Cellulomonadaceae bacterium | reverse complement strand
GCCCAATTCATCTTTACCCCTGGCACTTACGACGATGAGTTCCACGAATTGGACCAGTCAATCGACCAGTTTGCGAAGAGCCTTGAAGGCTTTCGTGGCGTCGACAAGTGGGTCTCACCTGACGGCACGCGGCAAAACTCGATCTACTACTGGACCGATAGAGATTCCCTGTCGGAATTTGCGAAGTTCCCCGACCACCTCACCGCCAAGAAGCGCTACGCGGAGTGGTACGACTCGTACCAGGTAATCATTTCCGAGGTGGTTGCCCAGTATGGCGATGGTGGCGAAAAACACCCCTTAACATCGGTTAAAAGCTAAATTCAAGGGCTTGGAGGCTTGGCCACACCGCGAAGATCACGGTGATGGGCAAGATGATGAGCACCAGGGGAATGAGCATCCACACCTCCGCTTTTCCGGCCCGCTCCACGATCCCACGAAGCCGGTGGAGCCTGGAATCTGAACTGTGGGCTCTCACTACCTCAGCCAACGGAGCACCCCGCTCCAGAGCCTGAGCTAAATGCTCGGTGAGAGACTGGATCTCCTCGACACCAAGACTCCGTGCAGATTCTGCCAGTGTCGCCGCGAGTGGCTTCCCCGCATCCACCAGCCGCAACACGCGCGACCATTCTCTGGCCAGCTCGCCACTTCCGCGCTCGCTCACACGGCGCAGTGCGCCTGGCAGCGAGTCTCCGGCCGCCAAAGCAAGGGACAACAGCTCCAACACAGTGGGAAACTCTTCACTCAGTCGCTGCTTTCTCCTCGTGCCCAGCTGACGAAGATGCCGGTCAAACAGGCCCACCCCAGCGACCGCACCAATGGCAGCAATCACCACAATCGAAATTCCTGGAACACCCGGTCGACTCATCCATACGCCTACTCCCACGGCAATACCTCCGACGACACCGGCAAGACCCGCAAGAAATCGTCTGGCTTGACACTCTGCGACGGAGTAACGAGCACCCGATTGAGCGAGTGAGTTTGCACCGCCGGCCATCACCTTCTCAAGCCAGTCGGACCCCCTCCGAAAGGCAGGCCCCATCACCATTCCCGCAATCACAAGAGGGTCGCTGCTGTGGGGAGAAAGCACTGCTCTGGCGTCGGCTGATACATCTCGAAGCTGGTGGGCAACACGCTCGAGCACGCCCACCGGAGCCTGTGCTCGAGGGGTACGCCCGGGAGCGACGAGAGCCCCAACGCCAACGAGCGTCAGCGCGACACTCAACAACATGACGACCAAATAAACAGGTGGCAGGGCAAGCGTCATCTCGCAAACCACCGCTCATCTTCGGGAAGACGTCCAAGCCTCGCCATCATCCGGTACGCCAGCACGCTGGCAGCGGCGCCGGCAAGCAATAGGGCCGAACCAGCAGCCGATGAGTATGCGGTCAGTGTTTCTGGTCGGCCAGAAATCACCAAGAGGACGAGCCACGGGGCAGACACTCCAAGTTTTGAGGCGGCTCTAATCCAGGACTGTTTGGCCAGGGCCTCCTCACGCACCGAAATATCTGCTCGCACACTCGATTGCAGGCTCTCCAACACCGTGGGTAATTCTCGCCCTCCCACCTCGTGGGCCATCCGAAGCGCTTCAATTATTCGGTCCGCGATGGGGTTTGCAAGGTTCGCCTTTAAATTGGTGAGGGCCTGGTCAAGCAGAAATCCCCGCTCAAGATCTGCCGTAAAGGTGCCAAAGGGGGCCTGAAGTTCCTCCGGAACGCGCTCAGCTGTGAGTCGAAGGGACTCTGCAACGCCTGCTCCAGAGCGCACGGCTTGGCGAATGTGGTCGACGACTCCCGGCCACATCGAGCGAAGGCGCCGTTCCCTGGCCGAGAGGGCGCTGTGGAGAATCGCTCGCCCCATGAAAAGCGTCGCCACACTGGCCAATGGCGCAAGAACGGCAATCGGCCAGACGACCCACACCACAGCGCCGACCAAGACAGAAAGCCCCAGCCATGCTCCAAGCGTTGCCTTCGGCGACAAAGTGGCCCAGCCAGCCCGCTCCATCTGGGCTTCCAGATTCGACAGTGTCTTACCGGAAGATTGCGAACTAACGACACTCTGGCGTGGTGACCAGAGCGCGAGCCATGCCCCCGCGAGAAAAAGTGCGACCACCGCAATGATCCAGGTGCCTAGGCCCCCCATTAGCTAGACACCTTTTCGAGTTGCCCATTTCGCCTAGAAAATAGTGCCCGCGATGTCACATCGCCGTGGCCATCAACGCCCGTTGGGCTCACAATTTCTCGAACTTGTCGATGCCCCGATGAATGAAGCTCGACGTGAACCACCAGGTCAATCACCGAGGCCACGGTGGGCGCCACAAATGAGCGGTCAATATTGCCTGCTGCGAGGAGCGGCAAGGTGCACAGCTTGCCGAGAGCATCTGCACCGGAGCGCGCGTGAATAGTGCAGGCCCCTGGCAGCCCCGAATTCAACGCAATCAGCAAATCGAGTGCCTCTGCTTCTCTCACTTCACCGACCACGATGCGATCTGGTCTCATCCGAAGGGCTTCTTTCACCAGGCGCCTGAGAGTCACCTCCCCCGTCCCTTCCAAACTGGGCCCCCGGCACTGCAAGCCCACATGGTCTGGAATAGCAAGGTCCAATTCAAATGTTTCTTCCACACTCACCACCCGCTCACTGGGCGGAGCTTCGCGCAGAAGGGTTTGCAACATGGTTGTCTTACCCGCTTGCGTTGCGCCCGATACCAAGATGGTGCGGCCCGAGCGAACCGACTGCGTCAGAAAGTCCGCCGCCTCGCCGCTCAATACGTTTCTTTCCACCAGGTCGCTGAGGTGTCGAACGCGTTTAGAGAACTTTCGAATGTTGATCGACCAGTGACTTTTCGTAATGTCTGGAATCACCACGTGCACGCGGGATCCATCAGCAAGTGAAGCGTCTACGAACGGTTGTGACACATCGACCCTTCTACCGGTGGGGCGAAGCATCCTCTCCACCAGATCCCGCACCTCCTCCGCGGTGAGAACCACGTCCACCTTCTGACTCACTCCGAGGCGCGCCACAAAGATGGCGTCGGGAGCATTAATCCAAATTTCTTCCACATCGGGGTCATCAAGAAACTGTTGAAGAGGGCCCAGGCCCGACAACGACGAGGCCACTTCGCGGGAGATGCGCTCCTCATCTGCGCCATCAAAGCCCCCTGAACCAAGGAGCGCCTCCGAGTGACGAGCTACTTCTGTGTCGATAATCGCGTCGAGACTGCGCTCGCCAGGCTGGCCCGCCTGATGGATGACCCGCTCTGAGAGCGTGCGAATAAGAGAATCGTCGAAGGAATTCACCACCTAAGAGTTCCTGGCTTATGTGTTGAAGTGTGGAAGTTATCCCCACAATCGAGCCGTCTCGAGGTCAGTAGACT
>JAYOHK010000043.1:0-3416 GCA_038118225.1 Cellulomonadaceae bacterium | reverse complement strand
TAACGCCCCGTGGGGGTGAGTCCTTGTTCGTATTGCCAAATGGCTCTCGCGACGACTCTGCGGTCTCTCGCATGGACCACCCCGCGCAGCGCCGCCGCAAAGACCAGTCCAATGATCGCTCCCGCCGAGTTCGCATACACGTCATAGATGCTGGCGACCCGCTCACTTAAGAATTCGCGTTGGAAGTTCTCGACAAACGCAGAAAAGCCAGGACCGACTAAGACAGTGAGCAACGAGAGCTTTTGCGGCAACAAGATTGCCACGAGGAAGCCAAAGGGCACGAACATGGCCACATTGGCCAGGAACTCAACCTCGCCATAACCAAACCATGCGGGGACACCATTTCGGTGGAGAGCCTCAAGGAGCCTCACCACAGCAGTCTGATAACTAACGTCCATCTGCGTGGGTGAGAGCGTCACAACAAGAATGAACACTGTGTAGGCCACCAGAACTACCAGGCCAAACACCATTCGCATCCCACTGCGACCCGGTGCTCGCTCCGTAACAGTCATCTCACTCATTCCACTTTCGGTTTGTCCTGAGCGTAGTGGCCATGCCCAAGCGTCCGCTGGCACGTGAAAAGAGGGGGCCCGAAGGCCCCCTCTTCCGCGGGAAGGGAGGTTAGACCCGCTCGCCCTCGAGGGCGTATCCCTCTTCACCGTGAACGATGGTGTCAATACCTGCCACCTCGTCTTCGTTGGTGATTCGGAAACCCATGGTCTTGTCGATCGCGAAGCCCAGAACCAGAGCGACGATGAACGAGTAGAGCATGACTCCGAAGGCGGCGATGGTCTGAACGATCAGCTGACCAGCACCCTCACCACCGGTGAACATTCCGGTTCCGGTAGCGAAGAATCCGAGGTACAGGGTTCCAATCACACCGGCGACGAGGTGGATACCCACTACGTCAAGGGAGTCGTCATAACCGAGCTTGAACTTCAGCTCCACAGCCAGAGCAGCCACAACACCGGCAACAACACCCAGGATCACTGCGTGGGTTGGGGTGAGGTTTGCACAGGCTGGGGTGATCGCAACAAGACCACTCACGGCACCAGATGCGGCACCCACAGAGGTGGGCTTTCCGTCCTTGATCTTCTCCACGACCAACCATCCGAGGATGGCAGCTGCGGTCGCAACGAGAGTGTTGATCGAGATCAGGCCAACAAGAGCCATGTCGTTGAGGAACTCAGCACCAGCGTTGAAGCCGAACCATCCGAACCAGAGGATTGCTGCACCGAGCATGACCAGTGGCACGTTGTGAGGCTTGTGTGCGCCCTTTTCGAACACGACGCGGCGGCCAAGGACCAGCGCGAGAGCAAGAGCCGCGGCACCTGCGTTGATGTGAACAGCGGTTCCACCGGCGTAGTCAATGACGGCAGGCATTCCGAGCGCATCGCCCAGACCCATGATCCATCCGCCACCCCAGACCCATGCGGCTACTGGGAAGTAGACAAGAGTTGACCAGAGAGCAGTGAACACCATCCACGAGCCAAACTTGGCGCGGTCAGCAATCGCACCAGAAATCAGTGCGGTGGTGATGATGGCGAAGGTTGCGCCAAATGCAGCACCAATAAGTGACTCGTTGTCGGTGGCGATGCCGCCAAGCCCGAAGTCACTCAGTGGGTTTCCTGCGAAGTCCCATGTCGAGCCAACAGCCGACATGTTGAAGCCGTAGAGCACCCAGAGCACGGCGACGAGCGCCAATGATCCAAAGCTCATCATCATCATGCTGACGACGCTCTTGGCTTTCACCAGTCCGCCGTAGAAGAAGGCAACACCAGGCGTCATCAGCAGCACCAGTGCGGTGGCGGTGACGGCCCAGGTCAGTTCGCCTGTATCCATTGTTCCCCCTATTTATTCGTTTGGGATGGGGCACCTTCCATAACGGTGCCCACAACTGCTCCCAGTGTGTGCGGGGGACGTTTCGGTAACCCTCAGTCGGGGTTACAGAAATGTTTCGAAACGAGCTGTTTGGTTAAGACTGTGTTTCGGGCTGTTGGAACTGATCAGGGATTCCGTCACGGTTTCGATCCGCTTCTTCTTCGCGCAGCTGGGCGCGGTAGCGGCGGTTACGCGAAGCAAGCAACAGGGCCGCCAATACTGCAGCACCCAGGCTTCCAAACAAGATTCCGATCTTTGCTTCGTTACCGAGCATCGACTCTTGTCCGAAGCTGAGCTCGCCAATAAGAAGTGACACGGTGAATCCGATGCCAGCAAGCAGAGCCACACCTACAAAGTCAATCCACTTTGCACCCTTGGGAAGGTTTACTCCGGGGAATAAGGTCACGATCCTGGTCGCCAGAGTTACACCGATGGTTTTACCCACAATCAACGCAACAATCACGGCGAGGGTGACGTTATCGGTCAAAAGCGCCACAAACTCTGACGGCGAGCCCAGGCTCACTCCCGCGGCAAAGAAGGCAAAGAGGGGAACGGCAATACCGGCACTAATCGGACGGAATCGGTGTTCAAAAATCTCAGCCAGACTCTCCCCGTGACCTTCGGCCAACTCGCCCGGATCATTCTTCGAAGGCTTCACCGGAATGGTCAGTGCAAGGAGAACTCCCGCGATGGTGGCGTGGACGCCGGTGGAATACATAAACACCCAGACCACAATTCCAATTGGGAAGAGGAAAATCCACGCAGCGCCTGGACGCAGTTTAAACAGCTGGGAATAGCGCTGGGCGATGAAACCAAATACGGCCAAACCGATGACTACGCCCACCATCGGTAGCCAATTAATTTGCTCGGTGTAGAACACGGCAATGATTGTGATGCCAATCAGGTCATCTACGACCGCGAGAGTCAATAAGAAGGTACGAAGCGCCAGGGGCAGAGATGTTCCCACGACGGCAAGGACTGCCAAGGCGAAGGCAATGTCAGTAGCAATCGGAATGGCCCATCCTCGCTCAGCACCCTCAACACTCTGGGTGATCCACAGATACATCAACGCGGGAACGATTACTCCACCGATTGCCGCAACCACAGGCACGAGAGCGTTCTTCGGGTTGGACAACTCCCCCGCAATAAACTCGCGCTTTAACTCGAGGCCCACGAGGAAGAAGAAGACAGCCAAGAAGCCATCGGCGGTGAGGTGGCCAACCGAAATCTTTCCGCCCCAGTCGCCAATTGAGAATGACACGTAGGCGTCACGCAATCCGAAATACCAGTCAGCAAGGGGGCTGTTTGCGGCAACGAGGGCCAGCGCTGCGGCGGCCAAAATGATTGCACCACCAATAGTTTCCTGGCGGAGGATCCGCTCAATCCAGAGAGACTCCAGGTAGCGCTCTCTCCCAAGCCCCCTGGGCACAGTGGTCTGATTGGCCACGTTTTGTCCTTCCCTACGTGAATTTTCAGTGTAAAGCGACAAGCCGAATAAGCCCTGGAGGCTAGTCGACCATCCGAGACAGCGCGAT
>JAYOHK010000042.1:0-3422 GCA_038118225.1 Cellulomonadaceae bacterium | reverse complement strand
TCAAGCCAGAGAGTAAGTGAATGGCAACGACGTCAAGAGAATCGTCGTAACCCAATTGGAATTTCCACTCAATAGCAAGAGCTGAGGCGACTCCGGCAATTACTCCGAGGAACAATGAAGCACCGGGGGTGAGATTCGCGCAGGCCGGTGTAATCGCCACCAGACCTGCAATCGCACCAGAGGCCGCACCGACCGACGTAGCCTTGCCTTCGCGCATGCGCTCGACAACCAAAAACCCGAGCACGGCAAATGCGGAAGACGCCATGGTGTTGACGATGATCAGACCAATGTTTTGAAGCCCGTTAGCAAACTCTGCACCTGCATTGAAGCCAATCCAGCCAAACCACAGCAGTCCTGCTCCGAGGAGCACCAGTGGCACGTTGTGAGGTTTGTCGGCACCTTTTTCAAATACCACCCGCTGGCCAAGGACCAATGCGAGTGCGAGAGCTGACGCTCCCGAAGAAATCTCGACCACCGTTCCGCCCGCATAATCAATCACTGCGGGGAAGTCGCCCATCAAATCACCCAGGTTTTGGATCCATCCGCCACCCCACACCCACGAAGCAGAGGGGAAGTACACAATCGTCGCCCAAAGCCCGGCAAAAACCATCCATGAGCCAAATCGTGCTCGGTCGGCGATTGCACCCGAAATCAGGGCGGTAGTAATAATTGCGAAGGTCGCGGCAAAGGCACCGGCGATAAGTTCATCGTTGTTAAGAGAGGTCATGCCGAAGTGGGTCAAGGGATTACCCGAGAACTGGGTGGGGGTTGATTCCACGGTCATGCTGTAGCCATAGAGCACCCACAGCCCACTGACGAGGGCGAGCGCTCCGAAGCTCATCATCATCATCGAGACAACACTCTTGGCTTTCACGAGGCCGCCATAGAAGAAGGCCAGGCCAGGCGTCATCAACAGAACCAACGCAGTTGAAATTCCCGCCCAGGCGAGTTCAGCTTCGGACATTGCCTAACCTCCCAAAATTAAGACAACCCCCTCACTATTCACCACGGGAGAACTCGTTGGGTTTCTCGAATGTTTCGGGCACGTTACATAATGAAACCATCACATCTGTGGACCTAAAAACAATCGCACACCCCCGTGTTTGAGCGGAATGTAGAGGCATAGATTTCAAATCGCCGCCAATCTTTCTGCCATCATCCCCGAGCTAACTCATAGCTGACTACGAGAGTCTCTACAGATGAGAAAAATGCTTGCTACTCCGATTCTGGTTGTTGCAGCCGCCGCTTCTCTAGCGGGCTGCACAATAAACATCACAGTGCCCCCAACCATGGGCCAGGCCATGCTGGGAGCTGAGACATCGTCGTCCTTCGATGAAGTAGAGATGTTTGCGGAGATGATGATTCCCCATCATCAGCAGGCCATTGATATGGCAGAGCTTGCGCTTGGCAAGGAGTCTTCCTCGGCGGAGCTTAAAGACTTGTCCCAGCGCATCATTGATGGACAAACTCCTGAGATTGCGCTCATGGAGGGTTGGCTCTCGGATTCAGACGAGCAAGGAATGATGGGAATGATGTCTCGAGGTGGAGAGATGATGATGGGTGGAATGGCCTCCTCCGAGGAAATGGATAACCTTGCCACCCTGGAAGGCTCGAACTTCGACACTGAGTTCCTCACACTCATGATTACCCACCATGAAGGAGCCCTTCACATGGTTCACATGATTGAAGGCTCTGCGCATGACGAAGCGGCTCAACTTGCCAAAGATATTGTTCGAGTTCAGACAGCTGAAATCGAAGAAATGAAGCAAATGCTCGCAGGAGGCACGGGTGCGTAAATCAATCGCTCTAATTAGCGCGTTAGGTGTTCTTGGACTCACCGCCTGCGCGAGCGGAGGAAACGTTTCCTCACTTTCAGAGTTGAGCCACATCCACAACATGGTCGTGCACGGCGAAGAAGTGTTTATCGGTAGCCACGACGGCTTGTACCAAGAACTGGAAAATGGCCAATGGTCGCGAGTGAGCAAAGAGTTCGACGTAATGGCCTTAGCTGAAGTCGACGGAATGCTTTTGGCTAGCGGACATCCTGGGAAAGGTTTTGATCTCCCAGAGCCCATTGGTCTCGTTTCATCTGATGACTCAGGAGCGACCTGGTCCCCCACATCGCTCACCGGAGATGTCGACTTTCATCTGCTCGAAGCAGTGGGCGACACGGTCATTGGAGTGGCCGCAAATTACGGCGTACTCGTCAAGTCATCAGACTCTGGCACCACCTGGTCCACGCTGGATGTACCTGCGCTCACTGATCTCGCCATCAATCCAGGCGATGAGAAATCGGTCTGGCTCGCGACTGGGGAGGGACTTCAGCAATCAAGCGATGGTGGTTCCACCTTTAGCCTTCGAACCACGAAGGTTTCTCCAGTGTTGCTCGATTGGTCAGAGACTAATCTCTATGGGGCCACTAGTGACACCATCTGGCGCTGGGACGACAACGTCGAAGAGTGGGTGCGCGTCGAAACCGGCTTCAGCAACATTTCTGCCCTATCGGCGTCATCCCAATACATCGCAGTTCTTGATGGGGATGTACTGACCAAGCTTCCTATCTAGGAATAGTGGACCTGACGGGAATCGAACCCGTGACCTTCTCATTGCGAACGAGACGCGCTACCAACTGCGCCACAGGCCCTCTTGGTAGCTAGAAGAGTAACAGCACTACACCGCGCGCCGACGGCGAAGGACTTCGTCAAGATCGGTCTTCGCGCTGTCGCTCGACGCGGTGGGAATACGCCCCATCTGTTCAAACTGTGACACTGGGGCGAGCTTCTTTGCCTCAGCAGCAGCTTCATCAGGACGTGCTTGCCTCGCAGCGACTCGAGCCTTTTGGACGAGTTCTTCACGCGAGGGCAACACTTCTTGGTTAACAACCGCACGGCTAGCCGACAGCGGCTCAGGTAGCGCTGGGGGCGTCCATGCGCGAGCAGAGACTTGTGGTGAGCGCTGCTTAAGCACCGAACGGGTAGCCTCTGCCTGAACTTGTTTGCGTTGCTCTCGCTGTTGATGCTTTGAGATACCTACCAACAGGAACATTCCCACAGCAGTCTTGATCCCCAAAGCAACCGTCACTCCAATTGCCGCCTGGAGGCTAATGGACGACACGAGACCGGCAAGGCCAATCACGGTGAAAAACGTGGTGGTCGAACGAAGCACCCGACGGCGACGAGCGGTGAGCTCCTGCTTGGAGTAGGAGACTTCTTTGAGTTTGCGCTCGGCGAGACGATGCTGCTTGGCCACCTCACGCGCAGTCAGTTCGGTTCTGATCTCGTCGGTAGCGTCGGCAGTTTGAGCCAACAACCGCATGGTTTGACCCAAGCGCGCAGCATTTTTTTCGGTCGCCATGTACTCACTACGACGCATCCAAATGGGAACGAGGTAGACCAACCACAGACCTGCAGCTACGACAAGCA
>JAYOHK010000041.1:0-3573 GCA_038118225.1 Cellulomonadaceae bacterium | reverse complement strand
CCCGCCGAGTACTCCTTTAAGGACTAATCACACACTGCAATCTGACTAAATCGGCTTAGGCTTGTCGGATGACACACAGCAATCACCCACTCGATAACAAGGCCACTAGCCCCTTTGATGTTGCGAAAGAGGCAGCCGCTCAGCTTGCAGAAAAGTCAGGGATTTCCTCCCACCGCATTGCGCTGACCTTGGGCTCCGGCTGGGCAAAGGCCGCAGATCTCATCGGCGAGACGGTTTCAGAAATTCCTGCCACAGAAATCACCGGATTTTCTGCCCCCGCAGTCGAAGGTCACGTGGGCACATTGCGCTCGGTCAAACTGCCAGATGGCTCACACGCTCTGATCATCGGTGCGAGGACTCACTATTACGAAGACCACGGCGTTCGCCGTGTCGTCCACTCGGTCCGCACCGCTGCTGCCGCAGGCGCCAAGACCATGATTTTGACTAACGGCGCCGGTGGTATCAAAGACCACTGGACACCGGGAACCCCAGTCCTTATTTCTGACCACCTAAACCTCACCGCGATGTCGCCGCTTGAGGGAGCAACGTTTATTGATCTCACTGACCTTTACAGCTCAAGGCTTCGCGACCTGGCCCGCTCGGTCAAGCCCGAGCTTGATGAAGGTGTCTATGTCCAGTTCCGCGGACCCCACTACGAGACCCCGGCCGAAGTCCAAATGGCCAAGACCATGGGGGGCCACATCGTGGGAATGTCCACTGCTCTTGAAGCAATCGCTGCGCGCGAAGCAGGAATGGAAATCCTTGGATTCTCACTCATTACCAATCTGGCAGCAGGTATTTCCCCGGAGCCGCTTAGCCACCAGGAAGTAATCGATGCGGGCAAGCAGGCAGAGCCTGTCATCAGCGCGATGCTGGCTGACATTGTGAGGGCACTATGAGTAACACCACCACGCTTCTTCGAGACGCAATGTCCTGGATTGACCAGGACCCAGATGCAGTCACCAGAAAGGCTCTTGCCCTCCTGATCGAAAAAGTGGAAGCAGGAAATCAGGAGGCTCTCGCAGAGCTCACCGATCGCTTCTCCGGGCACTTGACCTTTGGAACCGCGGGGTTACGAGCAGAGATTGGTGCAGGCCCCATGCGGATGAACCGTGTGGTGGTCTCTCACGCCGCACACGGTTTAGGGAAATTCCTGCTCGGACATGTCTCTGGTCACACACCGCGGGTGGTAATTGGCTATGACGCCCGGCACAACTCGGATGTCTTCGCTAAAGACACCGCTGAGGTGATGGCAGGAATGGGCATCACCCCCCTCCTTTTCGCAATGCACACCCCCACTCCGGTGTTGGCCTTTGCTCTGCGACACCTCGATGCAGACGCAGGTGTCATGGTGACTGCAAGCCACAATCCGCCTGCCGATAACGGATACAAGGTGTATCTCGGTGGCGCTGATGAAGGCTCCCAGATCGTCCCTCCGGCAGATTCCGCAATCCACCAGGCGATCATGGACTCACACAGTTCAATCAAGGCCACCGAGATGTCACGGTCGGCAGAGCCAATCGAAACACTTGGTCACGACATCGTCACGGCGTACGAAGACGCGACGTTGAACGTCGCCAGCCAGTTTGGCTCCGAAGGTCGAGAAGCACTCTCCATTTGTTACACCCCCATGCACGGCGTGGGCGCGGCCGTGTTCGAAGAGCTCATGCGCAGGGCAGGGTTTACCAACCTGCACGTGGTGAGCAGCCAGCAAGAACCAGATCCTGACTTCCCCACGGTGAGCTTCCCGAACCCCGAAGAACCGGGTGCCCTGGACCTCGCCATTGCTCTTGCAACGGAGAAGAACGCAGACCTGATCGTCGCCAATGACCCAGACGCGGACCGTCTGGCTCTGGCAGTTCGAAACTCTGACGGCAGCGGCTACACCCCGATGACCGGAAATGAAGTCGGCGCATTCCTCGCCTCCGTGGTGGCCGAGAAGGCTAAGGAATCAGCAGCTGAGGGGATCCTTGGTTTCTCCGTAGTCTCAAGCCCGATTACTAAAAAGATTGCCGAGCTCAATGGCCTGGGGGCCACCGAAACTCCCACTGGCTTCAAGTGGATTTCGAGGCTTCCTGGACTGCTCTTTGGTTTTGAGGAAGCCCTTGGCTACCTGGTCAATCCAGAGACCGTGCGCGACAAGGACGGGCTCTCAGCGGCGCTCTATGCCCTCTGTGTAGCGGCAGAGCTCAAGACCCAAGGGAAGACACTGTGGGACGCACTAGATGACCTCTACGCCACCTATGGTGGCTTCGCATCGGGTCAGGTCTCACTTCGTTTTGAGTCACCAGAAGTCGCCCAGTCGCTCATGGTCGAGGTGCGAAAGGACCCCGCGGGCGTGTTTGACGGGCTGGAGATTGCTTCTATCCAGGACTACAGGACTCCACCCGCCGGACAGCCAGAAGCTGACCTTGTCAGATTTGATCTTGCCTCAGGAGATCGCATCATCATGCGCCCGAGTGGTACTGAACCCAAGCTCAAGGTCTACTTGGACACGCTGAGCTCTAGCAAGGAAGCTGCCGACCAGGCCCTAAATGACCTCACCACAGCGGTGAAGGCCGGCGTTGACCGCTTAGTGCAGGGGCTTTAACTAAGCGGCTTCGAATCCGTCGATGATGGCGTCGATGATCGCGTCTTTATCGTCGCGACTCACAAACGCCGCATGAGCGGCGTTGATTTGAAACGCCATTAAGTCGTCGATGTCGTAGTCAAACGTTTCTGCCAACAGAGCAAGCTCGCGCGAAAGCGTCGTGTGGCTCATGAGACGGTTGTCTGTGTTCACGGTCACCACAAACCCCAGGCGGTAGAGCAGGTCGAAGGGATGCTCATCCATTGGGCGGTCTTGACCGATTGCGCCAGTTTGAAGGTTTGACGACGGGCTGGTTTCCAGTGGAATACCGCGGTCTAGAACCCACTGGGCTACCTGACCCAATTCGATACGGGTTGCATCGCCTTCTTCAGTAATGTCCATGTCTTCCACGATGCGCACACCGTGGCCGAGGCGAAGTGCTCGGCCATCAAAGAGTGCGCTTCGAATGCTCTCGATTCCATCGGCTTCACCCGCGTGAACGGTGACGGGGAAGAGTTCAGTCGCGAGCAGGTCGAAGGCTTCACGAAGTCTCGCAGGTGGGAATCCGGCCTCTGGGCCTGCGATGTCAAAACCTGCCGCGCCATTGTCGCGGTGTCGAAGCGCAAGCTTCGCAATCTCCAGGCCATTGTCAGCCTGGCGCATCGCGGAAACCAGTTGACCAATCCACATCTGCCCGCCAGCCTCGCGGATAGCGCTGACCGCCTCATCAATACCGGCCTGGACGGCCTCGACGGCCTGGTCGAGAGTAAGGCCTCGCTGGAGGTGCTGTTCTGGAGCCCAGCGAATTTCGCCGCAAATCACGCCGTCTGCGTGGAGGTCTTCGACAAACTCACGAGCAACCCTCTTGAGTGCTCCAGCCGTTTGCATCACACCGGTGGTGATATCGAACGTCTTGAGGTATTCAACGAGCGAACCAGAGTCTGATTGCGTGGCAAACCACTCCGCGAGCTCTGTGGCGTCTTGGGTGGGAAGCTCGAGTTCAT
>JAYOHK010000040.1:0-3918 GCA_038118225.1 Cellulomonadaceae bacterium | reverse complement strand
TCCCAATGCTCCCTCTGAGGCTCCGCTCCTGATTCAGCTGCCAAGTTCTTCACCTGTGAGAACAGGTAGTCGGCGGCAAGGCGGTGGACCTGCCAGAACCCTTGGTCGCTCAGCTCAAAACTGTGGCCCCCGGCGTGCTCGGTAATCGTTTCTTCTTTTTGATCATCGAGGATGAGGCGAGGCTCCGAGCCCGATGGCTTTACCAGGCGGATGCGGGTGTGGCCACTCCAGTCTTGGGTGTGAATACTGAGTGCTTCAATCTCGTCCACCGCAAGCGGTAGCGAGCTCACCGGGACCACACTGTGGGTTCCCTCGGCGAATGGACCTGCCTGTCCACTTTCATTGATTTGGAGTCCCACTCGGGTTCTCCAATGAAGCCCGTCAGCATCACCTGGGATTGCTGACACGCTCACTGAATCAACAAGGCTCTGATTAACCTTCCCAAAGCGAGAAAGTGCATCGCGAAGAATCTCAGTTTTCAGTGCCCGCTGATAGCCAAGCTCAATGTGACCATAATCTGCGCCCCCTGCTCGTTGGGTGACGGGGATGGTGAATTCAGCTTCTGGCCAAATGTGGGGAACACGCATAGAGCTTGGAGTGAGCACATCGATTAATTCTGCGAACGAGTGGTTCTTCTTCACGTCAACTACTTCCGCCACGACGCGTTCACGAGGCAGCGCGCCTCGGACAAACACCACAAATCCGTTGTAGCGAGCGAGGCCCAATCCTCCGTGGACGACCTTGGTAACCTCGAGTTCAATACGCTCGCCCACTGTTGGTTTCATCCCTCCAGCCTAGAGAGGTCTACGTGGTCACTCTGTTCCTCGCCTCCGAATCACCGGCCAGGCTGAAAACCCTCCAGCAGGTGGGGGTCACACCACAAACACTCACCCACAACGTGGATGAAGAAGCACTAGTCGCGGCTGCGCAGCAATCGGGTGAGCTTCTAGCCCACGAAATTGTTCAGCTCCTCGCACGCGCAAAAGCTGACGATGCGTGCGCTCGTCACGGCGTGACAGGTCTCGTCCTGGGCGGAGACTCGATGTTCGAGGTGGACGGCGAAGTATTTGGAAAGCCCCACACTCCAGAAAAGGCAAGGGAGCGCTGGCACAGGCAGAAGGGCCAAACCGGCACCCTCTATTCCGGACACCATCTGGTTCACTGCGTTGATGGCGAGGTCGTTGGCGAAGCAGGAATCACGACCTCGACCACCGTCACCTTCGCCTCGGACATCAGCGACGAGGAGATTGAGGCTTATATCGCCACGGGTGAACCCCTGAAAGTGGCAGGGGCCTTCACGATTGACGCAAAAGGTGCCCCATTCATCGAATCAATCTCTGGAGACCCCTACACAGTGGTGGGCCTCTCGGTTCACGCCCTTCGCGGCCTGATGAAGGAACTGGGCTTTTCGTTCACCGATTTGTGGACATAAATCGTCATTGTGGCCAGGCACAATGAAATAGGCCATTCCTGTAGTGACAACCTCCATTACCAGGCCCTGATTCCGGCCTAAGCTGTGTGGTCATGGCGAGAATTCAGAAGCTTCTCATTGCAAACCGAGGCGAAATTGCTGTCCGTATTATTCGGGCGGCGAAAGACGCAGGCATCGGAACAGTCGCAATTTATGCAGACCAGGATCGAAACGCCCGCCACGTTCGACTCGCCCACGAGGCCTACGCCCTAAACGGGACAACCTCGGCCGAGACCTACCTGGTCGTGGAAAAGATTCTCTCCATCGCAAAGCGCTCAGGAGCAAACGCCATCCACCCCGGTTACGGCTTTCTCGCTGAGAACGCAGATTTTGCCCGCGCCGTCATCGATGCCGGTCTGATCTGGATTGGACCATCCCCCGAGGCCATCGACGCACTCGGTGACAAGGTGACCGCCCGTCACATCGCCGAGAAGGTGGGTGCACCACTCGCACCAGGAACGCTAAACCCTGTGCAAGGCGTTGATGAAGTAAAGGCCTTCACTGCCGAGCATGGCTTGCCTGTCGCCATCAAGGCCGCCTTCGGTGGAGGCGGCCGAGGTCTCAAGGTCGTTTACAAGGAATCTGAAATTGAAGAAGCCTTCGACTCCGCTACCCGCGAAGCAATTGCGGCCTTTGGTCGCGGCGAATGCTTTGTTGAGAAATACCTCGAGAAGCCCCGCCACGTGGAAACCCAGTGCTTGGCCGACAAGAACGGTCACGTCGTTGTGGTCTCAACCAGAGACTGCTCACTGCAGCGTCGCCACCAAAAACTCGTCGAAGAAGCACCCGCGCCCTTCCTCACCGACGAGCAGCAGAAGCTCCTTTATGACTCGTCAAAAGCAATCCTCAAAGAAGCGAAATATGAGGGTGCCGGAACCTGCGAGTTTTTGATCGGCCGCGATGGCACAGTCTCGTTCCTTGAAGTCAACACACGCCTCCAGGTGGAACACCCCGTCTCTGAAGAAATCACGGGCATCGACCTAGTACGCGAGCAATTCCGCATCGCTGAGGGTGAAACGCTCGACTACGACGACCCCACTCCGCACGGGCACTCCATCGAGTTCCGCATTAACGGCGAAGACCCTGGCATGAACTTCATGCCCATGCCTGGCCCTGTTCACACTTTGCGCTTCCCCGGAGGCCCGGGAATTCGCGTGGACTCTGGCGTCACCACAGGTGATGTGATTTCTGGAGCTTTTGACTCGCTACTGGCCAAATTAATCGTGACCGGCCACACCCGCGAAGACGCAATCGAGCGGTCAAAGCGCGCGCTCAGAGAATTCGAAATCGCGGGGCTCCCCACCGTGTTGCCTTTCCACCGAGCAATTGTGGAAGAGCCAGCCTTCGTGGCCACGGACAATGACTTCTCCGTTCACACTCGCTGGATTGAAACCGAATTCGACAAAGAAATTGAGCCGTGGAGTGGATCGCTCGAGGTCGAAGAAGACGACGGCGAGCAGTACCGCACCGTGGTCGTCGAGGTCGAAGGGCGCAGGCTGCGCGTCGGAGTTCCCGCCGGTATCTTCCAGGCGGGCGAGAAGGCACTGACCAAACCACCTAAACGCGCGAACCAAGGGGCAAACCGCTCCACGGATTCGGGAGACATCATCAAATCCCCCATGCAAGCCACTGTGGTGAAGGTCGCCGTCAAAGCAGGTGATTCCGTGGTTGCTGGCGAACTCGTCTGTGTCCTAGAGGCCATGAAGATGGAGCAGCCTCTCCAGGCTCACCGCGACGGTGTGATCGCATCTGTTGATTGCGTAATTGGCGATACCGTGAGCGCCGGCGAGCTCTTAGTCAGCTTCGAACCAGAGGCCTAAGGCTTTTCTTTCGCCATACACTGGGGCGACTACGAAAATCGCTTCGATTAACGGCGGAGGTGAATCAATGACTCGTGTGCTGGTCACAGGGGCCGCTGGCTTCATTGGTTCTCGCCTGACCGAAGTTCTCTCCGAACGCGGATTCAATGTTGTTGGCATGGATTGCTTCCTCCCCGACCTGTACTCAGCCGATATGAAGAAGGCCCGCTTCGAGAGTCTTCGCGATCTACCTAATGTTGACTTGCTTGAACTAGATCTCCGCAGCGACGACCTCTCTCCAATCGGAGAAGTAGACGTCGTAGTGAACGAAGCGGCAATGGCGGGACTCACTAAATCCTGGGGCGATCTCGCGCTCTATATGGATAACAACGTGGTTGCACTGGGGCGCTTAATTGACCAAGTATCAGGCTCTAGCCTTCAGAAATTCATCCAAATTTCTACCTCCTCCGTATACGGGCGAATGGCTGAAGGAAACGAGGAAAGCCCAACAGAACCCTTCTCCCCGTACGGAGTTTCAAAGCTCGCCGCGGAGAAACTTGGCTTCGCGCATTTGAGCAACTTCGACTTACCGTTTACCTCACTGCGCTATTTCTCGGTTTACGGGGTGGGCCACCGACCCGATATGGC
>JAYOHK010000039.1:0-4027 GCA_038118225.1 Cellulomonadaceae bacterium | reverse complement strand
GCACCACCTTCGTCAACCAGCTCAGCATCTGAGTGCACCATGAGGAGCGAAGTGTCTCCGGTGAAGATTCGCTCCAAAGATTCAAGCTTCCCGGGCTCCCACCAGTCGTCTTGATCCGCAAGAGCGACCAGCTCGGCCGTGGTCTTCGATACAGCGTTGGAGAAGTTCCTCGCCACACCTGGTTGTCCAGAGTGAGTGACCACCGAAAAGGCAATGCCCAACTTCTTGGCCTCCGCGCGGAAGGAGCGGGCAATCTTGAGAGTGTCGTCGGTGGAGTGATCATCGGAAATGACGATTTCGTCTGGAGGCCTGGTCTGATCGAAAATGCTGCGTAGTTGCGCCTCTAAAAAACGAGCACCATTGAACGTGGCCATCGCCACGGCGATTTGGTTGGACGAGGTCACCACGGTGTTATCGAACGAGTCGACGTTTCACGGCCCGAAGAATCAACATGAACTCTCCACGGGCCAGGCGTTGCAAGCCACGGCCAATGTCGCCTCCGCGGAATTTGGTGCGGCGCGGACGAAGAGGAGAGAAACGAACGGTTCCTTCTCGAGGCGCAACGGGCGGCTCATCGGGATGACCGACCTTGGCGACATAGCGAAGAAGGGGCTGAAGCGTTTCTTCCCAGCGGTAGTGCTCGCGCACCTTCTTGATGTTGGCCTGGGCTTTCTTGCGGAAAGCCTCATTGGTAAGCACCTTCTTCAACGCTGCCGCCAACGCGTCCACATCGTCGGCGGGGACGACGACACCGAGGGTTTCCTTCTCGACTAAGTCAGCAAAGTGATCACCCTCGGTGAGCACCATGGGAAGCTCTGCCCAGAGGTAATCAAGGACCCTGGTGCGGAAGGCAAATTCGGTCTCTAAATGTGAGCGGTGAGTAGAGACTCCTGCTGTTGCTTCCAACAAATAGTTGTGACGGGTGCGGTAGTCCACCCACGAGTCGTTGAAGATCACGTGGCTGTCGAGAACACCAAGTTCCTTAGCCAGTGCTCTGGACTGAGCCACAATCGGCATCTCCGGCACACCGGGGTGTGGGTGCTTGGTGCCTTGGAAGAACAGCTTCACCCGAGGCTCGGTCTGTGAAAGCTTCTCAACAGCCCGAATCAAAGTGAGTGGGTCAAACCAGTTGTAGAGGCCTCCGCTCCAGAGCAACACCAGGTCGTCTTTGTGGATCCCTGGAACAACTCCGCGAAGAACGTCCTGGTCGTGAACAGGGTCGGTATCGGGAATACCAAAAGGAACTACGCCGATTAAGCGCTCGAGATGTGGGTCATCTTTGTAAGTGTGCGGGGTGACTCGCCCCAGGGTGGTGAGCTGGCCCAAGTAGAAGTGGCGCTGACGCTCTGAGGCACACAGGAAGTAGTCGCCTCGAAGCAGCTGGCCCGTAATCGACTGGGTGGCATCTGCGACCTGGCTGGTCCACTCCGCATCGGGGAGGTGGCGTGCCTGTTCAAGCTGTTCGATGTGCATCGGGTCATACACATCCACCACGAGGCGCTTGGTCGAGCGGCGAAGTGTGTCAAAGAGGTCTAAGGCATGGCCTTGGAAGATGATGACGTCAGCCCAGGCTTCCCACTTCGAAAAGCCCTTCTCATCGCCCGGGGCGACGTGGCAGACATCAAAGCCGGTGTGATCCACATCACCGAGCTCGGTCAGTGTCATCAAGGTGACTTCATGCGAGGAGGATAGGGCGTGTGCCATATGCCAGGCACGAATTCCAGGGCCCGAGAGCTTCTCGCCTAAGGGGTCACCCGTGATGACGAGGACTGTTGTCGCCTTCGGGTCACTCACCATGTCAAAGGCCGCCTGGAGAGAGTCATAGCCTCGAAGATAGTTCGCTTCCGTCGACATTGGGGCTTCTGGCTCGCCGAAGAGCTTCCACATCTGCACATCAGAGACCACTCTGGAACCTTGAACCTCAATGCGCTTGTGTTTAAGGGATGGGAGTTTTTCTAAGAACTGATCAAAGGCCATCAGCGGCACGAGGTTCAGCGGATCTGCGTGTGCGGTGGTGTCGTCTGGGCGGCGAAGGTCAAACGACTCTGAATCAATCCCTGTTCTCGAGACTGCCCGCCTGGTCGACATCAACATGGCCGCGGGCAAGATGGTGCGAAGTTTTTCCTCACCGAGGTTTTTGTACAAACACATCAGAGCGTTTCGCTCGAGCAGGTATTCCTCTTTGTGGCTGCCAAAGTCCTTCATCGACTGGTGGTGTTTGTGAAAGACCAGTGACTCTGGTTCATAGAGGTAGGTGTACCCGCGGAGGTTGAGTCTCCAGCCGAAGTCGACGTCTTCAAAGAACATAAAGAAGTCTTCGTCAAAGCCGCCGAGTTCTTCAAATACGTCACGGCGGACCATCATGGCCGAACCGGTGCCAAACAGGACGGGGCCCCTGCCCTGTTCTTTCTTCTTGTTGGCGGGGTGGCTAGAGAGTGGGCGGTATCCCATGCCGTACCAGGTGAGCCCTGCACCGGCATAGTCAATGGTCTTGCCCTCCCAGTCGAGCACGCGGCTTGCAACTGCTCCTACCCGGGGCTTTGAGAACAAGGTGGCCACACCCGCACGCAGCCATGAAGGATCTGGTTTGGCGTCGTTGTTTAAGAAAGCAACCACTTCGCCGGAGGATTCTTTGACCCCGAGGTTGCATCCACCGGCGAAGCCGGTGTTGTCAGCAGATTCAATCAAGGTGACGCCAGGTGCGCCCGCGCGAAGAACCTCAACAGAGTCATCACCCGAGGCGTTATCGACGACGACAATTTCTAATTTGTCGCTTGGCCAGTCAAGGGCGTCAAGACCTGTGATTGCTTCGAGTGTGTCCGAAGCACCCTTGTAGTTCACGAGGATGACACTGACTAATGGCTCGTCTGCCATCATGCCCCCTCTCGTGGTGGCGTAAGTCGCCTCTTTCGCGGGCAAAAACCCGCGGTCTGCCATACTTACCCTACGGTCTCCACTGGTCAAGCCGTGGAAGGATTCCCTTTTAATGACTTCCAATCCATTTATTGCGCGCCTGAACAACTTCGGCGGATTACTCTCCGATATCAAGGCCTCAGACGTCTATGACCAGTCCTGGTATCGCCGCCAATGCATTGGCGCGAGGCTAAGCCCCTCCCCCCTGCTGCACTACATGCTGGTGGGCTGGAAGCGTGGCCTTAACCCCTCACCGCGGTTTGACACCAAGTTCTACATCGAGCGCTATCGCGATGTGCGGGAGTCTCGATCCAACCCACTTACTCACTACATGATCCACGGCCGACACGAAGGCCGCCTTGCTACTCGCTCTGGTCGAATCTTCCGGGAGTCTCTCTTGCCTGAATATGCCCCGCTTCCCGTCTTTGGCTCCCCCGCCGATGCACACGCCAGGCTGACCGTCGTCATCGACGACCACACCCCCGCACTCTTGGGCGTGGGCTACTTGCCGCTGCTGGGACTTGCCCTGCATACCGCAGACGCGGCGGGCTTTTCCCTTCGCGTCCTTATTCGCTCCACTTCGATTACTACTGCCGAGGTGTCTGCTGCTCTGAACGCCGTGAGTGGAGAGTCCCGGCCCACCATCGACATCTCTCGCCGCACCCCTGGCCCCACTGATGATGTGGACACCACGGAGACCGAAGTCTGGTTTGCGTCTTCTGCAAGCTCGATGGAATCTCTTCGACACCTCATCCCCGCCTCGAGGCTGTGGTGGGTAATGACGGCCGATGAAGCATCACGGCAGCCTGCGGGAGAGCACCGCGAAGCGGTGACTCATCTGCTTGCCCACACAGACGTCAACGTGATTGCCCTGGGCGACGACGTCGCCAAGGCTCTTCCGAAAGCTCGGGTGTCTCACGTCGTGAAGACTCTGCCCTCGCTTCTTGGAATTAAGAAGGCAGCACACAAGGGCAAGGCCCTTGGTGTTGTGGTGGTTCCAGAGTTAGCCGAGAGTCTTAGCTCCCCCTCAACTGCCGTGTTGGAACATGCGCTTACCCACGACGTACTCGACGCCTCCACCTGGTCCATCACGCTGATTGGCCTCGACTGGGAG
>JAYOHK010000038.1:2943-4247 GCA_038118225.1 Cellulomonadaceae bacterium | reverse complement strand
AACTTCACCATCATTGGTTTTGACCCCAGGGGAGTGGGTCAGTCTGATTTTGCCGACGGCAGTGAGATTCACTGCTCCGACGAGCTCGACCTTGCAAGCTACTTTGAAGAATCAAGCCCAGGTAGTGAGGCTGAACTAGACGAAGTGGCCGCTGTGATCGACGAGTTCTACGACGATTGCTCGACAAGGAACCCCTACTGGTGGACACTGTCGACCGACAACGTCGTGAAAGACCTCGACATCATGCGCGAAGTGGTGACCCCTGGTGAACCTTTGAACTTCATTGGTTCCTCCTATGGCACAACGATCGCCGGACGTTACGTGAGTCTGTTCCCCGAGATGGTCGGGAAAATCGTGTTTGATAGCCCCACCACCGTGGATACCGATCGGATCGAGAGTGCTCTTGAGGGGCTTGCGGCAGATGAGGAGAAGCTGCGGATTTACGTCCAGGGCTACGCCGACAACCAAGGCCTCACTTTTGATGAAGCCTGGGATGACGTGATGGAGGTCAAGCAGCTTGCCGATGACGACATGCTCTACGGTTTTGCGGGCGTGATCCCAGTACCCGAATACGAGGGCGTGTTTATTAGCTCGGAATACCTGTTGTGGCGGGGAATTCTGGCACTGAATTATCAGCCAGAAGACCAAGCAATTCAGGTGTTCACGGAAGGTATCTACTACGCGCTCAACCCGGACTACCGGTGGATGGGAACATTCGAATACTTCGCGCTCGACCTAGACGGCTATGACGCCGAAGTGCTCTATTCCACCTCTGGCGGTGAACGAGAAATCGTGCGCGACAACAGCTTTGAAGTCATGGGCATCGTCAACACGATGGACTACGCGCCAGAGCCGCTCTCGGCTGACGAACAAAAGGAACTGGCACGACGAACCGCCGAGGTCGCTCCGCTTCTCGACGAGCTGTATACCGACGCCTCGGGCTATGAGTATTTCGGTGAGTCCAAGAGCATCAGTTGGGAAGACATTGCCCGGGATGACCCAGCGATTCCAGATCCTCCCAGCGAGCCGTTTGTGCCTAGTAACCCTTCTGGGTCTCCTCTGCTCATTGTGGGCTCTACGAACGAGTCGGTGACCCCCTTCCAATTCGCCAAGGACACCGCTGAATTGCTGGGCTCACCCTTGATTGCCGTCGAAGGCTCCAACCACGCACCCGTGGCCTACTACGACAACGAGTGTGTGAATCGAATCCTGATGGATTATCTGCTCGACCGGGCAGACATCGTGTCGGCGACTTGCCCTGCGCCCTAGCCTCAGCGGTTTCTAAACCGAGTGAGGAACTCCTG
>JAYOHK010000038.1:0-2843 GCA_038118225.1 Cellulomonadaceae bacterium | reverse complement strand
CGCTCTTCGGCGTCGGCTCTGGAGGTGCCAAACACTTCCGTGGCCGAGAGGGTGATGTTTTTGAGCACGCTCAGGTGGGGGAACAAGTTGAATTGTTGGAATACAACGCCAATGCGTGCGCGTACCTGGTCGACGTTGATCGAGGGGCGGGAGATGTCGTCGCCGCTTAGCCAAATCTGACCGTCGTCAAGTTGCTCGAGCAGGTTGATGCAACGAAGAAGCGTTGACTTGCCCGAACCGCTGGCGCCGATGAGCGAGACGACGTCGCCTTGATGGACATCAAGGTCGATTCCGCCGAGGACGACGTGGTCGCCAAATACTTTGCGAACGGACTCAAGCTTCAATACGGGTGTGGACATGGCTACACCGTCGATCCAGCTTGTTCGCGATCGCGGAGACGAGCGGAATACCAGTCGGTCAAGCGAATCATCGGAAGAGCGAGCAGAACAAACAGCAGCCCGGCCAGGACATAGGGGGTGAAGTTAAACGATTGCGCGGTTTCGATCTGTGCAGCACGAACCGCATCGACGGCACCCAGCACTGAAATCAAACCGACATCCTTTTGCATGGCGATGAAGTCATTCATCAACGCCGGGGTGACTTTGCGTATCGCTTGGGGCATCACAATCAAGCGAAGAGTCTTGCCGTAGCTCAGCCCCAGTGACCTGGCTGCAAGACGCTGCGAGGGGTGAACCGACTCGATGCCGGCACGGAAGACTTCAGAGACATAGGCCGAATAGGTAAGGATCAGCGCGATCGTTCCCCAAAACTCAAGCGGCATGCGCGGGAGCGCGCCAAGGCCTGGCACTCCGAAGCCCACCAGGTACAACACGATGATCAAGGGCATGCCGCGGAACAAATCCGTGTATCCGGCAGCGAGGGCGCGAAGCGGGAAGAAGACGGCACCGCGGAGGGTGCGCAGTGTGGCCAACAACAGCGCAACGACAAGGACTCCCAGAGCGGCGACGACGAGCACGCGCACGTTTAGCCAGAGGCCTTCAATAACGCGAGGCCACGCAGAAAGCATGACGTCGACGTTGAAAAATGCGGTCTGAACTTTCTCCCACCCGGGAGTGTTAATCACAGTGAGGTACACCACCACCGCGAACACCACGGTGCTGCCAAAGCTGATAGCAACACTCTTGGCGTTTTGTTTTTTCCGGAAGGACTGGCGTCCAAGCTCCACAGAACTTGGACGCCAGTCGCTTCCGCCCGTCATAGACGGGGTAGTACTACTCAACCGTTAGTTACTTCAGGACCGGTGCGGACTGGTCTGCGCCAAGCCAGGTTGAGGTGATGTCAGCGAGCTTGCCGCTGTCAATGAGCGACTGAATCGCTTCGTTGACAGACTCCGTCAGCGGGCTGTCCTTCGCGAGTACGAGACCCCACTGGTCTGGCACGCCTACTGCGCCGTCGAGCTGGCCTACAATTTCACCGTCGGTGATTTCCACGGCGGTCAAGTAGAACGCGGTGGGAAGGTCAACGACAAGTGCGTCGATCTGTCCGGTTTCGAGAGCGAGCTTGGCAGCGTCGTTGTCGTTGAAGGCCTGAGCGCCAGCGGTGGGCTGGATGATCTCTTCAATGGCCTGGAAGCTGGTGGTTCCGGTCGCGGCACCAATCAGCAGCCCCTGGAGCTCAGCAAGGCTGGTGGCGCCCGAAGCGGCGGTGCCGGCCTGGGTGATCACAGCCTGAGGAGTTGAGTAGTAGGGGAGTGAGAAGTCAACGTTTGCAGCGCGCTCCTCGGTGATTGAGTACTGCTGGAGGTTGAAGTCAAAATCCTTCGGGCCAGGCTGAATAGCGGCTTCGAAGGTGGTGCGCACCCAGACGACGTCCTCCGGGGCGAACCCGAGCTCTTCAGCAACGGCGTATGCCACTGCTGACTCGAATCCCTGACCAGACTCTGGTGCGTCGTCGAGGACGTAGGGGTAGTAGGCGGGTTCGCCTGTTGCGATGGTGAGTACTCCGTCAGTAACCGTGTCTCCCGTTGCGGACTCCGCCGAGCAGGCGGCAAGCGCGACAACGAGGGCTCCGGCACCGACGATTGCGCCGAAGCGCTTTGCCAGTGTCGACATAGTGAATCTCCTCATGGTGATGTCGATGAATGTGTGAACACTCCATTGTGGCGCATCGGCCAAACACCAACGACAAAGTGACGTTGTGTGACACCAGGCTGATAACCTGACCCCCGTGTCTACGCCCGAATCTGGCCTCGCTGCCCAATCAAATGATTCGAGCTTTAGCGATATTTGGGAAGAACTAAAGTGGCGTGGGCTCATTCACGTCTCCACCGATGAAGGTGAACTCAAGGCTCTCCTGGCGGGAGACCCCATTCACTACTACTGCGGCTTTGACCCCACGGCGCCGAGTTTGCACCTGGGAAACCTCGTTCAGCTCTTAGTTCTTCGCCGGCTCCAACTAGCTGGCCACCGTCCCATCGCACTCGTGGGGGGATCGACCGGTCTCGTGGGGGATCCAAAGCCCACCGCTGAGCGCACGCTCAATAGCCCCGAGGTGGTGGCGGAGTGGGTTCGCATTCTTCAGGCCCAGGTGTCGCGCTTTCTCTCGAACGAGGGCGATAACGCCGTCATCGTGGCCAACAATCTTGATTGGACCAAGGGCTTAAGCGCCATCGAGTTCCTGCGCGACATCGGAAAATACTTCCGTGTTGGCACCATGATCAAAAAAGACGCCGTCTCGGCGCGGTTGAACTCCGAAGCCGGAATTAGCTATACGGAGTTTTCCTACCAAATCCTCCAAGGCCTCGACTTTCTCGAGTTGCACAAGCTCTATGGCTGCATGTTGCAAACCGGGGGATCCGACCAGTGGGGAAACCTCACCAGCGG
>JAYOHK010000037.1:0-4319 GCA_038118225.1 Cellulomonadaceae bacterium | reverse complement strand
GTCGCGTTTAGGCCTCGGAGTCGGTGGGGATGGACTCGGTGGGTTGGGATGAGTCATCGGCAAATTTGCCGAGGAAGTACTTAATCACCCAGAAAATGAGCCCAAACACCGCGAAAAAGGCGATAAATACCCATCCTGCCGAGTCGATCTGGTCTTTGAGCGCGCGATACGTTCCTGCGGCGCCGCTGCCCAGCGACACGTAAGTAAACGCCCACAGCGTGCAGGCAGGCGTGGTCCAGGCCATAAACCGGCGATAGGTCATATTCGACATTCCCGCGGTCAACGGAACAATTGAGTGGAGCACGGGCAGGAAGCGCGAGATGAACACCGCGATCCCTCCGCGTCTGTCGACAAAGCGGTCAGCTTTGCCGAGGCGTTCTCGGCCGAGACGCTCACCCAGCTTTCCATCGCGTAGCCTCGGCCCGAAGAATCGTCCAATGGCGAAGCCTAGGGATTCGCCCAGAAGGGCGCCGACCACAATCACCGCGACGAGGCTGAGGTATTCCAGGACCCCCTCGACGCCCGTGGCCGACACCAAGACTGTGGTGTCGCCGGGGACGATCAGGCCCAAAAATGCACTGGTTTCGAGCATGACGGCGAGCCCAGTGAGCAGGGTGCGGAGGACTGGATCCATGTGTAATACGAAGTCCAGAAAGGTATCCAGGGCGCCATTCATTTCGCCTCAGCTTAGTGTTGGAGATGTAAGACAGCTCTCAGGCTAAAACACCCCATCCAGCGGGTAGTCGTATTCGCGGCGCAGCTCTTGGAAGTGGTCTCGTCGCTCCATGTTCACTTCAAGTGTGGGGCCGTTCACGATTTGTGTGGCGACCCGGATGCCGTGGAGGGCGGAGAGTACCCACACTTCCTTGCCCTCTAACTCGTCGAGGGTGTGCGAGCGCTTAATCACTTCAAAATGGTCGTCGCGCACGCACTCCGACACGATCTGTTCGGTGATGCTGTCGATGCGGGGATATTTCGAGGGGGTCAGGCAAAACTGTCCTGCATCGGAATCGATCACCACAATGGCGCTGTAGGCGCCCTCCACCACCACGTCGTCGGGGGAGAGGATGAGGGCTTCGTCGGCATGATGGGCAACTGAGGCGCGAAGTTCGGCCATTCGCTCCAAATCGGGTCCTTTTCGCCACGGCACCTGCCTCGTGTCGGTGTGCGCCACGGCAAGCTTCGCCGAATGGTGTGAGACGGGCGCAAGCCGGTGGTGGTAGCGAAACCAATGCGTCGTGCCATCGCTGACGAGGTCGAGACGGGGAAACCACCTGCCCTCGCGGGGGAACCACAACAGGCACCTCTCAACAAAATCATCAAACGCCTCGGTGTCGTCGACTCCTGCATCCACGACTGCGGCGAAAAAGCGTTCGCGATGCCGCGGGAATCCCACAATGTCTCCGTCATCGAGGACAAAAGAGTCTGCGGCAAGTACTTCTAGAACGCGGTCATCTGCAGGCGGGTCGACCCACTCGCCTTCGGCGAAATAGTTCAACAGGGGCAGCGCCATAGGGTTAAGGCTATGGCCACACGAGCAATCAGTCGGGCACTTTCGGGGTGTCCGGGCGTGGTTGATGCCTTTCATGCGCTCTACACAGACCATAAGCATGTCGTGTGGCTAGATAGCCTGGGCGAGCGGGGCAACAACACCAGTGTTCTCGCAACCGGTGAATATGTTGAGCTTGTTCCTGGACGAGAGTTGGAGTCGCTTCGCGACCTCGTTTCGACAGGAAATGTGTCTATCGCCGAGCCCGACGCTCCGCTTGGCTTTCTCGGAGTATTGGCCTACGACGTGGCCGAAGAAACATTGAATATTCCAGGCGTTGCCGGACCGCGGGTGAGCCCAACGAGTAGGGGACTGTGGGTTGAGCGATCTCTTCAGTTTCATCACGACTCGGGCGAGGTCGTTGCGTGGGGCTTAGAGCGCGATGAAGGCTTTTCCCGGTGGGTAGAGGAGATAGAAGCAGCACTTGTCGCTGCGCCGCCTGCACCCACAGAGTCGACACCTCTGGGAGCTGTTGCCACCTGGCGTGACCAGCCAGATGCCTATCGAGACCTCATTGAAAAAGCTCAGGGCGCCATTAAAGACGGCGAGGTCTATCAAATCTGTCTCACCACCTCCGTCCACGTTGATTCCGAGACCACCGACGTCGAACTGCACACGCGACTTCGAGAACTCTCACCCACCCACCACCAAGCCCTGATGCGCCTGGGAGATTATTCGCTGGTGTCAGCTAGCCCAGAGACGTTCTTGACCCTCGATGCCAACGGAGTGCTTCGCACCCGCCCGATCAAAGGCACAAGGCCGCGCGGGGAGAGCGACGAGTTAGATCGGGCGCTCATTGCCGAGTTGGTGGAGAGTGCCAAAGAGCAGGCAGAAAACCTGATGATTGTCGATCTCATGCGAAACGACCTGCAAAAGGTGTGTGACACAGGGAGCGTGAGCGTGACTGGGCTGTTTGAGGTCGAAACCTATTCGAGTGTGCACCAGCTTGTCTCCACCGTGGAGGGAACCTTGCGCGAAGGGGCAGACGGTGTGGACGCGCTCGCTGCGTGTTTCCCGGCAGGCTCCATGACCGGTGCTCCCAAACACCGCGCGGTGACGCTTCTGGCCGAGTGGGAATCGGGGCCCCGGGGAGTGTATTCGGGGTGTTTTGGCTGGTGGCGACTGGATGGCTCCATGGAATGGGCAATGACCATTCGAAGTGCACTCTTTAGCGAAAACGGCATCGACATTGGCGTCGGCGGGGGAATTACCTGGTCGTCTGATGTTGACCAAGAGATCAAAGAAGTAGGCCACAAGGCCAAAAGGCTCTTGGAGGCACTTGGCATCTCCGGCATTCAGTATTCTTAAGCGGATGACTAGCGAGAATCAGGCCGAGGGTGCCGGCGGAGTTGACTTCCGTGATCTAGAAGCAAAATGGCAACCCGTGTGGGAAAAGATGCAGCCGTTCACGGCTGGTGACCCCAACGACAAGCGACCTCGCAAGTACATCCTCGACATGTTCCCCTACCCCTCAGGGGATCTCCACATGGGTCACGCCGAGGTCTATGCCCTAGGCGACATTGTTGCTCGCTACTGGCGACTTCGTGGATTCCAGGTTCTCCACCCCATCGGCTGGGACTCGTTTGGACTCCCTGCAGAAAATGCCGCCATTAAGCGCGGTATTGACCCGCGGGTGTGGACCTATGAAAACATCGACCAGCAAAAAGCGTCGATGAAGCGCTATGCCGCATCGTTTGACTGGACCAGAGTTCTTCACACCTCAGACCCCGAGTACTACAAGTGGAACCAGTGGTTGTTCCTGCGCATGTATGAGCGAGGCCTTGCCTACCGCAAAGACTCGTGGGTGAACTGGGACCCCGTAGACCAAACCGTTTTGGCCAACGAGCAGGTATTACCCGATGGCACGTCTGATCGCTCGGGCGCCATGGTGGTGAAGAAGAAACTCACCCAGTGGTATTTCAAGATCACCGACTACGCAGACCGCCTCCTCGATGACTTAAACCAGCTCGAGGGTCGTTGGCCTCAAAAAGTGCTCACCATGCAGCGAAACTGGATTGGTCGAAGCCAAGGCGCAGAAGTGGACTTCGTGATTGAAGGCCACGACGACACGGTGAGTGTGTTCACCACCCGCCCAGACACCCTCTTTGGCTGCACCTTCATGGTGGTTGCTCCAGATTCAGACCTCGCCGCTGAACTGGCAGCTGGCTCTACCCCTGAGGTTCAGGAAAAGTTTGCGGAGTATCTCGAAAAGGTTCAAAAGTCTTCTGAGATCGAGCGTCAAGACCAAACCCGCGAAAAAACCGGTGTCTTCCTCGAGCGCTACGCCATCAACCCCGTTAACGGCGAGCGTGTTCCTGTCTACGCCAGTGACTACGTCCTCGCGGACTATGGAACAGGGCTCATTATGGCTGTTCCCGCCCACGACCAGCGAGACCTCGACTTTGCCCTAAAGTTCGACCTTCCCGTGCGCGTCGTCGTCGACGTGACGGCTCCCATCACAGGAGCACTTCCCGTGGTCACCCAAGAAATGCTCGATAACGCGAGCGATGAAGAGCTCCTTGATCCTGTGGCCTCTGGCACCGCCCTTGCCGGCAATGGGCGAATGATCAACTCCGGCCCACTCGATGGTCTCAGCAAAGACAACGCCATTGGCCGCATGATCGAACTGCTCGAAGAAGCAGGAACGGGACGTGGAGCAAAGAGCTATCGCCTTCGCGACTGGCTGATTTCTCGCCAGCGCTATTGGGGAACCCCGATCCCGATCGTGTACGACGTAGACGGACACGAAATTGCTGTTCCAGATACTCAC
>JAYOHK010000036.1:0-5339 GCA_038118225.1 Cellulomonadaceae bacterium | reverse complement strand
CAGCCAAGTAGCATGAATGGGTGTCAATCCGGCTCTATGACTCCCTGAAACAGGCTGAAGTCGACTTCCACCCCCTGACAAAGGGGTCTGTGTCGATGTATGTCTGTGGTCCCACCGTGCAGTCAGAGCCGCATGTGGGCCACCTTCGGAGCGCGTTGGTCTATGACTTGTGGTGGCGCTGGATGGAATATCGAGGCCTGAACGTCACGATGGTCCGAAACGTCACCGACATAGACGACAAGATTCTTGAAAAATCAGCCCAGTCGGGCGAGGCATGGTGGGCATTAGCCTCTCGAGTAGAGCACCTCTTTCATGAGGCCAGTGACGCCCTTCGTATCCGCCGCCCGGCTATTGAGCCCCGGGCGACCGGAGATATCCCTGCGATGCAGGAGCTTATTGGGCGCCTCATCGACAACGGTCATGCTTACGCCACAGATGAGGGCGACGTGTATTTCGACGTGGCCTCCTGGAAAAACTACGGCGAGCTCACCCGTCAAAAACCAGACGACATGGCATCCGACGAGCCGCGGGCGGGAAAACGCTCTGCGCACGACTTTGCGCTGTGGAAAGCGCATAAGGCCACCGAGCCAGACACTGCTTCCTGGAATGCGCCGTGGGGCAAAGGTCGCCCGGGATGGCACCTCGAGTGCTCGGCAATGTCGGTGCGCTACCTCGGATCCCAGTTTGATATCCACGGCGGTGGCCTCGATCTTCGCTTCCCCCACCATGAAAACGAATTAGCGCAGTCTCGAGCTGCGGGCGATGCTTTCGCGAACCATTGGCTCCACAGTGCGTTGGTGCTGGTGAACGGCCAGAAAATGTCCAAGTCGCTCGGAAACAGTATTTATGCCAGCCAATGGTTAGAAGCTGCCAGGCCCATTGTGATTCGCTATGCGCTGGCAACAGCGCACTACCGCTCAGATATCGACGTGCATGAGGGCTTCCTCACCGAAGCAGAGGCTGCATTTAGTCGAATTGAAGGGTTCTTGTCCCGAAGCGCTTCATTCGAAAAATCTGACGCTGATGTGCCAGAGAGCTTTGCGGCAGCAATGGACAGCGATCTCGGTATTCCGCAGGCTCTCGCAGTTCTTCACGAAACGGTTCGAAGTGGAAACCAAGCCATCGATTCAAAAGACCAAGTGGCAGCTGCGAAAGCTCGCGCCGAAGTCGTCGCCATGGTCGATGTGTTGGGGTTAAACCCCGAATCGCACGAGTGGGCAGACGCCTCTAGTGGACATGGCGCGAGCGATGAAGCGCTCTCGGCACTGGTTCAGGCGCTCATCACACAACGTGAGACTGCCCGGGCCGAGAAAAACTTTGCTGCGTCAGACCTGATTCGAGACGCGCTTGCGTCGTCTGGAATTGACGTAGTCGATACTGACAATGGACCAGAGTGGAGCATCCGTGGCTAAGAAACCATCGTCCAAACGCCCAGGCACCGGAGGCTACGGCCGAAAAGCGCTTGAGGGCAAGGGACCTACGCCCCGTGCAGAAGATCGACACTGGTACAAAGACAAGAAGCGAAGCACTCGCTCGGCCGCTCCTGCCACAGCTCGTCCAACACGGAAACCACCCCAGGATTCGTCTGGTGAATCACACGTGGTTTCTGGTCGAAACCCCGTGATTGAGGCCCTTCGGGCCAAGATTCCCGTCAGCCAAATCACGTTGCAACAGCGCGTTGAGCGCGACCAGCGCATCAACGAAATCATGCAACTGGCCCAAAAGCGCTCGATTCCCATTATCGAGGCGACCAAACCGGAGCTTGATCGCCTCGCAGGCCACGACATGGTCCACCAAGGTGTCGTGTTGACGGTGCCGCCGTATCGCTATTTTGACCCGCTCGACCTCGCCGAGAAGGCGCTGGATCGAGGTAATGCTCTTCTTGTCGCCACCGATGGTGTGACCGACCCGAGAAACCTCGGCGCAATCATTCGATCCGCCGCCGCGTTTGGTGGCCAAGGTGTCATCGTGCCGAAGCGTCGAAGCGTCGGTGTCACCCCGGCGGTATGGAAGACCTCTGCGGGACAGCTCAGCCACGCACCGGTGGCGATGGCGACTAACCTCACCAACACATTGAAAGCCCTGAAAGAGCGTGGCTACTTTGTAGTGGGACTTGCCGGTGACACGAATGATTCTTTGCCCGAGGTCGCACTGGGCGATGTTCCCATCGTCGTAGTCGTGGGAGCTGAGGGTGCTGGATTATCGAGATTGGTGAGAGAAACCTGCGACATGGTGGTTTCTATTCCCATTGACCCGAAGACCGAGTCGCTAAACGCGAGTGTTGCCGCAGGAATCGCCCTCTACGAGATTTCTCGTCAGAGAGTGGGTTAAACCAAATCCCGCCAGTCGATTTCGACAGTCGGGTTTGGCATCGTGATTGCCTCAGTAGGGGGTCCCACCACGGTTGCTTCGTCTCGTCGGTGGACGAGTACGACGTCGATGTAGTTGGCCATTGCCTCAGAGAGGGGAACGTCTCGCTGTTCGGTCTTTGACATCTCGGCTCGGTGGTGGAGCAGCTCATAAAACATTTCCGCTGCTTCTAGTTTTCCTCGAAGCTCCTTAGGAACTGCTCTCGTGATGGGCTCAAATACTTTCGTCAGCCATTCGTGGGCAACTTGTTCGTCGTCGAGAGCACCGTCGGGGTAAAAGGTGGCCTTGTAGGAGTCGAGGTCGTTGAGGAGTTGCCTGGCTTGGTTTTCTCCCGCATCAATGCCAGTCAGGCGAATGAGTCGACGCTGATGGTGGCCCGCATCGACCACCTTCGGCTGAATAGACACCGTGGTGCCCGTCTCATCAGACGACATCGAGAGTTCTTCAATATCGAAGCCCAAACTATTGAGTCGAGAGATGCGCTCTGCGATTCGCCATCGCTCCGAGCGATCAAACGTTTCTTGACCGGTGAGTTCTTCCCACAACCCCCGGTAGGCATCCACAATCTGCTGTGACATCTCGACGGGATCGATTTCATCGTCGAGCCTGCCGCCAGCCTGGAGGTCGAGAAGCTCCCCTGCGACGTTGACCCGTCCGATCTCGAGATCGGAGTCTCGTTGTCCATCGGAGAGGCCTTCTTTGTGAAGCACACCGGTTTCTGCATCAACGAGGTAGGCAGCAAAAGCTCCTGCGTCTCGCCGGAACAGTGTGTTCGACAACGAGACGTCGCCCCAGTAGAAGCCAGCTAAGTGAAGCTTCACCAGCAACACCGCGAGGGCGTCTGCGAGGCGTTGAGCGGTCTCTGGTCGAAGGGTGTGCGAAAACAGTGCGCGGTAGGGCAGGGAGAAGCGCAAATGGCGTGTGACTAGAGCAGGAGCAAGCTCATGGCCGTCCTTGTCACGACGTCCAGAAACAATGGCGACGGGTTCTACCGAGGGTACGTCTAGTTTTTCCAGGCTTTTGAGCATGTCGTATTCACGACGGGCTAATTCGTTTGTCGTCTCTTTTACCGCCACCACGTGGTCGCCCAAGTGCACAAAGCGCACAATGTGACGAGAAATTCCCTTCGGAAGGGCAGCAATCGTTTCGTCAGGCCAATGCTCTAGCTCAACTGACCACGGCAAATCCAACAGCTCGGGGCTTGGTTCAGCCGCCGAAATGGAAAGTGAGCGAGACACGTGAATCCTTCGAGCAAGAGAATGGGGCCGGGTCGATTAAGACCCAACCCCATTCTTCTAGGTGGTGTGATTACTTGCTAACGACCTCGCGGTTAAGACGAGTTCCGTTTGCTGAGTCGAACACGTGAACGTGACGATCGATTGGCATCAAGACAATCTTGTCGCCCTTCATCGGGTGTTCGCGGCCGTCCACACGGGCCACAATCTCGGTGTGCACTCCGCCCACCTCGGTGTGGCAGTAGAGGTAGCCATCGGCGCCGAGTTCTTCGACGAGGTCGACAACTGCGGGAATACCATCCCCCGACGTCTTCACGTCGATGTCTTCTGGTCGAACACCCACGGTGACCTGGCTGGAGCTTGCGTGCTCAGCAGCCTCACGCTCGAGTGGAACAGTTCCGGTGCCGAACTTCAGTCCGCCATCGACGAGTTCGGTGTCGAAGATGTTCATGGCAGGTGAGCCGATGAAGCCCGCGACAAACACGTTTGCGGGGCGTTCGTACAACTCACGAGGAGTACCGACCTGCTGGAGCACACCGTCTTTGAGCACCGCAATGCGGTCACCCATGGTGAGTGCTTCCACCTGGTCGTGGGTCACATACACAGTGGTGACGCCAAGGCGACGCTGCAGTGATGCGATCTGGGTACGCGTCTGAACACGAAGCTTCGCGTCGAGGTTCGAGAGTGGCTCGTCCATCAAGAACACCTGGGGCTCACGCACAATTGCGCGACCCATAGCAACGCGCTGGCGCTGACCACCCGAGAGAGCCTTGGGCTTGCGGGCCAGGTAGGGCTCAAGGTCAAGAAGCTGAGCAGCTTCCAACACGCGCTTTGCGCGCTGTTCCTTGTCGACACCAGCGATCTTGAGTGCGAAGCCCATGTTCTCCGCCACGGTCATGTGGGGGTAGAGCGCATAGTTTTGGAAGACCATGGCAATGTCGCGGTCCTTGGGGGGAATATCGGTGACGTCGCGGTCACCAATGAGAATGCGGCCGTCGTTTACTTCTTCGAGACCTGCGAGCATACGCAGCGACGTGGACTTTCCACATCCCGAGGGGCCCACGAGGACGAGGAATTCGCCGTCCGCGATTTCTAGATTCAGCTTGTCAACAGCTGGTGTTTCTGTTCCCGGGTAGAGCCGGGTGGCATTGTCGAAAGTAACAGTAGCCATGGGTGTTTCCTCCTTCACCGGCAGGTACGTGCCGGACGATCCGTTGTGATGGAGCCGTGATGCCAACTACTAAGCACCATTGCTTTAGACCAAGTATGTCATGTGCTTTCGTTTAGGCGACATTTAGCTTTGCCGGCTACCATAAGGGGTCGCCCACGATCGCATCGTGATCGGGCGAAGGACTTTTCTTTAACCGCTGTGAATGAGGACATGAACGCTTACTCTGACCCCCGCCAAACGAAGAACGAAAAGCGCCAAGAGGCGCGTGATAAAGCACGCGAGCTTCGTGAAAAGCAGTCCAAGCAGGACAAGCAAAAGAAGATCATCCTCCAGTCCTCGATTGCCGTTGCCGTAGTCGCCATCATCGCCGTGATTGCTTACTTCGTCACTTCCTCAGTGCCAGAAGCCGCCGCGGGACCGCGCAATATGCAAAGCGATGGCATCAAAATCGGCCAAAATTTCGTCGCCGAGCGCACCCCCGGCCTCGAACCTGGCGAGGCACCCAGCGTCTCCGCGGAAAATCCCGCCGGTGTGGCAGAGATCAACGTATTCGTTGACTACTC
>JAYOHK010000035.1:0-5525 GCA_038118225.1 Cellulomonadaceae bacterium | reverse complement strand
ACGATGTCTCGTGCTTGTTCCAGCGTCACGCCCTTGTGCTCTCGCAGGCGGTGGTATTCCACGGCGAATTTTTCGCGGAGCGACTCATCCGTCGGTGCGACGACCTCGGCGCCCTCGAGGCTTAAGCCCAATTCATTGGCGCGGCCTCGTATCTGGGTTTCATCACCCAACAAAGTGAGCTTGACCACTCCTCGGGTCAGCAAAGTTGCTGCAGCTCGGATAATGCGGTCATCGCTGCCTTCTGGCAAAACGATGTGCTTACCGGCAGCTTTTGCGCGCTCCAGCAAGTCGTATTCGAACATCAATGGGGTCACCACGTCAGATTTTGCGACTTGGAGCTTGTCTAAGAGCTCTTCGGTGTTGACCGACTCTCTAAAGAGAGCAAGAGCAGTGTCGTATTTGCGTTGGGAGTCAGCAGCCATGCGGCCTTCAGAAGCGGTGACGTGAAGAACCGTTTCATACGTGTCGTATTTGGTGGTGATGATGGGAAGGCCTGTGTCTAAACCGCCGAGGAGTCCAACCACTGACTCTGGAAGCTCAAATCCGCCATAGAGAACAACTCCGGCGAGGCTCGGGAAGTTCTCGCTTTGGTGGGCGAGGAGAACCGCCATCAAGATTTCGTGGCGGTCTCCTGGGATCAACACGATATATCCGTCAGCCAAGCGGTCAAGGACTGTGTCAAGGCTCATTGCCGCGACCATGACGCCTAGCGCTTCGCGTCCTAATGACTCAGGGTCGCCCTGGAATAAGGTTCCATCGACGGCGTGAATGACACTTTCCACGGTGGGGGCGACCAGGAAGCGATCTTCCGGCACGGTCGCGATATCGAGCGCACCGGCCACTTTCTTCAGTTGGGAGTGTATTTCTTCGCGGTCATCTGGTGCGGCGCGGTTAACAATCACGGCAATGGGGTTGGCGTGGTTATCGCGAAGTTCTTCCAGCGCGGATTCGGCCACACGAGCGATGTCTTTCGGGCTTCTCTTTGGGGCTCCTGAGAGACCACGGTGGGCTTGTTCTGCGGGGTCTCGACCAGTGACCACCAACACCACCGGCGTGCCGAGGTTTGCGGCTACTTGGGCGTTGAATTCAAACTCCGTCGGGTTTCCTACATCCGTGTAGTCAGAGCCCAAGATGATGACGGTGTCGCAAGACTTCTCTAATTCGCGGTACTTGCGAATGATTTCCGACATGGCCTGGTCGGGGTCAGTGTGAACGTCGTCGTAGTTGACGCCCACGCAGCGCTCGTATTCGAGGTCAATGGCTTCGTGTGAGAGTAAGAGCTCCAGGACGTAGTCGCGCTCGCCCGTGGAGCGAGAAACGGGGCGAAAAACTCCAACTGTTTGAACCCTGGCAGCAAGCGCATCAATGAGCCCGAGGGCAACGGTTGATTTACCAGATAGTCCCTCGGCAGCTGTTACGTAGATGCCTGAGGCCATGGAATAAGCCTATTCCTGTTCAATCCCACCACTATTGCCGGAAGGTTACGGCAGCGATAATTCGTGGAAATCCACAACGAGTGCGGCTATGGAGTCGGTGCGGCGACCACGTTGGTGACGGAAGTGGCGGCGGTATCTCCGGGACCGGCAATGAGCGCCGGGCCTACCAAGGCCGCACCAAACACTAGGGCGCCGAGAGCGATCGCTGCGAGTGGTTTTGCACTTGCGTGTCCCGTCTCGTGAACGTAAGGGCTTGAGTAGTTCTTCATTTCATCGGTCCTTTCTAGGACGCCTTGGGCAAAGATGCGGCGGTCTCATCGGGTTGGGGAATGAGCGAGGCGATGCCCGGAGTAATCACCATCTGGTCTGAGTGGTTAAAAACAATCGCTTCACCGATTCCAGAGGCCACAAATCGCTCTAAGGCGTCACCACCACCCGAGACGAGTGCTGTTGCCCAGGTGTCGGCAGTTATTATGTCTCTAGCAATGACACTGGCTTGTAGTGGCATGTCACCCGTGTTGGGGCTTCTCCAGATGTGATCTCCGCGTTCTGTTGTTCCAGAAGTCGCCAGAGCTCTAAAGGGCGAATTCGCCAGTTCGACAACGATGGCCGGGGCCTGTGCTCCCGCCGTGATTGACATAGGGCGACCCACTGCAATGCGAGACAAGTCGGAGCGCGACATCTCTGGCCCCAGAGCAATGTCGCCACCAATGTTGACGCTGAAGCGCTTAATTCCTTGAGCTTCCAAGAAGATTGAGACAGCGTCGATTGCTTTTGCCTTGACTAGACCGGTGGGATCCCATGTGCCATCTGGAGCTCTAAGGGAGAAGTAGCCGCCGGTTGCTGCTTCGAAATTTTCGCCTGCAGTGATGAGGTCTTGGAAATCTTGCGGCCACGATGACATCTCGGGGCCTTCTCGCCGAAGCATTGAGAGTGTGGAGTCTTCCCGGTACGTCGAGAAGCGGCCATCAAAATGGCTGCAAATATCTTCTACTTGCTCACACAGCGTCTTGACCCGCCAGTCATTGTTCGACGCCATCGTAATGATGGCAACGGTGCCCATGGTGTCGAAATCAAAGGTGATGAACTCGCTCATAGTCCAACCCCTGACAACGCAGACGCGAGGGCCTGACGGAAAGCGTTCGAGGTAAATGTGGCGCCGGAGACATTGGCAAAGCCCGTGCCTTGAGAGGAAAGGGCACGCTGCACTAATTCGCCGGGGACTGCCCGGTACTTCCCGCCATCCACGCTTACTTGGACAATATCTATGGCGTCAAGGTGACCATCTGTGGCGGTCACCGCAAGCTGGACCACGCCGTAGCGATAGCCCACGGCGTCTCCGGTTGCACTCAACGTGGTCGCGACTGGTTCCGCTGGAACCGGGTCTGCTGGTGCGGGCGTTTGAGTCGAATCCGCGGGAGCTGCAGGCTCAGAGGTGACAGGGGCTGCAGGTTCTGCGGGTGAAGTGGTTGTTGCGTCGCTAGGGGCGGTGGTGTCCGTTGGCTGAGGCGTATCGCTCAAGGTTGGGGCCGGGATCAATTCAGGTTGAGCGGGGGAGACTTCCACAGCAGCAACAGTTTGTTGAGCGTGTCCTTTTGGCATTCCGACGATGATGCTCGAGCCGAGCGCGCTCAGGCCGACCAGCCCGTACACAATTTTCGATTCGGTTCTCACCAGGCATACTCCTCAACGTGAATTTGGTGTGCGGGCACACGCAGTTTGTGCAGAGTCTCCTGGGCCGCTTCCATGAAGGAAATGGGCCCACAGATATAAACGTCCGCCTTGCGCACCTGTGGAGCGAGGGCCAGCAGAGTTTCTTCGTCGCTGTGCCGAGTGCGGGTGAGCCACGTTCCTTTCCGAACTCTGCTTCCGGGAAGGAAATGGAATCGGTGACCGTTGATTTCTGAGATGGTCTTAATGTCGTCAAGTAGCGGAGCGTCCTCGGCATCACGGTTTCGGTAGATCATGGTGATGTCACCAGGTTGTGAGGCAAATCCCTGTGCGATTGCGCGAAGAGGAACAATGCCTACACCGGCGCCAATGAGCACGACATGTTGTTGAGTCCTCGACTCTTCAGTAAAGACGCCATAAGGCCCTTCAAGAATGACTCTGGTGCCGGCTGGAACATGGGGCAAATAGCTGGTGCCATCACCGCGCACGGCGACGGTGAAGTTCAGGGATTGGTTTGTGGGCACGGCGGCAAGAGAGAATGGGTGCGCTTCCCGCCAGAGGTTCTTGTTAAGGAATCGCAAGACAAAGAACTGGCCCACATGAGCATCGAGGGACTCAATATTGGTTCCCGAGAGAGTAATCGTGAAGGAATCACTACTCGCCGGGACAATCGATTTAACTCGTATTCCTCGGCTCAATGAATTAACCAGGGGAAGCACCACGCGGTAGGTGAGGATGTTAACCCCGACGAAGACGAAACCGAAAACCCATGACCAATAGTGGATGGGCTGTCCTACGAGGTCGCTTCCCATCGAGAAGATGTGGGGGATGCTGAAGGCGATGGAGAAGTAGGAGAGTAAGTGCACGAGGTGCCAGCCCTCGTAGGAGAGGGCTTTGCGGGAGAGTCTGATTGACGTGGCCACCACAGCAGCCATGAGGACGATGGCGATTGTGGCAAGAATCATGTCGCCAACACCTGTTGTGAGCGAGACTAGCTCGGCCCACGCGGATTGATTTGAGTAGCTCACGCTTGCCATCCACGAGGCGAAAAAGTGTGCGGCAATGAGATAGAACGCAGGCTTACCCAAACGCTTGTGGGCACCAGTCATTCTGTCGTGGCCGATGATCTGGTCCAGCCACGCAGCACGTGATGTAAACAGCAGCATGAGTAGCAGCAGCGCGGTGCCGACCAGACTGGTGAGTTTGCTGAGCTCTTCCCATGCAGACGCGATACTGATGACATTCCATGGTCCGCCGTCAATAATCCACATCAATCCCGAGTAGAGGGTGACTAAGAAAGCTCCGCCATAGACAGCGTCTCGTTTCCGCTGGAGTTCGACTAGCTTCTTGGGCCCAATGTGGGCGATATGCGACGGCCTGGAAATGAGCGAATCAGGAAAAGGAATCGAACCCGATGGCGTGGGTTCCACACGAGTGGCAGGAGCACGTGTGAAAGAAGGCTGATTCGTCATAATCCAAAAAGCTACGCCCGAACCCTTGCTAATCCTTATGCCATTCCTATGAATTTCCTAGAAGGAATTATCCCGCATCTGTTGGTAGGACTAGCCTCAAGACATGAGCACAACTCCGGAGAGAATCCAACCCAACGACGTCCTAAGTCGCAAGTACTGGGCTCAAATGTGTCCAAACACCACCTCGTGCGCCAACGCTGATGCGACGGGCAAGGCCTGTGAGCGCTGTGGCACGGAACTTCCTGGTTTCATCGCCGAGTGGATTAATTGCGATGAGTGCGGAGAGCGCCGCTTCTACTGCGCAGTGGAGACGAGCGAGTTGCCAGGAAAGCCAGACCTTCGCTGCTTTAGCTGCGATTCGGCTCTTAGCTACTAACGCCTGGGCTTCGCGCCCGAGCGCATCACTGCTTTAGCGACCCTCCAGGACATAATCGCGAGAAAGCTCAGGCCGCTGAGCACCGAAAAGGCACTGAAGAACGAACCAATCGAAAAAACGCTGCCAAATGAGCTAATCGATCCAATCGAAAAGCTCGATCCGATTGAGCCAATGGAGAAGGCAGATTTGTAGGAGCCAATCGACCAGGTCGAGTCGATTGAAGCGATACTGCGGGGTCTGTTGCGAGAAGTCATCCCTATTAGTCTGCCGATAAGGTGGGCAAATGGCGAGTGGGGGCAACCGGGAAGACTATTTCCCCAAGGTTGAAGCAAAACATGGCTTCCCCGTTGAGCACTGGTTTGATCAGCTGGGGATGTTAGATAGCGACAAATACCCCGACCAGATTGCGTTGTTAAAAAACGAACACGGCTTCAGCCAAGCTCACGCGAACGCGGTCGTCATGTTCTATCGAGGGTCCACCTCGTCGAGTCGCTACGCATCACCGGATGCCTATTTCGAAAGCTTGAACCCACCCCACCAGGCACTCGCTCGAGCCATCTTTGCCGCCCT
>JAYOHK010000034.1:0-6318 GCA_038118225.1 Cellulomonadaceae bacterium | reverse complement strand
GATTGGAATGATCTTCCTCGGCTTCTTCGCCAACGACACTGGTTTGTTTATGGGCGGCGACTACAAGCAACTCGTCGTTCAACTCATCGCCTCGATTGCGATGTTGGTCTACGCGTTTGTTGCAGCATTCGTAATTGGCTGGCTGATCCAGAAATTTGGTGGCTTCCGCGTGTCCAACGCCGACGAAATCGCGGGTATTGACTTGATGATGCACGGCGAAGAAGGCTATTCGATGGAGCGCTACTAACCGCTAGGTAGCCCGACAGGTTTAATCCTGATTCTTCCAAGGCCACAACCTTTAGGCTGGGGTAGTAGTTAGGAAGTCTTCGGAGTAAATACGTGCGTTGTCCAGAGGGTCAAAAGAACCCCGCAGGGGTCAATTCCTGTGCTGAATGTGGCGAACCCATCAACTCTTCTCGGATCGCCCAAGCCGTGTTACTGCTGAAGCACGCGCGCAGCATCATGCCGGCAAGGAGCTACTTAGTTTTCGGCGGTGTCGCAGGTCTCGTGCTGGTAGCCGTGGTAGGAAGCGCTGCGTGGTCTAGCTGGAACAAAGTGCAGCTTGTCGAGCGATTTGATGCCGCAGTGGCTGCGGATAGTTTGCGTGATGCAGATGTCGTGGTGGCGCAGATGCTAGAGACCGACCCTAACGAGCAACGATTTGTCGATGCGGCCGCGCTATTGGATGCTCTAGAGGTCTCGCGTGAGCACTTTGACACAGCCGTGGAACTCCAGACCTCTGGTGAATATCGGGCAGCCTATGCAGAGTATTTCTTGGTGGACCAGCGTGACACTGCTCGATTCGACCGCGCCCAAGGGCGAGCCATCGAGACTCAGCAGCTCTTTGAACGAGAGCTCTTGGCCTCGGTAGAGGCCAAGTTGGTAGATGACCCCAGGCAAGCATTCTGGGATATTCAAAACGAGTCAGACTTTCTCACTAACTCTGAAGCGGTGGTGTCGATGCGCCTCGCAGCAGCCCAGGCCACGATGGACGACGCTGACAACACCATGCGCACCTTGGTCGATGCGGGGAATATTGTGGGTGCCGCGAAACGCTGGAATCTCACCAGCGATGCACTCTTGGAGTTTGCTCCCCAGTTTGAAAAGCAAACCGAATGGTTTGCCACGACGTGGGAGGCCGAGAAAGCTAATGCGTTGACCAAGGTGTACAGCTGGACGGGCGGACCGGATGGTCTGACGCGCTATTTCGACAAACAAGCAGTGCGCTACACGCTCTCCGGCAACGAGATCACCTGGATCACGGCAGATGCTCTTGAGCTTCACCTGTATCAAGAAAGCGAACAGCTCTCGCTCTATTTGAAGGCAATGCTTTATAACCCTTCTTGGGTGATGACGGAGTCAGTGGTCGCCACCATCGATGGCGAAACCTGGGACTTAGGCTTCAGCGCAGACCAAATTGAGCAGTATGAGGGCACCAGGAACGCATGGGAAGGCGGCTGGAAGCCGGTCAGTGTTACCGATATTGATCATCTGATGGATATCGCGACGTCGACAACGACGACCATTGAGTTTTCTGGTTCCAACGGGTCATCAAAATTTAGCCTCAACGCCGCCGACAAGGCAGGTATTCAAAATATGCTGCTGGCCTATTTCGCCCTCGGAGGAGATCCCAGAAGCTTCTGGTGAAACGTGGGGTTAGACCCCTGACGGGTTAGCGCCTATTTGTCGACAGATTTCTTCTGCCACCCGAAGGTTCGCCACTGCATCTGCGTGGGAGTGAAGCGGTGAGTCGAGTCGGCCCTCCGCGACGTAACTGGCCAACGCGGTGGCTTGGTATGACAGGCCGTCGTGGCCTTGGATTGGGCTCTCGTCTGTCCACTTCTCGCCGTGGAAGTAGAAGTCTTTATCGGCAACCAAGAACCCAGTCGGGACGAAGAATGGCGCATCAATTGCGAGGAGGTTGGTGGATGTTGACACCGACGCTGCGACGGGAACAGTCGCAGTGCCAGAGATCAGGAAGTGAGAGCGTGCACCATTTCCATACTCCAGCGTCACGTAGGATTCTTCGTCCATGCCCTGATCGTTGACGCGACCAGTGGCGTGAATCGAGGTGGGGTTGCCCATCACAAACTGGGCGAAGGCAATGGGGTAAATGCCCATGTCAAAGACGATTCCGCCCGACCCGGGAGTCCACAGGCGCTCGATGGAGCGGTTATCGGTTCCAAACTGGGCGAGGAATAGCTCTGGTGTTCCAATTGCCCCACCGGCCATGAGTTGACGAAGAACGTCAGACGTGGGCAAATACCTCGTCCACATCGCCTCTATGGCCAATACTCCCGCCGCAGTGGCCTCTGCGAAGAATGCCTCGGCTTCCTCCGGCGAGTAGTGAAGTGGCTTCTCCACGAGCACATGCTTTCCCGCAGCCACCGCCATGCGCGCATGGTGAAGGTGGTCGGAAATGTGGGTTGCGACATAAATAACGTCCACATTCGGATCAGTGACCAGTGCTTCATAGGAGTCGTGAACAGTGTCGATTCCGTGCTTTTTAGCGAACTCCTGAGCTTTGCCTGGGGTGCGCGAGGCGACCGCTACGGCCCGCTGGCTGGTGAAGGTGTGAATAGAGGAGACAAATACTTCTGAGATCCATCCCGGGCCGATGATTCCCCATCGAAGCGCGGGAACAGACTGGGGGTCGATGATGCGTGGGGCCGGGAGGCTCATTTTTTCTCCTAGAAATGCTGATGCCCCGGGTATTTAACCCGGGGCATCAGTCTTGCACTACTTGCGGTTCTTGTTCCAGACGTCGAAGGCAACGGCGAGCAGAAGCACGAGGCCCTTAATTGTCATCTGAAGGTCAATACCAACCGAGTTCAGGTTCATGCCGTTAGCAAGAACACCCTGGATCATTCCACCGACCATCGACCCGGCAACGGTTCCGATACCACCGGTCACGGCAGCACCACCGATGAATACCGATGAGATGGCGTCGAGCTCGAGCATGTCACCAGCTTTTGGCACAGCTGAGTTCATACGGGCGGCGAGCAACACTCCAGAGAGCGCTGCAAGCGAGCCCATGTTCACGAAGATGAAGAAGTTCACTCTGCGCACGTTGATACCCGAGAGCATCGCGGCGTTGAGGTTTCCACCGATTGCGTAGATGTAGCGACCGAACTGGGTCTGGTTCATGACCACCGAGTAGACCACGATCAGGAATACCAGCAACAGCAGGGTGTAGGGGATACCGTTTGCGCGAGAGAGCTGGATACCCACGAAGGTGATCATGGCGCTCAAAATCACGTTCTTGGCGTAGAACCACAGGACGGGCTCTACGACCTGGTTGTAGCGGATGCGACCGCGCCGCTGGTTGAACTGCTGGAACCACAGGATCAGAACCCCAACAATGGTGACGACGATTGCGGTTCCATTTATTGTTTCGGGTAGTCCAAACGTTTGGCCTAAGACGTTCCCTCGGTCGATAAAGCCGTTACCAATCGCACGGAACTCGTCGGGGAATGGACCGATGTTGGTGTTCTGGAGGGTCATCAGTGCGAGACCGCGGAAGAGCAACATGCCGGCCAAGGACACGATGAATGCGGGGATACCCACATAGGCAACCCAGAAGCCTTGCCACATACCCATCACAGCTCCCACCGCGATGGCGCCAATAATTCCCAGCCACCAGGGGAGGGCAGGAAGCCAGTCCCAGCCGTCTTGTTCGAGGGGTCTCACGACCAAAATACCCGCGACCGCGCCAATAAACGCCGCCAACGAGCCCACCGACAAGTCGATGTGGCCGGCAATAATGACCATCACCATTCCAATAGCCAGCACCAAGATGTAGCCGTTTTGCACCACCAGGTTGGAGATGTTCGACGGAGTAATCGATGCCGAGTTAGGGGTGGTGATCGCGAAGAAGACCATGAGGCCAATCAGCGCGAGGAAGATACCGTTTTGGCGCAGGTTAATGCCCTTAAAGCGGTCCTTCATCTTCTCTGCAAACGACGCAGGCGCCGCAGTGGTGGCGTTAGACATTGCTAGTTTCCTTTTCCATGGTCATGTACTTCATAAGTTGTTCAGGATCAGCCTTGTCACGTGGGACTTCACCCGTGATGCGGCCTTCCGAGATTGCATAGATTCGGTCGCAGATACCCATCAGCTCATCGAGCTCTGAAGAGATCACGATGATTCCGCGGCCTTCAGCGGCCATGCGCTGGATGATGAGGTAAATCTCGTACTTGGCACCCACGTCAATACCGCGGGTGGGCTCATCGAGAATCAACACGTCAGGCTCGACGTTGATCCACTTGCTGAGCACTACCTTCTGCTGGTTTCCGCCAGAGAGCTGGCCCGTCACAGTGAGAACCGAGGGAGCCTTGATGTTCATGCTCTCGCGGTATTCACTGGCACGTCGGTATTCCTCGTTTGAGCTCACCAAGAGACCCCGAACGAATTGCTTCAGGGACGCAAGCGTGATGTTTCGCTTGATGTCTTCGATGAGGTTCAAACCAAAGCGCTTGCGGTCCTCCGTGGCGTAGGCCAAACCGTTCTTAATGGCGCGATCGACGGTGGATACGTCGATTTCTTTGCCCTTCATGAAGGCTTTTCCAGAGATGTTGGCGCCGTAGGACTCACCGAAGAGGCTTCTCGCGAACTCGGTGCGGCCTGCGCCCATGATTCCAGCGAGACCAACAATTTCTCCAGCGCGAACGTTAATTGAGACCTCGTCGACAATCTTTCGTTCTTTGTCGAGAGGGTGATACGCGTTCCAGTTTTCAACGCGGAAGATTTCGTCGCCGATTTTGGCATCGCGAGCGGGGTACCGGTTGGCCATTTCACGACCGACCATTCCGCGGATGATGCGCTCCTGGGTGACTTTGTCTTCCTTCATCCGAAGCGATTCAACGACCTGACCGTCTCGAATGATGGTCGTGGTGTCAGCGATCGACTCCACTTCGTTGAGCTTGTGGGAGATGATGATCGAGGTGATGCCGCGTTCTTTCAACACACGCAGCAGATTCAGCAGGTGGGTCGAGTCTTCGTCGTTAAGCGCTGAGGTGGGCTCATCGAGGATGAGGAGCTTCACTTCTTTCGAGAGAGCTTTCGCGATTTCCACCAGCTGCTGCTTTCCCACACCAATTTCTTTAATGGGCGTTTGGGGGTTTTCTTTCAAGCCAACCTGTTCCATGAGCTTCATAGCTTCTTGGTTGGTCTTGTTCCAGTTAATGAGGCCAGCGGTCGTGATTTCGTTGCGCAGGAAGATGTTCTCTGCGATGGATAGGTGAGGGCTAAGGGCTAGCTCCTGGTGGATGATCACGATGCCTTTTGCTTCGGAGTCGCGAAGGCTGTGGAATTCTTGGACTTCTCCGGCGTAGTGAATGTCGCCGGTGTAAGAGCCGTGGGGGTAGACACCCGAGAGCACCTTCATCAAGGTGGACTTACCTGCTCCGTTTTCGCCACAGATGGCGTGAATTTCGCCTCGTTCAACAACGAGGTTGACGCTTTCCAGGGCGATCACGCCGGGGAAGGTCTTGGTGATGGAACGCATCTCCAGAATGGGTTCAGACATCATGCTCCTTGCGATTCATCGTCTTCGATGAGGATAGTGGGCAATCTCTGCCCGCGAAACGCATGTCCCGCGGGCAGAGAAGCCGCTAGGTACTACTTATTAGCCGAGGTCAGCTGGGTCGATGTAACCCGAGTCGATCAGCAGGGCTTCGTAGTTGTCAACCGTCACGATGTACGGGGTGAGCAGGTACGAAGGAACAACCTTGACACCGTTGTCGTAGGTCTCGGTGTCGTTCACTTCAGGCTCTTCACCGTTCAGAACGGCCATGGCCATACCGGAGGCAACTCCAGCAAGCTCACGGGTGTCCTTGAAGATGGTTGAGTACTGCTCGCCAGCGAGCATCGACTGAACACTGAGAACCTCAGCGTCCTGACCGGTGATCACAGGCAGGTTGTCAGCGGTGTATCCACCGTCAACGAGGGCAGCGATGATACCGCGGCTCAGACCGTCGTATGGCGAAAGAACGCCGTGTACGGAGTCAGCTGCGTAGGTACCAACGAGGATGTCCTCCATGCGCTTCTGAGCAACTGCGCCATCCCAGCGGAGGGTTGCAACCTGCTCGAAGTCAGTCTGACCGGAACCTACGACGAGAACGCCGGAGTCGATCAGTGGCTGGAGCACGCTCATTGCACCGTTGAAGAAGAAGCCAGCGTTGTTGTCGTCAGGGCTTCCTGCGAAGAGCTCAACGTTCCAAGGACCGGCGGCGTTGGGGCCGTCAGCGCTGGTGGACTCTTCAGATGCGTAGACACCCATACCCACGAGGAGCGAGGTTGCCTGCTGCACGCCGACCT
>JAYOHK010000033.1:0-6532 GCA_038118225.1 Cellulomonadaceae bacterium | reverse complement strand
CTACTTCCATAATCGCCACACCGAGGCCAATTTCATCCCAGCCTTGGAGTTGAGCACGAGCGCGCTGAACCTGCCAGGTTTGAAGGCCCAACTCTTTAGCCACATCCCCTACCGAGCCACGAGAGCCTCCCACGCGGGCCATATTGCGAAGGCTGTGGGCAAGGGCGGCGATGACCATCACCGGCTCAACACCGGTGTTGAGAGCATGGCGAAGAGCGCCAAGCGCCTCTCCCCTGCGTCCTGCGATCGCGTGTTCGGCTAGTTCAAACCCTGTGGTTTCGACCCGTCCGCCGTAATAGCGCTTCACAATCTCTGCAGTAATTTGGCCGGTCTCTCCGATATCGGAGACGAGTTGGCCCAGCGCCGCCGAGAGTTCCGCGAGGTCACTCCCCACCGCATCAATCAACATCCCTTCAGCCTCTTCGTCGAGGCGAACCCTCTTGGCATGAGCTTCTGCGCGGAGAAACTGTGAGCGATCCCGGTCTGATTTCAACTCAGGGCAGGTCACCACAAGCCAATCTCCGCCGTGGGCTTTGATCACATCGAGTGCTTTCTTACCCCGGTTTCCAGACGAGTGGCGAACAACCAGAGTCACGGACGGATCTGGAGCTTCGAGATAGTCCAATAGGTCGGCCAGAACAGGGTCGGTTGCTTTTTCAAACGACCACAGCCGGACAAGCCTTGGCTCGCCAAAGAGCGACGGGCTCACTGCTTGAAGAAGCTCACCCGAACCGGCAGTGGACGAATCGATCTCGACCACTTCGAGATCTGGCGAGACCGACTTCAACCGCTCGAGTAGAGCTCTCGCTGCACGGTCAGCTAGAAAAGCTTCTGGCCCAGAGAGCAAAATGACGGGAGCTTCCATAATCCCGGACCAGGGAACCTGCTTCGTTGTCGCCATTTTTCCTCCGCGACCCAGCCTAATCGCCTCGCTCACTCCACACGCTGATGCCCTCCGGTGTTCTCGTGAGAACGATGGTTCCACGCAGGTCGCTGCGAAGCGGAAGAGTCCCCGATGCCTTCAGAAGAGACAGCGTCTGCTCCGCTGGGTGGCCGTATGAATTATCCGCCCCCACTCCGATCAGCCCCAGTGGAGCGCGAAGTGAGTAATAGAGCCCGTCGTATTGGTCTGGTGAGCCGTGATGGCTTACTTTGACGACATCCACAGCAGTTGCCGGCAATCTCGGCATCATCATCCGTTGAGCCTCTTCGCCTAAATCACCGAGGGCGAGCAGTGACAACCCCTCCCCTGCGTTCACCGGCTCGACCAACACCGTCACGCTTGTGTCATTCCCAGCCTCCCCCAATGAGGGCGACTCTGGCCAAATAATGTGCACCCGGTGACTTCCGGCATCGATCACGTCCCCCCTGATGACAGGGTGAATAGCGGCACCTGAGCGCGAAAGACCCTCAAGCCTCTGCTCATCTTCGCTGTTATCGGTTGGTCCGGTTAATACGGTGTCCACCCGTGAGCGATACACGCCGCTTTGACACACGTGATCCACATCAAAGTGAGTGAGCACTAACCACCGAACCTTGGAAACTCGAAGTAGCGCCAAACACTCCGCGAGGGCGCGCTCATCATTTCCCGTGTCAATCGCCAAATACCCTTCCGATGTGCTGACGATCAGCGCATCACCTTGCCCCACATCACATTGGGCAATATCCCACGAGCCAGGGAGTGACAATGAAGCAATAACCCTTGGTGCGACGGTGAGAAAGGAGACGAGCAGGAAGCTGCCAATTGCTAAGGACGCCCCCACTTTCGCCCGACCGGCAAGCACAAACCACCACCCCACGCTCGTAACCAGGGCTGCCACAAGACCCGCTCGTCCAGGTAGCCAGGGCAACTCATTAAAGGGCAAACGCGCCACCGCCCTAGCAATCGCCGCGATTGCCGTTGCTGGGTACCAGCCGAGTGCCGCGCACCACCCTGCAACCACAGGCGAGAGGGGGGTTGCGAGGGCCCCGAGAAGTCCAGCAATGGTGACAAAGGGCACAAAGGGTGCCGCCAGAAGATTGGCGATTACTCCGTAGAGGGGAATGGTTGGTCGCAGCAGAATTACGAAGGGCTGAACGGCTATCTGGGCGACCAGTGGCAAGGCCACAGCCATCGCCAACCACCGGGGAAGGTAACGCTCCAAGAGCGCGGTGGCGGGTGTAAACCCTAAGACAATTCCTGCGGTTGCAGCCACAGACAGCACAAAGGCGACGTCAACGGCGCGCCATGGGTCAATCGCGAGAAGAAGCCACACTGTTACCGAGAGCACTTGCAGGCCGGCACCGGGACGCCCAATCGCCACGGCAATGAGCGCAATGGTGGCCATAAACGACGCCCTGACAACGCTTGGCTCAGGGGTCACCAACACCACAAAACCCACCAAGGCCACAACTCCCGCGCCGACGCGCCACCACAGCCCACCGCCTAGCAGGCTGACGATCCCCACGGCAATCGCGACGATGAGCGCGCAATTTGCTCCAGACACCGCCACCAGGTGCGCGAGCGATGACACTCGCATGTCGGACTCGAGCGACTGAGACACCCCTGTCGTGTCACCCAGAGCCAACCCAGGAAGTAGTGCCCCTCCGTCCCCACCGCGGTCACTAGAGAGATTGAGAAATTCCGCACGAAGTTGGTCGGCTCCAACGCTGAGAGCGCTAGCTGGCGCAGACACGCTCCACTGCCGCGAATACACAATCCAGGCTCGAGAGTCGAAAGAGTCAGTGCGGGTGAGCTGCCCGTGCGCGACCAGCGTGACTCCGGGCGGCTGTCTAATGGTGGTCTGATCGAGAAAAACCATCACTGGGATGGGAAATACGGCTTTCTCATTCACGGCGATAAGGGAGCCCCTCACGTGGCGATCGCCTGGAACCAGCGTCTGAGACGTCTTGATTGTCACCTGAATATCAGAGCCCTCTGCCTCAACCACCGCCGGCGGTGACCGCAACGAGGCGTGAACCAGGGTCAGGAGGACCCCGAGAGCAACACTTCCTGCCACACCTAATACGAAGGTCTGGGGCAGGCGACCCGGAAATAATCTGTGGGACATCACCGAGCCCACGAAGAAGACCACTGCCAGCCAGGGTTGCCACATGGACAGAAGGATTGAACCCCACAAGCTAAGAGCCATCGCGCTCACCATCCACTTCGAGGTGATCACGGGGTGACGAGGTCTCGAAATTTTGCCAAGGTCGCAGGGCCTATTCCCGACACTGCCAGCAGATCATCGATGTGCCGAAAGGGGCCGTTGACCTCTCTCCACGACACAATTCGGGATGCAATGGCTGGGCCTACCCCCGGGAGCTCTTGAAGCTCTTGCTCACTAGCCAGACTGATACTGATGAGGCCGCCACCTAACGCGGGGGAAGTAACCTCCTCACCCTCTGCGGGGATGATCAGGTGTTCCCCATCCACGACGAGACGGGCCAAGTTGATTGAATCAAGCGCTGCCTGCGGCGTATGTCCTCCGGCTTCCTCCACGGCGTCAATCACTCTCGAACCTTCGGCCAGTGTGATGATTCCGGAGCGAACCACCTCTCCAGAAATGTGAACTACAAGATGCCTTGCCTTTTGATGGGCGGGAGCCTCGCCCGACTCAGATTGGGCGATGTCTAGCGTTTCCTCCGCTGGGTGGCCCATCGACGACCAGACGATATTTCCCGCCCCGAGAACGATGGCTAACCCGACTACTCCCACAACGACGGAGGCCACGCCGCGCACTCGCCTAGGCGCGGTTGGCGGGCTTTCTGCTTGCGGGTGAGGGCGGGAGTGATTATCGATCGTAGGAAATGCCCACTCGGCGCGTTCTGAACCGAAAAAACGCTTCACGCCCTCGACTGATGCCACAGTCGCAACTTTGCAGACATCGCCAGATACCTGGTCGACCGTGCCGAATCAGAAGAATTGGCCGCGTGTGGCCTGCGGTGTGGACAACGACACAACTCAATGAGAAAACGTCGTGGCGATATCTCTCAACTCCACCCAATGATTTCCACAATCGAAAGCCCAGGCAATTGTCACTCATTTTTCCGCTAGGGCCCAGCCGCAAAAACTAGATTGTCACTCATGAGGCCTTCACGATTAGTCACCAACTTTCGATCGGTTGACGATTGGATCATTCAGACCATGGAGCGGCTCGGGCTTCCATTACTGAGAGTCGCAATTGGCATCGTCTTCGTCTGGTTTGGAATTTTGAAACCGTTGGGCTTGTCCCCTGCCGCCGACCTCGTCGGGCGCACCGTGTACTGGTGGACCCCCGAGATTATGGTCCCGCTAATCGGGTGGTGGGAGGTAGCAATTGGTATCTCGTTCCTCGTGCCTCGGCTCACCCGGTTAGCGATTTTTCTGCTCATGCTCCAGATGCCGGGCACTTTCTTACCACTGGTGTTGCTTCCCGAAACCTGCTTTACCGCTTTTCCTTTTGGTCTCACCTTGGAGGGCCAATACATCGTGAAAAACCTCATAATCATTGGCGCTGCGCTTGTGATTGGATCAACGGTCGAATCGAGGCGTAGGTTGCGGACAGGTTCCATCGCGGTGATAGGCCAGTAGAGACGCCTCCACGGGCCGTGCTCAGTGAGTGCGGAGGGTGTTAGGGCACACTGCATTCCATGGGAAAGTTGCGAAGAGGGGCGGCGATTGTGGGCCTGTTCGCCCTCGTCGTGTCGGGCTGTTCACTCCAGGCTGCCCCGCTCACCCAGGGCGATTCGGTTCCTGACATTGAGCCCCTTCCCGAGCTGGACACACTCGATGCCGATAAGGAAGGGACTGACGCCTCAACAATCAACCTTGTTGGTTGTGACAATTTGGAACAACAACTCGTAGAAATCGTTATCAGGCGCCAAACCGAAGCCTTCGAGGCGAGAGACTTCGACACGGCGTATTCAATGGCCTCCCCTTCTTTTCGTGATTCAGTCCCGCTCGAAGCTTTTCGCCAACTAATCGACTCAAGTTATGGTCCCTTATTGGAATCGACCAACCTGAGTTTTGATTCGTGCCTAATTGAACGCGAACGCGATTTCGCGACAATTGATGCGCGGTTTTCTCGGGACGGGCAGGACGTGTTTTTGTTGCGCTATGTCGTCTCGGACACCGAGGAAGGGTGGCGCGTAAACGCAGCGAGCAACCTAGAACTAGTGGGAGTGGGAGCCTAGGACCACCCCCAGCGCGACGGGGGTCGCTGCGCTAGGGCGCTGGCTCATTACCGGGGAGCACTCACCCGCATCCCGCACATTCGATTTGGCCATTGGGCCAAATCGTCTTGAAATCAGCACAATAATCGGCCTCGTGTTCAATCACCGCGGACCTCCTGAGGGTGCCAAAAGGCTGCACCACGACGCCAAAACCGAATAGGGCTTCTTGCCAGGGCCCGGCGGCTTCGCGGCCAATTGTGCGATACATTGCAATTGAGGGTTAGGAGCAAAGACATCATGAGTTTTGGCACCGCAATCGCGTCATTCTGGTCCCACTACGCGACGTTCAGAGGTCGCGCGCGTCGGTCTGAATACTGGTTTATCCAGCTATTTCTTGTTCTCACCAACCTGGCTGTTGCCGCAATCGATTTAGTCCTCATGGACGGTGATTTAGACCGATTTATTGCAAACGGTGGGGGCGGCATCGTGGGACTCATCTGGATACTGGCCACCATTGTGCCTGCTCTGGCAGTCCTCGTGAGGAGACTGCACGACACCGGCAAGAGCGGCTGGTGGGCCTTGATGGGGCTAGTGCCGTTTGTAGGAGGCATCGTTTTGCTCGTCTTTACCGTCATGAATTCAGACGCCAACGACAATAAGTACGGTCCTGCTCGAAAATTGGATTAGAAATCCGTTACTCGACCCCAGAATCCACTGATGAGAAGTCATCGGGTGACCACACTAGACATTTCGGACACTGACAACGGTCCACGCGGAGACAACGCAGAAGTCTTCTCCCCCTCGGTATGGAAAAGCTTGTGAAAATATCTCTTAACTCCTCCGCCTCCATTCCACTCGTAGGTTTCGGGACCTACAAGATCGACAACGAAATCGCTGAGCAGTGCGTGGAGCAAGCGTTAACGGTGGGCTATCGCCACATCGACACCGCCGAGGGTTACGGCAACGAATTAGGCGTAGGACGGGCCATCAAACGCTCTGGCCTGCGCCGTGACGACTTTTTCGTGACCACAAAGATGTGGCCAGGCAACCCGGCATGGGGCGATGAGGTCAAGAGTTACGCAGACTCGCTCCGCGCACTGGACCAGTCACTGGAGAAGCTTGGCCTTGACTACGTGGATCTCTATTTGATTCACGCACCATGCGCAGGCGAAAAAAGGCTTCAGCAGTGGGAGGCACTCCTGGAGGCACAGTCCAGTGGAAAAGCCCGAAGTGTTGGGGTGAGCAACTTTTCCATTGACCACCTCGAGGAAATCCGTCGCGCGGGACTGCCGAATCCCGATGCGAATCAAATCGAGCTACACCCGTGGTCGCAAAAGCCAGAACTCACTGAGTATCTGGCCCATAACGCCATTACAGCAATCGCCTACAGCAGCCTCGT
>JAYOHK010000032.1:0-7011 GCA_038118225.1 Cellulomonadaceae bacterium | reverse complement strand
CGATCTTCATCTTGGGCTCGCTTACTTCGGGCCTTGCCCAGACGATGTATGAGCTAGCCGCCTACCGCGCCCTTCAAGGACTGGGCGCCGGTGGATTGTTCTCTCTTGCCATCACGATCATTGCCGACGTGGTTCCGCCTCGTGAGCGTGCGCGCTATCAGGGCATGTTCCTCGCCGTATTTGGTACCTCCAGCGTGATTGGGCCTGTGGTGGGCGGATTCTTTGCAGGCGCCGGGGAAATTCTTGGAATCGAGGGGTGGCGTTGGATCTTTCTCATCAACTTGCCCATTGGCTTGGCGTCACTCTTCCTGGTCTTTACCTTCATGCACGTGCCCCACTTCCCACGCCCTCAAAAAATTGACTGGTGGGGTGCACTCACCATCACCGTGTTCTTGGTGCCACTACTTGTGGTCGCTGAAGAGGGCCGCAATTGGGGTTGGACGTCTGTTGAAGCACTCTCCTTGATGGTTATTGCTGCAGTGGGCTTAGTCTTCTTCCTCATTGCTGAGCGCTCCGCGGGCCAGACAGCACTTATTCCGTTGTCGTTGTTTAAGAACGCCCCATTCGCGAGGGCCCAGGTGATGGGATTCATGGTCGGTGTGGGAATGTTCGGCGGAATGATGGTGCTGCCCCTGATTCTTCAGGTCGCCTATGGAGCCACCCCCACCGCGGCGGGCTTCTTGATGCTGCCAATGGTTGCCGGAATGATGACGGCAACAATTACGTCGGGGCGCATCACCTCTGCCACCGGCAAATACCGCCTCTTCCTCAACATTGGCTCGGGAATCATGGTCATTGGCTACGCCTACATGCTCATGGTCCTAAACGCCGATACGCCTTTCTGGGTGCTCTCCATTGGAATGGTCATCATCGGTCTTGGTCTTGGCCAAATGATGCAAACGCTGATGGTGGCGAGCCAAAACAGTGTCGATGCAAAAGACATTGGTGTGGCCACCTCATCGGCCACGTTCTTCCGCCAAATTGGTGGCACCTTAGGTGTCGCGGTGTTTATGACGGTGCTCTTTAGCCGAGTGGAAGACGCCATTGTCGAGGCCTTCAGCCGAGACGAGGTCGTGACGGGAATCGCTGAAGCAGTCCAAGACCCAGCCGTGGTGGGCGATCCTGCTAACCAGGTCATTCTTCAAGCACTCCAATCGGGAGGCTCTGGGCTTTCAGTGACTAATGACTCATCGTTCCTGATTGGAGTGGATGAGCGCTTGAGCGCCCCGTTTAGGGTCGCCTTCGTGGAGTCCTCCCTTCCTGTGTTCCTCATTGCCTCGTTTATCCTGGGTATTGGATTCGTCGTGAGTTGGTTCATCAAAGAAGTTCCCCTTCGTCAAAAGAGTGCCGCTCAAGAAAACGCAGAAGCAAAACTGTCCGGAATGGGCGGGTAAGCACTACCAACGGAGGTAGACCATGCACACCAGACGACTAGGACCCTGGCAGGTCAGCGCACTGGGCCTCGGATGTATGAATGTGTCGTGGCCTGGACGTGCGGCCACCGACCCCGAGCGCCGCTATTCCCACGCCATTCCCGGCATGCACGCCGCGCTTGATGCGGGGGTGACCTTCCTCGACACCGCCAACATCTACGCGCCTGCGTGGAACGCTATTGGCCACAACGAAGAAGTCGTGAAAGAAGCGCTCTCGATGTGGGAGGGCGATAAGTCGAACCTCGTGATTGCCACCAAGGGTGGTATCACGAGAAGCGAGGGAGAAGTCTGGGGTCGAAACGGAACCCTCGATCACCTCCTGCGCGCGGTTGACGAGTCGATGACTCATCTGGGCGTCGACCAGATTCAGCTTTATCAACACCACCGCCAAGACCCCACCATCGCCTTGGAAACCCAAATCGAAAACTTTGGTGAGCTGAAGTCTCGTGGCCTCATCCAACAAATTGGCCTCTCCAACTACTCGGCAGAGCAGCTTCGGGTGGCAATCGACATCCTTGGCGGTCCAGACGACGGGGGAGTGATCTCGATCCAAAACGAGTTCTCACCCTTCTATCGAAACGACCTCGACGTGCTCGATGTCTGCGCGGAACACGGGCTCGCGTTTTTGCCCTGGTCGCCGCTGGGTGGAAAGCAGCGCATCCCAGAGCTGGAGTCGGGAACCTTTGGTGGCTTCGCCGATATGGCAGCGGACAAGGCTGTGAGCGTGGAGCGCCTCGTGATCGCCTGGCTTCTTCACTATTCGCCAGTGATTATCCCCATTCCTGGTCCCACCCGTCCAGAAAACGTGCGCGACACGATGGCGGCTGCAGACCTTGCCCTCACTGATGATGAAGTCACCACGTTGACCGAATCAATGCCCGAAGGCATGCCTAAGTCAGATGAGCTCTTACCCTTCCCCCCACGCCGAGGAGCATAACTATGAGTGATATCGATAAGCGTTGCGTAGTGGTGGCCGTATTTCGGCCCAAGGATGGCCACACCGAGGCCATCAAAGACGTACTCACCGCCATCATCCCCGAGGTTCACGAGGAACCAGGGTGCGAGTTCTATGCCCTCCACGAGCTACCTGATGGTCGTTTGTGCTTTGTAGAGGCCTGGGATTCACGGGAGCTGTGGGTGCAACACTCTGAGTTCCACACCGTGGCGCGGATCAATGAGCACATCGCTGATCACCTCGCCGAACCAGTCGACGTGATGGAAATGTATGCGACTCCAGCTGGGGGAGCGAAAGGGTTAATCCCTTTCTTTAGCTAGGAGCTTGCCTGGGCGCGCTTTTCAGCAATAGTGACGTCTGCCGTTGCCCACTTGTCGTGTTCGACTTCGGTCACGACCACAGTGACTGCCTCCGGTGGCGCCTTTGCGACATTGACGGCAACCTCAGTGAGCTGGTGAATGAGGTCACGGATTTGCTCGGGGCTTCGGCCTGCGGCCATTGAGACTTGAATGAGCGGCATTTTTTCTCCTAATTACGCCTTGCGGGTTACTTCGGCCATCGCTGCCCAGTCGAAACCATCGAGCGTCGAATCAGCCAGGGCTTTCTCAAATACCTCCCGCAGCACGGGAGCGCTGGGCAGGGAGCTGCCGTTTGAGGCTGCTGCGGATTCAGCCAACGACAAGTCTTTTAGTCCGAGGTCCAGAGTGAAGCCAGCAGGCAAGTATTCGCGCTTGGCGATCAGGTTTCCGTAACCCTGATAGACGACACCACCGAAAAGGGTGCTTCCTAGCAACTCGACGAAGGCTGATGGATCGACACCATCTTTCTCCACGAGAGAGATTGATTCACCAAGTGCCTGAAGCGCGTGAATGATGTTGTAGTTCACGGCAACTTTCACCAAGTTTGCGACTTCTGGTTTTTCGCCCATGGGCCAGGTGCGGGTGCCCATCACGCTATAGAACGGTTCAGCTTGGGCGATGACGGCCGGGTCTCCGGCGGCGAGGATATTGAGGTTTCCCGCTGCTGCCACTGCCGGTCGGCCCAATACGGGGGAGGCGATGTAGTCAATGCCTACGTCCTTCGCGACGGCGGCGATTCGTGCGCCACATTCAGGGCTGACTGAGGCCATGTTGGCGTGAAATCCAGATCCCTGGGCAAGGTTTTCCGCACTAAGCACCGCTTCTGCCGCGGCATCGTTTGCCAGCATCGAAAATGATGCCCCGGTGGCAAGAGCTTCCGCGGCGGTTTCGGCCTCTCGGGCGCCTAGGGCAACGAGTTCGGCAACAGGCTCTTTGGATCGGTTCCACACCACCACGTCGTGTCCTGCTTCGATAAGGCGGGTCGCCATTGCCTTGCCCATCGTGCCAAGTCCTAGAAAGCCGATTGTTGCCATGCGTATTCCTCGTCGCTAGTTGTTGTCGGGTTGGTCGAAAAGTTCAGGGTGGCGCTCGAGGTGGAGCCTCGTGCGGCGAATGTGCATTGCGAGGACCTGTTCGGCAAGTTCAAGGTCACCGTCTCGAAGGGCAGTCACCATCATGTGGTGTTCGGAGTGGAAGATGCGCCGGTTATCTGCTCCTACGAGCTTTGTGTAGGCACGGCGGTAGGGCTGTGTCGTGTTCCACAGCCTTGTCACAAGCTCCTGAAGCATCAGCGTCGATGCGCCCTGATACATCGTGAGGTGGAAGTCGCGGTCGAGCTCGAGAAATTGCTCGATGTCGGAGGACGCCTCCATGAGGGCTGCAAGTTTTTCGAGCTCTTCGAGCTTCTCTCCGGTGAGCGTTTCTGCGCTGTAGCGCAGAAGAAGGGGCTCTAGTCGCTCGCGGGTTTGATACACCTCGGAGCATTCGGCCATGGTGAGACTTGCCACCCAGGCCCCGGTGTTTGCCACGAGTCGCACGAGGCCTTCTGCTTCAAGGGCCCGGAGCGCTTCTCGAACGGGGATTCGTGATCCGCCATATTTTTGAGCCAACTGGTCTTGGACAATTCGCTCGCCTGGCTGATAGTCACCGTGCAGGATGGCGTGGCGCAAGCCATCGGCAATTGCCACGGCAGTGCCGCCGTGTTTGAGAGGGGGAGGGGTAGGAGACATGGTGTCTATTCTGCTGGCTTTGCCGGGTGCCACAGAATGACATCCGAGTCACTCTCGTAGGCCTTGCCGTCTGGGAAGCTCACTATTTCACATTGCATGCCCCAGGGGGTGAGGAAGTAAATCCAGCGCTGTCCGAGGCTTGCATTTTGGCTCGAGACGGGCTCGCCCAGAATTGTGACTCCTGGTTGCCGCGCGAGGTAGTCCAGAGCGGCGTCAAAGTCGTCGACGTAGAAGGCCAAGTGGTGGCCGCCAATGTCGGAGTTTTTGGGTTGAGAGTGTTGACCGTCGGGAGTTTCCCACTGGAAAATCTCAAAGTTTGGGCCGTTCTTGCACCTGAAGAAGCGCAGTTCGCGCATGACCGCCCGGGGGTGGACGTTTAGTTGTTTGGCCATCCAGTCGTCGTCTTTGATGAAGGGGCCCAGGCTGTAGACCTTTTCGCAGCCGATCACATCTACGAAGAAGCGTTCTGCCTCATCCAAGTCCGGCACCGTAAAGCCAATATGTTCGGTTCCGCGTAGTCCTGGTAGTGCCATCACATGCCCCCTTGCAGTGCCTATTGGATACATATAACCCTATATCAGGCTAAATATCGAGAACAATCGGGATTAATTTCGTGACATTGTATGCAATCTGGTGTAACGTGACTTTTCATTGACACCGCTCAGTGCAGAGAAAGGTAGCCCCGTGGCCACTGAAACCCCCCTGATTCCCCTCGCCCAGTGGACGCAAGTTTCCACCACCACCGAGGACTGGGACGCTGCTGATCCACAACTTCTGGTCAACATGCTGGGCCAGCTCCACCTCATCCGCGCATTCGAAGAAGCAGTCTTGCAACTCGCGGGTGAATCGCTCGTACACGGCCCTGCACACTCATCGGTAGGGCAAGAAGGTGGCGCTGTTGGTTCCCTTGTCGGTGCCCGTCCAGGCGACGCTGTCAATGGCTCCCACCGCGGACACCACCAGTTCCTCGCCAAAGCGCTGAGCTATGTCGCTCAAGATGGTTTGCGCCTCGACTCACTGGTCACGGCAGACATTCAAACTCTTCTCCAGCGCACTCTCGCCGAGATCCTCGGTCTTGCTCAAGGATTCTGTAAAGGCCGCGGCGGTTCGATGCACCTCCAATGGCACGAGGCAGGATGCCTCGGCACCAACGCCATCGTGGGTGGAGGTGTTCCCCTTGCTGCCGGTAACGCCTGGTCCCAAAAGCGCGCCGGCACCGAAGACATTACGGTGACCTACTTTGGCGATGGAGCGGTCAACATCGGCTCCGTCCTGGAAAGCTTGAACCTCACCTCAGCGTGGGACATCCCGTTGGTGTTCTTCATGGAGAACAACCTCTATGCCGTCTCGACCACCGTCGAAGAAGCAACTCGTGAGAGCCGTTTGTCGGGACGTGGTGTGGGCTTTGGAATTCCAAGCTTCCGAGTGGACGGCATGGACCCATTGGCCGTCTACCTCGCCATGCAGCAGGCAGAAAACATTGCTCGCAATGGTGGAGGCCCTGTTGTGCTGGAAGCAGAGGTGTACCGCTTCTTCCACCAAAACGGACCCTTCCCCGGTTCGGCATTTGGCTACCGCAGCAAGGAAGAAGAAGAACACTGGCGCTCACGCGACCCCCTTACCAAGGTTGCACACGAAATGATCCGCCGCGGCCTGATCACCGAAGAAGGTGTCGAGTCAGTACGCGCGCAAGCTCTCGCAGCGATGGAACTTGCCACTAACGAACTAGTCGAGCAGGACCCAGATGCCAAGGCTGGCGTGCGCCGCATCAAGCCAAACCTGTGGCCAGAGCCCGGTTTTGTGGACGTAGGTCTCCGAGGCGACCTGTCTGAGTTGGCTGGCGCTCGTTCTCAGGAGCGCTCCGAATACTCGGGCGCGATGACCGAAGTGAAGTTTGTTGACGCGGTAGCTGGTGTGATGGATCGCCGGATGGAATCCGATGAGCGCATCATCATTCTCGGCGAAGACATCCACCGCCTCAACGGTGGAACAAACGGTGCCACCAAAGGACTGAGTGCCAAATACCCCGACCGGGTGCTGGGGACCCCGATCTCCGAAAACGCATTCACCGGTTTGGCCGGTGGAATGGCACTTGATGGTCGCTATCGCCCTGTTGTGGAGTTTATGTACCCAGACTTCATGTGGGTTGCTGCTGACCAGGTGTTTAACCAAATCGGTAAAGCCCGCCACATGTTTGGTGGAGAAGCTGACGTTCCGGTGGTGCTGCGCACCAAGGTGGCGATGGGCTCTGGTTATGGCTCACAGCACTTGATGGACCCAGCCGGAATCTTCGCCACCGCACCTGGCTGGCGAATCATGGCCGCTTCTAACCCCTATGACTACATCGGACTGATGAACACGGCTCTGACACTCAACGACCCCGTCGTGATGATCGAACACGTTGACCTCTATGCCAGCAAGGGTGAGATTCCAGAGTCAGACCTGGACTACTTCATCCCCTTCGGAAAGGCCGCATTGGTCAGCGAAGGTACCGAGGCCACCGTGATTTCTTACCTCTCCATGGTCAACCACGC
>JAYOHK010000031.1:7287-7558 GCA_038118225.1 Cellulomonadaceae bacterium | reverse complement strand
CTCCACCTCCGAACTGATGTGCTCTTCGAGGACAGCTGGAGAACGAAGCGACGAGTGCGCAAGGGCCAGAACAAGCCCTAAAACCGCACTAGCGCCCAGAGCGATCGCCGCCGCCTGGGGCATAAAGCGGGAAAGGGACATTCGCCCGAACGCAACCACGAGAATCAGGGACACCGCAGCCCACATATTCCACATGGCGAGGAGGATTGACACCCACAAGGTGAGCGCCATGGCGACGAGCACCCACTTGGACGCCTTCACGGTGTCACGC
>JAYOHK010000031.1:0-7277 GCA_038118225.1 Cellulomonadaceae bacterium | reverse complement strand
AAAGTTGCGGGGCCAATTCCAGACACCGCGAGAATGTCTTCGACATGCCTAAAGGGGCCATGTGCATCCCGCCAGGACACAATTCGGGACGCAATTGCTGGGCCAACCCCTGGGAGCTCTTGTAGTTCTTGCTCACTCGCGAGACTAAGACTCACCAGCCCGCTGCTTCCAGCCGGGAGAGCCTCTGCCTCACCTTCTGCGGGAACGACCAGATGTTCACCATCAATTACCAACCTGGCCAGATTGATCGAATCAAGCGCCGCTTGAGCCGTCTGTCCTCCCGCGCGCTCAACGGCATCAATCACCCTCGCACCTTCTGCCAACGAGATGATTCCTGGGCGCATCACCTCGCCGGATACGTGGACAACAACCTCAGTTGAGCCCCGCACCGAAACGGTGCGCGAAGAATCAGATAGAGCATCCGGGATTACCTGCTCAACAGGTGAGCTCATCGAGGACCACACCACGCCGCCAGCGCCCACAACCACCGCGACACCAATGGCCCCCAACGCCACGATGACGCCCCCACGAAATCTTTTAGGCGCTCGTGGAGGGCTAGCGGACGGGGGGCGAGAAGAGGAGTACGTCTCAATCTCAGGAAATGCCCATTGAGCACTCTCGGAACCCAAGAACCGCCTTACCCCCTCGACTGATGCCACAACGGCACCGTGCCAGGATTACCTGGCCCGGTGCCGCGCGCGAGACGAAGTGGCTAGTTTTTTGCTTCGGCTCTCACGTTGTGGACAAAGTGGTGAGGCGAACTAGTCGACCTTCTCACCCGTTCCTTCACTCTTGAACGTGGTTGCCTGGGCAATTCCACCCTGGTCGGCGCTCACCATGATGGTGAAGTCCACCTGATTAACCGATGACCTAAACAGGCTGAACTGGTTTTCTGGGAAGTGACCAGGGTCAGTCTTGTTATCGAAGTAGACATAGTCTTCAGCGCCCGCAGCAAGGGTGAAGCCGGTGAGTGCCTGATAGTAGGACTCAGACGCACCCGTCACCGCGTCGGTCATCGTGTAGTAGACCTCAAGGTTTGATAGGTCTACAGACCCATTGTTTTTGAGGGTCAACATCAACCGATCGTCAATTGCTTGGCCGGTTGCAGGATCGACGAGATCCTCAACTGCTGCGGAGACGACCGCGAGATCGGGGTGGGCAGCCTGATTGGCAATGGGATTAGCGTCGACAGGCAAGACGATGCTCGAATCCGCACTGGTAGTTGCCGCACCATCGCTCGCACTAGCCGCAGAGGCGGACGAAGACGTGCTGGCGGGGGTCGAGGTGGGCGCAGAACAGGCCGCCAAAGTGGCTACCAGCGCTGCCGCACCAAGTACTGCGAGTGATTTCTGTGTGTTTTTCATTTTGATGTCCTTAATAGGGTTTTGGATTGGATGGAGATAAAGCTCAGAACCTGGCTTGCCAATGCGAATGCAAACAACACATAGGCATTTAGTGAAAGGTCCGTCCAGACCATTGAGATGGGCTGTTGGTTGTATTTGTCTTTGATTCCAAAGAATCCAAAGACAAAGCGTTCGAAGTGCTTGGTCACAGACGACACTTCAAGACTGTCGCGGGCGTTGTTGTACGCGGCGAAGTTGTCTAAGACGGCGTTCTCATCGGCTTTCGCTATTTGGAGGCTGTTGAAAAGGCCCCCAGGAACCTGGTTGTCCGGGTCCATGGTGTCGCCGATTTGGGGCACGATCAGTACCACTAACAACCACAGCGCTATGGCGATGACGAGGGCGCTGTTGTGGTTTCGCGAGAGCGCCGTAATGGCCATTGACAGGCTTGTCCAAAACATCAAATACACCCACGTCGCGGCCACGACAAGCACCACCCTCACTAGGTCAATACCTGCGAGCTGGGCATGACCCACGATCACCACAACCGAAAGGGTCAAGAGGTAGGTAATAAGAGCGAAGCCAAGCCAGAAAATGGCCAACGCTAAAGTTTTCCCACCCCAGAGGGCAAATCGTCCAATGGGCCGGCTAAACACCAAATTGAGTGTTCCGCGCTGTTTTTCTTTGGCAACTGCTGCGTAGCCGATCAAGATCGCAAAGAGCGCGCCGAGCACCTCGAGATACTCAAGCGATCCGCGCATGAGCTGGAGCGGGAACAGCTGCGGTGCGGGCACGTCGGCTTGGTTTCCGTTTGCCATCAACGCCTGGCTGTAGGCCAAGAATTCGTCCATTTTCACCCCGAAGCTCGTGGAGGCAACGATGATTGAGCTGATCATGGTGAGCACTAAGAAGGTCAGTACGATTCGACTGAATCTGCCCCGCAGAGTGTCGGTAAGTTCCATCCTGGCGATGGTGAGTGCGCTATTCACTGAAAACTCCTCTGATGGTGTCGCGGCGGACTAAGAACAATGCGACAGATGCAACTAGGGAAAAGACGACGAGGGTGGCAACCGATGAACCAAAGTTGCCGGCAATATTCGAATCCTGAAGCGCAAGACCGGCAGCAGTCTTGAAACGCTCGGACACGGCGAACATTCCCATTACTGGCCCGATAGCGTCAAACACCCCGCCCGTTGTAGCGACAGCGGGAACAGGATTGAGCAAGGAAATCGGCTGTGCGGCAGTTCCGACCTGTGGAATCACGAAGGTAAGAAATGCCCAGATGCTCACTGGTGTGACGAGCGCGCTAGTTTCGCGCGCACTGACAAACCCGAAGAACAGCCCCAGCGCCGCATATCCCCACAGAAGAGGAAGAGCGAGCAAAAACATCAGGCCCACCGCGAAGTACTCACTGGCCGATAACAAGGAACCATTAATGATGCTCAACATCACCGATGCGAGGACCCATAGGGCTCCCAGTACGAGGACGAGCCAGCTGCCAATTCCCGCCAGTTTGCCGAAGACAAATGAGGGCTGCGACAAGGGCCTGCTCAAGATGAGATCTGTCGTATGCGCCTTCCGATCACGCAACGCCGATGAGACGCCCGCGATAATCGCCATCAGCGTGCCAATTAGCACGATGTAAATCACAGCGTTTCGCGCAAAATAGAGCGCCGACACATCTGCAAAGGGGTTTGCAGCAGTGGTGAGGCCTTGGGCTGAGATTGCCGACCAGACGTTACTCACAGTGTTTTTCGTGAGGAACCCGATTAGCCCAGAGAGCCCGACCATGGTCGAGAAGATGACGAGCATCATCATCGGCATGCGCTCTCGTCGAAGGGCAAAGACTTCTTGCCGCGCAACGGTGTAGACAACCGACATGGGTGTTACACCGCCTCTACGTTCATGTAAATGTCTTCGAGCGATGCAACTCCGTTGGCGCCAGAGAGCGCTTCGTCTAGGGAACTTTGATAGGCGAGCTTGCCTTGGCGAAGAATTCCAATACTCGTGCAGGTCTTAGTGACCTCAGAGAGAAGATGGGTGTTCATGAAAATCGTCATTCCCAGGCCACGGTTGAGCCCGACAATGATTTCTCGAAGCTGCAGAACGCCTTCTGGATCAAGCCCAGACGTCGGTTCATCGAGGAAGAGGACAGCTGGACGGTGCACAATCGCCTGTGCGATGCCGACGCGCTGACGCATTCCCTTACTGAAAGCGCCCACCTTCTTGTGAGTGTGTTCGGCGAAATCCAAATACTCAAGGACGTCCTTGATGTGTGCGTCTGGACGGGCGAGACCGGAAAGTTTTGCAAAAAACCGCAGGTTTTCGAGAGTCGTCATGTTGTTGTAGAGCTGAACACTCTCCGGGAGGTACCCGATTTTGCGGCGAACCTCGTGAGGGTTTTCACGAGCGTCAACGCCGTCAATTTCGATGTGGCCGCTAGTCGGCTCGAGAAGGGTCGTCAACATGTTGACGGTCGTAGTTTTCCCGGCGCCGTTGTGCCCGAGTAACCCGAAGATCTCTCCTTGCTGCACGCTGAGAGAGAGGCTCTTAACCGCAACCTTGTCGTGATACGACTTGGTGAGGCCTTTGGTCGCTATTGCGTAGTTGGTCATGGCTCAGACGCTATGAAGCATTCATAAAGTTCCGCTTAAGCTTCATGCGCTCAGGGCAGATTCATAGAATCCTCACATTCCACCCATAGTGAGGGTGGTTGCTCAGCGCCGGTGGACTTAGGCCTGAGGGGTAATCAATGGCAGCTTCAGCACAAAGAGACCACCCTGGTCACTTGGCTCACAGCTGAGGGAACCGCCCAGCTCGTGGGCTAAAGAGCGACTAATCGCTAATCCCAAGCCCGACCCGCCCGTTGCCCTCGCCCGGGATTGGTCGGTGCGATAAAAACGCTCAAAGATCTTTTCGCGAAGCCCTTCGGGCACACCGGGGCCATCATCGGCGAGGGTGAAAACGATTGTGTCGTGACGGATGCCAACGAGCAGAGAAATGGAACGGGCCGCCCATATCGACGCATTAGATACAAGGTTGGAAAGGATTTGCTCAACTTTGCGACGGTCCGTATGCACGCGCGTCTTGGCGACTTCCGGCGTCATTTCCAGGCTGATCTCCAGATGCGAGTTACCCGCGGCCGCGAAAGGCCAGGCTTGGACAAGCGTGGAGACTAAATGGTCACCCAACTCCACAGTGGATTGACTGGGTTGATCTCCAATAGCGGCCAAAACATTGACGATTGCGGCCGCCCGACGGGCCTCCCTCACAATCCCAATTGCGCCCTCTTCAATGTCAGCCTTCTCGTGCGCACGCATCAAGTTTTCAGACATTGCCACAATCGTGCTCAGCGGAGTTTTCATCTCGTGAACCACATCAGAGCTCATTTGGCGTAACGACGCTTCTGACTGCTCTAACGAATCGACCATCGTGTCGACGGCATGAGCGGCGCGCTTTACCTCCTCGATTTGGTGAGGCTCTTCCAGACGAACCCCTCGAGCACCTGCCGCAACTTGAGCCGCTTTGTCTGAAAAGTCAGAAACCGGCAACAACGTTCTTCGCATCGAAAAAAACAGCGCCAATCCCACAGCAACAAACACGATGAGTGCCACGGGAATCGCAATCAGCAACACGATGCTGGTGAGAGTTTCAGCCGTAATTTTCGCCACCGTCACCGTCAGATAGATATCTGACTCCGGCAAAAACACCGACTGAGCAATCAGTGCTTCGTTGTCGACGAGCTCGCTGATACCCCCCTGTGTGGGGGATTCAACATCATCAGCTTGTTCCTCTCCAGCAACGGCAAAAACAGACACACCTGGTTCAGTAAGCGTGCTGACGATTTCATCAATTCCAGTGCTGCCGTCAAGCGAATAGGCCTGCGCCACAACACGGGCAACTCGATCTTCTTGAAAGCTTTGAAGCGCGCTCGGTAGGAACGTGAGCACTGCGGCGACCGCAAGGCCTAAGCCAAGTGCAATCCCGCCCAGAGACAAGAGAATAATGCGGCTCTTGAGAGTTCTAAACATCGCTCACCACCGAATAGCCGAACCCTCGAGACGTTTCGATGCGAGTAGACGAAGAGACGCTCGCCAATTTCTTGCGAAGAGAACTCATGTGAACCTCAACAATATTTTTGTCGAAGTGCTCGTAACCCCACACCTGAGACAACAGAAACGCTTTCGATACGACTCTGCCCTTAGCACCAATCAACTCGGTGAGCATTTCCGCTTCGGTCCGAGTAAGCGACGACTCCCCCGCCGGCCCCTCAACGACACCCGACTCTCCATTTAGAGAGATATCGCCAAACTCGAAGGGGCGGAATTGAAAACCAGTCCTGTTGAGCACTGCTCGAATGCGCAGCATTAGCTCGTTAATGAGAAAAGGTTTTTCGATGTAATCGTCCGCACCAAGGGAAAATCCTTTTGCCTTGTGTTCGAAATCTCCCAAAGCAGTCAGAAAGATTGTTGGGATTCCATGGAGCTTGGTCAAGCTGCGCGCAACTTCGAATCCCGACTTGCCTGGGACCATCACATCAGCAACAAGGAGATCAGGCTTCCACTTGGGGCCTTGCTCGAGGGCGTCGTCTCCGTTGGCCAGCAGTAAAGTCTCAAAACCCGCACGCAAGAGGGCTTGGTTTATTTCAGCACCAAGACGCTCCTCGTCCTCGAGGATCAGGATTCGCAGGTCCACTATTTTGCCTTGAACTTAAGACTTGCTTAAGAATTTGGAAGATTTGGCCCACTTAAGCCGAACTTTATCTTCACCTTCCAGAGTCGTAATCAGCCGGGCAACAGTCCGGTCACCCATAGGAAGGAACGATCATGAAGACAAAGATCAAAGCCACTTTGGCAACGCTCGGAACGACCGCGGTGTTGACCGGAGCAATGGTTGGAGCAGGTGCACTCACCGCGAACGCTGCAACTACTTCGGACCCCGCACTCGCTCCAGCAATCACCGTTCAGGATGTCGTCACCACTGACGGCACTGGGTCGGATGTCACCACCGAGACCGAAGCCCCAAGCGACGGCCCCGACGTTGGCCCTGACGCCGACCCCAACGAACCTGGCCACCAGGACGCCGATGACAACGGCGCAGACGACGCTAATGAAGCAGCAGATGAGGGTGCTGGTTCAGAAGCTGACGAGGTCGAAGGTGTTGACGACGGACCTAACGTAGGCCCCGACGCTGACCCCAACGAGCCTGGACACCAGGACGCAGACGAAAGCGGCGAAACCGCCTAGTCAGCCTTCTCATGAAGGTGGGCGGGAATCCGAAAGGGTTCCCGCCCACTGCCGTCTTTCGGTATAAAGAAGGTCGTGACCATTCCGCTTAATGCCTCCACCTCAATTCCGCTCGTGGGTTTTGGCACCTACAAGATCGACGATGACGTCGCTGAGCAGAGCGTGAGCCACGCGTTGGACGTGGGTTACCGACACGTCGACACCGCTGAGGGTTACGGCAACGAGTCAGGTGTAGGACGTGCCCTCAAACGCTCTGGCCTAGGCCGTGAAGACTTCTTCGTGACGACGAAGATGTGGCCCGGTAATCCGGCTTGGGGCGATGAGGCGAAAAACTCCGCAGACACCCTCCAGGCGCTTGATCAATCTCTAGAGCGACTCGGTCTCGATTACGTCGACCTCTATCTCATCCACGCCCCCTGTGCGAGAGAGCAGCGCCTTAACCAGTGGGAAGCACTCCTCGAAGCACAAAACCAAGGAAAGGCTCGAAGCGTGGGAGTGAGCAACTTCTCCATAAATCACATTGAGCAAATTCGAGCCGCTGGGCTTCCCCTGCCCGAGGCAAACCAAATTGAGTTGCATCCGTGGTCACAAAAACCAGAACTCACCCAGTACCTAGTCGACAATGCAATCGCCGCAATCGCCTACAGCAGCCTCGTCCCACTGGAGGGCTGGCGGGTTTCGAGCGGAC
>JAYOHK010000030.1:1289-7598 GCA_038118225.1 Cellulomonadaceae bacterium | reverse complement strand
ACCTCGACTCATTTCCTCGGCATCAAGTCGTTGCCATCCAGCCAGGTCGGTATAGCCAATGCCCCGGCTCTCAAGAAGTGCGGTCACCGCAGACTCTTCTGGTTCGGCGGGAGACCACCACGATGCTTGGTCTTTTACAAGATGCTGGATAGTTTCCATAGCGTCAGACTTGGTGTGGCCGATCAGGCCGACGGGGCCTCTCTTAATCCACCCGGTTGCATAGACTCCTGGAACCACTCGGTTGTCATCGTCTAATACTTGACCCTCGTGGTTAGGGATAACACCGTGCTTGTCGCTGAAGGGAATCCCGTCTAACGGCGAGCCAAAGTATCCCACCGCCCGATACACAGACTGGACCGGGATTTCGCGGATTTCGCCGGTTCCCCTTACCCCTCCAGAACCATCCGGCTCTGTCCGCTCGTACCTAATCGCAGACACATTGTCATCGCCCACAATTTCGAGGGGCTTTGCATAGAAGTGGAGGTGCAGTCGCCTGGAAGCGGAGCCGGTTTCACGCTGTCTCCACGATTGGAAGATTCGATCAATCACCACAAGCTGCTTATTCGACGAGATTGCCTCTTTCGCAGCATCGTCGTAGTCAAAGTCTTCGTCATAAACCACCATGTCGACGTCATTGAGCTCCCCCAGCTCCCGAAGCTCGAGTGGAGTGAATTTCACCTGCATCGGACCCCTGCGACCAAAGACATGAACATCGGTCACCGGAGATTGCTTAAGGCCCTCATAAATGGAGTCCGGGATTTCGGTGGACAACAAGTCGTCTGGATGCTTGACCAACATGCGCGCAACATCGAGTGCGACGTTTCCATTCCCAATTACGGCAATGTCTTTGGCGTTGAGGGGCCACTCCCTTGGAACATCGGGATGACCATCGAACCAGCTGACAAAATCAGCCGCTCCAAAGCTTCCCTCTAACTCAATGCCAGGGATATCGAGATCCGCGTCGGCCATTGCTCCGGTTGAGAAAATTACGGCGTGGTAGTGGCGCTTGAGATCATCGAGGGTGATGTCGGTGCCGTAGTTCACGTTGCCAAACAACCGGATCTTTCCAGTGTCCAGAATGTCTTTCAAGGCATTGATGATGCCTTTAATACGTGGGTGGTCTGGAGCTACTCCGTAGCGAACAAGTCCATAGGGGGCTGGGAGGCGCTCAAACAGGTCGATGGAGACATCAAAAGCCCTCTCGTGCTTGAGCAAAATATCTGCCGCGTAAATCCCCGCAGGACCTGCGCCCACAATGGCCAGACGTAATTTCATGTATTCCTCCACAGCACACAGCCACTCTCGTGGCCACACTTCTGCCTATGCAGTCCGATCGACAACTTGGTGAGCAAACCTAATTAAGGCGTCTTTCACCACTCCATCAGGAACACTCTCCAGCGATGAAATGGCCTCATCGGCTACCGAGCGTGCACGTGACATCGTCATAGTTGTCACCTCGTGGTTGCGCAAAGACGCAATCGCCTCGTCCACCTCTGAGTCTGATACTTCTCCCGACGGAACCCGCTTCAACAGCGCAAGGAGCTCCTTGTCGTCTGCGGACTCAGAAGCCCGCTGCTCGAGCAAGAGCATCGGAAGAGTGGTGACTCCTCGGCGAATATCTGTTCCAGGCAGCTTTCCAGAGTCTTTGTCGGACGTGGCAAGGTCAATGACGTCATCCACGAGTTGGAAGGCAATACCAATTCGCTCACCAAATCCCTGCACTGCAGGCACCAAAGACTCGGACGCACCAGATTGGGTGACCCCGAACTCAGCCGCGAGCGCAATCAAGGAGCCAGTCTTGTCAGAGAGGACCTCGAGGTAGTGATCAATTGGATCCTCGTCTGGTTTAGGTCCCACGGTTTCGCGCATTTGCCCCACTACGAGGCGCTCAAATACCTCTGTTTGCCTCGCCATTGCCTCGGTGCCAAGACCCACACCCAGTGAGCCGGCCCTGGCAAACAACAAATCTCCCGCGAGAATGGCCACAGAGTTTGACCAGACCTTCTGCGCAGCGGTCACGCCGCGTCGCTGAACAGCCTCATCCATGACGTCGTCGTGATAGAGCGTTGCCAGGTGAGTCAGCTCAATGACCTGAGCAGCGATTACCACCCGGTCGGTTACTCCCTCCCCCCACTGCGAGGTAAGGAGAGTAAGCAGTGGACGAACACGCTTTCCGCCTGCGTCCAGCAAATACCGGGCGGCCGTGTCGGCGACATCATCTGCAAAGTGGAGTTCATCAAACAGATCTTGTTCTACGCGCTCGAGCCCTTCGTCGAGAGCACCCGCAATTCCACGCTCTTCCGCAGAGGCGAATAATGCCTGCCCTCCTGAGAGGAAGCGAGAACCACGACCTGCGCCACCGGTAGGGCGCGCGGAATCAGATTGGGTTCTCGTCACTGTCATAGCTTTCTTTGCGGGCTCCTAGGCTATCTGGCCTAGCCACGCACCGTTTGGTTGGTCTGAGTAGACGGCGAAGCCGGGCGCTTTCGCCTCTCAGCAACAGATCCTCTTACCCGATTGGATTCTGGTGCCTTTGCCCGGTGAAGGGCAACAATGCCGCCGGTGAGGTTTCGATACGCCACCCTGTTAAACCCTGCTGCTCGAAGCCACTGGGCCAGCACCGATTGGGTCGGCCACGCATTGATGGAGTCCATGAGATAGGTATACGCATCGGGGTGCGAGCTCGTGACCTTAGCAATGGCTGGCATGACGTATTTCAAGTAGGTCTTGTAAGAGCCTCGAACGAGTGCTCGGTCAGGGTGTGAAAACTCACAAATAACAATTCGACCGCCAGGCTTCAACACCCGATACATCTCACCGATTGCAAGTTGTGGGTTGTTGACGTTTCGCAATCCGAAGCTGATGGTGACGGCGTCAAAGCTTTGCGGGGGAAACGGCAGGGCTTCGGCGTCCCCTTCGACGAAGGTGATGTCCGGGTGACGCTTTTTACCCTCTTCAATCATCCCGGCTGAAAAGTCCAGAGCGACGACTTCTGCACCCGATTTGGCGATTGCAGCCGACGACGTTCCCGTGCCCGCCGCGATGTCAAGAATTCGCTCGCCAGGCTTCGGATCGAGCGCCTTTACGGTCGCGATCCGCCACAGTGCAGCATTGCCTCCCGACAACACCGCGTTGGTGATGTCATAGCCCTTGGCGACATCATCAAACATGGCAGATACCGCTGTGGGGTCTTTCCCAAGATCTGCCGTGGCCATGAGACAACTCTAATTTGCGAACCCTGCAAATCAACAGAGTTCACACCGAATTAACTGTGAGAGCTAGCTAACCTGTAGCGGTGACTACCTCTGCGGCCGAACCAGGGTCGGTTCCTACGCTCTCCGTGAAGACCGTCGAGTATTCGTTGACGCATTCCCTACTCGATTACGTCCTGGAAGCCTTCCCTCTCCTGTTTGAAAAAAACGGACGCGGAATTGTTGGCCAGGGTATAGCCTTCCAGCAAGACTTTTCTGGCCCGAGCCGCTTCGATGATGCGGCTAGCTGGTGGACAGCAGTCGTCTCGAAAGCCGAGATTTCGGACTCAATTAATCGGCCAGGTTCTGGCTTAACCGCCTTGGCGAAATTTGGCTTCTCTGATTCGTCTGCTGCACAAAGTTCTCTCATTGTTCCTCGTCTACTTATCGGTCTCGATGAGGAAGGCGCCTGGATCACCACCGTTAATGACCATTTGACCGACCCGGAAGCCTATTCAGATTCAGGCGCGGTCTCGCCCACGCTGAGGTGGAATAGCGCGTCAACTCGAGACGACGACTATGTAAACCGGGTTAATCGAGCATTAAAAATGATTGAAGCGGGGAACCTCCACAAGGTAGTGGTATCGCGGCAGATCGAAGGGTTCAGCGACACTCCCCTGTCGGCAAAGGGAGCACTATCTCGTCTAATCGAGTCCTACCCCGATACCCATGCGTTTGCCGTGGGGTCACTCCTTGGGGCGAGCCCAGAAACTCTCGCGTCAATTACGGCAAGCGCATTCACCTCACGCGTGCTGGCAGGCAGTGCGCCTCGAGGGCACGACCCAGAATCAGATCGAGCGCAGGCCGCCACCCTAGCCTCCAGTGAAAAAGACCTCGATGAACACGAGTACGCAGTGCGAAGTGCCGAAGCGTCTCTGCAGGCACTGAACCTTTCGTCGCTAGCTGTGGGACAACCGCGCACGATCAAGTTAAAGAACCTCTGGCACCTCGCAACCGACATCTCTGCTGAGATTCCTGACCCCCTCACACCGCTGGAGGTTATTGGTGCACTCCATCCCACTGCGGCAGTAGCGGGCACTCCCCGAGAGTTGGCCCTTGAAGCTATCGCGGAGCTCGAACCATTTGACCGTGATTATTACTCCGCACCCGTGGGGTGGGTTGACTCACAGGGCAATGGAGAGTTCGCAATCGCACTCCGCTGCGCTGCGCTTGCGGACGATCGAATGTCGGTGAAGGCGATAGCAGGAGCCGGAATCGTAAGAGGTTCAGAACCGATTCAGGAACTTGCTGAAACTGCCTTAAAACTCCAGCCCATTATTGAAGCTTTTTAAGCAAGATTTTCCGCCACGTCACAGTCAATGATGAGGTGGTTGCCTGACTCCATGAGCGCTTCAGAAAGCTCACCGAGGGTCTTCACACTGCGGTAATCCCATCCATATGCCCTCGCGAGTGATTCAAGATCGACCGAGGCGGGAGTCGAAATGACCCGGTTGAACGCTTCGGCGGAGGAACGAGACTTGGCCTCAAGCAGCTCAAAAAGGCTTCCCCGGCCATCTCTCGCAACGATGAGGTGCACCCGCGCATGGGCCTCGGACTCGCCATCGAGCAAGAGTGAACCCGCGTCGTGTAGCAGGGTGAGGTCGCCCATCAACACTCGCGTGATTCCCGTGAGGCCTTCTCGAGCGCGAGACAGACTTAGCCCCCGTGCTGTGGCCACGGTCCCGTCGATTCCCGACAGCCCGCGGTTTGCCCACACGGGAATGTTTTTACCTTTCGCAACCATGTCAAGCTCTCGAATCATCCGAGATGCACCGAGAACCAGCTGATCGTGTGGCCAGGTTGCCTCCCACACCTCGCGGGCAATCTCTCGCCTAGTCAGTGGCCTTCGATACACGTCCATTTCGTGACGGGCAAACTCGGATCGTTGTTTCATATCTCCTGCAGACAGATCCACCCTGGGCTCCGGCGGGTCTAACTCGGCAGACTGCTGATCGGTAATTTCTCTCGAAGCCACTAGCCATGGGCGCACCCACGTGTGAATTTCTTCAGCACTGGCAGTACGCGACGGCTCAACCAGATCAACAACACGAGCCGCCTTCGTGGGGTTTGCGGGTTCTGGCTCCGCCCGTTGCCAGACCACCTGATCCAGTGTCTCGTCGGCGAGCAACGCTGCGACCTGACGTGAGAGAGTCGGGCGGCCGACTGTGACCACACGAGAAATTGAGGTGGGTGGATTAATCAGTAGCTCTCGATACGCCACGACCACATGTGGCCCAAAGCGCGCGCCCGAATGCACCTCAGCAATCAAAGGGGCACCCAGGGCTTCTGCGAGAAGAGTCGCCTCTGAGCCAGCTCCGTGTCCTGCGACAACAAGCGTTCCAGGTTGCGGGTCTAACACCGCCCGCCGAATCTCGCCTTCGAGGTGGGGCTCGTGGGGCGTCGAGACTTCAGGTGCGACCACCTCACGCACCATCTCGGGCTCAATTGTGGAGGAGAGAGGTTCATCTATGTGGACATTGAGATGAACTACCCCTGATCGACCGGCCTCGGCACCAGAGAGGGCCGCCGTAATTAATGAGGTGGCGCGAGACTGAGCGTCCTTTCGCACATCCAATTCAGTCGATAATTCCACCGAGTCGGAGCGGCACACTGCGTGATCAAACATTCCTGTTTGTTTCGTTGTTTGGTTTGCCCCCACCCCGATAAGTCTTTGTGGTCGATCCGCCGTCACAACAATCAACGGAATACCCGAGTGTTGTGCTTCGACAATGGCGGGGAGATAGTGAGTGGGCGCACTCCCTGACGTGCACACCAACACCGTGGGGACTCGGGTGTTGATACTGAGGCCTAGTGCAAGAAAGCCCGCCGACCTCTCATCAACCGCCACGTGGACATCAAGGTCGAACAATTCGTTCCTCGATAGCTCGTAGGCGGCAAAGGCGAGTGCTTGCGACCGTGACCCGGGGCTCACCACAACATCTCGAACACCCAGTTTCGCCAAAGTGGACAGGAAATGAAGCGACCAAGTGGTCGCGGGCGCGGGTGTCATTGTCTAGGAGGTGGTTCCTCGGAGCCATCTCCTGAGGTGTCTTCTTCG
>JAYOHK010000030.1:0-1279 GCA_038118225.1 Cellulomonadaceae bacterium | reverse complement strand
GAACGGAGGCTCGCCCACCATTCTTTCCAATGGTGAGCCATAGGACGGGGCCGATCACGGGCAAGACAACAATCAGTGCAATCCAGACGGGCTTGGGAAAGGCGCGAAGCTTTGTTGATCCCGTCACAAACAGGTCAACCAGCGCATAGACGGTCAGGGCAACCGCTGCCACACCGCCAATGACTAACCATCTGACCATGCTCCAATCCTACGTGGGTAGTCTGAGACTATGAGCCCCTGGATTGCCTACTCACTGGTTCGTCTCGGCATTTTCGGAGTAGTTTTTCTGCTTCTCTACACCGTGGGTATTTCTTGGTGGGTATCCGTGATTTTCGCCACGCTCGTATCTCTCGCTAGCTCGTATATCTTCCTGCGCCGCTGGCGCGAGCAAATGGCCACTTCGCTCTCAAGCCGTGCTCAGGGTGGGAACAAGGGTCATCACCCCGACGAGGTTGCAGAAGACCAGGAGTAATGCGCTAGAAGGCGATTGCCCCGGCCAGAAGAACTGCGAAGAGTAGTGAATTAAGTGTCATCAGCTGCAGGGCTGTAATCAACTCGCGCGGCGACTTACCGCTCCACACAATCACCACGGTGGGAATAGTCAGCAAGAGCCCGATGTAGGCAAGTGGCGCCCACATGAAGACGAGGCTCAACAGCGCAACAATCAGGTAGGGCGCAATCAACAACGCGGTAATGAGGACCTTTGACCACAACGCCCCCACACGAACGGCAAGTGTGTTTTTCGACGCCAATGTGTCCTGATCGATATCGCGCAGGTTGTTCACTAACAACACGGCCGAGGCAAAGAACCCTGCCGCGGAGCCGGTGAACCAGGCTTCGAGGGGTATCGATCCAATCTGCACATAAGCAGTTCCGATGGTGGCGACTGGTCCAAAAAAGACGAAGACAACAATTTCACCAAGGCCCAGGTACCCATAGGGCTTCTTGCCCCCGGTGTAATACCAGGCGGCGACAAGAGCAACTATGCCGAACAGCAACAGCCACCACGAACTAGAGAGAACGATAAGAGCGAGACCCGCGAGCGCCGCAACGCCAAATGACGCGAGCGCAGCGCGCAACACCAGCTGCGGAGTTACCAGTCCCGCTCCAGTCAGACGGGCAGGGCCTACTCGATAGTCATCGGTTCCTCGAATTCCATCTGAATAGTCATTGGAATAGTTGACGCCGACCTGCAGCGACGTCGCCACAAGCGCAGCTAGGGCAGTTAGCGCCCACGAAAAGGAATCTGCCCACCAGGCTGATGCGGCACCCAGAATGA
>JAYOHK010000029.1:0-7826 GCA_038118225.1 Cellulomonadaceae bacterium | reverse complement strand
ATAACCATTGGCCGTCCAGCCTCAAACCGGTGCACATCGATTCCGATGCCGCTCCGAATATCTCCGGAGCGTTTCTTTGAAAGCGTTTCTAAATCATGGGGGTAGGTGATTTTGTGGGAGTCTCGGTGCCCTGGAACCGCAGTTACGTCTACGCCTGAGCGCCTCAGTACCTCGGCGTCATCAGTCGCATCGCCTTCAAAGGAGCCGTATGCGGCGACTAGTGCATCCTTATAGAAGCCCTGCGGGGTCTGGGTTATCAGCAGAGTGCTTCGATCGATCGCATCTCCGTTGGCATCTCACTCGGCGCGAGGAACGATGGTGTCCACCACGTCGAGAGTGGGAATGACACCTTTCGCCCCTGCAGACACCGCATCAATGACGCGCTTAAACACCTCAACTGGCGTGTGAGCTCTGGCGGCATCGTGAATCAAGACAATCGTCGAAGACTCGGATGCGGCGGCTAGGCCCACTCGAACACTGGCAGTCCTGGACTCCCCACCGGCGACCACCGACACGGAAGATCCAGCGGGAAGGGCCTTCTTCGCCAATTCGGTTGCTGCATCCACCCATGCGGCGGGAGCGACCACGATTACTTCGTAGTTTTCGAGCTCACGAAGCGGAGCAAGGCTCGTTTCAAGAATGGTTCGACCATCGACCTCGACAAACGCCTTCGGAAGGCTCGAGCCAAGTCGAGTTCCGCTGCCCGCGGCAACCACAATTACCGAAATGGTCACCGAGGTGGCGGCTTCCTAGGAGGCGAGTACCTCGTCGAGAGTCTGCGAGGCTTTTTCCTCATCAGTCTTCTCAGCGAGAGCGAGCTCGGAGATAAGAATTTGGCGAGCCTTTGCCAACATGCGCTTTTCACCAGCCGACAATCCGCGGTCTTGGTCGCGGCGCCACAGGTCGCGCACTACTTCAGAGACCTTGATGACATCACCAGAGGCGAGCTTTTCTAGGTTTGCCTTGTAACGACGAGACCAGTTAGTGGGCTCTTCGATGAAGGGCTGGCGGAGGACATCAAACACCTGGTTCACACCATCACGGCCAATGACGTCACGAACACCAACAAGATCCACGTTTTCAGCAGGAACTTCAATGGTCAGATCGCCCTGTTTGACGTTGAGCTTTAGATAAAGCTTCTTTTCGCCTCGAATGGTTCGATTCTTGACCTCGGTGATGGTGGCGGCACCGTGGTGGGGGTAAACGACGGTTTCTCCGACTTCAAACTGCATCCAGCCGTCCTTTCGACAAATGCCTAGTTTATCACAGCGCCAGTGCTATGATTTCGGCCCTTTCCCCGGCTACATACAGGGCTCGAGCAGGCTGAGAGTGTGGGCTAGGCTGGAGATGTTCGACACCACAACAGTGGTTATCTCTGGAGGATTTCTTTCGTGCGCATTCGCTTCGCTCACTCCCTTGGACTTGGTGTTTTGGTTGCTGGTTTAGTCAGCGGTTGCACCTTCTCAGCAGAAATTGCCAATCTCGAACCCTATGACCCTTCCGACGGAGTGGGTGTCACCCTGGAAGAGGTTGCCGTTCGAAACGCCATGCTGATCACATCAGATGGCGGAGACGCAAACCTCGTGATGACCATCGTGAACTCTTCTGGTGAGGACACTGAAATGGTTGTTCAGTTTGGTGAGGGCGCTAACGCCCAAACTGCGACCCTGATGCTTCCTGCTCAGCCGGCGTTGACTCAAATTGGCACCAGCCCCGACAACCAGCTCATCGTCAGTGATGATTCAATCGTGGCCGGCGGTTTGTTCCCCATCTACATCCAGCAAGGAACCGCTCAGGGCGAGCAGATCAACGTTCCCGTCCTCGATGGCACATTGCCCGAGTACGAACTGCTGATTCCTTAAGCCTCGAAGCGGTAGCCAAGACCCCGAACAGTCACGATCACTTCTGGTTCGGCGGGCACTTTCTCAATCTTTGAGCGAAGTCGCTTGATGTGCACGTCAAGAGTCTTGGTGTCACCAAAATAGTCAGAGCCCCAAACTCGGTCGATTATTTGACCCCTAGTCAACACGCGACCGGCGTTTAGCATCAAGAGCTCCAGAAGCTCGAACTCTTTAAGCGGCAAGGACACGGGCTCACCGTGGAGAGTGACCTGGTGACGATCGCTATCGAGGGTGATTCCGTGGAAGTCCAACACAGAATCGTTGGAAGAGTCATCAGCGCTTCGTCGTCGAAGCACTGCTCGAATCCGAGCCAAGAGTTCTCTGCTCGAATAGGGCTTCGTGACATAGTCGTCGGCGCCAAGTTCTAGGCCGACCACAATGTCGACTTCGCTGTCTTTGGCGGTCAACATGATGATGGGCACACTCGAGCGCTGACGAATCTCCCTACACACCTCGGTGCCGGGCATCCCAGGAAGCATCAAATCGAGCAGGATCAGATCTGGCTCTGAGGCTTGTGCCGTGGTCACTGCGTCGAGTCCGTTATCCACGCCAGAGACGTCGTAGCCTTCTCGGCGCAGCAGATACTCCAAGGGTTCCCGAAGTGAGGCTTCGTCTTCGACAACGAGGATGGTGGTCACACGCTCTCCTTGAGGGTCTTAGTCGCAGGCTTAGTCGAATCAGTGGGAGTCGTTGCAACAAACTGTGCGGGAGTCACTCGGGCGGAGCGCTGCGGGGCACTCTCGATCACAGTCGGCAGTGCAATCTCTCCCGTTTCATCGAGTTCTGGCTCCACCACAGCGAGTTTGATCGTGAAGGTCGAGCCTCGACCGGGGTGTGACCACACGCGCACTTCGCCGCGGTGGTTTTGGACGACGTGTTTCACGATGCTAAGGCCTAGCCCCGTGCCACCCTTTTCGCGAGTTCTCGCGGGGTCTCCGCGGTAGAACCGCTCAAAGATGCGGCCAAGTTCGTTAGCGGGAATGCCCACGCCCTGGTCGGTGACCGAGATCTCCACTTTCCCCTCACGCACCACAACACCAATGCCCACTCTGGCGGGACCGTGAGAGTAATTGATGGCATTTCGAATCAAGTTGTGAACCGCGGTGACCAGTGAGCTCTTATCTCCCAACACATACGCGCCTGTGCTCGCTTGAACCACCAGCTCAACGTCAGCGGATTCGGCCGCAACCTTATTGGCGTCAACCGCCTCCAGCACAATCTCATCAATTGACACCGCGTCCCCCGCTTCGATGGTCCCCAGCGACTGGAGCTTCGAGAGCTCAATGATGTCGCCGGTGAGCTCTGCAAGTCGGTGACCCTCTTTTTCAAGACTCTTAGCAAATTTTTGAACCTGGATTGGGTCATCGGCTGAGAAAGTCAACGCTTCTGCCAAGAGCGACACGGCGCCAATCGGAGTCTTTAGCTCGTGAGAAATATTGGCGATGAAGTCTCGTCGCACGTTGTCGATCCGGTAAATGTCTGAGCGGTCTTCTGCCACGAGGAGGGTGAATTTTGAACCCAGGGGGGCAACACGAACCAGCAGGTGGACGACTTCGCCGTCGGTGCCCGCCATTTCGAATTCTTCCTGGACGGCTTTGGACTTCTTCTTGGCCCGCTGAATGAGGTCTTTGACCTTGTCGATGGCAATTTCGCGGTCTTCGACTAAACCAAGCTTGAGAGCGGTTCTCGATGCTCGAACGACCCGGTTGTCCTGGTCGAGGACTAATCCGGTGGCGCCAATGACTTCTAGGGCAGTATCCAAACCGTCTGGAACTACTTCGCTGTCGATACGGGCGCGGACATTCCAGGGATGGCGAATTAACCAGATCACACCCACAACGAGTGCGCCGATGAAAAATCCGAGCAGGCCACTAAGCGGCCACGCGGTTAAAGCGTCCATGCCATGAGGGTACGCGTCTTCTCCGCTGGTTACATCCTTCTCGGGCGTAGACTGGCGAAAGAAAGATAATTGTTCACGAAGCTCTCACTGTTCGTTTACTTGGCTACGAAACAGTAAACAAGCCCGTGACCAACACAACACGACGTGGGGAGCGCTATGCGCGAGCTATTCCAACAGGAACTCCAAGAACTAAAAGACGGCCTCGTCGCCATCTCTGAAAAAGTCACTTCAGCGACTGATCGCGCCATCAATGCGTTTAACAACTCTGATGTGTCCATCGCCGAGCAGGTCATCGCCGAAGACCACTTGATTGACGACGCCGTGCGCGAACTCGATGAGAAAGCAATCGCGATTCTTGCCCGCCAGTCCCCTGTTGCCGGTGACTTACGCCAAGTAGTAAGCACCCTGCGTATTAGTGCCTCGCTCGAGCGCATGGGCGACCTCGCGACCCACCTCGCTCAGTTGGCCCGCTACCGCTTCCCCGAAAAAGTAGCCCCCACCAGCATCCGCCCCACGTTTAAGAAGATGGGCGAGCTCGATGTTCAAATGGCCGGCCTCGTCACCGAATTGCTGCGAAAGCCGAACCTGGAATCGGTGGAATCTATCCGTGAGCTCGACGACGACGTAGATGAAATGCACTTAAGCGTGTTCGAAACGGTTCTCTCCGAAGAGTTCGTCGAAGGAAATGTTTCCGTCGTGGATGCGACACTCGCTTCTCGATACCTCGAGCGCTTCGCCGACCACGCGGTATCGATTGCGAAGAAGGTTCACTACCTTCTCACCGGCGAATGGGATGCCGATAGCAACGACTAACTAGTCGCTACTTCTTCTTTCCCTTTTTTGCTCCCTGGCTGGCGACTGCTGCGGCACCCGCTGCGGCTGCTTCAGGGTCAAGGTATTCACCCTTACCGGTGATTTCACCCTTGTCGTTGAAGCGATAGACCAGCGGAATACCGGTAGGGATGTTTAGGTCGGTTACTTCCTCGTTGCTTAAGCCCTCAAGGTGCTTCACCAAGCCTCGGAGGCTGTTCCCGTGGGCGACTACCAAGGTGACCTTGCCCACCATGACATCGGTCTTAATGTCTGAGAGCCAATAGGGCAGCATCCTGTCAATGACAAGCTTCAAGGATTCGGTCTTTGGCAAGTGGCCTTCGATGTCGGCGTAGCGGGGGTCGCCCACTTGGCTGTATTCGCTGTCGTCCTCGATGGGAGGTGGTGGGGTGTCAAAGCTTCGACGCCACGTTTGGAAAAGCTCTTCGCCGTATTCCTCCAAAGTTGCGGCTTTGTCTTTGCCTTGAAGGGCGCCATAGTGGCGCTCGTTTAGCCTCCAGGAGCGCTTGACAGGGATCCAGAGGCGATCAGCAGTATCTAAGGCAAGGTTTGCCGTCTGGATTGCTCTGGAGAGCAAGGAAGTGTGTAAGACGTCGGGGAGAAGGCCTGCTTCTTTCATGAGCTCACCGGCGCGCTTGGCTTCTTCCTGACCTCTCTCGGTCAATCGAACATCGACCCACCCGGTAAAGAGGTTTAGTTCATTCCAAATGGAGTGGCCGTGGCGAAGGACAATCAGGGTTTTGCTCATGGCCTCGAGCCTACCCGCAGCTCACTGACCCTGCCGGCGAGCATTGAGTGCTTCTCGCCTTGTCGCACCTGAATCAGGGTGCACGAGGACTTCCTGGGTTGCCGGAATATCGCCGCCTGCCCCCACGACGCTCAAGGTGGCCTGGGTGTCCACATTTCGCTTAATCACCGCGTAGGCAAGGGGGCCCCATTCGTGGTGTCGCACTACTCGGGTGACTCGACCCACGTCTTTCTCCCCGGCCCTCACCACAGCGCCAGCTTCAGGAAGTTCGCCCTCCGAGCCATCTAAGTGCAGCAACACACCGCGGCGAGGGGGGTGGCCTAGGTTGTGCACTTTTGCAATGGTTTCTTGCCCCCGGTAGCAGCCCTTGTTGAGGTGAACAGCCGTGCGAAGAAGGTCTAACTCGTGGGGCAAGGTTTTGTCATCAACCTCGGCCATGGTCGGCCGCGCTGCCCTCACCATGAGGGCATCAAGGGCATCTAGTCCGGCCCATTCCACAGATAGCCCTTCATCAAGAGCACTTCGTGGAATTGCGATGAAGCGAAGGCTAAAGCCCTCCCCGGGGTGGGAGATGCGGGAATAACTCACCCCGCCTTCGGCGATACTCGGCCACGGATCAACCCACACCACAAGAGCCTTCTCGAGAGAAACGTCCGTGCTCGACGAAGCAACCACGGCAACCTCTGATGAGACGTCGTTAATGTCCACCTGCATGCGAAAGCGCATTCTTACGAGCCACCGAATAAGGGCCTCTGCTCGACCCGGTTCAACCAGGAGCCACGCAGTCTCGCCGTCGTCTGTGATCAGGAATCGGTGTTCGATATGACCGTGGGGATCAAGAACCAAATCCTCTTTGGTCTCCCCGGGCAATAGTCCAAGGAGTAGCTGGCTAGAGAGCGAATCAAGCCAGGTCAACCGGTCGGGACCAGTTAGTGTGATGACCCCGAAGTGAGAACAATCAACGAGAGCCGATCCACCTTCGAGGAGTCGCTGCTCCGCGAGTGGATTGCCGTAATGGGCGGGAACAGACTCGCCTACTGCCCCGGCGCGAGTCAGTAGGGGCGATGGCACGTCTTAGCGCTGACCTCTAAAGAGGTTGACCAAGACAACTCCCGACACCCATGCGATTGCGAGCGAGGCAAGTCCCAACAGTCCGAGGAAAAAGATTTCAAGGGCTAACAACATGGTTTTATTCTACGACGCTCGCGAGGGTGAAGGCGAGGCTAGCTCCCAGGGTGAGAACCGTTGAGCCGGTGACTGCAAGTGTGAGGCGCTTTACTAACCCACCCGAGCGGTAGGCAAAGATTTGGAGCATGAAACTTGCCAATACCGATGCTGCGAGCATTGCTACGAGGCTCTCCGTTCGGCGCTCGTCGCTCACTGTGAGGCCAACCCAGATCACTCCGATTGCGGTGAGAATCCACACGGGAGCGATATGTGTCCAAAGCCGGCCCATCTCCCCATGCTAGAGCCCGGTTAGACTAAAGAAACCACCCGCTTGGGGTGTGCGAAAGGTTTTACCCCTATGGCCAGCATCTTGATGCTCAGCGGCGATGACTACAACCAGGTCTTGCCGTCCCTTGGCCTGCTGCCACACCGGGTAAAAACCATTCCTGCAGAACCAGCATCGCTTGTTCGAGCACCTAGCGCCGAAGTCGTCATGGTCGACGCACGCGGTGACTTGGCCCAGGCCAAGGCGCTGTGTCGAATCCTTCAAACGACGGGAATGTCGTCGGCCCTGATGGTCATTGTGACCGAAGGTGGGATGCCAGCGCTTAACTCCGAATGGGGCTTTGACGACGTGATGTTAAGCCACGCAGGCCCTGCCGAAGTAGACGCTCGAATTCGCCTGGTCCTTAGCCGAGGTGACGCCAAGCCTGGTTCAGAAATGATTCAGTCATCTGGTGTGGTCATTGATGAAGTCAGCTACCAAGCCAAAGTCAATGGCCGAGCACTTGATCTCACCTTTAAAGAGTTTGAACTTCTTCGTTTCCTCGTCGCCCACCCCAACCGTGTGTTCACCAGAGACCAGTTGCTCTCAGAAGTGTGGGGATACGACTACTACGGGGGCACGAGAACGGTCGACGTTCACGTGAGGCGCCTTCGCGCGAAACTTGGCGACATGGAGTCGCTAATTGGCACCGTTCGAAACGTGGGTTACCGCTTCACGGTGATTGACGAGCAAAACCCCACGGGTTCAATCGTCGGCTCCGAGCTCTAGCTCTCCTAGTAACTCATTTCTGGTTACCCGATGTTCACCCAGTAGTGGCACGATGAGCGTTATGTCTAATGAGGCTGAATATGAAGTCTCCACCGGGGTCGGTGGCGACTTCATCGACGATTATGAGGATGGCAGTGTCCCAGACGCTGACGATCTACCCGTCGAGCGTTTCTTAGATCGGGAACTTAGCTGGTTGGCGTTTAACCAACGTGTCCTCGAAATGGC
>JAYOHK010000028.1:0-8000 GCA_038118225.1 Cellulomonadaceae bacterium | reverse complement strand
GAAAAGCTCTCGATTGTCGGGAGATGGAGTCAACTCACCTGATTCGATGCGACTGCCAATCTCCACCACAGCACGATTAACGGGTGCGTCTTTGCCCAGTTCTTCGTTCTTGGAGACGATGTAGCCGCTGAAGGCATCTATTTCTGCTCGGCGACCCTTTAGCCAGTCCTGCAAGACTGCGACTTTGGTGCCAGGGCGTGAGTATGAGGTCAAAATGACGTCTAGGAGGCCCACGGCGTATTCGTCGGAGTCTGGGACGTCTGCTTCACTAAGACCCAAGGTGGGTTGCATCGTGATTCCAAGGTCAATCGCTAAGGCATAGGCCTCACGAGACATTTGATCCATTACTTCTCGCACACCCTCAGTGTTCGCCGCTTCGATCAGGGGAAGGCCCAAAATTGCCGAGGGAAGCATCTCGGGAATATTCGCAAGGAGTTTCATCCATTTGGCGGAGCGAATATCGGTGGTCATTTCCACATGGGCTGCGTGGGAGAGGGCTTCGTGCACATCGCGGAGGCGATTAGTCATCTCACCCGATACTTCACCGACAGACAGCCAGGTTTCGGTCTTATCAAATTCGCGGTTCACAATGCCTGGGGTGGGCATGTTGGCGGCAATTCCCAACACACAGCCAATTGATCGCTTTGCTCCGAGGATTTCGGCGCTGACATCAATGGTCATGCCGTTTTGGAGACCTACGAACGAGGAGTCTTCTCGCATCAGTGGCTTCATCAGTTCTGCTACCCAGCGGGTGTCATAAGTCTTAACGGCGGTAAACACCACATCGAAGGCGCCACGAAGCTCTGCGACTTCATAAATGTGGCGTGCGTTCACCGCAAAGTTCTTGGAACCTGATTGATAGTTGATAGTGAGGCCATCAGCCTTCATGGCTTCAACGTGTGGGGCCCATGGGTCAATGAGGGTGACATCGAGGCCTGCCTCGATCATGTCCGAGCCAAGAGAAGAGCCGACTGCTCCAGAGCCTACGAGTGCGTATCTGAGGTCGTTGGCGGCCATGATGCTCCTTTGTGACTGCGCTGTCTGGCCAGGCTATCAGCGGGTTCGCTGCGGATTGTGTGCAATTGGAGATGAAAAAGAGCCCTTTTTGACCTCGGAAACGGAAAGGCGTCTACACCCAATCCCATCCGTTATCACGCTCGGCTTTAGAGGAAATGGCTATTTTTCGCAGAATTTATCCCCAGGTGGGATGGCCAGATGGCTACCCGGGTGCTACTGCCCTACATCCGCATAAAAAGCGGTTCTCATGATTAAGCCTGGCCTGGAATTGGCTAATCGGGTAGCCGGTTGTCCGATTGGCTATCCGGTCAAACTTTCGGTCAAAGCCTTGATTTATGGGCTAGATCAGAGTTTGGTGACAGTCATGGTTCCCCAGACGGAACTATTCCGTCACACCAGTACGACCAGGCGTTTTGCTCCAAACGCCAAGAGACTCCTCTCCCTTTTTACGGTTGCAGGACTATCACTAGCCGGGTCGGCTGGTGTGGCGTATGCGGCAGGATTTGGCCTCGACGACGATTCGGCACTGATTATCGGATCGGATTCAGTCGTCTATTCGCTGGACTTGACAACAGGAGTTACGACTGCGGGCGCCACGATGGGCACTCCTACCTCCGAAACGTCTTATTCGGCGTTAGAAGCTGACCCGACCAACGAAATTGTCTATGTCGGCACAAACGGAGCGGGAACATTGTCTGAAGTATTGAGCACTGATGGCACGACGACACAGACATTCGGCAGTCTCGGTATGGGCACTGCCGTTGACGGCCTGGCTCGGCTCGATGACGATTCGGCATTTATCGCCCACATCGGCTTTATCTCCGGTCGGTCGGAAAGTGCCTCCATCGACCTAGACACCGGGGTAATGAGCGGCTCCCAAGTGATCACACTCTCTGGCGGGCACGAGCGAGTACTTGCCCTCGTCGGACTCGACACAACGTTGTATGGCTTCGTGTTTGGCGATGCGGATGCGCTTTATTCCCTTGACCCCAGTAACGGCGAACTCACGCTCGTAAGAGCAGCGTCTGGGGAGATCAATGCTGGCGAAGAAGTAGTCGCTGCAGACATCACAAGCGAGGACGTGATGTACCTCCTCGGGTATGACTCCACCACCGAGGTATCGACCTTGTACTCACTTGATCCTGCAAGCGGTGGGTCAACCACGGAAATAGCAACAATTTCAGGCATTGCAACAGGGGAGACAGCCGAAACTCTTGCAATCGCAACACTCCTGGATAGTGAGCGCCCTGACGACTCAGGTAGTAACAGCAGCTCTTCATCGTCCTCATCTCGCGATGACGACGATGAAGAGGAAGTCGTCGTGGTTCCTGCTCCCGAACCCCCGGTATATGTGGCTCCCACGAAAACCCTTGAAGAAGTCGTGGTTGACGAGCCTGAACCAGAACCTGTGGTCGTTGAGGTGGAAGAACCTGCACCCGCTCCTGTCGTGGTTGAAGAAGATTCAGGTGGCGAGGTGCAGCCTGAGCCAGAAAACCCCATTGACCTGTTTGAAGTGGGATTGTTCTTAGCTGGAATTCTCGTCGTCCTCGTGGTTCTGGCCATTTTGGTCGCTGTTGCCAGGCGAAAAGCAACGAGCTAACACGCCCCAGGCGAACAGGGCCTGGTGCTACTCCGTGACGGGGTAGCCTTCGAGGCAGAATGAGCGATTCTCCAGATCCCGACGTCTCCTCTGACGCGCCATTAGATGACCCAATCGCTCGTATTCTCTCCCGAGCTCCAGGATCCAATCGGCCGAGGATATTTACCGACCCCGATCAGCCCTACCGCGACGATGTCGACCCCACCGGGGGAGAGCTCGATCTAGAAGAGCGATATGCGCTTCGTCGCATTCAAGGACTCTCCACCGAGCTTGAAGACGTCACCGAGGTTGAATACCGCCAGCTTCGCCTCGAAAACGTTGTTCTCATTGGCGTCTATCCCCACGGTCAGGCAGAAGAAGCAGAAAACTCGATCCACGAGTTAGCACTGCTGTGTGAAACAGCGGGAGCCATGGTGTTAGACGGCTTGCTTCAGCAACGAGACCACCCTGACGCCTCGACCTATTTGGGCAAGGGCAAAGCTCATGAGCTTGCCGACATCGTCAAAGAAGTAGGCGCCGACACCGTCGTGGCCGATACAGAACTAGCTCCCAGTCAACGCCGCGCCCTGGAAGACGTGGTGAAGGTCAAGGTCATTGACCGGACCGCCGTGATCTTGGACATTTTTAGCCAGCACGCGAAAACCCGTGAAGGTAAAGCCCAAGTCGAGCTTGCCCAACTGCAGTACTTGCTGCCGAGGCTTCGCGGTTGGGGTGACTCGATGAGCCGTCAGGCTGGTGGTCAAGTCGGTGGCGCAGGAGCCGGTATGGGCTCGAGGGGCCCTGGTGAAACCAAGATTGAGCTTGATCGCCGCCGAATCAACACTCGGATGGCGAGGCTTCGCAAACAAATCAAAGGCTTTGCCCCGGCCCGAGCGGGTAAACGGCGAAACCGTGAGCGCACCGGGATTGCCTCGGTCGCCATCGCGGGTTACACCAACGCAGGGAAGTCATCGTTGATGAACAGGCTCACAGGTGCAGGTCTCCTGGTGGAAAACGCCCTTTTTGCCACCCTTGATGCCACGGTCCGAAAAGCGGCCACTCCCGATGGCAGGCCGTTCACTCTCGTTGACACCGTCGGGTTTGTCAGAAACCTTCCCCACCAGTTAGTGGAAGCGTTTCGCTCCACCCTGGAAGAAGTAGCCGACGCGGACGTCATTGTGCACGTGGTGGATGCTTCCCACCCAGACCCCGCGGGCCAAATCCACACAGTGCGCGAAGTAATTCGCGAAGTCGGCGGAGAACACATCCCCGAGATCATCGTGTTTAACAAAGCAGACCTCATTGACTCGGAAAAAGAGCTCGAGCTTCGAGGCACCCAAAATGCTGCAGTATTTGTCTCAGCAAAGACAGGGGAGGGAATTGACCGTCTGCTCGGCGTCATCGGCGAGAAAATTCCGAGGCCCAACATCCGCACCACCCTCCTGATTCCCTTTGACCGGGGCGATCTGGTGGCCTTTGTTCACGACCATGGCGAAGTTCTCTCCACCGACTACGACGAGCGGGGAACCACACTCGAGGCGATGCTGGATGAGAAAACCCATGGCGAGTTAGAGGCGTTCCTCGTTCAGGCCTAATCTGTAGCTCATGAGCGAGGATGTGCTGGCGATGTGCGACCAGTTCGAGGGTGCACAAAAAGACGCGGTGAAGCGCACCCTCCAAGGATTTATTGATGCCTTGCCCGGCGGAGATCTTGTGGTGACCTACGGAATGCCATCCATCAAAGTCGGTGGCTCACATCTGATTTCGGTGTGGGGGTTTAAAGGCCACAATTCGATATTCCCAGGCCCCGCTTCTATTTCCCTCCTAGCCGACAAAGTCCTGAACTACACGGTGAGTAAAGGCACCGTGCAGTTCGACAAAGACAAAGCTCTGCCCGCGCCCTTGATTAAAGCCTTTGCCAAAGCCACCATCCAGTCTCATAACGCGAGATTCCCGAAGAAGGATGGAACCTTCCTGGAGTATTACGACAACGGTTATCTCAAGCAAAAAGGTAAATACAAAAACGGCCAGATGCACAGCAAGTGGGAGTGGTATCGCAGAGACGGCTCCCTAATGCGCACCGGCTCCTTCACAGAGGGAGAACAAACCGGAGAGTGGGCCACCTTCACCCGCGAGGGCACAAAGGTTTAACCACTCCGCGTGCCAGCCCGCCACATCGTGGGCATGTCACATACGCTAAGGCGAGTCGTTCGAACCCAGGGAGTTGTCACGGTGAGCACTGAAGCCGCAGAGCGTTTAGCAACGTTTAGATCACGCCGTGAAGAGGCGGCCACATCACCCCAAGGCTTCCTCGCCCTGGTCAACACCCACTGGGTCACCGACGAAGGCCCCGTCTGGGCTGCCAAAGGTATTTGGGCTCCACGCACAGATGGTGGCTCCGGCCTCGTCGTGAAAGCGACTGCTGATGAGGGTGTGCTGGTTGATGGTGAGGTTGTTGACGGTGAAGTAATTGCTCGCGGGAAAGGCGACGAAAACCCCTCCACCATCCAGTTTTCTGACACCGCGGTGGGTGTGATCATTTCCGGCGCCGAAGGCTACGGCCTTCGCGTTTTCGACACCCAGTCTGACGACATTCAAAACTTCTCCCACGTTGATGGATACGACTACAACCCCGACATGGTCTTTCGTGCGGGTTGGGAAGAAATCCCAGGCGGCTCACTGGTCGGCTTTGACCACCTCAAAGACGACGGGGAAGCCCGTGATGAGGTCGTCCCCGGCGACATCGTCTTGGAATACGGGGGCGAGACCTATCGCCTGAGCGCGTTTAAGGCAGGGAAAGCCCTGCAATTGGTCTTTGCCGACGCCACCAGTGGGGTTGATACCTACAGCGTGGGTCGCTTCCTCTTCTGCGCACCAAACCCCGATGGCACAATCACTTTGGACTTTAACTACGCGGTGTTGCCCCCGTGTGCGTTTAGCTACCAATACAACTGCCCACTGCCTCCAGCGAACAACCGTCTCCCGTTCGCCATTGAAGCAGGGGAGAAGAACGTGATGGCGAAGTCTGGCGGCATGCTCCACCCGGAGTAAGACGTACTCTCAGTAAATTCATAATCACAAAGTTGTGATTATTAGCGTTTTTCTGTCACACTTTTAGTAATAACTGCACAAGCTCCACCTATTTCGTGGTCGATGGGGAAGTCGTACCAAGAGAAATAGGAGGGGACGATGGTTGCACCAATGACATCTGGTGTGCTTTTTGTGCATTCGGCACCGCGTGCGCTTGCGCCCCACATCGAGTGGGCGCTCGGTGCTGCCCTCGGTGTTCCCATCACCTTGGACTGGAGCGAACAGCCCGTCTTGCCGGGAACTCTTCGCGCTGAATACACCTGGCACGGTGACATCGGCACCGGCGCGAAACTGACCAGTGCGCTTCGCGGTTGGGAACACCTTCGCTTTGAAGCAACCGAAGATCCCGCTCCAGGAGTGGACGGAATGCGCTTTATGCACACCCCGGACTTAGGGGTCTTCTCCGCCGCCACTGATGCGGCAGGAAACCTCACGATTTCCGAAGAGAGGCTTCACTACGCGCTGGAAATCGCCGAAGGCGATTTTGAGGAAGTCCAGCGCGAATTGCGCCTCGCACTGGGTAGTGCTTGGGATGACGAGTTAGAGCCGTTTAGGCACGCAGGAGACCAAGAACGCGTGGTCTGGCTCCACCGCGTGGGCTAGGCAGCTAGCCCCAAGTAATCGAGCATTGCTCGTCGCCTCCGTGTCCCAAGGCTTACCAGGGCAAGCACCAAAGCAACAATGGTGACAAGAACCAGTCCGACGATTGCCGCGGTCACTCGTGCAGTATCACCCTCGGACACGCTCGCTAAGAGCCCATCTGCCACCCAGCCCAGAGGGGTCGCTCCGCTGAGGACTTGGTAGACAGGCGGAAGAACCTCTGCTGGGAGGACAAGGCCCAGTGTGACGATCTGAATCACAGCCACACTCATCGAAAGAGCGCCAAGAATCTGTGGCTTCCACAACCACACTGCGTAGTGGAGAGCATGGAAGCTCAGTGTTCCAAGCGCAATCAGGCTAAGTGTTGAGCCCACGAGTGTCCATGAGACGCCGGCGAGTACGTGGAGCAACAGGGTGGCCATCACAATCTGGAGGCTCGCTACCGCAGCGATTGGGGTGAGGGTTCGTCGAATAATCGCTGCCGTCGAGGCGGTGCTGGTGAGAACCCGCCTCGAGGGTGCTTGTGTGCTCAGGAAATAGATCAGAGTGACAAACCACAGTCCCACCGGCACCAATGCGCTGCCAATTGTGGGGCCAAGGCCCACAGTGCCGGTTCGGTCTTGCTCATCAAAGGCCACAGGAGTCGTCAATGTGTCGAGCGTGGAATCACTTGGCTTCTCAAGGCCTTGGTCACTAAATTCTGTGGCTCCGTCTCGAAGTCCTTCAGCAAACTCATCCATACCGTCGGCTAACTCGATGACTCCATCGTTGAGGTCACTCACGCCGTCGCTCAGCTCACTGGTTCCGCTTGCTAAGTCCGCCGCACCCGTTCGGATCTCATTGGATCCGTCTTCTAAGTCGTAGCTTGCTTCGGCCAATGCGTCGGCGCCTTCATCGACCGAAACGATGCCGTCACGGACACCATCAATGGCGGTGTCTGTTTGGGTGGCCAATGTTGTTCCGCTGGTTCCCAGCGCTGACAGGGTGGCGATGAGTGTTTGAAGAGTTGTTCCTGTAGTTCCGGTAATCCCAGAAAACGCTCCTGCATTATTGAGGCCGCTTAATCCGGTTGCTACTTGGGCCACCCCACCTGTGTACTGGCTAATTCCTGTGGATAAATCTGGCAGTGACTTCGTTTCTTTGTTAAAAGTCTCCAACCCGTCGGCTAAGTCCCTTAGGCCTCCCAAGTATTCGTCAAGCCCGTCGTCAAAGGTGGCGTAGCCATCAGAAAACTTCTTGGTCCCATCGGCCAGGTCACTTGTGCCGTCCGCGAGTTCTGAGACGCCGTCTGCGAGCTCCCTCGTGCCATCGGCTACCTCTTCTGCGGCGTCGGCTGCCTCACTAAAGCCATCGCCTAAGTCAACGACCGCACTAAAGAGCCCCTTAGTGACTTCCTTGCCAAATTCGTCGCTGATGGTGGAAGAAATCGAGGCACCCAGCTGGTCCGCGAGTACCCCAGCGAGGTAGCTGTGGCTGGGGTCGGTTCGAATGGTGAATTTTGCTTGTGTGGGGTCGGAGCTGTCGAGGGTCTTTACTGCCGTCGAAAAGTTCTCAGGGATTTCAATCACCGCATACACGTCGCCCGCTAAGAGGAGAGCATCAGCCTTCTCGGTGTCAGTGATGACCCAGTCCACCGAGGTGTCCCCGCTGACGAGCTCAGTAACTAGCGGTTTTGAGGCAAAGAAGAAGGTTTCTTCACCGGCGTCGTCAGTTT
>JAYOHK010000027.1:0-10045 GCA_038118225.1 Cellulomonadaceae bacterium | reverse complement strand
GGGTGAGTGACGCAGCCGAACCGATAAGTCCCAGCAATGCTCCTGTGGCAAGACCTGCCCACCAGGTCGGTCCGCCCACGGCCTGAAGCACGACTTCCAACACAATCGCTTGAACAGCAATCGCTACGAAGGTGAGGCCAAAAACGAGGCCCATGTTGGCGCCCCCTGGTTGGTCCTCTGGAGACTTGCCCATGAACTTCCACCAGATGGGGAAGAAGGTCTTTGGCCCAAACCATAGATTCCCGACGAAAGTACCGACAACGCTTGCGACCAGAACGGCCAACCAGTTAATTTCCACGGCCACAGCCTAGTGTGCCCAGAAACCACAAAGGGCCCGGAAAAATCCGGGCCCTTTGCGTGTAGTTGAAAACTACTTGATGATCTTGGTCACCGTTCCGGCACCAACGGTACGTCCACCTTCACGGATAGCGAAGGAGAGACCTTCCTCCATGGCGATGGGCTGAATCAGCTCAACGCTCATGTCGGTGGTGTCACCGGGCATTACCATTTCGGTGCCCTCAGGCAACGAGATAACACCGGTCACGTCAGTGGTACGGAAGTAGAACTGCGGACGGTAGTTCGTGTAGAACGGGTTGTGACGTCCACCCTCGTCCTTGCCGAGGATGTAGGCGGTTCCCTCAAAGTTGGTGTGAGGGGTTACCGAGCCAGGAGCAACAACAACCTGTCCACGCTCAACGTCTTCACGCTTGGTACCGCGAAGAAGAAGACCACAGTTCTCGCCAGCCCATGCTTCGTCGAGCTGCTTGTGGAACATCTCGATACCGGTGACGGTGGTCTTCTGAGTCGGGCGGATACCTACGATCTCAACGTCAGAGTTGATCTTGAGAGTTCCACGCTCGGCACGACCGGTCACCACGGTTCCACGACCGGTGATGGTGAACACGTCTTCGACGGGCATCAAGAACGGCTTGTCCTTGTCGCGCACTGGGTCAGGCACGTTGTCGTCAACAGCCTGCATGAGCTCCATGATCTTGTCGCCCCATGCGGCGTCGCCTTCAAGAGCCTTCAGACCGGACACGCGGATCACAGGAGCGTTGTCTCCGTCGAAGCCCTGGCTGGAAAGCAGCTCACGGACCTCAACCTCAACGAGCTCGAGGATTTCCTCGTCGTCGACCATGTCGGACTTGTTCAGGGCAACGAGCAGGTAAGGAACACCAACCTGCTTGGCGAGAAGAACGTGCTCACGGGTCTGAGCCATTGGGCCGTCGGTAGCAGCAACCACGAGGATTGCGCCGTCCATCTGAGCGGCACCGGTGATCATGTTCTTGATGTAGTCAGCGTGACCAGGAGCGTCAACGTGTGCGTAGTGGCGCTTCTCGGTCTCGTACTCGACGTGCGAGATGTTGATGGTGATACCACGCTGCTTCTCTTCCGGAGCGGAGTCAATCGACGCGAAGTCACGCGTGACGTTGACATCCGAAGGAAGGCGTTCAGCGAGCACCTTGGAAATAGCAGCGGTCAGAGTGGTCTTGCCGTGGTCGACGTGACCAATCGTTCCGATGTTTACGTGCGGTTTGGTCCGCTCGAACTTGGCCTTAGCCACTTTGGTCCTCCTCAGGACTTCGGTATTCGGATCGGGGTTCCGACCCGAATTAATCGGATTACTGGGTACTACAAAGGCTCGGCGAGCCTATTCGGTCGGGCTTAGTCTCCCTTGCCCTTCTGAATAATCTCGTCGGCCACAGCCTTCGGGACTTCAGCATAGGAGTCGAAAGTCATCGAGTACACGGCGCGGCCCGAGGTCTTCGAGCGCAGGTCACCGACGTAACCGAACATTTCCGACAGCGGCACGAGAGCGCTAACGACCTTTACGCCGGTAGCATCCTCCATGCTCTGGATCTGCCCACGACGCGAGTTCAAGTCGCCGATAACGTCACCCATGTATTCCTCGGGGGTACGCACCTCGACGGCCATCACTGGCTCGAGCAGAGCAGGATCTGCCTTCCTCGCGGCCTCTTTAAAGACCATCGATCCGGCAATCTTGAACGCCATCTCCGAAGAGTCGACGTCGTGGTACTGCCCATCAAGCAGAATCGCTTTGACTCCAACTGTTGGGTAGCCCGCCAACACACCAACCTGCATGGCGTCTTGGATACCTGCGTCCACCGATGGGATGTATTCGCGAGGAATACGTCCACCGGTGACTTGATTTTCAAACTCATAAATAGTGTCGCCCGACACTTCGAGCGGCTCGAACGAGACCTGGACCTTTGCGAACTGTCCGGAACCACCAGTCTGCTTCTTGTGGGTGTAGTCGTACTTCTCCACTGCGCGACGGATGGTCTCGCGGTAGGCAACCTGAGGCTTACCAACGTTGGCCTCCACGTTGAATTCGCGCTTCATGCGGTCAACGAGGATGTCGAGGTGAAGCTCACCCATACCCTTAATCACGGTCTGTCCGGTCTCAGGGTTGAGCTCAGTACGGAAGGTGGGGTCCTCTTCAGCAAGCTTCTGGATCGCGATCGAGAGCTTCTCCTGGTCAGCCTTGGTCTTGGGCTCAATGGCAACCTCAATAACGGGCTCAGGGAAGGTCATCGACTCGAGAACAACCTGGCTGTTGGGGTCACAGAGGGTGTCACCAGTAGTGGTGTCCTTGAGGCCAATCACTGCATAGATGTGACCAGCAGTGACCTTGTCAACAGGGTTTTCCTTGTTCGAGTGCATCTGGAAGATCTTTCCAATGCGCTCCTTCTTGCCCTTGGTCGAGTTGATGACCTGGGCTCCGGATTCGATGGAACCGGAGTAGACGCGCACGTAGGTGAGACGTCCGAAGAAGGGGTGAACGGCAACCTTGAACGCGAGAGCAGCAAAAGGCTCGGTTGCGTCAGCGTGGCGAGTAATGAGCTCTTCTTCGTTGTTGGCTGCGTGGCCCTCAACTGCGGGCACATCCAATGGCGAAGGAAGGTAGTCAACGACAGCGTCCAGCATGGGCTGCACACCGCGGTTCTTGAATGCAGAACCACAGAGAACGGGGTATGCCTCGCCAGCGATGGTCAGCTGGCGGATACCGGCCTTGAGCTCTTCCTTGGTGAGTTCTTCTCCACCGAGGTACTTCTCAAGCAGTTCTTCGCTGGCCTCAGCAACATCTTCGATGAGCTTCGCGCGGTATTCCTCGGCCTTGGCCTGCAAGTCTGCAGGAATCTCCTGGGTCTCGTAGGAAGCACCCATGGTGACATCACCCTTGGAGTCTCCCTCCCAGACCTTGGCGTTCATCTCAACGAGGTCAACCACACCGGTGAAGCCCGACTCAGCTCCAATAGGAAGCTGAATCACAAGTGGCTTGGCACCGAGGCGCTTCACAATGGTGTCGACGGTGAAGTAGAAGTCCGCACCGAGCTTGTCCATCTTGTTGACGAAGCAAATACGGGGAACGTTGTACTTGTCAGCCTGACGCCACACGGTTTCTGACTGGGGCTCTACACCCTCTTTACCGTCGAACACAGCAACAGCACCGTCGAGGACGCGGAGGCTTCGCTCCACCTCCACGGTGAAGTCCACGTGACCTGGGGTGTCGATGATGTTGATCTGGTTCTTGTCCCAGAAACAGGTGGTTGCAGCAGAGGTGATCGTGATTCCACGTTCCTGCTCTTGCGCCATCCAGTCCATCGTCGCGGCACCATCGTGCACCTCGCCAATTTTGTGCGAGATACCCGTGTAGAACAGGATTCGCTCAGTGGTCGTGGTTTTTCCAGCATCAATGTGGGCCATGATGCCGATGTTGCGGACCTTGTTCAGGTCAGTAAGCACGTCTTGTGCCACGGTTCTCCTCCAGGAGTGATCTAGTGGTTGGTGTTTACCAGCGGTAGTGGGCGAAGGCCTTGTTGGATTCCGCCATCTTGTGAGTGTCTTCACGACGCTTCACAGCGGCACCAAGACCGTTCGAAGCATCAAGAATCTCGTTGGTCAAACGCTCAGTCATCGTCTTCTCACGACGTGAACGTGCGTAGCTCACCAACCAGCGAAGAGCCAGGGTGTTTGCACGGTGGGGCTTAACCTCAACGGGAACCTGGTAGGTCGAACCACCCACACGGCGCGAACGCACCTCGAGGGTTGGGCGAACGTTGTCAAGAGCCTTCTTCAGGGTCTCAACGGCGTCCTGACCAGTCTTCGAGGACACACCTTCGAGTGCACCGTAAACGATGCGCTCTGCGAGGCCCTTCTTACCCTGGACGAGGATCTTGTTCACCAGCTGGGTGACAATTGGTGCGCGGTATACCGGGTCGGCGACGACGGGGCGCTTAGGTGCTGGACCTTTACGTGGCATTACTTCTTCTCCATCTTCGCGCCGTAACGGCTGCGTGCTTGCTTGCGGTCCTTGACAGCCTGAGTGTCGAGGGATCCGCGAACGATCTTGTAACGGACACCAGGAAGGTCCTTCACACGACCTCCACGAACGAGCACCATTGAGTGCTCCTGGAGGTTGTGGCCTTCACCGGGGATGTAGGCGGTAACTTCGGTTCCGTTTGAAAGCTTCACACGGGCAACCTTGCGAAGTGCCGAGTTCGGCTTCTTCGGGGTGGTGGTGTACACACGGGTACATACGCCACGCTGCTGCGGGTTTGACTGCAAAGCAGGGGCTTTGGTCTTCGAGACCTTGGGCTTGCGGCCCTTACGAACCAGCTGCTGGATCGTTGGCACAGTGAACTCCTTGATTTTTCTTCTGCACGGTGACAGGTGATGGGGGTTCCGAAGCGCGACGGGTGTGCCGCATTCCGGCCGACATCGAACCGACTGTCACCTGGTGGGGCGGCAGACGGTATGCCGTGGGGGCTGGCGAGATCTCTTTTGAAAGAGGCCTTGCTTTGACCCATTGTGTAGTTCGCGACCCGATACCTAGTTGGCCCAAGTTTTTGGGCACCCACTACGGGCGTGCCAACGAACACACAGTCCACCAGAGTACTGGCCCAAACGCTGTGGGTCAAATGATTTTTTGACCCGACTGACTAACTCACCACCAGTGCGAGGGTTATCACCGTCCCCATCGCCATAAAGGGACCAAACGCGAGGTGATCAGTAGGCCCCATGCGCCTGGTTTTCACCATCCACACGGCCCACACTCCCCCAAAAATTACGCTCGTTGCGAGGGCAAAGAATGCTGTGTCAATGCCATACGACCCCAGCTGCATTCCCATGACGCCGCCTAATTTCACATCCCCAAAGCCCAGCGGCCGGCCCGGCCATTCCGCAAAGATCCATAATGCCAACACCACCAACGCACTTGAGATCACTGCACGCTCAGCTCGGCCGACGAGCACGGGATCAGCGAGGAGAGGCAACACGGCTGCCACCGACACTGCCCATAGTCCCAAGGTGTACCGATCGGGTAGTCGATGTTCGCGACAATCAACCAGCGACATCGGAATGGCCGCGATGGCAAAAAGAATATGTGCCCACACCAAAACACCCACCCGGTCGAGCTAACCAGGAGGCGAGCTCGGTGGGTGGGTGTTATCCCCAGAGGGGACTACTGGTAGTTCTCGGAGGAGCCTTCCTCAGCAGTGAAGGTGTCGAAGTCAACAAACGACAGGTCGTCGACCGCGCCGAATGCATCGTCCTCGCTGAACAGGCGTGCCGGGTAGTGCTCGGCGCGTGCCTCTTCGGTGGGCTCCACAGTGATGTTGCGGTAACGGTTGAGTCCGGTACCCGCTGGGATCAGCTTTCCGATGATCACGTTTTCCTTCAGACCAACAAGCGGGTCGCGCTTGCCCTGCATGGCAGCTTCGGTGAGAACACGAGTGGTCTCCTGGAAGCTGGCTGCAGACAGCCACGACTCGGTAGCCAGCGATGCCTTGGTGATACCCATGACTTCCTGACGTGCCGAAGCGGTCTTCTTTGAATCGGTGAGTGCTTCGCGGTTGATCTTGTTGTACCGCGAACGGTCAACGAGTTCTCCCGGCAGCAAGGTGGTCTCACCGTGGTCAACCACGGTGACCTTGCGCAGCATCTGGCGCACGATGACCTCGATGTGCTTGTCGTGGATCGGCACACCCTGTGAGCCATACACGCCCTGCACACCATCAACCAAGTGCAGCTGGACCGCGCGGACACCCTTAACACGAAGAACTTCCTTCGGGTCAACAGGTCCTTCGTGAATCTGAGCACCGAGCTCAACGTGGTCACCGTCAGCGACGAGAAGCTCCATACGCTTTGACACGGTGTAGCTCACTTCTTCATCTCCGTTGTCGGGGATGAGGGTGATCTTGTGCTGGGTTTCGGTGTCTTCGATCTTGATGCGACCTGCGGCCTCGGCGATCGGGCTCGCACCCTTAGGAGTACGGGCTTCGAACAGCTCGGTCACGCGGGGCAGACCCTGGGTGATGTCGTCGGCCGATGCTGATCCACCAGTGTGGAAGGTACGCATGGTCAGCTGGGTTCCCGGCTCACCAATCGACTGGGCGGCGATGATACCGACGGCTTCACCAAGGTCAACGGGGGTACCCGTTGCCAAGGAGCGTCCGTAACATGCGGCACACACACCCACTGCAGACTCACAAGTGAGAACCGAGCGGACAGTGATTTCGCTGACACCAGCGGCGACGAGTTCGTCGATGAGAACATCTCCGACGTCGCTACCTGCGGTGGCCACAACCTTGCCCTTGGCGTCGGTTGCGTCCACGGCGAGGTTACGAGCGAAGACCTCGTTTTCGACGTTGTCGCTGCGCACCCATTCACCTTCGGTGTTCTGGTGGGCGATCGGGAAGCCAATACCCTTCGTGGTTCCACAGTCTTCTTCGCGGATGATGACATCCTGCGACACGTCGACTAGACGACGGGTCAAGTAACCCGAGTCAGCGGTACGAAGAGCGGTGTCGGCCAGACCCTTACGCGCACCGTGGGTGGCGATGAAGTACTCAGTCACACTGAGGCCTTCGCGGTAGCTGGAGATAATCGGACGGGCGATAACTTCACCACGTGGGTTAGACACGAGGCCTCGCATACCGGCGATGTTTCCGACCTGTAGCCAGTTACCACGAGCACCCGAGGTCACCATGCGGTTAATGGTGTTGTGCGTCTCAAACGCATCACGCATTGCACCGTTGATTTCCTTGGTTCCCTCGGACCAGATCTCAACCAGTTCACGACGACGCTCCTGGTCAGAAATCAGACCCTTGTCGAACTGTGCCTGAACCTTAGCGGCCTGCTTTTCGTACTTGGACACCAGCGTTGCCTTCTCCTTGAGGCGTGGCACGTCGCTGAGTGCAACGGTCACACCGGAGCGGGTTGCCCAGTGGAATCCGGCGTCCTTGACCTTGTCAAGGGTGTCGGCCACAACAACCTTCGGGTAACGCTCGGCGAGGTCGTTGACCAGTGCCGAGATGCGGCCCTTGTCGACGACGTCTTCCATGTAGTAGTAGTCCTCGGGGAGGAACTCGTTGAACAGCGCACGACCAAGAGTGGTCTCCATCAGCATGGTCTGGCCCTGAACGAAGCCCTCAGGCTGCTTCTTGGGCGAGAGGTGCACGTTCTCAAGACGGATCTTGACCTTGGCGTTCAAGTGCAATGAACCCTGGTCCATGGCCATGATTGCTTCGGCGATCGAGGAGAACACACGGCCTTCACCCTCGACACCCTCGCGGAGGGTGGTGAGGTGGTGGAGTCCGATGATCATGTCCTGGGTCGGAACGGTCACAGGGCGACCATCCGATGGCTTCAGGATGTTGTTCGATGCGAGCATCAGCACGCGGGCTTCAGCCTGTGCCTCAACCGACAGCGGAAGGTGAACAGCCATCTGGTCACCATCGAAGTCAGCGTTGAACGCAGCACACACGAGCGGGTGAAGCTGAATGGCTTTACCTTCTACCAGCTGTGGCTCAAATGCCTGGATTCCCAAACGGTGCAGGGTTGGTGCACGGTTGAGAAGAACGGGGCGCTCACGGATGATCTCTTCGAGCACGTCCCACACTTCTGGACGCATACGCTCAACCATGCGCTTGGCGTTTTTGATGTTGCTCGAGTGACCGAGGTCCATCAGACGCTTAATCACGAACGGCTTGAACAGCTCGAGAGCCATCAGCTTAGGAAGACCACACTGGTGGAGCTTCAGCTGAGGACCCACCACGATGACCGAACGGCCAGAGTAGTCAACGCGCTTACCGAGCAGGTTCTGACGGAATCGACCCTGCTTACCCTTGAGCATGTCGGACAGGGACTTCAGGGCGCGGTTACCGGTTCCGGTAACGGGGCGACCACGACGTCCGTTGTCGAACAACGCGTCAACAGCTTCCTGCAGCATGCGCTTTTCGTTGTTCACGATGATCTCGGGAGCACCGAGGTCAAGCAAGCGACGCAGACGGTTGTTGCGGTTGATCACGCGACGGTAGAGGTCGTTCAAGTCGCTGGTGGCGAAGCGTCCACCATCAAGCTGCACCATCGGGCGAAGCTCGGGCGGAATCACGGGAACAACGTCCAGCACCATCGACGCGGGTGATGCGCCAGTGGAGAGGAAGGAGTTCACGACCTTGAGGCGCTTGATCGCACGGATCTTGCGCTGGCCCTTTCCGTTTTCAATTTCGTCGTGGAGCAGGTCTGCTTCGGCCTGCAAGTCGAAGTCCTGAAGACGACGCTGGATTGCTTCTGCACCCATGAGGGCGTCGAAGAACATTCCGTAGCGGTCTTGAACATCCTGGAAGATGGCGTCTTCGGCCTTGAGGTCACCTACGCGAAGGCCGATGAACTCTTCCCAGACGCGCTCGAGGTGAGCGATTTCGTCGTCGAAGGACTTGCGAATCGACTGCATCTCACGCTTACCGGCGTCATCTGCCTTGCGCTTCTGGTCAGCCTTCGCTTCTGCTGCTTCGAGCTCAGCGAGTTCCTTCTCGAGTTCGGTCATGCGCTCAGCAAGAGCGGCGTCGCGCTCCTTCTCGAGCTGGCCGATCTCCATGCGCAGTTCTTTCTCAAGCTCTGGCATTTCGCGGTGGCGGGCTTCGTCATCAACACGAATGATCATGTAGGCGGCGAAGTAAATAACCTTCTCGAGGTCTTTTGGAGCCATGTCGAGCAGGTAACCCAGACGGCTGGGTACTCCCTTGAAGTACCAGATGTGGGTGACCGGAGCGGCGAGCTCGATGTGGCCCATGCGCTCACGACGCACCGAGGACTTGGTGACCTCAACGCCACAGCGCTCACACACGATGCCCTTAAAGCGGACTCGCTTGTACTTGCCACAAGCACACTCCCAGTCGCGGGAAGGTCCGAAGATCTGCTCACCGAACAGACCGTCCTTCTCGGGCTTGAGGGTGCGGTAGTTGATGGTCTCCGGCTTCTTTACCTCGCCATAGGACCATCCGCGGATGTTCTCCGAGGTGGCTAGACCAATACGGATTTCGTCAAACGTGGTTGCTTCCAGCACGTTGTCTCTCTTCTTCTACTGAATCTTTGAAAACGGGTGGCCGGGTTAGATTTCGTCGACGCTCGACGACTCGAACCGGGTGGAGATGTTGATACCGAGTTCTTCGGCAGCGCGGTACAGCTCGTCATCGCTGTCTTTAAGCGAGATAGCTTGACCGTCGGATGCGAGAACCTCGACGTTGAGACACAGTGACTGCATCTCCTTCATCAACACCTTGAACGACTCGGGGATACCGGGTTCTTGGATGTTCTCACCCTTGACGATGGCTTCGTAGACCTTCACACGTCCGAGGATGTCATCGGACTTGATGGTCAACAGCTCCTGCAGTGCGTAGGAAGCACCGTAAGCCTCGAGGGCCCACACTTCCATCTCACCAAAGCGCTGTCCACCGAACTGTGCCTTACCACCAAGCGGTTGCTGGGTGATCATCGAGTACGGTCCGGTTGAACGAGCGTGGATCTTGTCGTCGATCAAGTGGTGCAGCTTCAAGATGTACTTGTAGCCGACGCTGATGGGCTCAGGGAATGGCTCACCGGAGCGGCCGTCGAACAGACGTGCCTTTCCAGTTCCGTCCACCATCTGCTTGCCGTCGCGGTTGGGAAGGGTCGAGTCGAGAAGTCCGACCAGCTCTTCCTCGGTGGCGCCGTCGAAGACGGGGGTTGCCAGCTTGGTGCC
>JAYOHK010000026.1:0-10371 GCA_038118225.1 Cellulomonadaceae bacterium | reverse complement strand
CCCGAGACTGCGGCTCGCGAGCTCGCGCTGTGGTTTAGCGCCTAGCTAAACAACAAGGGGAATTGCACGTAAATCGACAGTGCAATCGTCGCGAAGTTCGCCACAATGGCCACCCACGAATACGGCATGACGGCTTTGCCCAAGCGCTTGAGCCACTGAGGCCCGCCTAGAAGGCCGTTTCCGAGCGCCCACGGCAGGTAAATCCACCACAGGATCGAGTGTGACCCCCAGATGACCATGCAGTAGAGGCACAAGAAGCCGATGCTAAATACCGCTTGGTAGAAAAGCCACATCAAAAAAGCCCAGGCGGCAAAGAGTCCCGTGGTGAATAGTCCCCAGAACCAGCGGGGGAATCGGGAACCAGTCAAAAGCGCAATCGCGACCGTAATGACGGCTGCAAATCCGGCGATACCCATCAATTGATTTGGCGCTTCAATGAATACCCGCGCTTGCCAGCTTTGCATCACATCGCCGCAGGAGAAGAAGGGGTTGATGTCGCAACTGGGCTCGCGCCCTTCGGCGGCCAAGAGATAGCCCTCGCGGGCGAGGCCAAACGATGACACGAACGAAACGATCGCCGAGACCAGGATTAGCCAGGCCATTGCCAACGGGCGCTTTGTGGGTAAATTCACGCCTGTAAGTATGGCACTAGGCGCCACAGTGGTTCCTGTGCGATACTCGTGTACAGGGAAAATGCCCGCGACCGCGCTCCGGGTGCGCCCCGACAAGCTTTTTGAAGTGACGAGCTTCGGCCTCACTTCACGTAATCAACAAAGACGTGGCAGCCATACGGGCGCCACCACATATTGGGCCCACGCCGTGCGCGGGGGGAGGGCCGCACAAGGAGTCCACCAGCGATGGTGAAGAAAAACGAAAACGAAGAAGTAGAAAAAGCACAGACGCCGGTAAAGAGAGCTCGCTCAACGAAGAAAGTTGATGCGGCAGAAGCTCCCAAGGCCACTCGTTCCAAGAAGGCAGCTGAGCCTGCTGAGAAGAAGCCTGCGGCAAAAAAACCCGCTGCGAAGAAGGCCGTTGAGGCGCCTCAGCCCATCGACCAGCCGTCGTCGGCCAAGCAGTTGGTGTTTGCCGGTCCCGACCCAGAGCTATTTGCCAAATTCCACGAGGCAGAAGAGCAAGCCGAGCGCACTGTGCGTAAGCGTCAGCGAAACCGCGGAGGAGACTCCGACGGTGGCGAGGCTCCCAGTCGCACCAGAACCCGCCAGGCGAAGCAGACTGAAGAGGCTCCCTCGAAGCCGCAGCGCGTGCGTGGCTCGACGAGGTTGGAGGCAAAGCGTCAGCGTCGCCGTGAAGGACGTGACCAAGGTCGCCGTCGCGCCGTCGTCACCGAATCAGAATTCTTAGCCCGTCGCGAAAGCGTTGACCGGGTCATGGTGGTTCGCGAAAAGGCAAACCGCACCCAAATTGCCGTCCTCGAAGATGGCATCACCGTTGAGCACTACGTGGCAAAGAGCGAAGAGGCAAGCCTGATCGGCAACGTCTACCTCGGTCGCGTGCAAAATGTGCTGCCCAGCATGGAAGCTGCGTTCGTCGATATTGGACGCGGTCGAAACGCGGTGTTGTATTCGGGTGAAGTCGATTGGGATGCCGCCACCGAAGAAGGCGGAGAGCGCCCCAAGCGCATCGAAGCAGCGCTGAAGACCGGCGACACCGTCCTGGTTCAAGTCACCAAGGACCCGATCGGCCATAAGGGCGCCCGCCTGACCAGCCAGGTCAGCCTGCCCGGTCGCTACCTGGTTTACGTGCCAGGTGGAGGCATGAACGGCATTTCGAGGAAGCTTCCTGATACCGAGCGCTCGCGCCTCAAAGCCATTTTGAAGACCCTCGTTCCCGAATCCGCTGGTGTCATTGTGCGCACCGCTGCGGAGGGCGCCAGCGAGGAGCAGCTCACCACCGATGTGAACCGCCTCCAAGCGCAGTGGGAAGCCCTGCAGAAGGCTGCGGAGAGCGAAAAGGCTCCTGCTCTCCTACACAGCGAGCCTGACCTGTTGATCAAGATCATCCGTGACGTGTTCAACGAAGACTTCAACAAGCTCGTGATCTCTGGTGAGGAACAGCACACGGTCATCACTAGCTACCTCTCCCAAGTGGCGCCAGATCTTCTCGAGCGTGTCGAGGTGTATTCCGAAGACGTCGATGCCTTTGAGCACTTCCGCGTCCAGGAAGCAATCCACAAAGCCCTTGACCGCAAGGTGTGGCTGCCAAGTGGCGGCTCGCTTGTGATCGACCGGACCGAAGCGATGACGGTTGTTGATGTCAACACCGGAAAGTTCGTGGGCTCGGGTGGAAACCTCGAAGAGACCGTGACCAAGAACAACTTGGAAGCTGCCGAGGAAATCGTGCGCCAGCTTCGCTTGCGTGACATCGGTGGAATTATCGTGATCGACTTCATCGACATGGTGTTGGAGTCAAACCGCGACTTGGTTCTTCGCCGCCTTGTCGAAACCCTCTCGCGCGACCGCACAAAGCACCAGGTCGCCGAAGTCACCAGCCTTGGCCTAGTCCAAATGACTAGAAAACGCCTTGGCTTGGGCCTTCTGGAGACGTTCAGTGAAAACTGTGACCACTGTCAGGGCCGTGGTGTGATCGTGCACCAGGAGCCGGTGGGCAAGTCCAAGGGCTCTTCAGATTCGCAGCCGTCTCGAAAGCGACGAGGATCTGGCAACAAGAGCGAGGCGACCAAGGTTGCCACGCACGAAATCACCGATGACACGAGAAACGCCATCGCGAAGATTGCCGCAACCACTGTGTCCAACCCGCCCACTGAGGCGATCCCTGTGATTTCAGAGGCCGACCTTGCCCAAGCTAACGCGCCTGAGGCGCCAGAGGCTAAGGGCAAGAAGGACACCTCGTTGCTCGATTCGGTACTGAAGGCCCTTCCCGAGGCGCCGGAGCCTGGAAAGGGTCGTCGTCGTCGCCGGGCAAGCAGCCAAGGTGTGGTCACACCCGACGCGGGCGCTGACTCCTAAGGAATCGGGGGAGTGGGAAAGACCCATTCCATCCATAGATTTTTCATAGGGTTCATACAGGAACCTCTGGTGTTCTGTGAGGCATGGAAGAACACGCCCCTGCAGAAGACATCAAGGCACTCGTCGTTGACGACGAAGAATCGCTTGCCGATTTAGTGGCTATGGCCCTTCGCTATGAGGGCTGGCAGGTTAAGACGGCCCACAACGTGGCCGATGCGGTAGCTGCCCACAAGGAATTTTCACCCGACATTGCCGTGTTGGACATCATGCTCCCAGACGGTGACGGTCTGGGCTTGTTGAAAAAGCTCCGGGAGAAAGATCCCACCCTGCCCGTGCTGTTTCTCACCGCCAAAGACTCGGTCGAAGATCGCGTTCAAGGCCTCACCATTGGTGGGGATGACTACGTCACCAAGCCCTTTAGCTTGGAAGAGCTCGTGGCGAGACTTCGCAGCGTGCTTCGCCGCTCAGGCCGTGGAACAAGCGCCGAGCAGTCCATCCTTCAAGTGGGAGATCTCACCCTGAACGAAGACAGTTACGAGGTGTTTAGGGGAGACACCCCTATCGAGCTCACCAGTACCGAATTTGAGCTGCTGCGGTATTTGATGTCGAACCCGAGGCGCGTGTTGTCCAAGACGCACATCCTCGACCGAGTCTGGGACTACGACTTCGGCGGCAAACAAAGCATCGTCGAGATTTACATCTCCTACCTCCGTAAGAAAATCGACACCCTTGGCCCGGCGCTCATCCACACCGTTCGCGGTGTGGGCTACATGATCAAAGCCGCTGACTAGTGACGCGCGGCATGCGGGTAGATCCAGCCCGCCCTCCTCAAGACTTCCGCCGACGCTTCATTCTCGGCGGAATCGGCCTGATCTTGTTTGCGGGGCTCTTGATTGGTTTTGCGAGCACGGCGACCGTTGCGAGGCAGCTGTTGGGTGATCTTGACCGAGACTTATTCCAGGCCTCTGCGCGGTTGACCGATGTGGCCGACAATTCACTTCCTCGAGGCATGGAGGGGGCGAGAGGGCGGCTTGACCGGCCAGGCTTCGACGTGGGAACACTGATCGCTGTGGTCGGACCCAATCAGGTTGCTGGTGCATTTATCGACACGGACGGCCAGTTAAAGCCCATCGCCGATGAGGATTTAAGCGAGCTCCAGCAAGTGTCGTGGCCAGAGGGAACTCCGGTGAGTGTTCATTTAGACGGTGGCTTCCACGAAGTGCGCACACTGTTGGTGGGCGGCGTGGGCGACTCGCAGATCGTGATCGGCCTGCCGATGAATGAAATTCGAGAGACCATCACGAGGCTCACCGTGGTGATATTCCTCGTCGTGGCCCTGGTGGTGGTGCTTGCGGCCGCTATTGGTTTCTGGGGTATTCGTTTCGCCCTTCGACCACTCGACCGGATGCGCCAAACGGCGCAGGCAGTGTCCAACCAAAGCTTGAGTGACCGCGAAGCTCGACTTCTCGAACGCGTCCCGGAGTCGTTAGCCAATCCCGACACAGAAATTGGCCAGCTGGGGGCGTCGTTTAACCACATGCTCGACCACGTCGACGCATCCTTGGTGGCCCGCGCCAAATCCGAAGAGAAGCTTCGCCACTTCGTCGCAGACGCCTCGCACGAGCTGCGCACGCCACTTGCGTCAATTAGGGGATATTCGGAAATTACTCTGCGCCAGGGCGAAAAACTCCCCGAAGAGGTCCAACAATCACTCTCTCGCATCGAATCCGAATCCATTCGGATGTCTCACCTTGTGGAAGACCTGCTGTTGTTGGCACGCCTCGATGAAGGCCAAACGGCTGAAATGGAGCCCGTCGATTTTGGGGCTGTGGTGAGCAATGTGCTCTCCGACGCGAAGGTGCGCGCACCTGGCCACAACTGGAGCGCAAAGATTCCCAAGCGCCCTGTGATGGTGCGGGGAAACCGCAACCAGCTGGTTCAAGTAATCACCAATTTGGCCCAAAACGCCTCCATTCACACTCCCGGTGGCACGAACGTGTCGTTGGAGCTGAAGAAGACGGCAGACGCGGTTGAGCTCCTCGTGCGTGACAACGGCCCAGGCATTGCCCCAGAGCTCCAACCTGAGCTCTTCGAGCGCTTTAGAAGGGCCGATAAAGGCCGCTCTCGCGCAAAGGGCAGCACCGGCCTCGGCCTCGCGATTGTGCAGGGAATTGTTGAATCCCACGGCGGCAGTGTTTCTGTCGAAAGTGCACCAGGAAAGACTGTCTTTCGCGTACACTTGCCTCAGGCCAACTAATGACGGTTCGGCCACTTGCTGGCAGGGCTTCTGTCGGCTATTCTGTTGTGTTGGTTCTGGCTGGCCATTCTGATCTGGCGTCCAGTAAGTATTTTCTCCAAACAAGGTGGTAATTCGTGGTGTATGCAGTAGTGCGCGCAGGTGGGCGCCAAGAAAAAGTTGAGGTCGGTTCGGTCATCACCGTCGACCGTGTTGCTGCGGGCGCCGACAACACCGTAAGCCTTCCGGCATTGCTGCTGGTTGACGGTGAAAAGGTCACCCACGACCCCAAGGTGCTGGCAAAGGTCAGCGTGACCGCAGAGGTCATCAACGACCTTCGTGGACCGAAAATCACCATCCACAAGTTCAAGAACAAGACTGGTTACCACAAGCGTCAGGGCTTCCGCGCGGAGCTCACCAAGCTCAAGGTCACCGGCATCTCTCAGGGCAAGTAGTCGAGGAAGGTTTAGCCAATGGCACACAAGAAGGGCGCATCGTCCACTCGTAACGGCCGGGACTCGAACCCGCAGTACCTCGGCGTCAAGCGCTTCGGCGGCCAGGTTGTAAAGGCCGGAGAAATCATCGTCCGTCAGCGCGGAACCCACTTCCACCCCGGCGACAACGTCGGCCGTGGAAACGACGACACCCTGTTCGCACTCGCTGCGGGCACCGTGGAGTTTGGTCACAAGGGTGGCCGCCGCGTCGTTCAAATCGTTTCCTAACTCGCGTCAAGGGACAACGTCCCTCGGGCGAGTGTTGACCTCCACTCCTGATCCGGGTGGCTGGAGGAGAGACTCGTGATTACGTTCATCGACCGCGTGGTCTTGCACCTTGCAGCCGGTCACGGCGGTAAAGGCTGTGTCTCGGTTCATCGCGAGAAATTCAAACCTCTTGGCGGCCCAGACGGCGGAAACGGCGGAAACGGCGGAGACATTCTCCTCGTCGCTGACCCGACCGTCACCACACTTCTGGATTATCACCGCAGGCCCCACCGCTCCAGCGAATCGGGTTCCCCGGGAATGGGTGACTCACGCTCAGGAGCAAGCGCGCCAGACGTTGAACTACCCGTTCCGGTAGGAACGGTCGTATCGACTCCTGCGGGGGAAGAAATCATCGACCTCAATGAGGCGGGCATGCGTGTGGTCGTAGCCGCAGGTGGCCGAGGGGGCTTGGGCAACCAGGCTCTTGCTACCCCCAAGCGAAAAGCGCCTGGGTTTGCACTGCTGGGAACCGACGGCTACCAGGGTGACGTCGTCATTGAGCTCAAAACCGTTGCCGATGTGGCTTTGGTGGGCTTCCCCAGCGCCGGAAAGTCCAGCCTGATCGCTGCGATGAGCCAAGCTCGGCCCAAGATTGCCGATTACCCCTTCACGACCCTGCAGCCAAACCTCGGTGTGGTCGAGGCGGGCGAAGTGCGCTTCACCATGGCGGATGTGCCCGGACTCATCGAGGGAGCAAGCGAAGGGCGAGGTCTTGGCCTTGACTTCCTGCGCCACATTGAGCGCTGCAGTGTGTTGGTCCACGTCATTGACCTCGCCACCTTGGAGCCAGGCCGCGACCCAATGAGCGACTTTGAGGTCATTAAGGCTGAATTGGGAGCCTACGAGGTGCCTGAGGGGCAGACTCCACTGTTGGAGCGTCCCCAAGTCGTGGCGCTTAACAAGTCCGACTCGCCAGACGCGAGGCCCATTGCAGAAATGGTGCGCGCAGATTTCGAGGCACTCGGGCTGCCAGTGTTCGAAGTGAGTGCGCTGTCCCACCAGGGACTGCGTGAGCTTGGTTTCCGGCTGGGCCAAATGGTCACTGAAGCACGTGCCGCCAAGGCAGTGGAACTCGAAGATAAACCTCGTGTGGTCATTCGGCCCCAAGCCGTTGATGCGTTGCCCTTCGAGGTGCGCCGTGAAGGCCGTGCTGATGGGCCGCTGTTTAGGATCGTCGGAGACAAGCCAGAGCGATTTGTCCAGCAGACAGAGTTTGAAAACGACGAAGCCGTGGGGTATCTCTCGGATCGCCTTTCAGCTCTAGGAATTGATGATGCGCTGTTCCAGGCAGGCGCAACACCCGGCGACACAGTCGTGATTGGAGAGGGCAGCGGTCGCGAATTTGACTGGGAGCCCACGGTATCCTCAGCCGGGTATTCGGCCCTTGGCTCGCGCGGAACCGACGATCGTCTGAGCGAGTCTGGTCGCGCGACCAGGCGTGAAAAGCGTGAGGCGTATTACGAATTGATGGATTCCAAGGCGGCCGCCCGGGCCGAACTTGACCAAGAGAGGGAAGCGGGGATGTGGGCAGATGATTCAGACGAAAGCTGAGCTTCCTGCCGCCAAGCGCCTCGTGGTCAAGGTGGGCTCGTCATCGATTAGTGGCGAAATGGCCCACCAGATGAAGGGTTTGGTGGACGCCCTCGCCAAGGCTAAGGCCAGGGGGCAGGAAGTCATTCTTGTCTCTTCTGGTGCGATTGCGACGGGAATGCCACACCTTGATCTGTCTGATCGACCCCTCGACCTCGCCACGCAGCAGGCTGCCGCCGCGGTGGGTCAAAACCTCTTGATGCGCAACTACCAAGATCTCTTTGACGCCTACTCGGTTATTACCGGCCAGGTGTTGTTGACGGTGGGGGATCTGGAACAAGATCCGCACCGCTCTAACGCTTACCGCACCCTGGAACGGCTCCTAGGGCTTGGGATCGTCCCGATCGTGAATGAAAACGACACCGTAGCCACACAAGAAATTCGATTTGGTGACAACGACCGTCTCGCGGCTTTGGTGGCAGAGCTCGTTGATGCGGATGCGTTGGTGTTATTAAGCGATGTGGATGCGATTTACACCGCGCCTCCTTCAGCACCAGGGGCCACTCCAATCGATGTGGTGGAGCCGGACGATGACCTTTCCCACATTCGCGTCGAAAGCGCAGTGGTGAACAGTGTGGGTACCGGGGGCGCAGTCACCAAGGTCAGTGCTGCCAAGATGGCAAACGCTGCAGGTATCCCGGTGCTCGTGACCGCGACCGATCAGGTGGGACTCGCAATCGATGGCGAAGGCCCCGGCACCTGGTTCCTCGCCGCCCTAAACTAGGCACTCAAGCCAGGAAAGGGGTCCCATGTCTGGAGATGACGCCATGGATCCAACGTTTGTTGCCAGGCTCGAGGCCGTGAAGCAGGCGTCTCGGGTGCTGGGAGGCCAGCCCACGGGCAAGAAGGACGACGCTCTGCGCGCCATTCAGGCGGGCCTTGCGGCCAGGCAGCAAGAGATTCTCGATGCCAATGCACTCGATATTGCTGGCGGCGAAGCCGGTGGCACCTCCGCATCGCTGCTTGATCGCCTGCGTCTTACCCCCGAGCGTGTTCAGGGATTAATTGACGCCGTGGGAGACATCATTGGACTCGCCGATCCTGTGGGTGGTGTGGTGCGTGGTTCAACCTTGCACAACGGACTTCGTATTCAACAAGTGCGCGTTCCCTTCGGCGTGATTGGGGCTATTTACGAAGCTCGCCCCAACGTCACCGTTGATATCGCGGCACTGTGTATCAAAAGCGGAAACGCCACATTGTTGCGCGGCGGAAGCTTGGCTGAAAACTCCAACAAAGTACTCGTCGACATCATTCAAAGTGCGCTTCGCGAGGTGGGCCTCCCCGGAGATGCCGTGGCTACCGTGGACGACTTTGGCCGCACGGGTGCTACCTGGCTCATGCGCGCTCGTGGATACGTCGACGTCTTGATTCCCCGTGGAAGCGCACAGTTGATCAACGCCGTCGTCACCGAGTCCAAGGTTCCCGTCATTGAGACGGGCTCGGGAAACGTCCACATTTTTGTCGATGAGTCTGCCGACCTCGACAACGCCGTCGACATCATCGTGAATGCGAAGGTTCAGCGGCCAAGCGTGTGTAATTCAGCAGAAACCGTTTTGGTACACCGCTCTGAAGCGACAGCTCTCATTCCCACGCTTGTCGCAGCGCTCCAGGCCGATGGTGTCACCGTTCACGGCTGCCCTGAAACAGCGGCACTTGCCGATGTTGTACCCGCCACCGAGGAGGATTGGGATACGGAGTACCTGTCGCTCGATATCGCGATGCGCGTGGTTGACGGCCTTGATCAGGCGATTGAGCACATTCAGCGCTATTCCACCGGACACACCGAAGCGATTCTCACCAATGCCTTTGACCGCGCCGAAGAGTTCTTACAGCGCGTGGACGCCGCTTCTGTGATTGTCAACGCCTCCACCCGGTTTACCGACGGGGGAGAGTTTGGTTTTGGAGCGGAAGTGGGTATCTCCACCCAAAAACTCCACGCCAGAGGCCCCATGGGTCTTCAAGAGCTCACCAGCACGAAATGGCTGGTGCGTGGAGATGGCCAAATTCGCGCCTAGTGCGAACGCATTTAGTGGTTTCGCCCGGTAAGTTAGTGGTTAATCGTTGAGAGGAATACCCGTGGATTTGGTTTCTGTTGTCCTAGCCAGTGAAGTAGTGCACGAGTTGCCTATGCCTGCCTTGGCGTTCGGCGGAATTTTCATGGCTGGTTTTATTGCCCTCGGGATTGTGACTTTCAGCTACCGCGATGTTGCCAACCGCCACTCGCAGAAGCGTCCCCCATCGGGTGGGCACCACTAGGACCTAAATGACCACCCATACGCGCCCCCGTATCGGGATTATGGGTGGCACCTTCGATCCGATTCACCATGGCCACCTCGTGGCTGCCAGTGAAGTCCAGGTCAAATTTGACCTAGATGAGGTTGTCTTCGTTCCCACCGGAAAACCCGAAGAAAAACCGGGCGTCACCGAGAGCGAACATCGGTACCTGATGGCCGTTATTGCCACCGCGTCAAACCCGAAATTCACGGTCAGCCGGGTGGATATCGACCGTCCCGGGCCCACGTACACCGTGGACACTCTTTCCGATATGGCGAAGGAGTATCCAGACGCTGATTTGTTCTTCATCTCGGGTGCAGACGCAATTGCCCAGGTGTTTGGATGGCACGACGCACAGAAACTCTGGGATCGAGCCCACTTTGTTGCCGTGAGCAGGCCTGGCCATGAATTGAGCGTGGAGGGGATTCCTTCCGGGGTTGTTAGTGTGTTGGAGGTTCCTGCTCTGGCTATTTCGTCAACGGATTGCCGTGAGCGGGTGAGTAAGCGACACCCTGTCTGGTAT
>JAYOHK010000025.1:0-12053 GCA_038118225.1 Cellulomonadaceae bacterium | reverse complement strand
TTCTCGTCAACTGATGGCACCTGGGTAGGAGTAACTGGTCGCGCACGCGTGGTCGTCTACAACCAAGACCTCGTCAACGAAGGCGACCTCCCCGCTACCGCCGCAGAGATTGTCTCGCCAAAATGGTCTGGCAAGGTGGGCGTGGCCCCCACCAACGCAAGCTTCCAGTCGTTTATCACTGCCTACCGTGTGCTCGAAGGGGAAGGCGCAGCGGAGAGCTGGGTGAGCGCCATGGTGTCAAACGACCCAGAGATCTTTGAGAACAACAACGCCATTTTGGAGGCAGTCGACGCCGGGGTTGTGCCACTCGGTCTGATTAATCACTACTACTGGTATGCCATGGCAGCTGAACGCGGTGCGGAGAACATGAACGCGCAACTGTGGTTCACCGAAGCGGGAGACCCTGCTTCGATTGTGAACGTATCGGGTGCGGGCATCTTGACGCCTGCGCAACTTGACCAAGACGCGTATGACTTCGTGTCATACCTTCTCTCAACCGCGGGCCAAACCTACTTCGTGGAATCCACGTTCGAATACCCACTAGTCGATGGTGTGGATGCGCCCGCGGACCTGCCGGAACTCTCGGGGCTTGTTAACCCCGAGCTCGACCTGTCTGACTTGGACACTTTGAGTGAGAGCCAGTTGCTTCTTACTCGCTTCGGACTGCTCTAGTAGCGTGAACCAGGCCATCCCGCCAACGGATGGCCTGGACACACACTTCGATGACAACGCATTCAGCCACCACCGCCCGCCCCTTGGCAGCTACGCCGAGGGGTCGTTGGTTGTGGACGCTCGCGTCGGTTTCAGTCGCGTTGCTGCTGTCGCCCTTGGTGTATTTGGCAGTGCGTGCCTTTGGTGTTCCCGGAGTGGAAATAGCAGAAATTATTACCCAATCCCGGGCGCTCGAATATGGCCTCAACACCATTGCCTTGGGCCTGGGCGTAGCAATAATCACTTTGGTGGCAGGGGTTGCGGTTGCGGTGGGAATTTCTCGTGCCCGCTCATCGTGGCAGCGGCCCCTACTGGTGCTTTCCTCCTTGCCGTTGGCAATCCCTTCCTACTTAGCCTCATACGGCTGGTTGGTCGTGTTGCCGGGGCTCGAGGGGTATTGGCCAAGTCTTTTTCTCCTGAGTTCTGTCACTGTTCCCTACGTTGTCTTGCCGACTGCAGCGAGGCTTCGAAGCATTGGTGCGGCGCAGGAAATGGTGGCGCGCACTCTTGGTCGCTCGCCCCTTCGGGCGTTTGTTGAAACCACGTGGCCTCTGATTCGAGGAACGAGCTTGGCAGGAACACTGTTGGTGTTTTTGTATGCGGTGAGTGATTTTGGTTTGGTCGCGATGCTTCGTTTCCACACCCTCACCTGGGGGGTAAACGCCGCCTATTCGGCAAGCTTCAATAGGAACCAGGCCGCAGTCTTGGCGCTGCTGTTGGTGGTGCTCGCCATCGTGGCGGTGACGTCAGAACGCGCCGTTAGAGGAGCCTCCACGGGCCTCTACACCCGTGGAAGCTACGGCTCACCAGAAATGGGTCGACAGGCCACACTGGCCCTTCTCGCACTCGCCGCAGTTCCGATTCTTGCCGGGGTGTTGATTCCGTTGGCGGGAATGCTCTCCAGGTTGATTGAGGCAGAAACTATTGCCGAGACCAACTGGCCTCGCCTGGTCGCGGCAACGGCGTCAACCATTGGCGTCGCGATTGCCGCAGCGGTTGTGGCCACACTGTTAGCGCTGCCTATTGCCGCGCTCGCCGCACGGTTTCGTTCACGAGCAGCCCGAGTAATCGAGTCGCTTGGCTATTTAAGCCACGCCTTGCCGGGAGTTGTCGTCGGATTATCGCTGGTGTTCTTGTCTCTTCGACTCATTCCAGCGATTTACCAAACCACCATCGTGCTGGTCTTTGCCTACGCGGTCCTCTTTGCCTCCAAATCGATTGGAACCTCGCGAGCGGCGATCGACTCTGTCCCGAACACTGTGGTCATGGTCGCTAGAACACTGGGCGAATCGCCCTGGGGTGCATGGAGACGAGTGACCCTTCCCCTGGCTCTGCCCAGCATCGCCGTGGGCGCTTTGTTGGTCATGGTCTCGACGATGAAAGAGCTCCCGGCCACGTTGATTCTTCGCCCGACTGGGATGAATACACTGGCCACGGAACTGTGGACGAAGACGGTAGCTCTCGAATTTGGAGCAGCAGCTCCCTACGCCGCACTGCTTGTTGTGATCGCCGCAATCCCAGCGATGTTCCTCGGGGGAATGCGAAGTGAAAGGGGGGAGGCCAGATGACCACGTTGAGTGTGTCCGATCTGTCGGTGTCCTATGGCCCCCGTCAAGCCCTTCGTGACGTGAGCGTCGTGGTCCCCTCCGGCTCTGTAGTGGCAGTGCTGGGTCCTTCGGGATGTGGCAAGACCACCTTGTTGATGGCATTAGCCGGACTAGTCTCTGTTGACCAGGGCACCATCAAGACGGGTTCCACCACATTGTCGAGCCCAGGCTCAATTGTTCCCCCCGAGCGGCGAGGAATTGGCTGGGTGCCACAAGATGCGTCACTGTTTCCCCACTTAAGCGTCGCCGACAACATTGGTTTTTCTCTGCCGAACTCTGCGACCAAAAACGAAAAGGTTGCCACGCTTGCCGCACTGGTGGGCTTGGAGGGATACCTCACGCGTTCTCCCTCTGCACTCTCCGGCGGTGAAGCACAGCGCGTCGCCCTTGCCCGAGCACTCGCTGCAGAACCGAGTGTGGTCTTGTTGGATGAGCCCTTCGCCGCACTGGACACCGTGCTTCGGCACACCCTGGCGCGAGAAGTGGTCGGATTACTTCGCGAGAGTGGCACGACCACGGTGTTGGTCACCCACGACCGCGAAGAAGCACTTGATCTGGCCGACATTGTCGTGGTGATGGACCGTGGACGAGTCGCCCAAGTGGGCACCCCGCGAGAAATCTATGAAACCCCACAAACTCCGTGGGTGGCATCCTTCGTCGGAGACACGGTGGAGTTGGAGGGCACCTGGCAAGACATTGCACTTGAGTGCCGTGTGTGTGGGGCAAAGGAGTTTTGTGAGGGCGAACCGCAGCGCTTTGGGTGCTCTGGACACGTCGAATCCGCATTGGGGAGCCTCGCTGCAGGAGCCCAAGGGTTTGAGCCGCGTGGAGGCGAGCAGGTTCGGGTGGTCCTTCGACCAGAGTGGATTGTTCCCCAACTAGACGGTGTGGCCTCGACGGTGAAATCGGTGTCCTATGCCGGCCACGATGCACTCGTTGAGCTCCAACTGCGTGATAGTTCCGAACGGGTTCGCGCCCGAATGGCAGCGCCGTTCTTGCCCGCAGTGGGTTCGCTTTTTGGTGTCGCTGTGCGCCACCCAGCGCTGGTATTCCCTCGCGCTGATCGGGATGACCTGGCAGACTCGTGAGCGTGTTAAGCGAGGCATTACTGGCAGAAATTCGGGAGAGAGCTGCCGACTATGACCGCGACAATGCCTTTTTTCACGAAGACTTAGAGGCGCTTCGCGCCGCGGGGTATCTCACTCCGCGCCCGCTGTCGGAGATGGTCACGGACCAACGCCTCCTCGCTGCTCACGCCCCCGCGACCGCGTTGGCACTGGGAATGCACTTCACCTGGATGGGTGTGGCACAGACCCTCGCCCAGGCAGGGGATCCCTCGCTTCAGCACGTATTGGACGGTGCGCGCTCAGGCGAGCTTTACGCCTTTGGCATTAGCGAGCGGGGCAATGATCGTGTGATGACCGACTCCATTACCTCGGTGACGAAGGTGGAGGGTGGTTACCGATTTGACGGTGAAAAAATCTTCACCTCGCTCTCTCCGGCCTGGACAAAACTGGGGCTGTTAGGGCGCATGGGCGATGAGATTGTCCATGGCTTTGCCGAGCGTGGCGCCCCAGGAATTACCATCATCGAAGACTGGGACACACTGGGAATGCGGGCCACCCAAAGCCACACCACGAAACTTGACGGCGTGGTCGTTCCAGACGATCAGGTCTCACGCATTGTTCCGGTTGGTGACACGAGTGATGCGTTCATCCAGGCCATTTACAAGAACTTCTTACTGTTGGTCTCTGCGGTGTACGTCGGGATTTCAGAGCGTGCCCTCGAGCTTGGCGTAGAGGCAGTTTCCTCCAGGAAATCCCTTGCGCGGGATGGCCAGGCCTATGCCACCGACCCGGATATCCGCTGGCAGATTGCAGATATGGCCATGCTGGTCGATGGGTTAGACGCTCCACTTGTCACCTTGGCGGCGGATGTGGACGCCGGAGTCGACCACGGGGCGAGATGGTTCAGGTTGCTCTCTGGGGTGAAACACCGCTCAGTCGAGGCAGCGCGTGTGGTGGTCGACCAGTCGCTGCGCCTCCACGGCGGAAGTGGCTACAAAGCCTCGAGTGAGATCTCTCGCCTTCAGCGAGATGTGTTGGCAGGGGTGTACCACCCAAGCGACACCGAATCGGTTCACAAGACGGTCGCCTTCGACCTTCTTGGCCCCCTCGACTAAGGACTATTCATGGCGGCTGCACCACAGAGAACAGACGATATCTTCGTGGACTCTTTTGGAGTCACCATTCACTATCACCGTTGGTCCCCCACAGGCACCCCGCGCGGTGTTGTGCAACTAGCCCACGGACTCGGCGAACACGCGCTTCGCTACGACGCTCTTATTTCAGACCTCGTCGGGGCAGGGTTTGAAGTCTTTGCTGATGAGCACCGCGGCCACGGCGCCACAGGGCTTGAGCAGTGGGAGGGCGATTACTCCAAACTGGGTCGATTAGGCCCGGGGGGTCTTCGGGCGACAATTCGAAACCTCGAAGAGCTTCGAGACCTTATCCAGGCCGAGCGCCCAGGACTGCCCATGGTATTTCTCGGCCACAGCTGGGGCTCGCTGATGGGACAAATTCTTTTGAACCAGGGGTTTGCCAACCGCCTTGACGGCGTGGTGTTGACCGGGTCCACCTACCGCACCCCCTTGTTTATGAACGCGGGGGACCTCAACGCCAAGCACAAACATTTAGGCGACACTGGCGCGGAGTGGTTAAGCCGAGACCAGGGAGTGTGGGACGCCTGGGTCGATGACGAATTGACCTTTGTCGCAAACACGCTCAAGCTGTTTGGCCCACTTGATGCTGCACGTTTGATCGGTGTGCCGAAGAAATCGCCGCTGACCATCCCGATGTTGTTGATGGTCGGATCAGATGATTCTTTGGGTGGGGAGCGCGGAGTGCGCAGGCTTGAGAAGGCATACCGGGAGCGCGCGAATGTGAGTGACCTTGAGGTGAAGGTCTACCAAGACGCTCGACATGAGGTCTTCAACGAAATCAATCGCGACGAGGTCGTGGCAGATCTGATTGCCTGGCTCGAGCGGGTCGTATCCAGATAACCGGCTTAGGCTTAATTCGTGCACGCAAAATACAAAGTTCCAGGCGGAAAGCTCGTCGTCGTTGACCTCGAGACCACCTCAGGATCCATTAGCGAAGCACGGGTAGCGGGAGATTTCTTCCTCGAGCCAGACGAAGCGCTTGACGACATTAATCAGGCTCTCATCGGCCTTTCGGTCGAATCCAGCCACGAGCACATCGAGCACGCTGTCCAAAAGGCACTTCCTGAACATGCCACTCTGCTGGGTTTTGACGCCGGAAGCGTGGCGACGGTGGTGCGCCGGGCGCTCAGCAACGCAAAGAGCTTTTCTGACTACGACTGGAGCTACATCGCACCAGAACCGCTCGAGCCTCTGCAACAGATGGCCCTCGACCAAGTCCTCACCGAACAGGTGGGATCAGGTGAGCGCGGACCGACTCTTCGTATCTGGGAATGGGCGAAGCCCGCGGTGGTGATTGGAAGTTTCCAATCCCTCAAGAACGAAGTCGACATGGACAATGCCAAGAAATATGGCATGGAAGTCACCCGCCGTATTAGTGGCGGTGGCGCCATGTTCATGGAACTGGGCACGGCCATCACCTATTCGCTGTATGCGCCAAGTGACTTAGTCAGTGGAATGAGCTTTCAAGACTCCTACGCCTTCCTCGACGACTGGGTCATCCAAGCCCTCCAAGGCTTGGGAATTGACGCCCACTACCGACCACTTAACGACATTCACTCCTCCACCGGAAAAATCGGTGGCGCCGCTCAAAAGCGACTGGGCAGTGGTGCTGTGTTGCACCACGTGACCATGGCCTACGACATGGACGGTGACCGGATGGTCGAAGTACTGCGCATTGGGCGCGAAAAAATCAGTGACAAAGGCGTGGCCTCGGCGAATAAGAGGGTCGACCCACTTCGCGCTCACACGGGCATGAGCAAAGAGGAAATCCAAGACCACCTGGCACAGACGTTTAAGTCGCTCTACAACCTCACCCCGAGTGCGGTGACTGATGCAGAGTGGGCACAGGTCGCCGAATTGGTCGACGAAAAATTCGGCACGACTGAATGGCTTCACCGGGTTCCGTGACAACGACACCTCTCACCACTCCCACCCGCTCCACGAGGCCCATCCTTGTGGGGCTTGTCGCACTGGCGGTATTAATCGCCGGCATCTTGGTGTCATCGGTGAGTGGCCAACTCGACATTCACACCAGCCAAGTAATTGGATCGATGCTCCAGCGCATTGGAATAGAGAACTCCTGGGCTCCCGCAGACCCCGTGATTGACGCCACGTTGTGGGTGGTGCGCTTTCCCCGGATCATCATGGCGATGGCCGTGGGTGCAGCGCTCGCTGTGGGTGGTGCGCTGATGCAGGCAATCTTTGGCAACCCGCTCGCCGAGCCAGGGGTGGTCGGCGTATCCAGTGGCGCGGCGCTTGGTGCCTCGATCGCCATCGTTTTTGGTATTCAATTTGCAGGCTCTGGTGTGGCAGCGCTGGCCTTTGTCGGAGGCCTCCTCGCCACCCTGCTCGTCTATGCGGTTGCTCGGGTAGGCGGGCGTACGGAAGTCGTGACACTGTTGCTGACAGGAATTGCCATCAACGCCTTTGCCCAGGCAGGGCTTGCCTTTGTGCTGTTTCTCGCCGACACGGCAAGCCGCGAGCAGATTGTGTTTTGGCAGCTAGGTTCACTGGCGGGTTCAGTGTGGTCAGAAATCGTCGTGGTCGCACCACTGTTGTTTCTTGGAACCGTGGTGGCGTGGGTGTTGGCAAAACAACTTGATGTCTTGGCTCTTGGTGAGCGAAACGCGAGACAACTAGGCGTTGACGTAGAGGGCCTTCGCATCATCGTGATTGTGGTGGTCGCATTGCTCACCGCAGCGGCCGTCGCCTTCGCGGGAATCATCGCCTTCGTGGGCCTCGTTGTGCCCCACATCGTCCGAATGGCACTGGGGCCATCACACCGGGCACTGATTGTGGTGAGCCTGGTGGGTGGTGCGGCGCTAATGGTCTGGGCAGACTTGCTCACCAGAACGCTCGTCGATGGCGCTGATTTGCCCATTGGAATGTTGACCGCGTTGGTGGGCGGACCTTTCTTCTTTGGCCTTCTCTACCAACAGCGTCGACGAAGCGGCGGGTGGTTGTAATGCCAAGCGTCGTTTCGCTCACCAACGTCAGCATCTCTCGTGGAGCCCGCACCATCATCCACGACGTATCGCTGGAGGTCACTCCTGGCGAAGTCCTTGCATTGGTCGGCCCAAACGGCGCAGGAAAGTCCACCTTGTTGTCTGCTCTGGCCGGAGAAATTAAGCCTGATTCTGGTTCGACTGACATTTTTGGTGCACACGCGTCGTCGTATCGCCCGAAAGAACTCGCCACACAGCGCGCCACTTTGTTGCAATCAAACGATGTGAGCTTCCCCTTCCTCGTCGCCGACGTGGTCCGAATGGGCAGGAACCCGTGGGCTGGATCCGACGCAGAAGACCGAGACGATGACATCGTCGCCCACGCGATGGCTGATGCCGGTGTGGAGCACTTAGCCCATAGGCGATTTAATGAGCTCTCTGGTGGAGAGCGGGCACGAGTATCCCTGGCTCGCGTACTCGCTCAAGACACCCCCATCTTGTTGTTGGACGAGCCCACTGCTGCCCTCGACCTTCATCATCAGGATCGGGTGATGGCGCTTGTGCGAGCAGTGGCCAACAGTGGCCGAGCAGTCGTCGTGGTCGTCCACGATCTTTCTCTTGCCGCGGCCTATGCCGATCGCATTGCGCTAATCGTCGAAGGACGAATTGATTCGATTGGCACAGCACGCGATGTGCTTACCGAAGAGCGCTTAGGGCGGGTCTATAACATCCCACTTCGGGTGATCGAATCACCCGATGGTCACCCGATGGTGGTTCCTGTTCGCAGTACTTAAGCCATTAAGTGCTGGAACTCGGTGTTTTTCATCAAAAACTTCGCCACAAACGGACACACCGCTCGAATAGGGCCATGTCCCTCAGCCTCAATCATCTCGAGGGTTTGTCGAACCAGCGGAATGCCCAGGCCTTCGCCTCGGCGCTCTGGCCAAATCTCCGCTTTGGTCAACAGCAGAACGCCGTTGTCGTGGAGGTATGTCATTTCTCCGGCCACGAGCCCTTCGTCGTCGGTGAAGACGTAGCGGGAGTTATCTGAATCGTGTGTGACGGCCATGGCTTCAGGTTATGACCAATGAGCGGAGAGGCGCTCGATCATCTCTCGGATAATCGGTCGGGGTGTGGCAAGAATCATGCGAATATGGCCCACTCCCGCTTCGCCACAGAGGGCACCGTCGGTGACGGAGACTCCTGCTTGTTTCGCAAAATAGTGCGCCGCGGAGGGGTGGTCGCCAATGTCGACACCCGAAGCGTCGAGCCAGGCAATGTAGGTGCCCTCCATTTTTTGTGCGCGAGAGCCGGGAAGCGTGTCATTGGCCAAGGCAACAAACTCGGTAATGGAGCCCTCAAGATAGGACTTCGCCTCGTCCAGCCAGTCGCCTCCGTCGCGATAGGCGGCAGTGGTGGCGATGACGCCCGGAGTTGCTGCACCGTGGCTGACCATGAACTCAACAGGTTTAAGGACTTCCTGGTGGGCGGGGTTAGACACGATCAGTTGCGCAGCTTTCAGCCCGGGTAAGTTCCACGCCTTCGACGCCGAGGTCGAGGTCAGGGTGTGGGCTGCGGCAGCGTCGTTGATGGTCGCGTAGGGGATATGGGTGTGGCCAAAGAGCGTTAACGGCGCGTGGATTTCATCGGAGAACACCATCGCCGATGCCTTCTCGACAACCTCAGAGAGGGCGACGAGTTCGTCGCGCGTGTGCACGATCCCCAGAGGGTTGTGAGGGTTACACAACACCACCAGTTCGGCGCCCGCGCCTAGCTCGTCGGTAATGCGCTCGAGATCAAGAAGTGGACGCCCATTGTCACCGGTGATCATCGGCACCTCAACGACCGGGTGGCCAAGACCCTTAGTCAAGCTAATAAAGGGCATATAGGCGGGTGTGGGCACGATGACCGGGGCGCCAGGGCTCACAAAACTACGAAGCGTCACCTCATACGCGGAGAGCACATCTGCTGTGGGGTAAACCATCTCCGGGTCAACGCTCCAGCCATAGGAGCGATCCAAGAATTCACTCGTTGCTTCGCGCATCGCCTGCTTGGTGGGCTCGGGAAGATAGCCCAGCAGCGGTGCATCAACAGCGGCATGGAGAGCCTCGGCAATAGGAGGAGCGAGGGGGAAGTCCATTTCCGCGACAAACGCCGGGAGAGTGTCTGGAAACCTCGTCCACTTCATCGAACCCCGCGCGCGAAGCGTCTCAATAGAAATGTCGTCCCACGGGTGATGGTCCATCATCGTTGATACCTCCTAGGCCAGCCTCCAGTCTGGCACTGTGAGGCCCAAGCGATGTGGTCACTACACTTAGCCGGGTGAGTACCACCGCCAAATACAGCTACCTCGGACCAGAGGGCACCTTCACCTGGGAAGCCCTGCGCTTGGTCCCCGAGGCGAAAAACGCTGAGTGGGCCAGCGTGGCAAACGTCGGCGAAGCACTCGACGACGTTGTAAACGCTCGATCTGATTACGCCATGATCGCCATGGAAAACAGCATCGAAGGCGGTGTGAGTGCCACCCAAGACGCACTCGCAGAACTTCCCGAGCTTCGGATTATCGGCGAGTACCTGGTGCCCGTGCGCTTCGCCCTCGTGGCTGCCCCAGGAGTGTCTCTTGACCAGGTCACCGCGCTCGCAGCACACCCTGTGGCTTATGCCCAGTGTCGTCACTGGTTAGAAAAGAACCTCCCCAGCCACACCCATGTTCCCTCGGCGTCGAACGTGAAGGCAGCAGAAGAGGCCTTAGAAGGATCAAGTGTCCAGGCTGCCATTGCCCCGGTAAGCATTACTGAGCGGCTGAAGGTCTCGGTACTGGCCGATGAGATCGGTGATAACCCCGCGGCAGAAACCAGGTTTGTCCTCGTTCGCCGCGGTGGAGCAGTCCCCGAGCGCACAGGTGCCGATAAGACCAGCATCATTGCTGAGCTTCCAGACGATGGCCCTGGTCGCCTGCTGGAAATGTTGGAGCAGTTTGCCACCCGTGGTGTGAACATGAGCTTGCTGGAGTCTCGCCCCATCGGAGACGCGATGGGCCGCTATCGCTTCGTGATTGACCTTGATGGCCACATTCACGATGAGCGCGTAGCCGATGCACTGATGGGTCTTCGACGCTTCAGCCCGAACGTAATCTTCTTGGGTTCCTACCCTCGCGCCAATGGGCACCGCCCGAAGGTGGAGACCCGATACACCGACGACGCGTTTGTCGATGCCCGCTCGTGGTTAGCCAATGTCGCCGAAGGTCGAGTCGACTGAGCGTGACAGACTAGAGGGGTGATTGACCCCACTCTTCTGCGCGATAACCCAGACCTCATTCGAGCCTCTCTTCGCGCACGAGGTGACGACGAGTCTGCAGTTCAGGTTGCTCTCGACGCCGATGATCGCAGGCGTGCGGCAATCAGCCAGTTCGAAACCCTTCGTGCTGAACAAAATGCTCACGGCAAGCTCGTCGCGCAAGCCCCCAAAGAGGAGAAGGCTGCTCTTGTCGCGCAGGCGAAAGACCTCGCCGATAAGGTCAAGGCCGCCCAAGCAGAACTGACCGAAGCAGAAGCTGCAGCAAAAGCTGCAATCTGGAAGCTTCCGAACATCGTCATCGACGGTGTTCCCTCGGGTGGCGAAGAAAACTTCATTACCGTGAAGACTGTTGGCAAAGCCGCAGAGTTTGGCTTTGCGCCACTTGACCACCTCGATATCGCCGAGCGCCTGGGCATTATCGACATGGAGCGCGGGGCCAAGATTTCTGGCTCACGCTTTTACTTCTTGACCGGCCTTGGCGCACTGCTTGAAAACGCCTTGATGCAGCGGGCGATGAGCGTGGCGGTGGAGGCCGGTTTTACCCCTCTCATCCCCCCGACTCTGGTGCGCCCTGAAGTGATGCAAGGCACAGGGTTCTTAGGCGAGCACGCAGACGAGGTCTACTACCTGCCCGCCGATGAGTTGTATTTGACGGGAACCAGTGAGGTGGCACTCGCTGGCTACCACATGGACGAAATCGTTGACCTCTCCGATGGCCCCCTTCGCTACGCGGCACTGTCCACGTGTTATCGCCGCGAGGCTGGCTCACACGGGCGAGACGTGAAGGGCATTATTCGAGTCCACCAGTTCCAAAAACTTGAAATGTTTAGCTACATCAACGCCGCAGACGCTGAAGCAGAACACGAGAAACTCCTTGCCTTCCAGGAGCAAATGCTGGGAGACCTTGGTCTTCACTACCGCGTGATTGATGTTGCGGCCGGTGACCTTGGCTCTTCTGCTGCCAGGAAATTCGACGTGGAGGCGTGGGTTCCGAGCCAGCAGGCCTACCGGGAGCTCACGAGTACCTCGAACTGCACCACCTACCAGGCACGCCGCTTGAATGTCCGCCACCGCCCAGAAGCAGGTGGAGCAACCGAGACGGTGGCAACTCTTAATGGAACGCTTGCCACCACGAGGTGGATTGTTGCCCTTTTGGAAACCCACCAAAGGGAAGATGGCTCAGTGCTCATCCCAGAAGTGCTCCAGCCCTACATGGCAGGCCACACCGTGATTTCTCCAAAGGCTTCTGGAGCACATGCCAAGTAGTTCAGC
>JAYOHK010000024.1:11431-12849 GCA_038118225.1 Cellulomonadaceae bacterium | reverse complement strand
TGCTGTCCACCAGAAATTCCAGAGCCTGGCTTGTCGAGGCGGTCCTTGACCTCTTTCCAGAGGTTTGCGCCCTTCAGGGACTTCTCGACGAGGTCGTCGGCGTCGGACTTGGACATGCGGGTGTTGTTGAGCTTCACGCCAGCCAACACGTTTTCACGAATAGACATGGTGGGGAAGGGGTTTGGCCGCTGGAACACCATTCCAACCTCGCGGCGGACCTTCACCGGGTCAACCCCTGCGCCATAGAGGTCGTTACCGTCAACGAGCACTTCACCGTCGACGCGGGCGCCGGGGATCACTTCGTGCATGCGGTTGAGCGTGCGAATAAGCGTGGACTTGCCGCAGCCGGAGGGGCCGATGAAGGCGGTCACGGTGCGGGGCTCCATCACCATGGAGACACCTTCGACTGCAAGAAAATTGCCGTAGTAGACGTTTAAGTCTTTGATTTCAATGCGCTTAGACACGAGTTAGATTCCTATCGACTATCGGCCGTACTTCGGGGCAAAAATGTTGGTGATCAATCGGGCGCCAAGGTTCAGTGCCATCACGATCAAAATCAGCGTCAACGCTCCCGCCCATGCCCGATCCAGGTAGGCCTCGGGAACAGAGCCTTGGGCGATGTAGGAGTAGTAGACGAAGTTCGGCAGTGATTGCATTCGGTCAGAGAACGGGTTGAAGTTGAAGTTATTACTAAACCCTGCAGCAATCAGAAGCGGGGCAGTTTCACCCATGACACGGGCGATAGCCAACATCACACCAGTGGTGATTCCCGCAAGCGCAGTGGGCAAGACCACCTTGACGATAGTGAGCCACTTGGGAACACCAAGTGCGTAGGAGGCTTCGCGGAGCTCGTTGGGTACCAGTCGGAGCATCTCCTCACTCGAGCGCACGACAATCGGAATCATCAACACCGACAGCGCTGCCGCACCGGCAATACCCACACGGGTTCCTGGCCCCAGGATTAAGGAGAACAGAGAGTAGGCAAACAGCCCTGCCACGATCGAGGGAATACCCGTCATCACGTCAACGAAGAAAGTAATAGACCTCGAGAGCCTGTTATCGCTGCCGTATTCGACGAGATAAATCGAGGTGAGCAAGCCAACGGGAACCGAGATCAGCGTGGCAAGCGCGGTCATGATGAACGTTCCCGCCATGGCGTGAGCGGCACCACCGCCTTCACCGACAACGTTTCGCATCGAGTAGTTGAAGAAGTCGTAGTCGAATCGCTCTGCACCCAAGCTGACCACGGTGTAGAGCAGCGACAGCAGAGGGATCATGGCCAGAACAAATGCCAGGACGACCATCAAGGTGACGGTTCGATCAATCGCCCGACGTGATCCCTCGACAAGCAGCGAGGTCAGGTACTGGAGGAGACCAAAGACAAGCGCGGTGACTACACCGACGAGTGGAAGGTTGAC
>JAYOHK010000024.1:0-11331 GCA_038118225.1 Cellulomonadaceae bacterium | reverse complement strand
CGAGGGGTTTGAAGGAAGACCTCACGCGACACCGCAGTGATAATCGGCAAGACCATGACGGCGAGCACGAGGGCTGCAGTGAAGATGGTGCGGCCGGTTCCTGATGCAGGCCCGGCGAAAAGGGGAATAAAGCCCAGGTTTTCTTCTAACCAGCGATAGAGCGGCCGCATTCCAGGAGCCAGGATTGTTCCGCCCCACAGGCCATACACCACTGAGGGAACTGCGGCCAGGAGGTCGAGCACATAGCCCAGTGGAACGGCAATCTTCCTGGGCGCGTAGTGCGAGATAAACAGAGCGATTCCGACAGCCACGGGGAAGGCCATGACGAGGGCGAGTGCCGCAGCCCAGAGCGTTCCAAAAACAAGTGGGGTGACGTAGGAGAAGAACGACTGGCCATCGAGAATGGCAATCTCTTCGGGGTCTGTCGTGAGGGCCGGCGCACCTTCAATAAGGAGGAAGAGCGACACCGCCGCAAGAGTTGCCAGGATGGTGATTCCGGCCCCGCGGGCTGCGCCGGCAAAGACCCGGTCTGCGGCGCGCTGTTTCACTTTGGGAGTGATGGGAAGAGAGCTAGCTGACTCAGCCATTTGAGGTCCCTTCCTTCACTCGAGAGAGGCTAACGAACATTTGTGGGAAAAGGTAGGCCCGGAGAGAATTCATCTCCGGGCCCACCCCAACCCGTTGGGGTACTACTTGATTGAGGCGAGGATTGCCTCTGCAGCAGCGCGGGTGTTGGCCGAAATCGGCGCGTTACCAGCGTTTGCAGCAGCAGCAGCCTGTCCCTCTTCGCTGACCACATAGCCGATGTAGGCCTGGACCAGAGGAATGACCGAGTCGTCTGCGTAGTCGTTGCAACCAATGAGGTAGCTCACGAGAACGATCGGGTAGGTACCAGCAGCAGTGGTGTCGCGAGCCAGCGAGATCGCGAGGTCGTTAGCGTTGCGCTCTCCCTCGGAGTCAGCAGGCGATGCGTCCACGATGGCAGCAGCGGCTTCTGCGCTGTAAGGAACGTATTCCTCACCGACCTTGACAGCAACGGTTCCGAGCGAACCAGCGCGCGACGCGTCTGCGTATCCGATGGTTCCGACACCGTTGGTGACAGCGTCAACAACACCTGAGGTCTGAGGTGCACCCTCGCCGCCCCACTCAGCAGGCCATGCTTCGAAGGAACCAGCGTTTTCACCGTTGAGCAGCCAGGTGTTAGGAGCAGCCTTGGCGACGTAGTCGGTGAAGTTAGCGGTGGTACCCGACTCGTCCGAGCGGTGTACAGCGGTGATAGCGAGGTCAGGCAGGTCAACACCCTCGTTCTGCGAGGTGATTGCTGCGTCAGACCAGTTGGTGATCTCACCGGTGAAGATGCCAGCAATGGTGTCAGCGTCGAGGTTCAGCGAGCTGATTCCGTCGAGGTTGAAGATGATGGCGATGGGGGAGATGTAAGCAGGAATCTCGAAGATTCCGGTGCCTGGCTCGCAGGAACCGAAGTTGTCTTCAGCGATTTCCTCAACCTTGAATGCGCGGTCAGAACCAGCGAAAGACGATGCGCCGTTCTGGAAGGTCTCGCGTCCACCACCGGAACCGATGGGGTCGTAGGTAACGGTTACTGCGGGGTTAGCAGTCTGGAAGCCGGCAACCCATGCTTCCTGAGCAGAACCCTGTGACGAAGCGCCTGCGCCGACGAGGGTGCCCTCGAGAGCAGAAGCTGCTTCGGTGGTCTCAGTGGTGGTCGAAGCTGCTTCTTGCTGAGCGGCTTCTTCAATTGCACCTGCGCAAGCGCTCAGGGCGAATGCTGCGGTGACCGCAATGGCCACACCGGCCACACTCTTGCGAATCATCATGTGTGTTATTTCCATTCTTGGTAGTGAGAGGGTGTTAATCACGAGCCCGATTGAGCTCACGTAAAACTCTCAACGCCGTCGGTGACCACTGTCCTATTGGTGGGTGAACACAAGGTGAACAATGCCTATGAGTGGCGAGGTGCCTTTGCCAACAAGCCCAAGCCGTGGCAATTCGCCTACGATGGCTAAATGCGCATTCTTGTTACTGGTGGTGCCGGTTTCCTCGGCTCCCACTTGTCTGACCGCCTTCTCGCCGACGGCCATGAAGTGGTCGCCGTCGATAACTTCTTCACGGGCAATAAGAAGAACGTTCGCCACCTGCTCGATAACAAAGACTTTGAACTAATGCGTCACGATGTGACCTTCCCTCTCTATGTAGAGGTCGACGCCATCTATAACTTGGCTTCCCCCGCCTCACCGATTCACTATCAACGCGACCCTGTTCAAACCACGAAGACCAGTGTCCTTGGGGCGATCAACATGTTGGGCCTTGCTAAGCGTTTAGGCATCAAGATCTTCCAGGCCTCCACCTCCGAGGTATACGGCGACCCCGAGGTTCACCCCCAACCAGAGTCCTACTGGGGCAAGGTCAATCCCATCGGCCCCCGCGCCTGCTACGACGAAGGCAAGCGCGCTGCTGAAACCTTGTTCTTTGACTACCACCGTCAACACGGCATGGAGATTCGAGTAGCCCGTATCTTCAACACCTACGGTCCTCGCATGGCCCCAGACGATGGCCGCGTGGTGAGCAACTTTGTGCTCCAAGCGCTGCGTGGCGAACCGCTCACGATTTACGGTGACGGTTCACAAACGCGCTCCTTCTGTTACGCATCGGACCTCGTTGACGGCTTCGTGCGCCTGATGGAAAACGAGAAGGGCCTGGTCGGCCCTATAAACCTCGGAAACCCTGGTGAGTTCACCATGTTGGAGCTTGCCGAAGCAGTTCTTGAGGTCACCGGCAGCAAGTCGAGTATTGACTACCAGCCACTTCCCCAGGACGACCCGAAGCAGCGCCAACCAGACATTTCTTTGGCGAAGAAGGAGCTTGGCTGGGAGCCCACGATTCAGCTTCGCGAAGGTCTTGAAAAGACAGCGGCGTATTTCAAGGGTGTTCTCGAGGCCTAACACCCTCTTGCCCGCCCTCAGAGGCGTAGTCTCGAAGTATGACTTCACCCTCTGTTCGCACGCCACTCATGGTCATTTTGTCTGCTGCTGTTGTGGCGTGGGCGTTGTTCATGCTCGGGATCTACACCGACCTCTTTATTGAGCAGCTGTACGACGATTCTGGTCAATGGATTGGCAGAAATCCCACCGTCACTCCGTCGAAGTACCTTTTCTTTGCCGCCACCGCAGTCTTTGCGGTGTCGTCCGTGATCGCTCAGCGCCTGAGCATTTCTCAACGCCTTGCGTCTGGGGTAAAGGACCGATCTCCCCGCAGCGCTCATCGATTTGCGACCCTTTCGATCATCGTCGGACTCGCGGTCGCCGCAATGATTGGCATCTCCGTCTTCTTAGAAGGCTTCTCCGGTAACCAAAACGACGGCCAAGCGCTGCTCGAGCGCACCCTCGACACCTACCTGCCCATCGTCTTGTTCACTGGTTTGGTGGTTGCGGTGTTGTTGGCTGCCTTTGTCTTCCGCTCCGACACCCTGCCAAAGTCGACAGACAAAGTTCCCGATGATGCTGTTGATCACGAAGAGGTTGCAGGTTCCGGCTCACAACGAGACCTGGGTGCGGCTTATGCGGTTCCGATTGTTGCCACCGCGGTCGCCCTGATTTTCGGCCTCGTGGTCTATGACGCGACCGGCACCAGCCTGGACGTGTGGATTTGGGTAATTATCCAACTACTCATTGGCTCCGGCATCGTGGTCGGAACCATCTATGGCGAGCGGGCCGTCGCCCAGGGGCCAAACTCTCAAAGCTCCCGCTCTCGGGTAACCCGCTCCGCGCGTGGACTTAACTTTGTGCTCTCCATTGTCTTTGGGGCAATCGTGACGGGGATGGCCTTTGGCTATGGCGGCTCCGCCATTGACGATCTGCGCAGCAGCCCCTCGTTCACCCTCGACATCATGGCGGGCCCCGGTGCGCCCCTTGCCAATGTGGAAGTGGGTGTTAACGGATGGGACCTACAAGATGGCTCAACGGTCAGCATGGCTCTTGACGACCCAGCAGTGACTTTGCTGTCGGACACCGTCGTCGATGACGGCTACTACTACGAATCCAGGCCGTTGCCGGGAAACCTCGAGCCCGGGGACTACCTCGTGACCGCCCAGGCCATCAGCGCCGATGGGCGTGTATTGACTCGCGAACGCGAGTTCACTATTAGCGACGAGTCTGAAGTGTTCTGGGTCGTCGACGACACGAAGATGAGCCGCGACATGCAAGAAGACACAGTGATCAGTGAACCCTCCGGCTCGTGGCTCATCCGCAGCTTCGTCCCCTCTCTGGTGCTCTTGCTGATTGCTTTGAGTAGCGTGTATTTCACGCTCACGGAGCGAAACCGCGTTGCACGGCTGAAGGCTTAAGAGCTGTAGCCCAGGGCGAGTGAGAGTTTGCTCGCCTGGCTCACCACTGCCTCGCCCATGAGTTCAAAGCGCGAATCGAGGCGCTCGCGCACCGCACCCACCGCGATTGCACCCACGGCTTGACCGGTGGAGTCAAAAACTGCTGCCGCGGCATCGACAATGTCGGGATTTAGCTCTCCCACACTGACTGCGTAGCCGGCTTTTCTGACGGCTCTCACAACTTTTTTCAAGCCGCTGACGCTTCGGATGCTTCCTGGCTGCCGGCGGAGGCGCCTGATTTCTGGGCCTTCAACCTGCTTGGGGTATTGCGCCGGCGGTGTTCGATACACACCGTGTTCCTCCCACCACGCTTCTAATTCATCGTTGGTGAGGGTGGCGAGAATGGCTCTGCCTGATGCGGTGCGAAGTGCGGGAAGTGTCACACCGCTCATTGATCCGTCTCGAAGCGTGTGTTGGGACAGCTCGGTGCGGATAGTGAGCACCCCTCCTCCGCGGAGCACTGTGAGGTGAGCAGACTCTTCTGATTGAGCGACCAGCTCGAGCAGGTGCGATTGGGCAAGGGTGGCGAGGTGAGCCTCCCTGGTGCGAAGCGCAATAGCGAACATGCGGTGGCCGAGCTGGTATTTCTTAGTCACTTTGTCTCTGGACAACACCCCGGCTTGGGCGAGGGTGCTACAAACCCTAGAAATCTGACCTTTGTCGCGACCGGTGAGCTGAGCAATGTCTTGTACGCCATAACCTCTTTGATCAAAAGCGTCGTCGGTGCCCAACAATTCGAGCACCTCGAGGTCTCTGACCAGTCCAGACGTGTGTGAGCCCATGACACCAGGGTAATAGACAGTTGATATATAGACAACTGGGTTCGCGATTGCCACGTGGCCAACCTACGGTTGAGGGACCTATGCGTAACTAGATGAGAGGCATACGTAAGCATGACGAAAATGACCAAGAGCGCTATTGCTGCTACTGGTGTTGCCAGCCTTCTCGCCCTTGCCGGTTGTTCGGCAGGCGGCAGCGAAGCTGCAGGCGACTCAGCCCTTTCCGAATATGACCTGTCGGGCGTTTCAGTCTCCGTCGGTTCGAAGGACTTCGACGAGCAGCTGATCCTCGGCTACATCATGGTCGAAGCATTCGAAGCCGCTGGTGCTGATGTCACCGACCGCGTGAACCTCGGTGGAACCAACGTGGCTCGTGAAGCCCTTGTTTCCGGTGAGATTGACGTGTACATGGAGTACAACGGAACTGGATGGACTGTCCACCTCGGAAACGAAGACCCCAGCTTCGATCCTGAAGAGCTCACCACTGGTGTCGCTGCTCAGGACCTCGAAGAAAACGGAATCGTATGGGTAGGACGCTCGCCGTTCAACAACACCTACGGATTCGCATCCAGCCCTGAAGCTACTGAGGCAAACGGTGAGTCCTTCACCCTGCAGACCATGATGGAATACGTCCAGGCAAACCCTGACGCCATCGTCTGCATGGAGTCGGAGTTCCCCAGCCGCCCCGACGGCCTGGTGCTGACCGAGACCGCGACCGGAATCGAGCTGCCCGAAGCACAGCAGCTCATTCTCGACACCGGAATCATCTACACCGAGACCGCAGCCAACAACTGCGACTTCGGTGAAGTATTCACCACTGATGGTCGTATCCCCGCCCTGAACCTGACCCTTGTACAGGATCCAGGCGTGAACATCCTTTACAACGTCTCCGCGAACATTCGCCAGGAGACCTACAACGAGGCACCTGAGGCCTTCGACGGACTCGTCGAAGCCATCCTGTCCCCGCTCGACAACGAGCGCATGGCAGAGCTGAATGCTCGTGTGTCGGCTGAGGGTGAAGACCCCCAGGCTGTTGCACAGGCATACCTCGTTGAGGAAGGTCTCCTTTCGGAGTAATCACCTCAACACATGGGGGAGGGATAAACCCTCCCCCATGTGGGTGAAAAGGGCACTATGGACTTTCTACTAAGCCTCTGGGATTACTTCCTCGGTCGCACAGACCAGGTGGGTCAGGCCTTGGTAGAACACATCGTCTACGTCGTTTCTGTCGTGGGTTTGGCAAGTGTGTTTGCCATCGCGATTGGCGTGCTCACACGTCACAATGTTTTTGCCCGCGAGCTTTCTTTGGCAATCGCCTCGGTCTTTTTGACCATTCCCTCGCTCGCGCTCTTCACCATCTTTATCCCGCTGGTCGGATTGGGCTTTGCCCCATCGTTTATTGCCCTGTTCCTCTACGCGATCTTGCCCGTGCTTCGCAACACCGTGACCGGACTAGAGCAAGTCGACCCCAGCGTCATGGAAGCCGCTAAAGGAATGGGTCTCACCCGCACCGAAGTGCTTCTTCGCGTGCAGCTGCCACTTGCCTGGCCCATCATCTTGGCCGGTGTGCGCATCGCCACCATGTTGACTGTCGGCATTGCTGCCATTGCGACCCTGGTCGCCGGCGGGGGACTAGGCGACTTCATTAAAAGCGGACTAGCACGCCTCCCGCTCCCCAACTCGTTAGAGGCCATTTGGCTCGGCACACTGCTCAGCCTCATCCTCGCTTTTGTCATAGACCTGGCGTTGAAAGTTGTGAAAAACGTCTCCATCCCGAGAGGAATCCGATGAGCGACGACGTACTAATCAGACTGGAGAACATCACCAAGCAGTACCCCGGTACTGCTGATGCTGCAGTGAACAACCTCACCATGGATGTCCACCGCGGTGAAGTACTGGTACTGGTGGGCCCCTCTGGGTGTGGAAAGTCAACCACCCTTCGGCTGATCAACCGCCTCATCGAACCAAGCTCTGGCCGCATCTACTTAAACGGTGAAGACGTCACCACGATGAACCCCAGCCTTCTTCGTCGAAAGATTGGCTATGTCATCCAGCAGGTGGGCCTTTTCCCCCACCGCACTATTGCCGAAAACATCGCCACTGTCCCGAAGCTTCTGAACTGGGACAAAGACAAGATTTCGGCCCGCGTCGATGAACTACTCGACCTCGTAGGAATGGACCCAGAGGTCTACCGCGACCGCTACCCCAAGGAGCTCTCTGGTGGCCAGGCGCAGCGTGTGGGTGTTGCCCGCGCACTTGCTGCCGACCCCGATGTTTTGCTCATGGATGAGCCCTTTGGCGCAATTGACCCAATTACTCGTGACCGCCTGCAAAACGAATTCCTTCGTTTGCAGCAGGATTTGAAAAAAACCATCGTCTTCGTCACCCACGACATTGACGAAGCGATCAAGATGGGAAACCGCATCGCGATTCTCCGCGAGCAGTCGGCCATTGCGCAGCTTGACACTCCAGAGGCAATTCTTGCCGACCCGGCCGATGAGTTCGTCGAGAACTTCTTGGGCTCCGGCGCCATTTTGAAGAGCTTGACGCTGATGAAAATTGCCGACACTGAGTTGCACCAGGTTCCCGTGTTCAAGGCCCCCGTCATGCGGGATAAGGCAATCGAAACCCTTCAAGACTCAGAAGACAGCACCTCGATTCTTCTTGACGCGGACGATAAACCGCTTCGCTGGTTGGACTTGGCTGCGCTTAACCGCACGAGCCAGCCCATCGAAAAGAGTGGTCGCCCGATCACCGTTGACTTGCAGCCAGAGGACACCCTTCAAGACGCACTGACCGCGATGCTCCAATCATCAGTGGGTGTCGCCGCGGTGACCGACAGAAAAGGCAAGTACCTCGGTTGCTGCACGATTGAGAGCTTGGCAAAGCTCCTGGTCGAGCAGGGAGCAGGCAAGTAAGTGTCCACCGCAGCCATCACGCTTCGAAAGCAAAGAGCTCCGCTCGCTGAGCGGTTAGACCTGATTGTCACACCGGTCTTTGCGTTTCTCTTGGCCCTGCTGGGCTTCGCCGTCTGGCTGTATTCCGACATTGACGCCACCACCACAGACATTCTCTCTGGCGAGAACATTTCACGACAGATTGTCCAAACAATCCAGTTGGGTATCGCATCTTCGCTGCTGGTTGTCGTCATTGCGGTTCCGATTGGAATCCTGGTGTCTCGTCGCGGGTTCCCTCGACTAAAAACCGCCCTTGTCGACTTTTTGGGTCTCGCCCAGGCCATCCCCGCCTATGGCCTGATCGTCATCTTCTTTACGTTTATGGGCACCGGGCTTGCCACTGTTGTTTATGCCTTGGCATTGTTCTCGCTTCTGCCCGTTCTTCGAAACACCATCGTGGGACTTGAGGCAGTAGACGAATCCGTCATCGACGCGGGCCGAGGAATGGGATACACCAAACTCCAGGTTCTTCTTCGCATCGAGCTTCCCCTCGCCGTTCCGGTGATCATGGCGGGTATCCGCACCGCCATCGTGATCAACATTGGAATGGCAGCACTGGCCTTCCTTGTGGGTGGTGGAGGTTTGGGGGAAACCATTAACTCCGGTTTGAAGCTCAATCGCGGACCCGCCATCTTTATCGGTGCAGTGATGGTTGCCATCTTGGCGATGGTCTTTGACTTCCTTAGCGCACTGGCGCAGAAATATCTCAAGCCAAAGGGAATTTAATCGCTCTTCCACGCGTAGAGGCGAGGCCGTATCCTTGTGCCAGCTCACTCGAGGAGGCACCAGATGCGCCGGCTGCTGTTAGTCCCTGCAATTGCCCTCGTCGGCCTGGCCTCGGGATGCGGCGGCACTGCGCAGCAAGAAGCCGAATTCGCAGGGTCCTGGTCAATTGATTCACTAAGTGAAACGACCGTTAAAGGCGTCTCACCCGAACTGATTGACCTAAATGGAGAATTGACTCTCTTTGTGACGAGTTTGAACCCACAACGAGTGTGGGACATGAGCGCTGACGGGTCTCTCCAGCCATCACAGCGGGACGTGCCCGCCGGAGCGGACTTTACTGTCATTAGAGAATCTGACGGCTGGCGAATCTATTGGACCGATTTTGTGGAGACTCCCCAACCTGGCAAGCCCATGTCGCCAGATGCCAAAAAGCGCGTGGTGTCTGCAACAACTAAAGATTTCGTGACCTACGGGGAAACCACCCCTACGGGCATCGAACAAACCGGCTCTGGTCGCGCATGGGGCGTTCCCGACACCGTAGTAAGCCCTGACGGCACCATTCATATGTATTGGGTGGATGAAGTAGACGGCGAATCACGGGAGGTCCTCCAACACGCGACTTCACGCGACGGTGTGACTTTCATGCCGGACGATGCTCCTGTCATGTTTGGCGGGTACGTGGACCCCTACGTCCTGCGAGCAGATGCGGGCGATTGGCTCATGGTGCTCTCGACGACCCCACACCCGTCAGAGCTTCCGCAAAAAATCCATCTAGCCCGCTCCGTTGATGGCACCTCGTGGGAAGTCGACCCCACTCCACTGTTCACCGCACCAGATCGCAACTACCTAGACCCCACGGCATTTCCGATCGATGAGCACTCATGGCGCATCGTGATGGCGACCTCTCCCACGGACGACGCTCTCAACCCCGACGCCATGACCCTTGTTACGGGAGTGCTCACCGAGGGCACCCAGTGAGTTCATTCGAATCGGAACTCGCAAAGGGCATCGTTTACCTCAAGAAGGCCTGCCCGGTCATGGAGGACCTCATTTCGATCCACCGCGCACCTCAGTTTCGACCTGTTTCTCCCGATAAATACTTCGAAGTGCTGGTCTGCTCGATTGTGGGCCAACAGTTATCTGTCAAAGCCGCCGACACCATCGAAGGCAGGCTCCGTAATCACCTTGGCGAGTTCTCCCCCAAGCGCCTCCTCGCGTCAAGCGATGACGAACTGCGAAGCCTCGGGCTCTCCCGGGCAAAGGCCGCTTACTCCAAAGGTCTCGCCGAAGCATTCCTGAGCGGACAGATCGACCCGGCCGAGCTCAAGGACGGTGATGACAGTTCCATTCGAGACAGCCTCATTGCCCTCAAAGGCGTGGGCCCGTGGACGGCGGAGATGTTCATGATGTTTGGTCTTGGCCACTTAGATGTCTGGTCGCCAGGTGACTTGGGGTTACGGCGGGCAGTCGAGCACTACTTTGGTGAATCGACCCCCGAAATTCCTGAGCGGTGGAAGCCGTATCGAACGATTGCGGCCTGGTATCTCTGGGAGCACTCAGATTCTCTCGCGGGGCGAAACTCCTAAACGACCAGGCGTAGCCTGGCCTTATCCAACGAAGGAGAAGCCATGGCCAAGTCAAACCGCGAGACCAATGAAAAAGAACTGCGCGAAGGCCTCACTGAGAAGGCGCGCCTCACCGCAGAACACGTAGCCCGCGAGCGCGTCGAAGAGCAAGAGCGCGAAGAGCGTAAAGGCCTTGGCGAGAAGAACTAATTCGGCAGGTTAATGACCCCAGTGTGGTCATTAATGCGCCAGTTGGGCAGCTGCCAGTTGAACACGATGGCCAGCATCCTGGTCAGCGTGATGGCGATTGCTCCGATACCCACGGCCAGGGCTGGTGCTGCGCCCAGGAGGCCTAAGAACCAGACGAGCCATCCACCTAGGAAAGCGATGATGGCGTAGAGCTGGTAGCTCGCAACCACCCAGGGAATGTCGTTGACCAGGATGTCTCGAATCATTCCCCCGAACGCTGCGGTGACGACCCCCATCAAGGTGGCAATCAACGGGGTGGATCCTGAATCCAAGGCGATTTGAGTTCCGGAGGCCGCAAAGAGGCCTAAGCCGATGGCGTCTGGCCATTGAATGGCGCGAAAGGTCGGCTCAAAGTGTCTCGAGCGCAAAAAGATTGACCCCGCGACTCCGAGGATGATGACCACCCACACCCATTCTTCGTGGGCCACCCAGAAGAAGGGGCGTCGGTCAAGCAAGACGTCTCGAAGGGTTCCCCCGCCTAGGGCGGTGAGAAATGCAATGACAACGACCCCCACTGCGTCGAGGCGCTTTCGCACACCCGCGAGCACACCCGCAATAGTGAAGGCGAGCACTCCAATTGCTTCGCCCACATAAAAAATTGTCTCGAGTGAAAACGTCATGCCTTAGCCATCTACCTCTGCAATTCGGGCGCTCAC
>JAYOHK010000023.1:7291-13600 GCA_038118225.1 Cellulomonadaceae bacterium | reverse complement strand
CGGATTGCTCATGCAAAACCTGATGCTCGCCGCCAAAGCACGTGGCTTAGATACCTGCGCCCAAGGCTTCCTCGCGTTTTGGTCAAAGCCGATTCGAGACGAGTTTGACATCCCCAAGGGATACAAGCTGTTGTGCGGGATGTCGCTGGGCTATGCGGCAAAGAGTGAGCGCAACAGGTTTGTGCCGCCGGCCACTGCCCCAGAAGATATTCGTCTTCCTTTGGGTTAATTAGCTAGGTCTTGCTCTAGCGCCCATGGATTGAGCGTGGGAAGTCCTTTGACCTTGAGCAATTGGGAATCGCGGGTGGCCAGCTTCGCTCCACATGCCAAGGCTGTGGCCGCGATGATTGCGTCAGCCGTGGAGAGTGTGTTCCCGCGACGTTGTTCTCGTGCCATCAATGATGGCCAGAAGTCTGCGACGGCGCTTGTGAAGGCGAGCGTTCGATAGGCGAAGGGGCGAATTACCGTTTGCTCAAGGATGCCCCAGAGGCTCTGCTTCTTTTTGCCCTCTGGCAGGAGCTCTACCCCGAGGCGAAGCTCGGCAATGGTCATCGCGCTCAAAAACAGGCTTATGTCGTCCTGGCGGTCAAACCAAGTTTTCACATTGTGGTTTGGCGTGGCTGTGGAGAGTTCCGAAATCACATTTGTGTCGAGAACGATCATTTCTCAGTCGTCGCGCTGTGAGGGGTTTTGTCACGCTCAAAGAGCTTTAGTTCAGCTTCAGAGAGCTGCGCCGCTCGAGCGAAGGTGAGGAGTGCCTCTTTGAAACCTTCACCGTCTGGCTGTGTACCGAATTGGTCTTCAAGGAGTTGGCGAACCTCCGCTTCCGCACTGCGGTTATGGAGAGCTGCCTTCACTTTGAGGGCGCGATACACATCGTCTGGAATGTTTCGAATGGTCATTGTTGCCATTGATGTGCCCCCTGACGTCGGAAGCTTCATGGTATCAAATTGCTTGCGTTGCTGTCGTTGCTGTCGAACTGCATTCATGGGCAAGACGCTAATACCCATAAGGCAAGCCAAGCCCAGGGCAGACAATTCTCTGAGTAAGCGGCGCTCTTCGGAGAGCTGTAGACAACTTGATTTAGGTGGACGAGCGAACAACCAGCTCGGGCTGAAACACCACTTCTTGGGGAGGTTGGGTGGAATCTTGTGCTTCTGAGTTCAAGATTTCAAGCGCGGTTTGCCCCATCAGACGGCTCGGCTGCCTAATCGATGTCAAGGGAACAATCGCCGAAGGGGAGAAGTCGATGTCGTCATAGCCAATTAGCGCGATGTCGTCTGGTACTCGAATTGCGGCGGTGGCCATGAAAGCTTGAAGTAGGCCAATTGCGACCAGGTCGTTTGCGGCGAAGAGCGCATCGGGTCGCTCGTTCGGGTTCATCTGGCTGATCTGCTCACCTACCCGGCGACCCTCAAGCACCGTGGTTGCCGCAGTTTCAAACACTTCAAGCGACACTGCAGGGTGTCCCTTGAGAGCCTCGCGGGCGCCCTGTAGACGATCGCGCACCTGGGGCACATCGAGACCACCACCGACAAAACCGATTGTGGTTCTGCCCGATTCGATCAAGTGAGTCACTGCGGTTTTTCCGCCCGCGACGTCGTCTACGGATACAGAGCTGAGCTTCCCGCTCGAGCTCGCGCGGTCGACAAGGACGGATGGGATTCCAAATTGTTTGAGCTGTAGAAGACGCTCTTCCACGTCGCCATAGGGAGAAATGAGGACGCCTCGAACACGTTGCTCTTCGAACAAGTCCAAGTAGCTGTTTTCCCGCTCACTCGTTTCTGCGGTGTTGCCCATCACGACGGATAGGCCCAAATTTGTCGCTTCGTCTTCGGCGCCTTTTGCAAGGTCAGTGAAGAACGGGTTGGCTGCGTCCATCACCAATAGTGCAATCGTTCGGCTCTCACCGGCGCGTAGGTGACGGGCAACGTCATTGCGCACGAAGCCGAGATCTTTGATCGCTCCGCGGACACGGTCGACCGTTTCGGGGGAGACCCGATCGGGGTGATTGAGAACGTTTGAGACCGTCCCTACCGAGACTCCTGCCTGAGCGGCAACGTCTTTGATACTGGCGGACATGATCTCCTCGTGGCGTCAATGCCGGTTTGCCTGCGTGGCAATTTCTGCTAGCTTACTCATTGAATCGTTTCAATGGCGTCACGAAAGGCGCTGTGAAACCCCAAATACCCGGAAAAACGCCCGGAAAACGCATTACACGGCTCGGAGAGGCGCCCCATGTTCACCCAGAAGCAAATCGACATTCTCGAAGCCCAAGCCATTGAGCTGCCCTCGTGGGCGTTTGGAAACTCTGGCACCAGGTTCAAAGTGTTTACTACGCCTGGTACGCCTCGTACAGCATTTGAAAAGATCGAGGACGCCGCCACAGTTAACCGCTACACGAAGCTTGCACCCTCGGTAGCGCTTCACATCCCCTGGGACAAGGTTGATGACTTCGGTGCTCTCAAGAAGCACGCCGAAGACCTCGGTGTGAGCCTGGGAACTATCAACTCCAACACTTTCCAGGATGAGATCTACAAGTTTGGTTCGCTCACCCACGTCGACAAGAAGGTCCGTCAGCAGGCAATCGATCACCACCTCGAGTGCATCGACATCATGGACCAGACCGGATCGCGCGACCTCAAGATCTGGTTGGCGGACGGTTCGAACTACCCTGGCCAGGTCAACATTCGCGCCCGCCAGGATCGCCTCCACGAATCGCTCGAAAAGATCTACGCTCGCTTGAGCGGCGATCAGCGCCTCGTCCTTGAATACAAGTTCTTCGAGCCAGCGTTCTACCACACCGACGTTCCCGACTGGGGAACCTCTTATGTTCAGGTGCTGGCGCTTGGAGAGCAAGCACAGGTATGTCTCGACACCGGACACCACGCACCAGGAACCAACATCGAGTTCATTGTGGCTCAGCTACTTCGCCTGGGTCGACTGGGATCGTTCGACTTCAACTCGCGCTTCTATGCCGACGACGATTTGATTGTGGGAGCAGCGGATCCATTCCAGCTTTTCCGCATCATTTTTGAGGTGTATCGCAACGGTGGATTCGACTCCAACTCCGAAGTGGCATTCATGCTCGACCAGTGCCACAACATCGAAGACAAAATCCCCGGACAAATTCGAAGCGTTCTCAACGTTCAAGAAATGACCGCCAAGGTGCTCCTTGTCGACATGGACGCTCTCGACAGGGCTGAAGTTGCTGGAGATGTGTTGGCCGCCAACCAGTTGCTGATGGATGCGTTCAACACGGATGTTCGCCCAGCACTTGCCGACTGGCGAGAATCGCGCGGATTGCCCCGCGACCCCTTCACCGCCTACCGCGAAAGTGGAGAGCTGGAAAAGATTGCCGCCGAGCGTGTGGGTGGCCAGCAAATGGGATGGGGCGCATAAGCGTGAACAAGACCGTTAAGGACCTGATTACTCGAAGCAACAGGCTCGGGTCTGACCCGAAGAACACCAACTTCGCCGGAGGCAACACCTCCGCCAAGGGTCGCGCCACTAACCCACTTACGGGTAAGCCCATTGACCTGGTCTGGGTGAAGGGATCCGGGGGAGACCTTGGCACCTTGACTGAGCCAGGCCTGGCTGTGCTGGAGCTTGACCGGGTGCGATCACTTGTTGACGTGTATCCAGGTATTGCCCGTGAGGACGAAATGGTTGCAGCGTTTGACTACTGTCGCCACGGCCTTGGCGGAGCAGCTCCGTCAATCGACACCGCTATGCACGCTTTGGTTGAGGCAAACCACGTGGACCACCTCCACCCTGATTCGGGTATCGCAATCGCGACCGCAGTGGATGGGAAAGAACTGACCCAGAAGATTTTTGGCGACAAGGTGGTGTGGGTTCCATGGCGCCGTCCAGGCTTCCAGCTGGGCCTAGACATCGCAAAGATCAAAGAGAACAACCCGCAGGCGGTGGGCTGCATCCTCGGAGGCCACGGCATTACCGCCTGGGGCGACACCAGCGAAGAGTCTGAAAAGAACTCGCTGTGGATTATTCGTACCGCCGAGCGTTACATCAAGACAAAGGGCAAGAAAAACCCCTTCGGCAAGATCGTCAAGGCCAATCAGGCCCTAGCGCCCAAGGCACGGGCCGAACGCGCCGCATGGCTCGCCCCTGTGATCCGCGGCATGGCCTCAACGGATCGCCGCATGGTGGGTCACTTCACTGACGCTCCGGAAGTCTTGGACTTCCTGGCCAGCGAGAAGCTGATGCCCCTGGCAAAGCTTGGCACCTCGTGCCCTGACCACTTCCTGCGCACCAAGGTGCGTCCGATGGTGCTGGACCTTCCCCCGACCGCCGATAAAGACGCGACCATCAAGCGACTTGGCCAGCTCCACGAGAAGTACCGCGTTGACTATGCGAAGTACTACGAACGATTTGCAGATGCTGATTCGCCTGCGATGCGCGGTGCAGACCCGCTAATTGTCTTGGTTCCAGGGGTGGGAATGTTCTCCTACGGCCCGGACAAGAAGACTGCTCGCGTCGCCAGCGAGTTCTACATCAACGCAATCAACGTGATGCGTGGTGCAGAAGCACTCTCCACTTACAAGCCCATTTCGGAGCGCGAGAAGTTCCGGATCGAGTACTGGGCTCTGGAGGAGGCAAAGTTACAGCGCTTGCCCAAGCCCAAGTCACACGCCACGAAGGTCGCCCTGGTGACCGGTGCTGCAAGCGGTATCGGGAAGGCAATTGCCGAGCGCTTGGTCGCAGACGGAGCCTGCGTGGTAATTGCTGACTTGGATGAAAAGAAAGCCCAAGCAGTCGCTGCCGAAATGGGAAACACCGACGTCGCAGTGGGTGTAGGCGTGGACGTGCGAAGTGAGTCCGCCATCAAGGCCGCGATTAGCGCAGCAGTTCTTGCCTTCGGCGGAATCGACATCCTGGTCAACAACGCAGGAGTCTCGCTGTCGAAGCCGTTGATGGATACGACCGAGGCTGACTGGGACTTCCAACACGACATCATGGCCAAGGGCTCCTTCCTAATGTCTCGTGAGGTCGCAGGCGTCCAGATTGCTCAGCAGATGGGCGGAGACATCATCTACATCTCCTCCAAGAACTCTGTCTTCGCAGGCCCCAACAACATCGCCTACTCCGCTACCAAGGCCGATCAAGCCCATCAGGTGCGCTTGTTGGCAGTGGAGCTCGGTGAGCACGGCATCCGCGTCAATGGAATCAACCCAGATGGCGTAGTCCGTGGCTCGGGAATTTTTGCCAGTGGTTGGGGTGCAAACCGCGCCAAGACCTATGGCGTCAAGGAAGAAGACCTGGGTAAGTACTACGCCCAGCGCACCATCTTGAAGCGCGAGGTCGTACCTGAGTCTGTGGCAGACGCGGTATCGGTTCTTACCGGACCAGACCTTGGTCTCACCACTGGTCTTCACATCCCTGTTGATTCTGGAGTGGCGGCAGCCTTCCTTCGATGACCCACACATTGCTGGCGATTGACCTGGGCGCAACGAGCGGCCGGGTCATTCGTGGCACCGTTGGAAAGGGAGTCTTGGAGCATGAGGTGCTCCACCGATTCCCTAACGGCCCGACCCAGGTGGGCCAGTCGCTCCACTGGAATATTTCTGGCCTTTTTGATGAAATCCTCCGCGGCATGGCGATGGTCGACGGTGATGTGGCCAGCATCGGAGTGGACTCCTGGGCTGTTGACTACGGCCTGTTGCACAATGGTTCGCTTCTGTGGGAGCCACACCACTACCGAGACGAGCGCACCGAGGCCGGTGTCGACACAATTCACCAGAAGATGGGCCACGACGCGCTCTATGCGAGAAATGGGCTGCAATTTCTTCCCTTCAACACGATTTACCAACTCGCGACAGAAGACTGGGGCGGCAAGGCTGCATCTGCCGATTCGCTCCTGTTAATCCCTGACCTGATCAACTACTGGCTCACGGGCCAGGCGGCTACCGAAATTACGAATGCGTCGACCACCGGGCTTACTGATGTGAGCTCTGGGGCTTTTGATGACGAACTGATCGGACTCTCCGGAGCGCCGCGCAACGTGTTTGCCCCCATCGTCGAAGCGGGGGTGTCGGTAGGAGGTCTTCTTCCCAGCGTGCAGGACATCGTTGGTTTTGCGGCTCCCGTCGTGACCGTTGGCTCACACGACACGGCTTCAGCAGTGGTTGCTGCGCCCATGGCCGATGACGAATCCGCCTATATTTCCTGCGGAACGTGGGGGCTCGTGGGCGTTGAAACGATGACCCCCATTGTGAGCGACGCAGCTCGCCAGGCAAACTTCACCAACGAACGCGGAGTCGATGGGCGTATTCGCTTCTTGCACAACGT
>JAYOHK010000023.1:0-7191 GCA_038118225.1 Cellulomonadaceae bacterium | reverse complement strand
GGTGGCGGCTCACAGAACAGACTTCTTAACCAGCGCCTGGCTGATATTTCAGGCTGCAGAGTTGTTGCCGGACCCGTTGAAGCGACGGCGCTGGGAAACCTTCTTGTCCAAGCCCGCACGGCGGGACTCCTTAGCGGCGATCTGGAGTCGATGCGCGCTCTGGTTCGCCAGGCTTTTTCTCCCGAAGTATTTACTCCCTCAATCCAGGTAGGTGTCTGATGGTGAAGCGTCGTTTTCCACGTCCGAAGGAGCTTGCTCCGCTGCTGAAGTTCCAGGCACCCACGCTGAATTTCAAGAAGCGTCGCCTCGAGAAAGCCCTTACCATCTGGGACCTGCGCGATATCGCTAAGCGTCGCACCCCGAAGGCTCCGTTTGACTACACCGATGGGTCGGCCGAGGCTGAATTGTCGCTAGGCCGTGCACGTCAAGCCTTTGAAGACATCGAGTTCCACCCGGCAATTCTTCGCGATGTGTCGGAGGTGTCGACTGGCTGGGATGTCTTGGGCAAGAAGGTGGAATTGCCTTTCGGTATTGCGCCGACTGGCTTCACCCGCATGATGCACACCGAGGGCGAAATTGCGGGTGCGACAGTGGCCGAGAAGTGGGGGATTCCCTTCTCGCTCTCCACTATGGGCACGCGTTCCATGGAGGAAGTCGCTGCCGCTGCGCCGGGTGGTCGTAACTGGTTCCAGCTGTACATGTGGAAAGACCGCGACCGTTCCATGGAGTTGGTCGACCGCGCAGCGAAGGCTGGCTTTGACACGTTGTTGGTCACCGTAGATGTTCCCGTCGCCGGCGCCAGGCTTCGGGATAAGAGAAATGGTTTCTCGATTCCTCCTGCATTGACCGCAGGAACAGTATTGAATGCTCTTCCCAGGCCATGGTGGTGGTTTGACTTCCTCACCACTGATCCGCTGGAGTTTGCGTCACTATCTAGTTGGAGTGGAACTGTCGCAGAACTTTTGGATCACATGTTTGACCCGACTGTCACCTATGAAGACTTGGCCTGGATCAAGGATCAGTGGCCAGGCAAGGTCGTGGTGAAGGGCGTCCAGACGGTTGAGGATGCCAAGAAAATTGCCAAGGTGGGTGTTGACGGCATCATCTTGTCCAACCACGGTGGTCGACAACTCGACCGCGCACCTATTCCTTTCCACCTATTGCCCCACGTGGTGAAAGAAGTGGGCAAAGACATGGAAGTTCACATTGATACGGGCATCATGTCAGGTGCTGACATTGTGGCGTCGGTGGCGATGGGTGCCAGATTTACCCTCATTGGTCGGGCCTATTTGTATGGCCTGATGTCCGGGGGAACCGCGGGGGTTGACCGCGCGGTGCAGATTCTTGCCGAACAGGTCACGAGGACGATGCGACTGCTGGGAGTCAACAAACTCGAAGAGTTAGAACCCGGACACGTCACACAGCTTCAGAGGCTTATTCCGGTGGGGAAAAAGTAGGGGATTTGGTAACAATTCGCTCACTAAATGACCAAATGGTCGGCTAATGAGTGAACTTTCCGGTACGGTATTGAAACGATTCAAAAAGTAAGGGTTTACCGCAATGGCGCAGTCGACTTCTAGTCAACAAGCAGGGCAATTCGCGCCCCTGCTAGAGATGAGCCATGTCGCCAAGAACTTTGGTGGCGTGAAGGCTCTCGTTGATGCGACCCTCACTCTTTACCCCGGTGAAGTCCACGCACTGCTCGGGGAAAACGGTGCCGGCAAGTCCACTTTGTTGAAAACGCTCGCCGGTGTGCACTCTGCCGATGGAGGAGAGATCACCCTTCGCGGTGGAAAGTTCGAGCAGGGTTCAACCCGTGCGTCAATCGAGCAGGGAATTGCGGTGATTTACCAAGAGCCAAGCCTGTTCCCCGACCTGACTCTTGCAGAGAACGTATTTGTGGGGCGCCAGCTCACCCAGGGTGGCCTTGTCGACTGGGCAGAAATGGATTCCCAGGCCCGTGCCCTGTTTGAGCGACTGGGAGTCAACCTTGACCCTCAGCACAAAGCGCGCGGTATTTCGATTGCCGACCAGCAGATCGTTGAAATTGCTAAAGCGCTCTCGACTGACGCGACCGTGATCGTGATGGACGAGCCAACTGCTGCGCTGTCGTCGCGTGAGGTGGAACGGCTGTTCCAGGTCGCCAGAAACCTGCGCGATCAGGGTATGGCTGTGGTGTTTGTCAGCCACCGCCTCGACGAGGTTTTCGCACTGTGTGATCGAATGACAGTCATGCGCGATGGCGCCACCGTCGGCACTGAGCTCATCGCAAACACCACCGAGAACGACGTTGTGCGGATGATGGTGGGCCGTGAAGTGTCCGAGTTGTTCCCCAAGCTTCCCTCTACGCCCGGTGATGTGGTGTTGAGCGTGAAAGATTTGAGTCTTGAGGGCCAGTTCGATGGCATCACATTTGATGTTCGAGCCGGCGAAATTCTTGGCTTTGCGGGTCTCGTAGGTTCAGGCCGCTCTGAAGTGATGCGCGCCATCTTCGGGGTTGACACCTATGATCGCGGATCGGTTGAGCTGATGGGAACCCGCGTTCCCCAGGGCAAGCCTTCTGCGGCGATGGACATGGGTCTTGCTCTTGTTCCAGAAGATCGCCGACAGCAGGGGCTGTTCATGGCACTCTCCATCGCCAGAAACGTGGCAGTGACGGTCTTTAAGCGCCTGTCCCAGGGGCTCTTCCTCTCGGCCAAACGAGAAGATGTCACGGCAAGCACGTGGGGGGAGACGCTGCAGCTTAAATACGCGAGCATCAACGACCCCGTTGAGCGCCTTTCTGGTGGAAACCAGCAAAAGGTTGTGCTGGGAAAATGGCTTGCAACCGAGCCTAAGTTGCTGATTGTCGACGAGCCCACTCGTGGAATCGACGTCGGAACCAAGGCTGAAGTTCACCGACTGCTCTCTGAGAAAGCCCAAGCCGGCATGGCCGTGATTATGGTCTCCTCCGAGCTTCCAGAGGTTTTGGGCATGTCCGATCGCATCGTCGTGATGCGTGAGGGCAAGCAAATGGGCATTTTGGACCGGGCAGACGCTGACGCCGAAAAGGTCATCACACTCGCAACAGGAGGGGTGGTAGCCGCGTGAGCGCCTTCATGAACGTGTTTAAGGCACGTGAAATGCCCGTATTCGCCGCGATTGTGATCGTGGTGTTGATCACGGGTGTCGTCAAGCCTTCCTTCTTCTCTGCTACCGGTGTCATCGACATCCTCTTGGGTGTCTCGATCGTCGCGATTTTGGCCGTGGGGCAAACCTTTGTCATCGTGATGCGGCACATCGACTTGTCGGTCGGTTCGTTGATTGGTTTCACATCGTTCGTTATTGGAGATCTCTACGACAAGGGCTATCCGACCCTCGTCACTCTCGCTGCGGCGCTCGGTATTGGCGTGCTTGTTGGGGCGATAAACGGCTTCCTGGTGGCCTATTTGAAGCTGCCTAGCCTCGTTGTCACCCTTGGATCGCTCTACATCGTGCGCGGAGTCTTCAGCGAATACGCCTTTGGCCGCACTATTACTGCGGCAATGGTTCCACCCGAGGTCAGCTGGATTGGTCTCAACCGACTCGGTGGAATTCCCTACCTGTTCTTAATTGGTTTGGTGTTGGTGATTGTGGCGGGGTTTGCCATGCGCAGATTCCGCTCGGGTCGAGACCTTTATGCCATTGGCTCTAACCCACCTGCAGCCAACCTCGCCGGTATTCCCGTAGCCAAGAGAGTGTTCTCCGCATTTGTGATTAACGGCGCAATCGCCGGTCTCGCAGGAGCAGTGATGCTTGGTCGCTACAGTGCCGCGAACACCAACTCCGGGATCGCCCTCGAGCTCATTGTTGTGGCTGCATGTGTGGTCGGTGGTGTGACGATCGCCGGTGGGTCTGGATCGGTATGGGGTGCCTTCTTCGGTGCCATCTTGCTCCAGACAATCACCCGCGCCATTGGAGCTCTTGGAATCCCGCAGTTTTGGCAGCAGGCCTTCAACGGAGGCCTCATCATCCTGGCGATTGCCTTTGATAAGTACCTGAATTCGAGGGTGAAGTCGACGACGATTATGGGGTCCAAGGATGACTAAAGTGAACTTCACCTGGGATAAGGGCGTTGGGCTCTTCCTCGTCTTGGCCGTGTTGTGGGGAACCCTGGTGGCCGACAACTTCGCCAACACCTCAAACCTTGCCTTTGTTCTGCGCGATGTGACCGAGTTTGCGATCATCGCGCTCGCAATGACCTTCTTGATCATTGCTGGCGAAATTGACCTGTCGGTCGCGTCAACTCTGAACCTGGCAAGTGCGTCGACCGGGTTTCTCTTCCGCGCCGGATTGTCATTTGAAGTGGCGATGCTGGGGGGACTGCTCGTGGGTCTTGCCTGTGGACTGTTTAACGGTTTCTTGGTCACAAAACTCGGGTTGCCGTCATTGGCCGTGACTATTGCGACGTTGGCGCTCTATCGAGGCTTGAGCTTCGCGCTGCTGGGAAGCCAGCCAGTGAACCAGCTTCCCGACTTCTGGATCTCCATTGGTTACGGAAAGATCCCCGGAACGTTCTTACCCTGGTCGACCATTCTTCTTGTGATCCTGGTCGCAATCGCATGGTTTGTGCTGCACCACACTCGCTTTGGTCGGTGGACCTTCGCAATTGGAACCAACGCAGAAGCTGCCAAGTTCAGCGGTATTCCCGTTCAGCGCCACAAGATGGCACTGTTTGCGATTACTGGCTTGATGTCGGGTATTGCCGGAATTGTGTACACCCTCCGTTTTGCCTCGGCCTCACCCGATGGCGCCGTGGGCTATGAGCTCAGCGTCATCGCCGCTACCTTGTTTGGTGGAGTGTCGATTGCCGGAGGCATTGGAACCATCTGGGGCGTCATCGCCGCCGTGTTCTCGCTGGGAGTGATTCGCTCTGCTCTTCAGCTATCTGGATTTAGCGCCAACTCACTGATGATCGTCAGTGGTTTGTTGCTTCTAATTTCAGTCATCACACCCCGTGTGACTGAAGCCCTGCGCACCCTGAAACCCAGGAGTGTGAAGGAAAACACCAAGAAAACCCTACGAGAGGTGGGAAATGAATAACCGGCTCCTTAAGTCCGGGATCAAGGCTTTTGCCCTGACCTCGGTTCTTGCGCTCGGTATCGCCGGCTGCGCAAGCAGCACCACTGAGTCCGCTTCGACTGAAGAGACTCCGGCTGCCGAAGAGACCACTGATGCCGCAGCAGACGGTCTGCGCATCGCAATCATGCCGAAGGCCATCAACATTGGTTACTTCTCCGCATGGGACGAGGGTGCCCAGGCAGCGTGTGCTGAGCTTGGCGCTTCGTGTGACTACATCGGACCAAACGAGGCCACCGGCCCCGCACAGGTTCAGTTCATCAACCAGGTCATCCAAGAGGGTTACGACGCTCTTGTGATCTCGGCTGCTGACCAGAACGCCATCGTTCCTGCTCTTGAAGAAGCAGCTGCTGCTGGCATCACCATCGTGACCTCTGACGCCGACGTTGCTGCTGAAGCAGCTTCGGCTCGTCTGGTTTCGATCCTTCCTTCGGCTGCAAACCGCATTGGTACCGCCGAGGTTGACTGGGTTGCTGAGGAAGTTGGCGAAGAGGGATCGGTTGCGATCCTCTCCGCAGCTGCTACCGCGGCAAACCAGAACGTCTGGATTGAAGCAATGGGTCCTTACCTTGAAGAGACCTACCCGAACATGTCGTGGGTTGGCGGAAGCCTTGACTCGGCAGTGTTCTACGGTGACGACGACGCAACCAAGTCGGTTGAGCAGTTCAACGCCATCCTGTCTCAGTACCCTGACGTAGCAGGCATCATCGCACCAACCACCGTTGGTGTCCTTGCCGCTGCACAGGAGAAGAAGGCTAAGGGCGTTGACGTAGCCGTAACCGGTCTCGGTCTGCCTTCGGAAATGGCTCCTTACATTGAGGACGGAACCATTGCCAAGGTTGGTCTGTGGAACCCAATTGACCTCGGATACGTTGCTGTTTACGCAGCTGTCCTCGGTCACAACGGTGAGTTCGACGGCGCTGTAGGCGCATCGTTCTCCGCTGGTGAGACCACTTACGAAGTGGTTGATGGTGGCATTGCTTACCTCGGTGACCCATTCACCTTCACCATCGACAACATCGCCACCTTCAAGGAGATTTACTAATCTCCGCGTAGGTAGCAACTAACGAACCGGGTGGCAGGCTTATGTCTGCCACCCGGCTTGTTTTCTCTCAGGAAGGATTCCCCATGCAACGCGTTGGTTTCAGGCTTCAGCTGAAAAAAGAACTCCTCGACGAATACGTCGAACACCACAAGAATGTGTGGCCAGACATGCTCCAGGCTCTTCGCGACACAGGGTGGACCAATTACTCGCTATTTCTCGACCGCGACGATGCAGCACTTTTTGGCTACTTCGAAACTCCTGACCTTGACGCCGCACGTGCAGGAATGGCCGCCAAAGAGGTCAATGAGCGCTGGCAGGCCATGATGGGCCCCTACTTTGAGGATCTCGATGGTGTTGGGCCTGATGAGGGGTTTAAGCAGCTGGATTCGGTTTTCTATCTGGCCTAGTCAGGCGTGTGAATCTCGGCCGATTCATTGAATTTGCCAACTACACTCCAAAGGTTCGGTTGATTATTAGAAAGATCACATGTCAAGTACCTCGCGTTCAGCGCAAATGAGAGACGCCGCTTCGTCTGGCACTCTTACCCACCGCCAGATTCTCTTGGTCCTGACCGGGTTGATGTCGGGGATGTTCCTCGCAGCCCTCGACCAGACCGTTGTCGGTACTGCCATGCGTACTGTTGCCGATGACCTTGGCGGGCTATCGCTTCAGGCCTGGGCGACCACGGCATATTTGATCACCTCGACAATAAGCACCCCGATTTACGGAAAGCTTGGCGACATTTTTGGCCGTAGGCCACTGTTTATGATCGCAATCTCGATCTTCATCTTGGGCTCGCTTACTTCGGGCCTTGCCCAGACGATGTATGAGCTTGCTGCCTACCGCGCCCTCCAAGGACTGGGTGCCGGTGGATTGTTTTCTCTTGCCATCACGATCATCGCCGACGTGGTGCCGCCTCGTGAGCGCGCGCGGTATCAGGGCATGTTTTTGGCGGTCTTTGGTACCTCCAGTGTGATTGGGCCCGTCGTGGGCGGATTCTTTGCAGGCGCCGGTGAAATTGTTGGAATCGAGGGGTGGCGTTGGATGTT
>JAYOHK010000022.1:9269-15434 GCA_038118225.1 Cellulomonadaceae bacterium | reverse complement strand
GGTGAAGCAACACCCCTTCGTTTTCCTGGAGAGCCCGAAGAGCAATCCACACACTTACGACGGGCAACGCCAATGCGAGCGGACCGAACATCGCGCGAAGGTAGGTCGCATCGTTTGAGAGCTTTGATAGGAGCGGAGACAGGGGGCCAAACACTCTCGTTATCCAGGTGCTTGGGGTGTCGAGGAAGTTCGCAAACCAGAACCTCCAAATGGGCAAGCGATCGCCCCATCGTTTTCGCTGGCCTCGGAAACGGTCGACGTCGAAATCCGCTCCGGCCATGGCATCAAGAACGTCTTCGTTCATTTCGGCGCTCGGAGCGGCTTGACCACCACCTCCGGCTCCCGTTCCACCGCTGCTAGCCGCACCACCACTGGCGCCAGCCGCCGAACTCGCAGCGCTAGAGGCAGCCGCGGACCCGGCTGCTGCCGAACCTGCCGCCGCGGCGGCGGCACTTGCGGCACCGGCAGCTGCAGCAGCCACACCGGCCACCGCGGCGGTGGCGCCCACCAAATTGGTCGTCGCTTGCACGGCCTCGGGGCTTCCCATGGGGTCAAATTCGACAATGACCGAATCATCACCCGATGCGCCAATCGCGGCATTTGCGGTGGGCTGGCCCACTTGGGTAAAGATCTGGACTGCTTGAGTGGGATCGGATAGTAACCCGACTATCCCTGGTGGCTCAGGAGCAAGCTCAGGCTCCGGGAGGGGTTCGGGTTCGGGTTCAACCACTGCCAGGGGCTCAGGCTCTGGAACAGCCGGCGGTTCAGGGGCAGGGGGAGGTTCAGCAGCGGGCGGTGGGGGTGTAGGTGCGGGAGTGGGAACAGTAGGAGTCGGTGCGGGTGTCGGTATCGGGGTGGTGGCCGTGGCTGTGCTTCGACTCGGTGACGGGGTGCTGGGCTGGACGGCGGGCGTGATTGATGAAGAAGCATTCGAGCTTCTGGTGTTGTTGTCGGCAAAGGTGACGGTGACGACGAAGGTATATGCCGTCCCGTTAGTCAGCCCGGCCACCGTGCACGAGGTTGACGATGATGTGCAGGTGAACCCGCCTGGGGTCGATGTTGCCGTGTAACTGCTCACCGTCGTTCCGGTGACGATGACGGGGGCTGTCCATGACACCGTCACTGCCGAATCTCTCGCCGACCCGGTCACGGCGGTCGGAGGGCCATCGAGGGCCACACTGAGGGATACCGTGTCGGTTACCTCTTCGATCGCGGTCTCGCCCGATAGCCCGCCGTATTCGACGATGTAGGGGAGTAGCGACGAATCTTCTGGAAGGTCGTTCCACTTTCCGCTCCCGCCGGAGAGTAATTGAACGGCTTCTTCGCCGCGGGAGTTATTAGGCTCGCTACTGTTCCAATAGCTAAATTGCGTGGACGCATCAGCTCCGGCACAGGTGGTGACCACTCCCGTTCCACACACGGTCCTCCAAAAGATAAGACCCGCTTCGGGACCGTCAACCCATCGCCAATTTTGTTCGGTGGCGGGGATGTCGGTCGTGGGGTCCGCAATCGTCCTCGTAACGGCAAGATCGGACCCGCCAATCCAGGCCGCAGAGGATCCTGCTTTGTTGGTGACGAAGGTGTTTTCCGTTTGTGACGTGACGGTGGCCAGGTATCCAGTGAGTCCGTTGAACGTACGTGGCGTCAGATTAGATTCATCACACTTGTCGTAACGCGAGCTGTTGGCGTCGTAGGAGCCATTATCGAATTTTGCGGCGCATCGAGCATCGCGCCAGGTAATCCCCGAATTGACGAACTCGTAATAATGGCCCGTGTCTTGGCTGTAGGCAATGTTCGCGCCAGATTTCACGGCAGAAACTGTCAGCGTCGACGTTCCGGCTGCCCGACTAAATTCCAGCTCGGCTAATACGGCGTTGACGTCAGAGGCAGAACCCTCAAGTGCGAGCTCCGGTTTTCCTACGGTTCCCGATGACGAAATTTCAGACGAGCGGTAGCCAAATGGAACATCCACGGTTACCCCACTCACCGTCAGTGTGTAGTTGGTGCCGTCATAAGTACTTCCACCGCCGATTCGGAGCATTCCGGTGTCAACGGTGAGTAGCGCCCTAATGTTTCCGCTAAATCCAGTGAGGACGTCGCCGTTTCCAGCGGGAACCACGTCGGTGAACGTGTTGGCGACCGCAATAGTTTGAGCCTCGGGAAGTGACAGCGCTGGAGTACTGACGGCCTGTGCCGTTTGACTTGAGAAGAAAACAGCCATCGGCCACCCGAAGAGAACCCCAAATACCCAACTCCACACGAGGAGTTGGGTGAGAACGCCTTTTTGCCGTCGTTGGTTCATGGTGTGGGTGGAGGCCGGTTGGCCATTCTGGCCAGTCTAAAGCGTGGCGTTACCGTATTCGGATGATGGGCGGGGAGGGGTAGTCTGGCATCGTGGGCCGGAAACAAGCACTCGGATGGGCGTTAATCGCCATTGCCGGTGTGCTCAGTGCTTCGATTCTGACGACCGCGATTGTGGAGCGCTCTGCACAGCCGGCCACATCCTCTGAGGCTCCGCCTCTGATTGGCCTCGAACCGATCGACGGCGAGTAGCCCGTGGCCTCGTGGTCTCTGGGCAAAGCCCTGCGCAGTCTTTGGCAACAAGAGACGATTGATGAGTCGACCTGGGAAGAGCTCGAAGACGCCCTTCTCGTGGCTGACGCGGGTGTTGACTACGCCGAATCGCTCGTGGCCGAAGTCCGCGAAGAAGCAGAACGCATTGGCCTGAACACGCCAAAGGACGTGAAGTCTCTTTTGGTGGAGACCATTGAGACCCGTTTGGCCACACACGATCCCACGTTGAACCTCACCGAGCGCCCGGCAGTGGTGTTGTTGGTGGGTGTCAACGGCGTGGGAAAAACCACCACGATTGGCAAATTTGCCCGTTACTTGATCAACGCTGGCCGAAGCGTCGTGGTCGCAGCGGCTGACACCTTCCGCGCCGCAGCAGTGGACCAGGTGGCGCTGTGGGCCGACAGAGCTGGTGCGGAAATTGTGCGCCCAGACTCCGATGGCCAAGACCCTGCCTCAGTGGCCTACCAGGCGGTGCAGCGCGCGATCGATGAGGGCATCGACATGGTGTTGGTTGACACGGCAGGGCGCCTTCACACCAAAACGGGCCTGATGGATGAGCTCACGAAGGTCAAGCGCGTCATCGAAAAACTTGCCCCGGTTTCAGAAGTGCTCCTGGTCTTGGATGCGACCACGGGCCAAAACGGCCTCGCCCAAGCAGAAGCGTTTCTGGAGCAAGCGGGTGTCACCGGCCTCGTGGTGACCAAGCTCGACGGGTCGGCCAAGGGCGGGTTTGTCCTGGGTGTTCAAGACAAGACAGGTTTGCCGGTGAAGCTCATTGGCGAAGGCGAATCGGTTGATGATCTTCGAGGATTCTCGGCCAAGCGTTTTGCCGAAGCGTTAATGGACTAGTTCGAGCGGTATTTAGCACTGAGTTCTTGGTAGTGCACGCCGTTGTCGACCACGCCTTGATATTCCTCCTCGGTGAGCTCTCGCTTCACCTTCGCGGGAATTCCCGCAACGAGGCTTCGTGGCGGAATGACCTGGCCTTCTAGCACCACACTGCCGGCCGCGACGAGGCAGCCTTCGCCGACGACGGCACCGTTTAAAACAGTGGCGTTCATGCCAATGAGCGCGTAGTCGCCAATCGTGCAGCCGTGCACAGTGGCGTTATGACCCACGCTCACACCTTTACCGATGGTGGTGGGGAAGCCGGGGTCGGCGTGAACCACGACACCGTCTTGAAGGTTTGACCCCTCACCCACGCTGATTGCTTCAGTGTCTGCGCGCACCACCGCGTTAAACAACACGCAGGCGCCAGAGGCAATGCTTACTCGACCAATCAGGTCGGCACTGGGGGCGATGTATGCGTCGTCGGAGATGTCCGGGGTGTGTCCCTCGAAGGAAATAACAGCCATGGCTCCACCCTACGCATCGACCTCACCGCCGTGCGCCTCAGCTAGGCTTGTGCCCACCATGGCGTCATTTGGTTCACTCTCTGATCGGTTAACCGAGACGTTCCGTAATCTCCGCGCAAAGGGAAAACTCTCCCCAAGTGACATTGACGGAACAGTCCGGGAAATTCGCCGTGCACTGCTCGACTCGGACGTTGCCCTCGAAGTGGTGAAGTCCTTCACCGCAGCCGTCCGCGAAAAGGCTCTCGGCGATGAGGTCAACAAAGCTCTGAATCCCGCCCAGCAGGTCGTCAGCATCGTGATGGACGAACTGGTTGCCATTTTGGGAGGCACCGGACGCAGGCTTGAGTTTTCTAAAACCCCCCCGACAGTGATCATGCTGGCTGGTTTGCAAGGTGCCGGTAAAACCACACTTGCGGGAAAACTTGCCCTCTATTTGAAGTCAGAAGGCCACACTCCGCTGTTGGTGGCCTGTGATCTGCAAAGGCCTGGTGCAGTCAACCAGCTGCAGATCGTGGGAGAACAAGCAGGAGTCACCGTGTTCGCCCCAGAGCCAGGAAGTGGCGTGGGCGACCCGGTACGCGTCGCTAAAGACTCGATTTCTCACGCCAAGTCCAAAATGCACGACATTGTCATCATCGACACCGCCGGTCGAACCGGTGTGGACGAAGAAATGATGGCCCAAGCCAGGGCAATCCGAAAGGCAGTCGACCCCGACGAGGTCCTCTTTGTCCTCGACGCCATGGTCGGTCAAGACGCTGTCACGACCGCCCGCGCGTTTGGTGAAGGTGTCGACTTCACCGGAGTGGTGCTCACCAAGCTCGATGGTGATCAAAAGGGTGGTGCGGCACTGTCGGTGAAGGGCATTACCGACCGCGACATCCTCTTCGCCTCAGTAGGTGAAAAACTCCAAGACTTCGAGGTGTTCCACCCCGACCGGATGGCAAGCCGCATCCTGGACCTGGGTGATGTGATGACCCTCATCGAGCAGGCGCAAAAAGCCTTCGATGAGGAAACCCGGGCGGAGATGGAACAGAAGTTCCTCTCCGAACAGTTCACCCTCGAAGACTTCCTTGACCAGCTCCAGCAGGTCAAGAAAATGGGCTCGTTGCAGTCGATGCTGGGAATGCTTCCCGGTGCACGCGGGATGAAAGACCAGATCGAAAACATCGACGAAAAAGAACTCTCCCGCACCGAAGCCATCATTCAGTCGATGACTCCCGCAGAGCGTCGCCAACCCAAGCTGCTCAACGCTTCGAGGCGCAAGCGCATTGCGATGGGGTCGGGCATGACGGTGACTGACGTGAACCAACTGGTTGCTCGTTTTGAACAAGCGGCCAAGATGATGAAGACCGTCGCCAAGGGCGGAATGCCACAAATTCCTGGGATGGGTCCGATGCCAGGCGCGGGCGCGGGAAGTAAAAAAGGTAAAGGTTCGAAGAACAAAAAGAAGCAGACTTCTCGATCGGGCAACCCCGCAAAGCGCGCTCAACAAGCCCTCGGGGTGAGCGAAAACTCGTCAGGATCGAGCTTCGGACTCAGCTAGTTCGTCTGTGGTCGCCAACTGTCCAAGAATCTGCCAGAATAGGTGGCTGGTAACGCGAGCGCTCGACCCTCTATCTGGCGCTTGTGGGAAACCAACGCTTTCTCACGACTACGTCCCCACATTGTCGTGAGCGTGCACAAGCATCAAGCACTACAGGAGAAATGTGGCTGTCAAGATTCGTTTGAAGCGCATGGGAAAAATCCACGCGCCGTATTACCGCATCGTCGTTGCCGACTCGCGCACCAAGCGCGACGGTCGTGTGATCGAAGAAATCGGTAAGTACCACCCGACTGAGAACCCTTCGTTGATCGAGGTCCAGTCAGAGCGTGCACAGTATTGGCTCGGAGTGGGCGCACAGCCTACCGAGCAGGTTCTGGCCATTTTGAAGCTCACCGGCGACTGGGGAACCTTCAAGGGTGAGAAGGGTGCCAAGAGCACCGTTCAGGTCGCAGAGCCGAAGGAAGAGTTCAAGGCTGACACCAAGAAGAAGCCTGTTCTTCGCCCCAAGGCCGCCAAGGTTGAAAAGCCTGCTGAAGAGGCACCCGCCGCTGAGGCTCCTGCCGAGGACGCTCCCGTAGCTGAGGACGCACCCGCAGTCGAGGAAGCCGCAGCAGAAGCTGCTGCTCCCGCTGAGGACGCACCTGCTGCTGAAGAAGCTCCTGCGGCCGAAGAGGCACCCGCCGAAGAGGCACC
>JAYOHK010000022.1:0-9169 GCA_038118225.1 Cellulomonadaceae bacterium | reverse complement strand
CACCTGCTGCTGAAGAAGCTCCTGCGGCCGAAGAGGCACCCGCCGAAGAGGCACCAGCCGAAGAAGCTCCCGCTGAAGAGGCACCCGCTGAAGAGGCACCCGCTGAGGACGCCGCTGCAGAAGAGCCAAAGGCCGAATAAGCATCGTGTTAGATCGCGCGCTCGCTCACCTCGTCGGGGGAATTGTTGAACACCCCGATGAGGTGAGCGTGACGAGCGTTTCAGGTTCGCGTGGAGACACTCTCGAAATCCGCGTTCACGCCGATGACCTGGGCCGGGTAATTGGCCGCAACGGTCGCACCGCCAAAGCGCTGCGCACCGTGATTGGCGCGTTGTCTGGTGGCAAGCGCGTCCGCGTTGACGTCGTCGACCCGGAGAACTAATGACTGGCCGCCACGGTGGCCTTCCTGCACCAAAGCCACAGCGCGCTGACCTTCGAGTAGGTCGCCTCACTAAAGCGCATGGTCTCAAAGGCGCTCTCAAAGTAGAGCTCTACACCGACGACCCCGATCTTCGCTTTGAAAAAGGTGCAACGGTGAGCCTCCAAGTGCCTACCGATTCCCCATGGTTTGGACAGCAGCTCGTGGTGAAAGAGCTTCGTTATTACAACGCCCAGCCCGTTGTCTTTTTTGAGGGAATCGACGACCGCACGGTGGCAGAAGGCTTGGCCCGGGCGATCTTGTGGGTGGAACACGATCCCGCGGAGCGCCCCCACGAAGACGACGCATGGTTTGACCACCAGCTGGTGGGCTTGGATGTGAGACGAGACGACCAAGTTGTGGGACAACTTGTTCGCGTGGACCACCTACCCGCGCAGGATTTGCTCGCAGTCGCTACCTCGGCCGGCGATGAGGTGCTGGTTCCGTTCGTGAAGCAGTTTGTGCCGGAGGTCAACCCCGATGAAGGGTTTGTGCGAATTACGCCGCCTGGTGGGTTATTCGAAGAAGTAGAAGACGGGTCCTGATGACTCTCCGCATCGACATCGTCAGCATCTTCCCTGACTATTTCGCACCCCTTGCGCTCTCTCTGATCGGCAAGGCTCAAGAGAACAATCTCGTAGACATCACCATCCACGATCTGCGAGACGCCACAACCGATAAGCACCGCACCGTTGATGACACCCCCTACGGCGGGGGAGCGGGCATGGTGATGATGCCCGAGCCGTGGGGGCAGACTCTTGACGCGCTGCTGACGAAAGAGTCAACGCTGGTCGTGCCGACCCCAGCAGGTGAGTTGTTTAGCCAACGCGCGGCGGAAACCCTCGCCCACTCTGGTCACCTGGTCTTTGCGTGCGGCCGGTATGAGGGAATCGACCAGAGGGTCGTTGAGTATTTCCGCGACAAAGCCAACGTTCTCGAACTCAGCATTGGCGACTATGTCTTAAACGGTGGTGAAGTGGCCACGTTGGTGATGTTGGAGGCGGCCATCCGGTTAATCCCCGGTGTGGTGGGAAACCCAGACTCTTTGCTGGAAGAAAGCCACCAAGACGGCTTGGTCGAATACCCGAGCTACACGAAACCCGCCTCCTGGCGCGGACTAGACGTCCCAGAGGTATTACTCGGTGGACACCACGGAGAAATTGCTGCCTGGCGTCAGGCTCAATCTGAGCAGCGGACGAAAAACAACCGCCCCGATCTGCTTAGCTAGGCCACTTCGTCAGCACCAGCGGTTCACCATCGGTGACCACCACGGTGTGTTCGGTGTGGGCAGCACGTGAGCCATCGGCACTGCGAAGAGTCCAGCCGTCCTCGTCGTAGACCAACTCGTCGGTTCCCACCATGAGCCACGGCTCAATGGCAAACACCATTCCCGCCTGGAGTTTGGGTCCGCGACCCGGTCGGCCGTCGTTAGGGATAGAGGGCTCTTCGTGCATGGTGCGGCCGACACCGTGGCCACCAAAGTCGGTGTTCACTAAATATCCTGCGGCGTGGGCGACGTCGCCTATCGCGGCGGAAATATCACCCAGACGGTTACCGGGGCGAGCGTGAGCGATTCCTGCGGCGAGGGCCGTCACCGTGGTGTCAATGAGCTGCTGGTCGCCCGGCTGGGCGTTGCCCACAATGACGCTTCTGGCAGCATCAGCGACCCAGCCGTTAAGAGATACGGCGAAGTCAACGGAGAGCAAGTCGCCGTCTTGGAGGGTGTAGTCGTGGGGGAGGCCGTGGAGAGCTGCGTCATTGACGGAGGTGCAGAGCACTTTGCCAAACGGTGAGCCACCAAACGAGGGGTGGTAGTCGATGTAGCAGCTGGTGGCTCCGGCCTCGCGGATGCGGCTATGGGCAAGCTCATCGAGCTCCAACAGGTTCATTCCAGGCTTCGCAACCAGGACGAGCTCATGCAATACCTGGGCCACGAAGGCGCCAGCGGGCCTCATCTGTTCCACGGTGGAGGGAGAATGGCGAGGAATCGACATAGAAAAGAGCTCCTTGGGCGTCGAAGCCGACGAAACTCAGTTTCTCGTTCAGCGCTTCGATATGGCAGACTATTACATCGGTCAACCGAGACGTTCTGCCACGGGGGAGATTTCGGCAGGTTGACTCCCACAAGTTCTTGGAGACATCCTCCAGCAACCTCATCAGTGTGGCATCCCGTGGTGCCTGCGGAAAGTGAAAAACAATGCAGACTCTCGACATCGTCGACCAGCAGTCACTCAAGACCGACGTTCCCGACGTTCGTCCCGGTGACACCGTCAAGGTCCACGTCAACATCGTTGAAGGTACCCGTTCGCGTATCCAGGTCTTCCAGGGAATCGTGATTGGCCGTGGCGGTCACGGTCTCACCGAAACCTTCACTGTCCGCAAGATCAGCTTCCAGGTGGGCGTGGAGCGTACGTTCCCCCTCCACTCGCCAGTGATCGACAAGATCGAGATCATCTCTCGCGGTGACGTGCGTCGCGCGAAGCTGTACTACGTGCGCAGCCTCAAGGGCAAGAAGGCTCGTATTCGCGAAAAGCGCGAGTCCTAAGCCCCTTCGGACGAGGTAGCCCCCGTGGCGAGCTCATCTGCGCGGACATTCCGCCGGATTGGGCATTACGCCTACGTCGTTGTACGCGACGTAGTGATCATCGTGCTCTCGGCACTGGTCGTGTCGTTTGTGATTAAGACCTTCCTGATTCGGTCTTTTTCTATTCCTACCGGGTCAATGCTCGACACCCTGCAAATTGATGATCGCGTCATCGTTTCTCAGCTGACGCCTGGTCTCGTGGACGTCAATCGCGGCGACGTGGTGGTCTTTGTTGACCCGGGCGGCTGGTTGCCCTCGGGGTTGGCCACAGAAGACGACCCGCTCACCCACCTGTTCAACTGGGTGTCGGTGCAGCTGGGAATGCCAGACCAGTCGCTCAATAACCACCTGATTAAGCGCGTCATCGGGCTTCCGGGAGACACCGTGGCGTGTTGTGACACGTTAGGTGCGGTCACGGTTAACGGTGTTCCACTGAATGAGACCTATCTGCGTCTGCCCAACGGCGCCACCGAGGCGTCGGGGGAGAGCTTCTCGGTGAAGGTGCCAGCGGGCTCACTCTGGGTGATGGGGGATAACCGCTATAACTCAGCTGATTCCAGGGCGAATCTTTCGAAGCCTGGCGGTGGGTTTGTTCCGCTGGGAAACGTGGTGGGACGAGCATTTGTAGTGAGTTGGCCCACCGAACACTGGGCGTGGCTCGATAACCACCCCGAGGTATTTCAAGGCATTCCCGCGGGAGAGATTTCTCAGTGATTCCCACTCTTGAGCGTGAGAGGGAGCTGTTGGAGCGTGGCTTTGAGTTCATCATCTCTCTCGATGAAGTGGGACGAGGCGCAATCGCGGGTCCCGTCATGGTGGGAGCCGCGGTGTTTGATCAGACCCTGGGTGCTGCGCCTGAGGGAATCAAAGATTCAAAGCTCGTGAGCGAGAAGAAGCGCCCCGTGATTGCTGAGGCCATCAAGGAATGGCTTGAAACCTGGGCGGTAGGCCAGGCCAGTGCCCCAGACGTTGATCGCTATGGAATCACCCACGCGCTTGGTCGCGCAGCAGTGCGCGCTGTTGCTGACATTGCCGCGGTCCGGGATATCTCGAAAGCAGTGGTGTTACTGGATGGCCACCACGATTGGTTGAGCCCCGTCATGGCGGAACCCATCGCCGTGGTGACCCAGGTCAAAGCAGACCGGGACTGTCTCTCTGTGGCGGCAAGCTCATTGCTTGCCAAGGTGACCCGGGACCAGATCATGATCGGTGCGGATGACGAGTTTCCTGGATACGGCTTCGCGGGCCACAAGGGCTATGGCGCTAAAACACACTTCGAAGCCATCGAGAAATTGGGCCCGTGCAGCCTTCACCGTGTGACCTGGTTGAAGGCCCCGACGCTGCCCATCGACGAGGGTTAGACTTTCGCCGATGGATGAGGAATTCGACGACTTCGACCGCGACGCAGAGTTAGCGCTCTACCGCGAGTACCGCGATGTGGTGACGCAGTTTCAGTTCGTCGTGGAAACCGAGCGTCGCTTTTATCTTGCCAACGACGTGACCCAAGCGGTCGTCGAGCGAGGTGGAGACTTTTACTTCGAATTGACGTTGAACGACGTGTGGGTGTGGGACATCTACCGCTCAGACCGTTTTGTGAAATCCGTCAAGATCTTGACCTTTAAAGACATCAACATCGAAGAGCTCGGAAGCAAAGAGTTGAAGCTTCCCAAGGACCTTGCCTTAGACGAATAGTCCACAGCGTCTACTGGGCGGCGAATCCTCACGGATTCGTTGCCAATTGTTCTCCGGCACCGGGTTTGCCGCACACTCGCCCCGATAAGAGGGGGTCAACGTGGTGTCGGTGCGCAATGAACGAGCGAGACTGTGGCTATCGATGGTGGCCCACCCTGGGGATGCCGAGGTGGGTCAGTTGGTCGATGAAATGGGCGCGCTTCGAGCGGCACGGGTCATCAAGAACACCACTCGGGACCGCCCGCTTCCGAGCGCAGCAGATGTCGACCACGCGTTTCACAGGCTTCGATGCCAGGCGGCTCAGATGCTGTATCCGGGCCACCCCGGGTGGCCTGCCAGCCTGGACGATCTCGGGCCGCATAAGCCCCTGGCCCTCTTCGTACGTGGTAACGCGGAAGTGTTGTCAACGGGACGCCTGACCGGTGTTGTGGGCACGAGAAAGCCGTCTCGAACGGGAATTGAATCAGCCACCTTGCTGAGCGATCACCTTGTTCACAACGGCCACACCCTGGTATCGGGAGGCGCATTAGGCATTGATGCGATTGCCCACCGTGCTGCGCTTCGCGTGGGAGCACCCACCGTTGCCGTCATGGCAACCGGGATTGATCGCAGCTACCCCCGCGAGCACGAGCGCCTCTTTGGGGCAATCTCGCAATGCGGCGCGGTGGTGAGTGAGCGTCCCCCCGGAGCGTCGGTTGGCCCGAGCTCCTTCCTCGCGAGAAACCGAGTGATTGCTGCCCTTGCCCACCAAAGTGTGGTGGTGGAGTGTCCGGTGCGCTCCGGCGCGCTGTCCACCGCCTCGCACGCGAGCGCACTCGGGAGAGATCTGTTTGCGGTGACCTATGCCACCGCCGGTGAACACAACGCGGGTGCCGAGAAACTCATTGATGATTGGGGCGCAACTCCCATCGGGCCGTTCGATGGGTCTGTGGCCACCACGCAGGCCCAACTCTGGCCGCCGATTAGCCAAGCAATCTAGGCTTGGAGATGTGAATGCGTCGCTGAGTCAACATCCAGAAGCTGATTTTTCGGTGCTGCACGTAAGCGACACCCATCTCCTAGGGGGAGGGCGAAAACTCCACGGGAGCATCGACACCGCATCACGCATTGACCAGATGTTCCAGCGCATTGTCGCCTCGGGGCTTCGCATCCAAGCCCTGGTCTTCACCGGTGACCTCGCCGACTGCGCAGAACCAGATGCTTACCGGGAGCTTCGCGCGCTCGTGGAGCCCTACGCCGAACGTTTAGGCGCTCAGGTGGTGTGGGTTATGGGTAACCACGACGAGCCAGAGCCCTTCTCGACAGAACTGTTCGATGTTCCCCCTACGAGCGCACCGCAAGATCGCGTGTATGACGTGGAGGGGCTTCGCATCATCGCTCTCGATACCTCAGTGGTGGGCTACCACCACGGCGAGCTCACCATCGACCAGTTGGCCTGGTTACGAGACGAACTGCGCACTCCCGCACCGCGGGGAACCCTCATCGCGATGCATCATCCGCCAATCCCCACCCTTATTCGCTTGATGGGTGTGATCGAACTTGATGACCAAGAGGCTCTGTGGGATGTGATTTCAGGTAGTGATGTGCGGGGAATCCTCGCAGGACACCTTCACTATTCGACGATGACGGTAAAAAACAGCATTCCCGTATCGGTCGCGGCGGCAATGTGTTACAACATCGACCTCGCCGCTCCCGCCGATCGACTCCTGGTGGGAGTAGACCGCGCCCACGGGTCATCACTGGTGAGCGTGTATCAAGACCAGTTGGTCTTTAGTGATGTTCCGGCCATTGACATGCCAGAGCTCTTTGGCCAATCGGCAGAGCACCTGGCTGCTCTGCAACAGATGCCGAGAGAGCAGCTTCGTGCCATGTTCTCGGCCAAAGACTCCGACTACAACAAGCAGGTTGATGCCCAACAGGCGGGTCAGTAACGATGGAGATTAGCCGCGCCATCGACGCTTATCTCGACTGGCGTGCGTCAAAGCGCGACTTGGCTGAGCACAGTTTGAAGAGCTATTCGGCTGACTTGGCCTCTCTGCGGCGCCATCTCGACTCCAAAGCGCATTCAGATATCTCCGCTCTCAGCTCCGAGGTGCTCAGGGAGTGGCTCTGGGACGAATCCTCATCCGGCCTTAGCCCCACCACGCTGCGGCGCAGGGTTTCTAGCGTTCGAGGTTTTACGAAATACCTTCACCAACAAGGCCTTGTCAGTGCTGACTATGGCGTTGTTCTTCACCAGCCAAAAGCGCCTAAGCGCTTGCCCCGAGTACTTAGCGAAGAAAACCTCAACGACCTATTTGAAACACTCCACGCGCTCGCTGACAGCGGTGATCCGATTGCCATGAGAAACCTCGCCATCGTGGAGCTGCTCTATTCGTCGGCTCTTCGCGTGAGTGAACTCTGTGGTTTAGACCTCGGCGCCATCGATTTCACCGAACGTACGGTGAAGGTGCGGGGGAAAGGCGATCGGGAGCGAATGGCCCCGGTAGGCCAACCCGCTGTAGCGGCTATTCAGCGCTACCTCAATACGGCGCGTGGGCAGTTGATATCTGGTCATAGCAAGGAAGCCCTGTTTCTGTCTCGCCAGGGCCGTCGGGTGAACACCCGCAGTGTCTACGAGCTCATTGCAGGGCTGCTCGGGGAGCATCCAGGCTCTGGGCCCAGAGGGCCCCACACCTTGCGCCACTCTGCGGCAACCCATCTTCTCGACCATGGTGCGGATTTGCGAAGCGTTCAGGAAATGCTCGGCCACCGCTCGCTTGCCACCACGGAGTTGTATACCCACGTCAGTGTCGATCGACTCAAACGCGCTTACGAACAGGCCCACCCGCGGGCCTAGCTACTCGACCAGCACCGCGCGGGTAAGGACTCCAAGTTCCGCTGCGGGCGAGCGATATGCGCCGTCTACGCGAAGGCCAATGTGGAGACAGCCTCCTGCGCAGTGGCCGCTGGCGACCGTGCCAATTGGGTCACCGGCTCGTACGGTTCGCCCAGAAATAGTGGCGACCACGGGTTCCATGCTGACCAAGTGCCCTTCTCGAGTTTTGATGGTGATGATGCCTCGATTGACCACGCGGCCCGAGAAATGAATGGTTCCCGACACGGGGGCGATCACTGTGTCGCCGCGTGATGCTGCAACGTCGATTCCACGGTGTCCAGGACCCCACGGGGAATCAGGGGCATCAAAGGCTCTGACCACGGTGTGTGAGTGTTGCACCGGCCAGATCCAGCTCGCATCAGGCCCGGTCAAGAGCCCGGCCAGGGCGATCACAATGACGCTCCACATACGCCTCAGTGTTGGGGTGCTCGTGGGGGAGTTTCTGCCCGTGTGGGCACAACCGTGGATTGCGCAGTATTTCAGGGGCTTTGGGACAATTCTCGACTGGCTAGCCGGGGGAGTTATGGCTATGCTTGAGACACAGCCAATTTCTTGGCTGAATTCGCGTGTCGAACTACAGATTCTGACCCTCGGTCCTCATGCACATCCGTGTGCGGGGTGGATTAGAGCTGCGGCACCAGGGCACTACCCGCCGGGTAGCGCGTCAACCGAAACACTAGAAGGAGCACGGCCATGGCCGTCATTACTATCCGTCAGCTGCTCGACAGCGGCGTTCACTTCGGACACCAGACCAGGCGCTGGAACCCGAAAGTTAAACGATTCATTCTCACCGAACGCAGTGGCATCCACGTCATTGACCTTCAGCAGTCGCTCGAGTACATCGACCGCGCGTACGACTTCGTCAAGGAGCTCGTCGCACACGGTGGAACCGTCCTCTTCGTGGGAACCAAGAAGCAGGCTCAGGAGGCAATCTCCGAGCAGGCAACCCGCGTGGGCCAGCCCTACGTCAACGAGCGTTGGCTCGGTGGTCTGTTGACCAACTTCCAGACCGTGACCAAGCGTCTTGGCCGCATGAAGGAACTGGAAGAAATCAACTACGAAGACACCACCCAGGGCTTCACCAAGAAAGAACTTCTTCTGAAGAAGCGCGAACTTACCAAGCTGCAGAAGTCGCTTGGCGGTATCCGCAACCTCCAGAAGACCCCAAGCGCTATTTGGGTAGTTGACCCACTTCGCGAGCACCTCGCAATTGACGAGGCCAAGAAGCTTGGAATCCCTGTTGTGGGAATCCTCGACACCAACGCTGACCCCGATGACTTCGCGTACCCCATTCCTGGTAACGACGACGCCATCCGCTCCGTCGCGCTGTTGACCAAGGTCATCGCCGACGCCGTCGCCGAGGGTCTAATCGAGCGTCACCAGAAGCCTGAGGCTGCCGGAAACGTTTCCGCTGTTGAGCCTCTTGCTGAATGGGAGCGCGAGCTCCTCGAGGCTGGCGCTGACGCACCTGCCGCAGAGGCTCCTGCTGCTGAGGCCGCACCGGCCGAAGAGAAGAAGCCTGCTGCAAAGAAGCCTGCTGCAAAGAAGGCTCCTGCGAAGAAGCCTGCTGCTAAGGCTGACGCCGCTGAGAAGAAGC
>JAYOHK010000021.1:0-15882 GCA_038118225.1 Cellulomonadaceae bacterium | reverse complement strand
ACGGCGTAGTCGATAGCCACCTTTTCAAGCTCAGGCCAGACCTGGCCCAACACCTGATCGCGCTCGGGGGTGTCCCATGCTGCAGCTATTTCTCGAAGCTTCGCCGTGAGTTCTGGCTTATAGGTCTCCAGCAGGCCTAGCAGCACGGAGGCCTTGGCAATGAACATGCCCGCATTCCACAAGTAGCTACCAGAGGCGACATATTCTTCAGCGGTCTTGTAGTCGGGCTTCTCCACGAAGCGCACAACTGCCTTCGCATCCACGGAACCCTCGATGTCGAGTGAGTCCCCCACCTCGATATATCCAAAAGCGCTCGAGGGCTCACTCGGTGCAATACCAATGGTCACCAGAGCGCCAGTTGCCGCGGCGGCAACACCTTGGCGGACGGTGTTGCGGAACGCATCGTTGTCATTGATGACATGGTCGGCCGCGAATGATCCAACAATGGCGTCTGGATCACGTTGCTCAATAATTGCTGCTGCCAGACCAATGGCTGCGGCGGATTCTTTGGGGCTTGGCTCAGCAACGAGGTTCGAGGACGTGAGTTCAGGAAGCTGACTCGTCACAGCGGACTCGTGCGCCTGCCCTGTGACAACCACAATGGAGTCTGTGTCCACCAGAGGGCTTAGCCGATCCCAGGTGTTTCGAAGAAGTGTTTGGCCATTGCCGCTTAAGTCATGCAAAAACTTGGGGTGGTCTGCCCGAGAGAGCGGCCACAGCCTCGAGCCAACACCGCCGGCGGGAATGATGGCGTGGAAATGCGAAATGCTCTCGCTCACTTCAACCGCCTCTGACTTCGCCAACAAAGCTGTGCGGGCCAAGCCTACCGAGCTTTACGCCCAGGCCTCGGGTTAGCGCCCCTGCCGGTGGGGTGTCACCAGGTTGTCAAAAACGCGGCAACTCAACATTCAGATTCTGGGAGGAGCCTCTCAGGTCGCCCTTTATGATTGTCTACGTTCCCCACCGAAAGGTCTGACTGGTGAGTACATCGTCGACACCCCAGGTTCAGGTGTCAGTTCCCACCCCTAGGAAGCGTCCCGTGATCCCAGGCGGCACGCTTTACCGTGGCAAAGAAGGTATGTGGTCGTGGGTTCTCCACCGCATCACCGGAATCGGAATCTACTTCTTCCTCCTGGTCCACATCCTCGACACCGCACTCGTGCGAGTAAGCCCCGAGGCCTACAACGCCGTGATTGGCGCGTACCAAACGCCATTGATGGGTGTTGCCGAGGTTGGCCTTGTGGCAGCAATTGTCTTCCACGCCTTCAACGGCCTTCGCATCATCCTCGTTGACTTCTGGAACATCGGCACCAAGATTCAACGCCCCATGTTCTACATCGTCCTAGGCCTCTGGCTTGTGACGATGCTGGCCTTCACCCCTCGTCACCTAATGCACGTGTTTGGTTGGTAGGAAAAATGTCTGTATCGATTGAGCGCCCAAACACCCCCGCCCGTCCCCGCACCAAAGGCGTGAACTGGGAAAAGTGGGGCTGGATGTACATGCGTGCCTCTGGCATCGTCCTCGTAGTCCTCATCTTTGGCCACCTCTTCGTCAACCTCATGGTGGGCGAAGGCGTCAAGGCCATTGACTTCGCCTTTGTGGCAGGCAAGCTCGCTAACCCCTTCTGGGTGGTCTGGGACACGCTGCTCCTGTGGCTTGCCCTGATCCACGGCGCAAACGGCATGCGCACGCTGGTCAACGACTACGCCACCAGGCCCACCACCCGCATGGTCCTCCATGGCGCCCTCTTGGTATCAACGCTCGCGCTGTTGATTCTTGGAACCCTGACGATTTATGCATTCGATCCCTGCCCAGCTGGGTCACCCGCTGACCTTCTCCCCTCATTCTGTGGACAGGTTGGCTAGGAAAAGAGACGATGACCACTTCTGAACAGACTGCTCCCCTGCGCTCCACCACCGACGACAACGGAATAACCACCCACTACCACCAGTTCGATGTGGTGATTGTGGGCGCCGGTGGCGCCGGAATGCGCGCCGCTATTGAAGCAGGCCCCAACGCGAAAACCGCAGTAATTTCAAAGCTGTATCCCACCCGCTCACACACCGGTGCGGCGCAGGGTGGAATGGCTGCGGCACTTGCCAACATCGAAGAAGACTCATGGGAGTGGCACACCTTTGACACTGTTAAGGGTGGCGACTACTTAGTCGACCAGGACGCTGCCGAGATTCTTGCCAAAGAAGCAATCGACGCGGTGATTGACCTTGAGAACATGGGCCTTCCCTTCAACAGAAGCCCCGAGGGCAAGATTGACCAGCGCCGCTTCGGTGGCCACACACGCGACCACGGTAAAGCCCCTGTTCGTCGCGCCTGCTACGCCGCTGACCGGACCGGTCACATGATCTTGCAGACCCTGTTCCAAAACTGCGTGAAACTCGGCATCAACTTCTTCAACGAGTTCTACGTACTCGACCTCATCATGGTTGATGACAAGGACAAGAAAGCCAAAAAGGGTAAGCCAAAGCCCCGTAAGGCTGCAGGTGTTGTGGCTTATGAGCTCGCAACCGGCGACATTCACGTCTTCCACGCCAAGTCAGTTGTCTTCGCCACAGGTGGTTTCGGCAAGATTTACAAGACCACCTCGAACGCCCACACCCTCACCGGTGACGGGGTAGGAATCATTTGGCGAAAAGGCATCCCACTCGAGGACATGGAGTTTTTCCAATTCCACCCGACCGGACTTGCAGGTCTTGGCATTTTGCTGACCGAGGGTGCCCGTGGTGAGGGAGCAATCCTTCGAAACGCCTCTGGTGAGCGCTTCATGGAGCGCTACGCCCCCACAATCAAAGACTTGGCACCGCGTGACATCATCGCGCGTTGCATGGTGCAAGAAGTGGCAGAAGGTCGAGGAGCAGGACCCAACAAGGACTACGTCCTGCTGGACTGCACCCACCTGGGCGCCGAGGTTCTAGAAACCAAGCTTCCTGACATCACCGAGTTTGCTCGCACTTACCTCGGCGTCGACCCGGTTCACGAGCCTGTTCCCGTAATGCCGACTGCCCACTATGCAATGGGTGGCATTCCGACCAACATCCAGGCTGAAGTGCTCGCCGACAACGACACCGTGATCCCTGGCCTCTATGCAGCTGGTGAATGCGCGTGTGTGTCCGTCCACGGGTCCAACCGTCTGGGCACCAACTCGCTGCTCGACATCAATGTGTTTGGAAAGCGCGCGGGTCGCTACTCGGTCGAATACGCAAATAGTGCGGATTTCCCCGAGCTCCCAGAGGACCCTGCGGCATTTGTGCGGGGACTTGTCGCCGACAGTCTCTCAGCTGATGGCTCTGAGCGGATTGCCGCTATTCGTAAAGAGCTCCAGGAAGAAATGGATAAGAACGCTCAGGTGTTCCGTACCGAGCAGTCGCTGACCGATGTGGCGGGAACCATCCACTCTCTTCGCGAGCGCTACAAGAACATCGGTATTCACGACCGTGGAAAGCGCTTCAACACTGATTTGCTCGAAGCAATTGAGCTTGGCTTCCTCCTCGACATCGCCGAGGTCGTTGTGGCCTCGGCGAAGAACCGCAAGGAAAGCCGCGGTGGTCACATGAGGGATGACTTCCCCGACCGTGACGATGAAAACTTCATGGTTCACACCATGGCCTATCTCACAGGCGATGCGACCTCTGCGAATGTGGACGACCACATCAGCATTGATTGGAAACCTGTGGTGATTACCAACTACCAGCCGATGGAGAGGAAGTACTGATGTCGACCGCTACTGCAACTCCCATAGCTGAGACCCCAGAGATCCAGTCATTTACCTGCACCTTCATCATTCGCCGGTTTGACCCCGAGAAGGATGCCGAGCCTTACTGGCAAGACTTTGACGTGGAGATGTTTGCCACCGACCGAGTGCTGGATGCCCTCCACAAGATCAAGTGGGAAACCGATGGATCTTTGTCGTTCCGCCGCAGCTGTGCCCACGGTATTTGTGGATCAGACGCCATGCGCATCAACGGTCGAAACCGCTTGGCCTGTAAGACCCTGATTAAAGACCTCGATGTGTCACAGCCCATCTACGTCGAAGCAATCAAGGGGCTTCCACTGGAAAAAGACTTGATCGTGGACATGGAGCCCTTCTTCGAGTCGTACCGCCAGGTCCAGCCCTTCCTCGTTGCCTCGAGCAAGCCGGAGAAAGAGCGCCTGCAGTCTCCTGAAGACCGCGCCCGCTTTGACGACACCACCAAGTGCATCCTGTGTGCTGCGTGTACCTCTAGCTGCCCGGTGTTCTGGACGGATGGCCAGTACTTTGGACCCGCCGCTATCGTGAATGCTCACCGCTTCATCTTCGATTCACGCGATGAGAACGCTTCGGTCCGCCTCGACATTTTGAATGACAAAGAAGGTGTCTGGCGCTGCCGCACCACCTTTAACTGTTCAGAGGCGTGCCCCCGTGGCATCGAGGTCACTAAGGCCATTGCTGAGGTTAAGCAAGCAACTATTCGCGGCCGCGTCTAGGGCTCTCTCGTGGTTCGGATTGCATCCGTCAACGTCAACGGTGTTCGTGCTGCCTTTCGAAAAGGCATGGGCGACTGGTTAGCAGCATCCGGTGCTGACGTTGTCACTCTCCAGGAAGTCCGCGCCGAAACGCCAGATCTTGACGCACTAATCGACTCGGGTTGGACGATTCTTCACGACCCCTGTGAGCAAAAAGGCCGAGCCGGGGTCGCCGTTCTCACCACCCTCGAAGTCAGCGATCACCGGGTGAACTTCGGGCCAGAGTCAGTCGATAGTTCTGGCCGCTGGATTGAAGTTGATCTCACCACGAGAGACGGCGCAGAACTCACCGTGGTCAGTGCGTATGTGCACTCGGGTGAAGTGGACACCCCTAAACAAGACGCCAAATACGCCTTCCTCAACCACATGGACGTGCGACTGAGAGAACTTGCCGCCTTGGGTCGCCACGTCGTCGTCACGGGCGACATGAACGTGGGCCATCGAACTTTGGATATTAAGAATTGGAAGGGAAACCTCAAGAACTCTGGGTTCCTGCCCGAAGAGCGCGCACACTTTGATTTGTGGCTTGGCGCCGAAGGCGACGATGACTACAACACCGGCAGCAATGGCCGTTTCGTAGATGTGGGTCGACGCTTTGCCGGCGAGGTAGAGGGCCCCTACTCGTGGTGGAGCTACCGGGGCAAAGCCTTTGACACCGATACCGGCTGGCGTATCGACTACCACCTGGCCACGGCCGAGCTCGCGAACTCGGTCCAGAAGTACTGGATTGATCGAGCTCCTAGCTACGACACCAGATGGTCAGACCACGCTCCTGTCGTCGCTGACTACGCCATCTAGTCGACTAGCCTGAAACACGTGAACGCGCGACTTTTCTCTGGCATGCAGCCATCTGCTGACTCTCTGCACCTTGGAAACTATGCCGGTGCACTTCTGCAGTGGCGCGACATGCAAGACGACTTCGACGCTGTCTTTTGTGTTGTCGACCTGCACGCGATCACCGTGCCCCAAGACCCCAAAGCTCTCCAGGCCCAAACACGTCGCACGGCTGCTCAATACATCGCTGCCGGAATTGACCCGAAGAAGTCAGTGTTGTTCGTGCAGTCACACGTTCCCGCACACGCCCAATTGGCCTGGGTGTTAAACACGATCACCTCATTTGGTGAAGCAAGCCGAATGACGCAGTTTAAGGACAAGTCACAAAAGCAAGGTGCTGACTCGTCTAGCGTCGGCCTTTTCACCTACCCCATCCTTCAAGCCGCCGACATCCTGCTCTATGACGCAAAGATCGTCCCCGTCGGTGAAGACCAGCGCCAACACATCGAACTCACTAGGGACATCGCAGGCCGCTTCAACCAACGCTTTGGCGACACTCTCGTTGTGCCAGAAGCCAAGATTCTTGAAGCCACTGCGAAGATCTACGACCTTCAAAACCCAGGCTCCAAGATGTCGAAGTCGGGAGAATCACCTCAGGGAATTCTGTGGCTGCTGGACGAGGACACCGTGCTCACCAAGAAGATCAAGTCCGCGGTGACCGACACCGAGCGCGAGATCATCTTTGACCCCGTCAACAAAGCGGGAGTATCCAACCTGCTCACTATCTACTCGTTGACCTCGGGTAAGAGTGTGAAAGACGCTGAAGCGCACTTCGCGGGCAAAGGCTATGGCGATTTAAAGGGCGAGGTGGCAGAAGCCGTCGTCGAAACGTTTAGGCCCATCCGCGAGCGCACCAACGAACTTCTCTCAGACCCTGCAGAACTCGACCGGATTTTGGCCGATGGTGCTGCTCGCGCGGAAGAAATCGCCCTGACCACCCTTGGTCGCGTCTATGACGCTATTGGCTTTTTGCCCCCGGTGAAGTAATCGCGTAATCGTTAGGCTGTCCAGGTGAAGATTTCGGTAATTGGCTGTGGCTATTTAGGCGCAGTCCACGCAGCGGGCATGGCCGAGCTTGGCCACGAGGTTGTGGGTATTGATGTTGACCAAAACAAGGTGGACTCCCTCAACGCCGGCAAAGCGCCATTTTTTGAGCCCGGATTTGATGAGCTGCTCGCCAGAGTAAAGGGCAACCTGCGCTTTTCCACCGACATGGCCGATCTTGCCGATGCCACCGTCCACTTCCTCGCCGTGGGCACTCCCCAGAGCCCATCCGGCGCTGCCGACATGAAATATGTCGACGAGGCAGTTACCAACCTCAAAAACTACCTCCACAAAGGCTCAGTACTGGTCGGCAAGTCCACCGTTCCGGTGGGAACGGCCGAGCGCCTGCGCCAGATGGTGGAAGACACCGGCGCCAAGGTGATGTGGAATCCAGAATTCCTCCGCGAGGGATTCGCCGTTCAAGACACCCTCGCACCAGACCGCCTGGTCTATGGCATTAAGGAAGGTGACGAAGACCTGGTCGACCTCCTCGACGAGGTCTATCGCCCACTCATTGAGCGCGAAACCCCACGACTTGTCATGGACTACGCCACGGCAGAGCTTGTCAAGGTGGCCGCAAACTCGTTCCTCGCCACCAAGATCTCCTTCATCAACGCCATGGCGGAAATTGCGGACGTGGTTGGAGCAGACGTCACCCAGCTTGCCGACGCCATCGGCCACGACTCACGAATCGGGCGCAGATTCCTCAACGCCGGTATCGGCTTTGGCGGAGGCTGCCTCCCCAAGGACATTCGCGGCTTTATGAAGCGAGCCGATGAGCTCGGTGTGGGCCACGCTGTTGACTTCCTCAACGACGTGGACCAGATCAACCTTCGCCGACGCCGTCGTGTCGACGAGGTTCTCCGCGAAGAGCTGGGCGATCTCACGGGCAAGACCATCGCTGTGTGGGGTCTTGCGTTCAAACCAGACTCGGATGACATCAGGGACTCTCCTGCTTTAGATATTGCCGAAAGCCTTGGGGCCGAGGGCGCAGTTGTTCAAGCTTTTGACCCTGAAGCCATGGGCCCTGCCAAAAAGCGGCTTGATGGCAAAAGCATGAGCGGCGCTGTTCACCTCGCAGACAGCGCAGCGAAGGCCCTCGAGGGCGCAGACGCTCTCGTCGTGGCCACCGAATGGGCAGAGTTTAGAGACTTCGACCCCACGACAGCGCCCGCACGCATCGTCGTTGACGGGCGAAACTGCCTCGACCGCGATGCCTGGAAGGCAGCAGGCTGGATTTACCGGGGTATGGGACGTCGATAACTCGTCCAAGATTCATCCAACTCCCACCCACTTCAAAGCCCCCCTGCGTATACTCAAAACCACATAGCTCCGGGGTCGGTGTAATTCCGAGCCGGCGGTGAAAGTCCGCGACCCGACTAGTGCAGTACTTGCTAGGCGGTTGATTCGGTGAAATTCCGAAACCGACGGTGAAAGTCCGGATGGGAGGAGCGCCCAATAGTTGAACTGTCACATCGTGTGGCAGTGGTTGGGCTTTTTTCTCACACCCCGGAATTCACCAGAGGAACCGGGATGACTGACACTCAAATCGCATCGAGCGTAGAGCTCGACGCGATGCGTCGCGCCCTGGAACTAGCCCAAGAGGGCCCCTCCGGAGGCGAAAACCCTCGAGTGGGATGTGTCATCCTCGACTCCACGGGCCAGATTGTCGCTGAAGGCTTTCACCGTGGTGCAGGAACCGCCCACGCCGAAGTAGATGCCCTCTCGAAGCTCTCCTCCAATGGCATCCGCCCGGCAGGGCTCACGGCAGTAGTCACCTTGGAGCCGTGCAACCACCACGGGAAGACAGGCCCCTGCTCGAAGGCGCTGATCGACGCAGGGATCGGCCGTGTTGTCTTTGCCGCCACAGATACGGGCGTGGAATCTTCTGGGGGCGCCCACGCTCTCACCAACGCGGGGGTACGTGTTCTGGGTGGAATCTTGGCCGAGGAATCCAAAGCGCTTAACCGCCATTGGCTATTTGCACAGGCCCACTCACGTCCCTTTGTCACCGCCAAATGGGCTCAATCGCTCGATGGCAGATCTGCAGCAGCTGATTCGACCTCGCAATGGATCACTGGCCCAGACAGTCGTGAGCGCGTCCATGTCGATCGCTCGGTCCACGGAGCGATCATGGTGGGAACGTCCACTGCACTCATCGACAACCCCACTCTTACCGCGCGCCAATCAGAGGGCCTTTACCCGCACCAACCACTTGCCGTCGTCGTGGGAAAGCGCGAGGTCCCAGCAGATGCTTCTGTGAGAGCCCATCCGGGTGGCTTTGTCCACATCGCATCCCACGAGCCCGCCGACGTACTCGGCGAGCTTTATCAGCGTGGAATCACCTCGGTGTACCTCGAAGGTGGCTCCACCCTTCTGAGTGCGTTCATTAAAGAGGGCCTGGTTGATGAATTCCACATCACCATGGGTTCACTACTACTTGGCGGGCCACACCTTTCGGTGGGCGAGATTGGAGTATCGACTATGTCCGAGGCGTTATCTCTCACCATCGACTCCGTCGAGCAACTCGGCACAGACATTTGGGTCGTCGCAACCCCTCCACAGGCACAGGGTAAGGAATAGACATGTTTACAGGACTGATCGAAGAACAAGGTCGCATTGTTGAGCGCACGCCGTCTGGTGATGGTGAGCGAGTCAGGGTCGAAGCTCACGTCGTCCTTTCTGACGCGTCACACGGTGACTCCATCGCTGTATCGGGTGTCTGCCTGACGGTGGTGGACCAAGACGCGACATCATTCACGGCCGACGTGATGGCCGAGACCCTTCGCCACTCCGCTGCGGGAAATTGGGGGCTTGGAAAGCCTGTCAACCTCGAGCGCGCGGCCGCCGTGGGCGATCGCTTGGGCGGACATATCGTTCAAGGCCACGTCGATGGCGTTGCGCGCGTGATTTCAATCACCCCAGGAGAGAAGTGGTCGGTGGTTCGGTTCTCACTCTCTGCCGATCTTGCCCCCTTGGTTGCCAGAAAAGGATCCATCGCACTCGACGGAGTCTCTCTCACAGTGTCTGCCGTGGGTGACGACTGGGCTGAAGTATCACTCATCCCAGAGACCCTCTCAGTGACCACGCTCGGAGTGCTGAGTGAGGGCGACGAAATAAACGTTGAAACAGACATTGTCGCAAGACACGTTCAACGACTAATGGAAATGGGTAAGGAGGTCTCATCATGATGGGAACCATCTCAGAGGCGCTAGAACATCTTCGCCAGGGACGACCAGTCATTGTCGTCGACGACGAGGGCCGTGAAAACGAAGGCGACATTGTTCTCAGCGCAGAATTGGCCACACCACAGTGGGTGGGCTGGACCATTCGGCACAGCTCCGGCTACCTGTGTGCTCCGATGCCCGCAGAGTGGGCTGACCGGTTGAAGCTGCCGATCATGGTGAAAGACTCTGAAGACCCTCGCACCACTGCCTATACCGTCTCGGTGGACGCTGCTATCGGTGTGGGAACAGGGATTAGTGCGTCTGATCGCGCACGCACCCTTCGCGTCTTGGGCGACCCATCCTCCACGGCCGCGGACTTGATCCGACCTGGACACATCCTGCCTCTTAGGGCAGTAGCGGGTGGGGTTATGGAGCGTGCAGGCCACACCGAAGCCACCGTGGACTTACTGACCCTCGCGGGGCTTTCCCCCGTGGGCGTCATTGGTGAAGTGGTCGGCGATGATGGAGAACTTCTTCGCCTCCCCGCCCTTCTCGCCCTCGGCGAGTCTGAAGGGGTGCCCGTCGTCACCATTGCGGATTTGATCACGGCGCTCGATAGCGACAGTGAGCGGGCAACCTCCCCCGCTGCCCAGAAGTCCTTGGGGACTGAGCGCGTGGTGTGTGAAGTAGACACCAACGTTCCCACCACCCACGGGGCATTTAACCTGCGTGCGTATCGCGACCGGGCAACCGGAGCTGATCACGTGGCAATCCTCTCTGGAACGCCGCACGATGGCATGCTTGTTCGTCTCCACTCCGAATGCCTCACCGGCGAAGCCCTTGGCTCGATGAAGTGTGAATGCGGGCCGCAGCTCGACAGTGCCTTGGACACCATTAGCCGAGATGGTGGAGCGGTGTTGTACCTGCGCGGCCACGAAGGCCGAGGAATTGGTTTGATCAATAAACTCCGCGCCTACCGCCTCCAAGAATCAGGCTTGGACACCCTTGACGCCAACCTGGCGTTGGGTCTGCCCGCCGATGCCAGGGATTATGGCGCTGCGGCTGCAATGCTTAAAGACATGGGAGTCACCAGCATTCGGCTGCTGTCAAACAACCCCGAAAAGAAGCGCCAGCTTCTCCAACACGGCATCACTGTGGAAGAGCTACAACCCTTGGTTGTTGGCGTCAGTGAAGACAACTTTGGCTACCTCGAAGCAAAACGAGACCGGATGGGCCACTACCTACCCGGTCAACTACCCACCGGGGTCATTACCTTGCCCCAGGAAGGACAACCCTCATGAGCGGTGCAGGATCAGCTCTCTCAACCAACATTCCAGACGCCACCGGCCTCCACGTCTCTATTGTGGCGGGCTCCTGGCACGAGCAAATCGCCACGGGCCTTCTCGAAGGCGCTAAGAAATATCTCGAACAGGCCAACTGCACCATCAGCATTGTGCGTGTAGCCGGAAGCTTCGAGTTGCCTCTGGCCTGCCAAGCAGCGCTTACTGACGGAGCAGATGCCGCCGTTGCCCTGGGAGTCATTATTAGAGGGGGGACCCCGCACTTTGAGTATGTGTCGAGCGCAGCAACCGACGGGCTCACTCGCGTGGCTTTGGACACCGGAAAGCCCGTGGGCTTTGGTGTGCTGACCGTTGACACCGAAGAGCAAGGCTTGGACCGCGCGGGCCTCGAGGGCTCGAGCGAGGACAAGGGCGCAGAAGCAGCTGATGCTGCGGTGCGCCTCGCACTAACCCTCGGTAGCGGAATCTAGGACACCGATAATGAGCATGGGTTTTGGACACCGACGCAGCCGTACGAGCTACCGCCCTGACGAGTCGGGCCCAAAAGCCACGTTTAAACAACTCTTACCCTTCCTTCTTGAGCACAAGAGGGTATTGGGCGTTGTCGTTGGCTTGAGCAGCCTCGGGGCGCTTGCCTCCTTGGGCCAGCCATTGCTCGTTGCGCAAGTAATCGGCCGGGTCGAACAAGGTCAAGACCTGGGCCTCTTGGTCTCGGGACTTGTGGCCCTGGTGATCATCTCGGCACTGCTGTCTGGCTATCGCCATTACCTGCTTCAAAAAACGGGCGAAGGTGTGGTGTTGTCGTCCAGGCGCACCCTGGTGAGGCGTCTTCTCTTTCTCCCGATTCGAGAGTTTGATGAGCGTCGCACCGGAGACTTAGTCTCCCGGGTGGGCTCAGACACCACTTTGCTCCGAGCCGTTCTCACTCAGGGCTTGGTTGAGGCCATTGGCGGGGCATTGACCTTTATTGGCTCAGTGATTGCGATGTTAATCCTCGACCCCATCTTGTTTAGCCTCACCATCATCGTGGTGGCTGTTGCCGTCACCACAGTCGTCACGCTGTCTCGTCGCATTCGCGCCGCGAGTAGGCAAGCCCAAGACCGGGTGGGTGACCTGACTGCCAGTGTGGAGCGGGCAATTAGCGCTGTGCGCACCGTCCGTGCGGCAAACGCCACGGAGCGTGAAATTGGCGTCATCGATAAAGACGCCACCGAGGCCTACAACAGAGGCATCGATGTGGCCAAGATTTCAGCCCTTGTCGTCCCCGTCTCTGGTATCGCCCTCCAAGTCGCCTTCCTCGTCGTACTGGGCGTGGGCGGGTACCGCGTAGCTAGCGGTGCAATTGAGGTGTCCAGCCTGGTGGCATTCATCTTGTTCCTGTTCATGATGATCATGCCTCTTGGCCAAGCCTTTGGTGCCATTAACTCGGTGAACCAAGCTCTCGGTGCTCTCGGCCGCATCCAAGAAATAATCGATATCCCCAGCGAATCCGAACACGACGCCACCTCTGTACCGGGCGTTCCCAAATTGTCGCCTGGCGACACCGCTGTGTCGTTTAACTCGGTCAGCTTCCATTACCCCGAGCGCGCCCACAAGAGCGATGTCGAGAAAGTTGTAGCCCAAGAATTAGGCGACGACGAAGCCAGACGCCTCGCAGACGCAGAAACCGGATCAATCAGAGAACCCCTTTCGCCAGTCCTGAGCGACGTGAGCTTTGATGTTCCAGTCGGCTCCCGCGTGGCACTGGTTGGACCCAGCGGCGCCGGAAAGTCCACCATCTTCGCCCTGCTTGAGCGCTTCTATGACCCCACCGAGGGTTCTATCGCGCTAGGCGGGACGGATATCCGTGATCTTGACCGCACGTCTCTTCGCTCGGCGCTCGGATATGTGGAACAAGACGCACCCGTGCTCGCTGGCTCCATCAAAGACAACCTTCTGCTGGCCGCACCCGATGCCACCGACGAGCAATGCATTGCGGTCCTTCGAGACGTAAACCTCGATGGCGTATTGGAACGAGACCCGGCAGGGCTCGATGCCCCGGTCGGTGAAGCAGGTGTGATGCTCTCTGGAGGAGAGCGTCAACGTCTAGCCATTGCGCGAGCATTGCTGGCCGCACCCCCGATTTTGTTACTCGATGAATCCACGTCGTCACTCGATGGCGTAAACGAACAACTCATGCGTGACGCAATCGACACAGTGTCGACTGGGCGCACCCTGATCGTGATTGCTCACCGACTCTCCACCGTGGTCGATAGTGACCACATTGTTGTCCTCGACAAGGGAGGCGTTATTGGTGAGGGCACCCACTCGGAGCTGGTGAAGTCAACGCCTTTGTACCGAGACCTGGCAAAGCATCAGTTGCTGGTGTGAAGCACGGCACCTTTACTCTTTAGCTCGTCGAGAGCTTTTTGACCCGTTTCTGGCGTCACTGCGGCGATTAAGTCGGTGAGTACCATGACTTTTCGACCCCCAGCGAGAGCGTCGAGGGCACTGGCACGCACACAATGGTCCGTAGCAATACCCACCACGTCAACTTCTGTAATTCCTCGCTCGTCAAGAACCTGTTGAACGCTATAGCCGTCTTCGGTGACGCCTTCAAACATTGAGTAGCTGGGCTCTCCTTGGCCCTTCTTGACGTGCACATCGATTGGGGCGAGGTCGAGCTCGGGATGATATTCCGCCCCAAAAGAGTCCTGGACGCAGTGAACAGGCCAGGTGTCTACAAAGTTAGGTTCGCTATCGAGTGCAATATGGCCGCCGTTGTCGCTATCTGGCTCGTGCCAATCCCGTGAAGCAATCACTACCTCGTAGTCACCTGCGTGCTCGTGAAGATAGGAGGTGATGTTCCTCGCCACGTCGGTTCCGCCCTCAACTCCTAGGGCACCACCTTCGGTGAAGTCGTTTTGAACATCAACTATGAGCAGACCGCGCATCAATTACTCCGTGGCTAGTGCGGGAGAGGTGGGTAGTGAGCTCCAGTGTGCCAGGTTCTCACCACAGGAATAAATCTCTTCAACGAGCGAATCAATGATGTCTCTGCTCGAATCACTCACCTGGGCTCCAGAGACGTTGATGCTAAACAACAGCTCGCCCTTCTCCCCCGCATCGATGACGCCCGCAAGGCTTCGCACTCCTTGGATACTTCCCGTCTTCGCAAAGACCCTTCCTGCCACCTCAGCCCCCACTACCTTGAATCGCTTGCGAAGCGAACCTGTCTCTGCTGCTATCGGGAGGTCTCCGAGTATGGGCTCGAGGGTTTCATCGCCATCAATCACCCCGAGCAAGTCAACAATTGCCCGGGCAGTGAGGGTGGTCAGCGGGCTCAGTCCAGAGCCGTCTTGGAAATAAACACCCTCGGGGAAACTTCCCTCCTCGTAAAGGGCCTCGTGGAATGCTCTGTCGATGGAGTCCGACTCACGCTCAAGGGCCACTTCACGAGCGAGTACTTCAGCCAAGGTGTTGTCACTATCAAGGAGCATGATCGCAATCAGCTCGGACACGGGGGCAGACGACACTGAGGCAATCACTGGTCCAGGTGGTGCGACAGAGCTTCCTGCAACCGCCACGTGGTTCCCAGTGAGCTGACTCAGTTCTCCGGCAAACCACGCCCCCGCGCGTCCTGAGGGATCAGTGCTTCGCCGGCCCAGCCTAAGACTTGGGGTGTCACGATCCCCATCGACTTGGAGGCTCGTAATCGGTGCGACGTAACCCAGCGCCCATCCGTTCGTGCGCCAGGTGTTATCCCAGCGGGTAAAGGCCGAATAACGGGAGTCATCGATGTGAACTGACGCGATGGGTTGGTGAGGGAGGGCTGAAATCGCCGTCGCTGCCAACTCCTGAATACTGTGGCTGGATCCGTAATAGTTATTTCCTGGTGAGCGGGTAATTGTTGGGTCGCCTCCACCAACGAGCCAGAGCTCACCATTTCCGCCATCGACCACAGATGTCGTCATCCGGTACTCCGGACCCAAGACTCGAAGTGCCGCAACCGCAGTGAATAATTTGGCGACACTCGCGGGGGAAGTCGCGTGGTCCGCCTCGTTGGAATAAAGAATGTTTCCACTTTCCCGGTCTGCCACCATCACAGATAGGGCGTCACTCGATTGCGGCGAAATTCCAAATTCGAGAGCACAGGTCCTAATTCGTTCAGGCTCAGACGTCTCTCGATTGACCACGCGAGCGGACTCGGCCGCCATGATGAGTTCTTGCTCACCAACGGGTTTCGCTGGTTCTGCTGAGATGGCACTCACCCCGACGCTGATCGCCATCGACACGAGTACCCAAATTCCAAGCGTCGCCGCCGACCACAGCACCCATCTCGGCCAGGCCGATTTGCTGGGAAGAAGTGTGCTCACACGCAAAAGCGTAGAAGAGTGGAGCCGGCTACGGGACTTGAACCCGTAACCTTCCGATTACAAGTCGGATGCGCTACCAATTGCGCCAAGCCGGCAAATAGCTGTTTCAAGCTCCCCCAGGATAGCGCCCCACCCCAGTCCACGATTTCATGGCGATTACACTTAGCCCATGCCCGATACGCCACTGCTCACTGTCGCGGTGGCCATGTATAACTCGGAAGACACCGTTAAAGACGCGCTTGAGTCTGTTTACTCTCAACGCACTCCTGGGGTAGAGGTCGTCATCGTTAACGACGCATCAACCGACAACTCTCTCGCCCTCGCCCAGGACGTGAATTCTCATGGGATGAGCGTTCGGTTCGTGCACCACGACACCAACCAGGGCTTGGGCCCCGCACGAAACTCAGGAATTAGCGCCGCACAGGGCAAATACATTGTCTTTTTGGATTCTGACGATGAACTCTTGCCCGGCTCACTCGAGGCAATTTCTGCCGTCGCCAAGGATTCGAACGCTGATCTGTTGCTTACGGGCAGCCTGGAGCGAAAAAGAGGCACCGACCGCTCAATGAACCCCGGTCCCCTCCTCCGCCAACTAGCCTCTAGCTCACAGCCTTGGAGTGTGTCGGACCATCCTGAATTGTTCTTTTGGCCCCCGTCTACGT
>JAYOHK010000020.1:0-17493 GCA_038118225.1 Cellulomonadaceae bacterium | reverse complement strand
GGAACCATGGTGGCTCCGGGGAGGTCAATTTCGTAGTTGCCTAAGTTCTTTGTCTCAATCACCAGCTCGGAAAACTCTTCCACTTCGACGCTGGGAGCGATGTCACCTGACTGGATCGGGACAATTCGATCCACTGCGGTGTTGGCGAAAATTGCGGAGGATGCTTTTTCGGTGTGGGTGGACACCTCTTTGAGCAAGGTGTCAGAGGCGTTGATCGAGTTCTCGCAGGCCATCACGATTAACGGCTTTTGGGTCTCTCTGGCGTCAATGCCCTGGGCGATGGTGCCGGCAATGCGGGGCAAGATCGTCGCACCGACAGAGGCGGTGACAATGTCGGCGCCTGCGATTTCTGAGATGAGTGCATCTTGCTCGGTCACTGAGTTGACGCAGGAAAAGTGGGAGTAGGTGACTCGACGGCCGCCGTCGCCGACCTCTATGAGTTCGTATTCACCCGCTGCCGACATTTGATCGAGAAGGTCCTGGTTCACATCGGCAAAGACCACGTGATAGCCGGCGTCTTGCAGGAGGGCGCCAATGAAACCGCGGCCAATGTTGCCCGCTCCAAAATGTACGGCCCTCATAGCAACACCTTACAGAACAGGCTGTCCATTGAGTCGGCAGGAATTACGCGATTTACTTTTTCGCACCTTTGCCAACGGTAGGTGTATCGACCATCGAGACTCTCGTGCGGGGGAGGGCCTCTGGGTACTTCTTTTGGACCCAGGCCACCATGTGCTCTCTGATGTCGCAGCGGAGGTTCCATTGCTTTGAGGAGTCTTCAGCCGATGCCACAAAGCGCACTTGGATGAATCCACCGGTCGAATCAGTGAGTTGGCAACTAGCAACCCGCTTATCCCACAAGTCGGTTGAGTCGAGGAAGCGGTGGAATTCTTCACGCACCCTCTCCACCGGAATGGACCAATCGACGTCCATGGTGACAATGCCGTAGACCTTGGGTGACTTTCTTGTCCAGGTTTCAAAGGGATTCGACGTGAAATACGTCGAGGGGACAATGAGTCGACGCTCATCCCAGATGTAGACGACGACATAGCTCAGGGTGATTTCCCCAATGGTGCCCCATTCGCCCTCGACGACGACGACGTCGCCTACCCGGATGGCGTTACTAAAGGCCAGTTGGATACCGGCAAACAGGTTGCCAAGCACCGCTTGGGCTGCCAAGCCTCCAATGACGCTGAGCACGCCGGCGGAGGCCAAGAGCCCAGCTCCCACCGCTTGAACCTGCGGGAAGGTAAACAGCGCCATGCCAAGAGTTATCAATGCGATGACAGCGTTGGCCAGGCGACGGATGAGCCTCAGCTGAGTGGTGATGCGCCTTGTTTCGGCATCAGATTGGTCGTCTTGTTCAAACCGGGTGATGAACTGGCTCACGATGTAGTTGACCACTTGCTGCAGGAGGAATCCTGCCGCGAGGATTACCACGATGATCAGCGCCTGGATCGTTGCGTTCCACCACAACAGATCCGTGAGTTGTGCGGAGAGCACTCCCATGAGCAGCGCCACCATAAGAATGAAAAAACGCATTCGAGGTCGAATCTGGTCATACGCGGGCTTGAGCCAGGTAACCCGCTTGCTCGCCAGCTGGACACTGAGCCAAATCACGAACAGCAGAGCAACTGCAACTGTGAGCGAAACGGCGGCCGAGAGTGTTATTTGAGTCCAGATATCCACGGGCAAAGCCCCTCACCATAATCAGTTGCGTGTAGTCGTTACCGAACAGTCTAGAAAAAACATCACCCGCCGCGGTGACGCAGCGGGTGAGTGTGGAGTGTGGTGCAGATTTAGGGCACTGTGCGCAACACGGTGACCACTTTTCCGAGGATCGTGGCGTGGTCGCCCAGAATCGGCTCGTAGGCGCTGTTTTGGGGAAGCAACCAGGTGTGACCATCGCGCTGCTTAAACACCTTCACCGTCGCCTCGCCATCGAGCATGGCCGCAACTATTTCACCGTTTTCTGCGGTCTTTTGCTCTCGGACCACGACGAGGTCGCCGTCGCAAATCGCGGCGTCGATCATCGAGTCACCAGACACCGTGAGCAAGAAGAGGTTTCCCGAGCCGACCAATTGTGTGGGGAGGCTCACCACGTCTTCGACTTGTTGGTCTGCCGTGATGGGAACACCGGCTGCGATGCGACCGACGAGGGGAACGGGGACGACGTTCGAGTCAAGTGACACAACTGGGGCAACGGGGCCGTCCGCTTCCGGAGTGAGACGCTTGATGACTTCAAGGGTGCGGGCGGTGTTGGCGTGGCGTCTGATGTATCCCGCACGCTCGAGTTGATTGAGCTGGTGAGAGACGCTTGATGTGGAGGACAAACCTGTGTTGTCACAAATCTCTCGCATGCTTGGCGGGACACCTCGCGAGTCGAGACTGTGCTCAATGAAGGCCTGAATTTTTTCCTGCTGCGGAGTCAACATGGAGCCAGAATAGCGCGAATCGAACACTTTTGCTAAACATTCGTTCGAATTGCTCTCCTGCGTGTCAGTGGTCCCTGGTGGAATTCATTTCGTTCGGTAGTTGACTTTCGAGTCATTCGAACATATATTCGAATAAGAGATTCACTCCCGCCTCTCCCGGCCGAGAGTCGGGAGTGAAAATCTCACACCAGTTAAAGGAGAAACCCCATGGTCCAGGCAGCATCTACCACCCTTCGGATTACCCGTCGGGGACGCGTTGTTCTCTCGACACTTCTTGCGCTTCCCATCCTCGCCGCCTCACTGTTCCTGGCTACCCCTGGTGCCCAGGCGGGTAACGAGTCGGGAGAGGTAGTCACATACACCGTGCTCGCAGGTGAGTCGCTATGGGACATTGCTGGTGAAATCGCACCCGAGGAAGACCCTCGCGCCGTGATTGACCAGATTCGTAAAGCCAACGCACTGTCAGGTGCTGAGGTCTTCCCTGGCCAGCAGCTGATCCTGCCTGCCGGCTACTAGGCCACTACTACGATGAGGGAGTGACTTCCCTCGACCAGCTCCCGTTGCGCGATGATTTGCGCGGCAAGAAGCCCTATGGCGCACCGATGTTGGATGTGCCTGTCACCCTCAACGTCAACGAGAACACGCACCCCGTTCCCGAGGCCGTCCGAGAGTCGATAGTTCACGCGGTGGGGGCTGCTCTTGAGTCGATTAACCGCTATCCAGATCGCGAGTTCACGGCACTGCGAGAATCTCTTGCCGGCTTTGTGGCGTCGCAGTCATCGGTGTCGGTGCGGGCCGACCAGGTGTGGGCGGCCAACGGCTCGAACGAGGTCCTTCAGCACGTTCTTCAAGCATTTGGCGGTCCAGGCCGCTCCGTACTGGGATTTCCTCCTACTTATTCGATGCACCCGATCATCGCCGAGGCGACGGGTACGAAGTGGGTCACGGCCGAGCGTGATCCTGAGTTTGGCATCAGCCCAGAGACAGCTGTTGCGGCGATTAACGAACACAAGCCCAATGTCGTGTTTTTCTGTGCCCCCAATAACCCCACGGGCACCGGTGTCTCTCTCGAGACCATCGAAGCGGCCTATCGCGCTACTGACGGCATTGTGTTGGTTGACGAGGCCTACATCGAGTTCGCTCCGGACACTTACCCATCCGCCATTTCACTGTTGGAGGGGCGGCCACGCCTGCTGATCTCTCGCACGATGTCCAAGGCCTTCGCCTTCGCGGGAGCCCGCGTGGGTTATCTCATCGCAGACCCTGCGGTTATTGATGCGCTTCGCCTTGTCCGCTTGCCGTACCACCTCTCCGCTTTGACCCAAGCGGCTGCGGTGGCAGCGCTTGGCCACTCCGACGTGATGCTGGCGATGGTGGATGAGATTAGGGCCCAGCGCGATCGTTTGCTCCGTGAGCTTCCCACACGCGGGTTTCCGGTTACCCAATCGGTGGCCAACTTTGTGCTCTTTTCCGGTGTGGCCAACCCCCAGGAGACATTCCAGGGGCTCTTGGATCAGGGAGTCTTAGTACGAGACGTAGGTATCGCCAATTCGTTGCGCGTGACAGCGGGAACCGAGGCAGAGACGACAGCCTTCCTCGAGGCTCTCGATAGACTTGCCCAGTGAGTGAGCCACGTACCGCGACCATTACGCGCGAAACAAGCGAGTCCAGTGTCACCTTGTCGCTGAACCTTGATGGAACTGGTGACAACCAGATTTCCACCACGGTTCCCTTCTTCGACCACATGTTGACAGCACTGAGCAAGCACTCACTGATTGATTTGACCGTGAATTCCCGCGGCGACACCGACATTGACGTCCACCACACCGTGGAAGACACGGCAATCGTTTTCGGCCAGGCGCTGCGGCAAGCACTCGGTGACAAGTCCGGAATTTCTCGCTTTGGCGACGCACTCGTTCCGCTCGATGAGGCTCTCGCAAGAGCAGTTGTCGATGTTTCGGGCCGACCCTATTTGGTGCACACCGGGGAACCTGAGGGCTTCGAGTATCACCACATTGGTGGGCACTTCACGGGTTCACTGGTGCGCCACGTCTTTGAAGCCATCACCATGCACGCGATGCTGACGGTTCACGTGCAGGTGTTGGCGGGTCGAGACCCCCACCACATTGCAGAAGCTGAGTTCAAGGCGTTTGCTCGGGCACTTCGCAAAGCAATCGCGCGCGATGGCCAGGTGTCGGGTGTTCCCTCCACCAAGGGCTCACTCTCCTCGTGAGTCACAAGTCTGTCGTCGTTTTCGACTACGGCTCGGGAAACGTTCACTCTGCGGTTAAGGCTCTCGAAGCTGCGGGTGCGAGCGTTGAACTCACGGCAGACCGTGACGCGGCAATGAATGCCGATGGCTTATTGGTGCCCGGCGTGGGCGCGTTTGCCACGGTGATGGAGGGGCTTCGAGCCCGACGAGGCGACGAAATTATTGAGCGCCGGCTTGCGGGAGGACGCCCGGTATTGGGTATTTGTGTCGGGCTTCAAATCATGTTTGATCGTGGAGTCGAGCACGGAGTCGAAACCGACGGTCTCGGGCAATGGCCAGGCGTAGTCGACAAGCTACCCGCCGAACGGTTGCCCCACATGGGTTGGAACACGGTGGATGTCGCGCCGGGCAGCGAACTATTTGAGGGAATCGAGTCCGAGCGCTTTTACTTTGTCCACTCCTATGCGGCCCAAGAATGGAGCCTCGAGGCGGGGCCCGCTTTCCGCGATCCGCTGGTCACCTGGTGTGACTATGGCACCCGTTTCGTCGCCGCAGTGGAGAACGGGCCGCTGTCTGCAACCCAGTTCCACCCCGAAAAATCCGGCGATGCGGGAATCCGGCTATTAGCCAACTGGCTGGGGCGCCTATAGTAGGAAGCTCACGCCGAATCTTTCCTCGGAGTAGGAGTGGGATTCGTGTGCTGAGCACATCCCCTACTCCTGTCGCGAAAGCGTTTATTGATGAGTGACTTTTCGTCCAAGCCCAAACTGATCCTCCTTCCGGCCGTTGACGTCGCAGACGGCAAAGCGGTCCGACTCACCCAAGGTGAAGCAGGAACCGAAACCTCGTATGGCGATCCGGTTGCCGCGGCCGAAGAGTGGCTCAGCCAAGGCGCAGAATGGCTTCACCTAGTTGACCTGGATGCAGCCTTTGGGCGTGGTGAAAACCGCGCTGCCATCAAAAAAGTCGTGAAGGCAGTGGGCAAGAAACTCAACATCGAACTCTCGGGCGGAATCCGAGACGACGACTCTCTCGAACAAGCTCTCTCAACCGGCGCAGTGCGAGTGAATCTGGGAACTGCGGCTTTAGAAAACCCCGAGTGGACCGCCCATGTCATCGCCGAATACGGAGACGCGATTGCAGTGGGATTGGATGTCCGCGGCGAAACCCTTGCAGCCCGTGGCTGGACCCAAGAAGGCGGAAACTTGTACGAAGTACTCGACCGCCTCAACGATTGCGGATGTGCTCGCTTCGTCGTCACCGATGTGACCAAAGACGGCACCATGCGTGGACCCAACATCGAACTTCTCCGCAGCGTTCTCGAGCGCACCGACCACGCCGTGATTGCCAGTGGCGGCATCTCGAGCCTCGACGACATCGCGGCTCTGCGTGAATTGGTGCCACTCGGGCTCGAGGGAGCAATCTTAGGCAAGTCGCTCTATGCGGGAGCATTCACCCTCACCGAAGCACTGGATGTCGCAGGCCGCTGATTCAGCGGGAATTCCCTTCGACGGCCGGGAATTTCGCCCCCACCCCTTCGATGGGGATGACGGGTCGTGTCCAGAAGGGCTTGCCGCTGCCCTCGCACTGTGGGTAAAAGGCTCGTCGGGCGAAGCGATGGGCGCAGTGATTGATGCTCTCCGCTCTGACCGAGTATTGGTTCCGCTTCTGGCAGAAGCGGGAGAGTTTGGCCTTACCGACGAAGGAAAAGTCGTTGACAAGACCCAAGAGCTCTCCATCGTGTCCGTGGAAGGACCAGACGGGAAGCCTGTCGCTGTTGCTTTTTCTGATGTCGAGGCGATGGCGGCGTGGAACAAGGACGCGCGACCGATCCCAGTCGAAGCCCAAAAAGTGGCGGCCTGGGTGCTCGATGACCACATGGCACGCATCGTGATTAATCCAGGAAGCGCCACTCAGTGTGTCGTGCGCCGCGGGGGAGTCATTGCGCTTCTGACCGGTGAGCCCTATACCCCGCCGTGGCTCGATGAAGGGGTCGTCCAGGGTGTTGTAGAGGCGTTCGAGGAGGCGGAGCCTGTCACGATTTCGCCAGGATGGCACCTTCAAGGAGGAAACGGCCCTGACCTCAGCGTTCAGGTGACATTGCCTGCTGGGTTAACCCAGGAGCAGTTGCAGCAGCGCCAAGCACAGTGGGCGCAGGTGTGGGGCAGTAACGAACGGGTCAACCAACGCGTTGACGGGCTTCATTTGAAGCTGGTTGCTACACCACCGAACCAGTAAGTTTTTCGCCTGGGCCCTGCCCTGGTGCGTCAGGGAACGTCGAAGCCTCGCGGAAGGCAAGCTGCAACGAGCGCAAACCGTCCCGGAGAACTCGTGCGTGGTGGTCGCCGATTTCTGGTGCGGCGGCAGTGACCAATCCCGCGAGAGCGGTAATCATTTTGCGGGCTTCGGCCAAGTCGATTTCGTCGTCGGGGTGCTCTGACAGACCACATTTCACGGCTGCTGCGCTCATCAGGTGAACAGCGACGGTGTTGATTAGTTCGACGGCGGGAACATCGGCGATATCGCGCTCGTTGTCTTCCCAAGTGTTCTCAGTGGTGTCAGACACAGCCACCCTTTCTCTTGTCCACCAGGTTACCTGGGCAAAGTCCGCAAAATGCTGGTAGCCTTAACGAGCTGTCCATCCGGACAGTAGAGAAGTGGAGAAGACTCCCACCTAGGGATACCGAATTCGGTTGCCGGGTCGTTGTACTCCGCCAGAGCAATCTGGCAGCGATAAGGGTGCGTGGGGTTTCGACCCCGGGGATGACTCTCAACTCTCGCCTGGAATGTACCTGCTGGAAGGGAGCCCTCATCAGCGATCCGAGAATCAACGACCGAATCCGAGCAAGCGAAGTTCGCCTGGTCGGTCCCGAAGGGGAACAGGTCGGTGTGGTCCGACTCGATATCGCGCTACGCCTCGCCGGAGAATCCGATTTGGATTTGGTCGAGGTGTCGCCGAACTCGAACCCACCCGTCGTCAAGATCATGGACTACGGCAAGTTCAAGTACGAAGCGGCCCAAAAAGCCAAAGAAGCCCGGAAAAACCAGGCCAACACGGTTTTGAAAGAGATTCGTTTCCGACTCAAAATTGACACCCACGATTACGAAACCAAGCGCAAGCGCGCTGAAGGCTTCTTGAAAGCGGGCGACAAAGTCAAGGCGATGATCTTGTTCCGCGGACGTGAGCAGTCTCGCCCCGAACAGGGTGTGAAACTGCTCCAGCGTTTCGCAGAGGACGTAGCCGAGTTTGGTTCGGTGGAATCCACCCCCATGATCGACGGGCGCAACATGGTGATGATCATCGGGCCGCTGAAGTCCAAGGCAGAACAAAAGCAAAAAACACGCGCGGCTGAACCCCAGCCCGCCGCAGGCGAGTAGTCGACCGAGTAAGTAAGGAAAATCAATGCCTAAGCAGAAGACGCACTCCGGTGCGAAGAAGCGTTTCAAGGTCACCGGCTCCGGCAAGGTGATGAAGCAGGGTGCAGGTATGCGCCACAACCTCGAGCGGAAAGCGAGCAAGCTCACCCGCCGCCTTAACCAGGACCGCGTGATCGCTCCTGCCGACGCCAAGGTTGTCAAGAAGCTGCTCAGCTCCTAAGCGACCCACGACTGTAAGAAAGAGAATTCATCATGGCACGTGTAAAAAATGCGGTTAACTCGCTGAAGAAGCGTCGCACAATCCTCGAACAAGCCGAGGGTTACCGCGGTCAGCGCTCACGCCTCTACCGCAAGGCAAAAGAGCAGGTTGTTCACTCGCTGGGCTACGCCTACCGCGACCGTCGCGCACGCAAGGGTGACTTCCGTCGCCTGTGGATCCAGCGCATCAACGCAGGTGCTCGCCAGAACGGTCTCACCTACAACCGTCTGATCCAGGGTCTGGGTCTTGCCGGTGTTGAGGTCGACCGTCGCATGCTCGCTGAGCTTGCTGTTAACGACGCAGCTGCATTCGCTCAGCTGGTGGGCGTGGCAAAGGCTGCACTTCCTGCTGAGAAGTAAGACAGTGTGAAAAAGCCCCCGGGAAACCGGGGGCTTTTTTCATGCCCACGCGAGCTCGTTCATCAAATCTTTACCTTCTCGCCATAGATTTATCGCTGTGATTGATAACCCGCGTTCACCGCGCGTTCGCGCTGTCGCCAAACTGGCCAAGAAGTCCAGGCGTCGAGAAGCTGGCCTGTTTCTTGTAGAAGGCCCACAGGCAGTCCGAGAGGCTCTCTCTCACGCGGCAGCCGATGTGGTTGACGTCTTTATGACCTCCCACGCTTTTTCAAAAAACGCAGACCTCGTATCCATGTCTTCCGATGCTGGCGTGGAGATCGAAGAGGTGACCGAGCAGGTCCTAGAACAAATGGCTGACACGACCACTCCACAGGGAGTCGTCGCCGTTGTCTCAATGAGCGAGCGCCCGCTGGATGCAGTTGTCAACGATTCGGCAAAACTGCTTGTGGTGTTGGACCGTGTGTCGGACCCGGGAAACGCCGGCACGATTATTCGTGTTGCAGTTGCCGCTGGAGCCGATGGCGTGATTGTGACTAGTGAATCGGTCGACGTGTACAACCCAAAGGTGGTGCGCTCCACCACCGGAAGCATCTTCCATATCCCCGTGGTCACCGGAGTGGACTGGCATGAGGCGGTCGCGGCACTCAAAGGCTCAGGAATTCAGGTCATTGCGGCAGACATGTCCGGGCAGCCCCTTCCTGTGTTAGCCAGCAGTGGAGTGTTGGCCAAGCCCACAGCCTGGCTGTTTGGGAACGAAGCGCACGGTTTAGACGATGAGGCGCTCGCCGCATCGGATCACACCGCCTCTGTCCCACAGTTTGGACCCCTGGAGTCGATGAATCTGGCGACCGCTGCTGCCGTGTGTGTCTATCAGTCGGCATTTGCCCAGCACCCGGAGGGCTAACCGGTAAGCGCTGGTTGGCCCAGTAGACTTGGCCCTCGTGTCTGACTCTGTCTCAATTACTGAAGAAAACGTAGCGGCGGCTCTATCAACAGCCCTCGCTGCGGTTGCAGGTGCGGACACGGTCGACGCCCTTCGGGCCGTTCGCAGTGACCACCAAGGTGAAAAGTCTGCCCTGTCGGCATTCCATGCCTCATTGAAAGACCTGCCCAACGATCAAAAAGCCGCCGCAGGCAAGCTTGTTGGGGGAGCAAAGGCTGAACTTTCTGCTGCACTCGATGCCAAGCAGGTCGAACTAGACGTCGCCGAGGAGCAGGCTCGACTGGCAGCAGAGGCAATTGACGTCACTGCGTTGCCGCGCTTGCGCCAAGAATCAGGTCGCCACCCCCTCACCGTGTTGATGGAGCAGATGTCAGATGTTTTCGTCTCCATGGGCTGGGAAGTGGCAGAAGGTCCAGAGCTCGAACACGAGTGGTTCAACTTTGACGCGCTGAACTTTGACGCCGATCACCCCGCCCGCGCCCTCCAAGACACGTTCTTTGTGGACCCGGTCGAAAAGCATCTGCTTCTTCGCACCCATACATCGCCTGTTCAAATCCGCTCGTTGCTCGATCGGGAATTACCCGTTTACGTGGTGGCACCGGGGCGCGTGTATCGAACCGATGAGTTGGATGCGACCCACACGCCTGTGTTCCACCAAATCGAGGGCATCGCCATCGACAAGGGCCTCACCATGGCGCACCTGCGTGGCACGCTCGACCACTTGGCAAAGTCAATGTTTGGCGACGACGCAAAGGTTCGCCTCCGTCCCAACTATTTCCCCTTCACCGAGCCGAGCGCCGAAATGGATATCTGGCACCCCACCTTCCGCGGGGGCGCGCGATGGATTGAATGGGGCGGCTGTGGCATGGTCCACGCCAACTTGTTGCGCTCGGCAGGTATTGACCCAGAGCAATACCAAGGCTTTGCGTTTGGAATGGGTATCGAGCGCACGTTGATGTTCCGCAACAACGTCTCGGACATGCGCGACATGGTGGAAGGCGATATTCGCTTCTCCCAGGGCTTTGGGATGGCGGTCTAAGTGAGAATTCCACTGTCGTGGCTGCGCGAATATGTCGCCGTACCCGCTGATGCAACGCCCGAAGACGTTCACGCATCCCTCGTAGCCGTTGGGCTCGAAGAAGAAGATATTCACCGCTTCGACCTCACTGGGCCAATCGTCGTCGGCGAGGTTCTCGAATTTGTCGAAGAGCCCCAATCCAATGGGAAAACCATTCGTTGGTGCCAGGTCAGGGTCGCCGAAAAGGACACTGATGATGGCGAAGCCGTGCGCGGAATCGTCTGTGGTGCCTCGAACTTCTATGTCGGCGACAAAGTCGTTGTGACCCTCCCTGGTTCAGTCTTGCCAGGCCCTTTCCCGATCGCTGCGCGGAAAACCTACGGCCACACCTCCGACGGCATGATTGCCTCGGCTAAAGAGCTCGGACTTGGCGACGACCACGCTGGGATCTTGAGGCTCCACGAACTGGGAATTGATGCCGAAGTGGGCACCGACGCCATTTCGCTGTTGGGACTCGATGATCAAGCTGTTGAGGTCAACGTCACACCTGACCGCGGCTATGCGCTGTCCATCCGAGGGATTGCCCGCGAATATCACCACGCCACCGGCGCAGCCTTCACCGACCCGGTGGATACCCTGAGCCCCGCTGTTGGCTCGGGTTTCTCGGTGACCGTCGACGACACAGAGCCCATTCGTGGAGCTCGTGGATGTCAGGTGTTTATTGCTCGCAGTGTGATGGGCATAAACCCCGCACTTCCCACCCCACCATTCATGGTTGCCAGGCTGGCTCTCGCAGGAATGCGATCCATTTCCCTCGCGGTCGACATCACCAACTACGTCATGTTGGAGCTTGGTCAACCCATCCACGGCTACGACCTCGATCGCTTACGCGGGGGAATTACGGTTCGTCGTGCCACCCAGGGTGAAAAACTCACCACCTTGGATGGCCAGGAACGCACGCTGAGCACCGAAGACTTGCTCATCACCGATGAATCAGGCCCAATTGGTCTTGCCGGCGTAATGGGTGGTCAAACGACCGAGTTAGAAGACGACACCACCAACGTGTTGGTGGAAGCGGCCTGGTTTGACCCGGTATCCATTGCAAGGACTCAGCGTCGCCACAAGCTCCCCAGCGAGGCCTCAAAGCGCTTCCAGCGTGGTGTTGACCCTCTCGTGGCGGAGGCTGCCGCACAGCGCGTCGTAGACCTATTGGTGAAATATGCCGGGGGAACCGCGGGTGAACTAGGCGCTCGCCTGATCGATGAAGGAGTGGGCCATAGCCCCGCGATTTCATTTGATCCGTCGTTCGCGGAGCGCTTCGTCGGAATTAGCGTGGAGCCTGCCACGGCAAGAGAGATCTTGGTGGACATTGGTGCGAGCATCGATGATTCGACCACCCCGTGGACGGTCACTGCGCCCAGTTGGCGTCCGGATCTGACTGACCAGACCACTCTGGTGGAAGAAGTAGCCAGGATTGTCGGCTATGACAACATCCCCTCACTCTTACCCCAGGCGCCATCTGGTCGAGGCTTGACCAGCGTTCAACTCACCAAGCGGAGAGTGGTCAGTGGGCTTGCGCACTACGGTCTCACCGAGGTGTTGAACTATCCGTTTGTGGCATCAGACGTGAACGAGCTCTTCGGAGGAGTAAAGGCTCCTGACCAGGTGCATCTCTACAACGCTCTGGACCCACACGTCGCGTGGATGCGCACCAGCATGGTTCCAGGACTGATTGACACTGCTAAGAGAAACCTCTCGCGGGGCCTCACAGACGTGGCGATTTTTGAAGCGGGACTAGTCTTCTTACCCTCAGGTGCCCACGGAACAGATTCAATTCCGGTTGGCGCAGTGAGACCAAATGACAAGGAGCTCGACTCTCTCAACGCGAGTATTCCTACCCAGCCCTGGCATGTGGCCGGACTGTTCCTGGGGCAGCGTATTGAGCGGGGAGTGGCACAAGAAAGCGTCTCTCGAGGAATCGCGGACGCCATCGACGCAGCCTCACAAACGATTCGCTTGGCCGCGGGAGAGGCGACAATCCGTCAAGCAACCCACCCCGCTTACCACCCCGGTCGGTTCGCGGAAATTCTCATAGGCGACACCGTGGTGGGAATCGCCGGAGAATTGTTGCCCAGCATCGCCCACGACATGGATTTGCCCAGAGTGGTAGCCGTGTTCGATCTCGACCTAGACGCGGTGATTGAGCTTCTCGGAGATGAACCCCGGACGATCGCACCACTCTCGCCCTATCCCGCCGCAACCCAAGACATTTCTCTTGTGGTGGGCAGCGAGATTCCTGCCGGAGACGTACGATCGGCGCTCGCAGAAGGTGCAGGGGAGCTTCTTGAAGACATCCGACTCACTGACGTGTACGCCGGAGACGCAGTAGAGGAGGGGAAGCGCTCGCTGACCTTCGCTCTTCGCTTCCGCGCGATGGATCGAACACTCACTCAAGCTGAAGCAACAGAGTCGAAGGAAGCCGGTCTTGCCGTAGCGGCAAAGCGATTTGGCGCCACGCTTCGCGGGTAGTTTCTTTTCTTCTCCGTACCCATACCTTCATCTACTGCTTTAGGGTTTATTCATGAGTCTTCGTATCGCAATCGCCGGAGCCAGTGGCTATGCCGGTGGAGAGATGGCACGGTTAGTCGCCGACCATCCGCACTTTGAGCTGGGCGTGCTCTCTGCACACAGCAACGAAGGTCGCGCGGTGCGAGACGTTCACCCCAATCTGCGGGGAGCGGGAGACTCCACATTCCAGGCAACAGATGTATCCGTCTTGGCTCAACACGACGTTGTCGTGCTGGCCTTGCCACATGGACATTCGGCCACGCTGGGTGCTGAACTCATTGGGCACAACCCTGAATTGACCGTGGTGGACCTCGGCGCTGACCGCAGGCTTGCCGATAAGGCGGCCTGGGAAAAGTACTACGGCGGGGACTTCGCCGAACCGTGGACGTATGGGATGCCGGAGCTCGTGTTGGCTGATGGCTCCAAACAGCGCGCGGCGCTTGAGGGTTCCACGCGAATCGCCGCTCCGGGGTGCAACGCAAGCGCGATCACCTTTGCACTTGCGCCCTTGGTTCACGCAGGACTTATCGACACGGCCCATCTCGTGTCCACGCTTTCTGTCGCACCCAGTGGTGCCGGACGCTCCCTGAGGGAAGATTTGCTGGCAAGTGAGCGTCTTTCGTCGGCGATGGCCTACGCGGTGGGAGGAACTCACCGACACATTCCAGAGATCCTCCAGTCCCTCGGGCTGGCCTGCGCTGAGACGAACCAGATGGGGCTCACAATGACGCCCGTCCTGGTTCCCCTCTCGCGTGGCATCTTGGCCGTGAGCACTGCTCCTGTGCGCGACGGAGTGGGCCTTTCAGACATCAACGCGGCCTTCGAAGGCGCATACGCCGGTGAGGCCTTTATTGACTATCGGCCAGGCACTCAGCCCTCGACGGGCAGCGTGTTGGGAAGTAACGCAGTATCGATTTCTGCTGCCCTCGACGAGGCAACGGGATACGTCACCGTGGTGAGTGCGATTGACAACCTGGTGAAGGGCACCGCTGGCGCGGCGATCCAGTCACTTAACATCGCGCGTGGTCTCGATGAGGCAGCAGGTCTCAGCGCAAACGGAGTGGCACCGTGAGTGTCACTGCGGCACAAGGATTTAGGGCAGGCTCGGTCAACGCGGGACTGTCGTCGCGAGACAGCGAAGATTTCACGATCGTGGTCAACGACGGTCCACTTCGCTCTGGCGCCGCGGTGTTCACGTCTAACCGGGCGATTGCTCACCCGATCAAGTGGTCCAAGGTGGCCATCTCGGATGGTCAGGTCAAGGCCGTCGTGTTGAACTCCGGGGGAGCCAACTGTTTCACTGGCCCGGAGGGATTCCAGCTCACCCATAAGACCGCTGAAGTAACCGCTGACGCCTTGAGCGATGAGGCCGTGGTCCTGGGCGGCGACGTCGTGAGCGCTGGAGACATCCTTGTGTGTTCCACGGGTCTGATTGGCGAGCCGCTTCCCGCGGGTGCAGTCATTAACGCGATTCCCTTGGCCGTCTCGGTGCTTGATTCGACGGTTGACGCCGGTGAACTCTCGTCCCGGGCGATTATGACCACTGACTCTGTTCCCAAGCGCGCGGTGCGCAGCTTTGACGCAGATGGCGCCACCGTCACGATCGGGGGAATGGCTAAAGGTGCAGGGATGCTGGCACCTGGCCTTGCCACCATGCTGGTCGTCATCACCACCGACGCTGATTTGGCGTCAGAGGATTTGGACAGGGCGCTTCGAGAAGCCACCCGGGTGAGCTTTGACCGCCTGGATTCAGATGGATGTATGTCGACAAACGACCAAGTCACATTGATGGCCTCGGGCGCGTCGCGTGTGAGCCCAGACCTTGATGTCTTCACTGCGGAGCTCACACAGGTGTGTCTCGAGCTTGCACGAGGGCTTCAAGCAGACGCTGAGGGGTCAAGCCACAACATCAGCATCGAAGTAGTCGGTGCTCCGAGTGAAGACGACGCGGTGAGCGTTGGGCGTGTGGTTGCCAGAAACAACTTGTTCAAGGCGGCGGTGTTTGGCAATGACCCCAACTGGGGCCGCGTCCTCGCAGCGATTGGTACCGCCCCGGTCGAGTTCGACGTCGATGCGGTGGATGTCAGTATGAATGGTGTTCGTGTATGCCGCGAAGGAACTCCTGATCGGCCACGCAGCGAAGTGGATCTCACTCCGCGGGATACCCATGTCCTCATCGACCTCAAAGCCGGTAGTGCCACTGCAACAATTTTCACCAACGACCTCACCCACGATTACGTGCACGAAAACAGCGCGTACTCCAGCTAGGACCGACCATGATTTCCCCGGATGCCAGGCACCACGACGCCCACGTTAAGGCTCAGACACTGATCGAGTCTCTGCCGTGGCTGCTGCGTTTTAAGGGTAAGAAGATCGTGGTCAAGCTCGGCGGAAACGCGATGGTGAGCGAGGACCTCCTCGACGCGTTCGCAGCCGACATGGTCTACCTGCGCACAGTAGGTGTCCTGCCGATTGTCGTCCACGGAGGCGGCCCCCAAATCTCGAGTGCACTCGAGTCCAAGGGCATCCCGAGTGAGTTCCGTGGGGGCTACCGCGTGACCACTACCGAGGCGATTCCCATTGTTCGGGATGTCTTGCGCGATGAAATCTCGGCGGACATTGTGGCCAGAATTTCCCGCTATGGCGTCACTGCAGAGGCGTTGAGTGGCGATGATGAGGGCCTCTTTAGCGCGACCAGGCGTGGCGCCATGGTCGATGGTGCAGAAGTCGACCTCGGCCACGTGGGTGACGTTGTATCGGTTAATCCTGCGTCGGTAAACCGCGTGGCAGACGCGGGGGGCATTCCCGTGGTGTCCTCGTTCGCTCCTGAATTAGGCGTTGACACGGGAGGCTTGAATGTGAACGCGGACCAGGCGGCATCGGCCCTTGCCATCGCTGTGGGTGCTGAAAAGCTCGTGCTTCTCACCGACGTTCCGGGACTCTACGAAAACTGGCCCAACACCGACGATGTGATTTCCACGATTACTCACAGCGCTCTTGAACAACTCCTGCCGAGCCTTCAGTCGGGAATGATTCCGAAGATGCAGGCCTGCCTTGATGCGGTGGGGGCAGGGGTGTCGAAGGCGGCAATAATTGATGGGCGCTTGGGCCACTCAGTGCTTCTTGAAATTTTCACCCCCAGTGGTATCGGAACCGAGGTAGTTGCAGGATGACCAGGCACTTTTTACGAGACGACGACATTAGCCCCGCTGAGCAGGCAGAGATTCTCCAGCGCGCCATCGACATGAAGGCAAACCGATTCGGTGAACGACCGCTTGAAGGGCCACAGACCGTCGCGGTGATCTTTGACAAATCCTCCACCAGGACCAGGGTGTCATTCGCGGTGGGTATTGCAGACCTTGGCGGTACGCACCTCATTATTTCGAGGTCTATTTCGCAGCTGGGAGGAAAAGAAACCGCCAGTGACACCGCTCGTGTGCTCGAGCGCATGGTGTCAGCGATCGTCTGGCGCACCTACGCCCAGTCGGGGCTGGAGGAAATGGCCCAGGGCACCACTGTTCCCGTGATCAACGCGCTGAGCGATGATTTCCACCCGTGTCAACTCCTTGCTGACTTGTTGACCATCAAAGAGCACAAAGGCGACCTGAAGGGTCTCACCATGAGCTTTTTCGGAGATGGCGGCTCGAACATGGCCCAAAGCTATTTGTTGGCGGGAGCCACTGCCGGAATGCACGTGCGCATTGCCAGCCCCGAGGCGTATTCGCCACGAGCTGACGTGGTCACAGACGCTGCAGCAGTCGCTGAGAAGACGGGCGGATCGGTAATGGTCAGTGCCGACGCCAACGCGGTGGCTGCAGGGTCTGACGTAATCGTGACCGACACGTGGGTCTCGATGGGTAAAGAAGAGGAAAAAGCCGAGCGAATTGCGACGTTTACGACGTTCCAAGTCACGCCTGAGTTGATGGGTTTGGCGAAGGCTGATGCGGTGTTTATGCACTGTCTTCCTGCTGACCGCGGCTACGAAGTAGATGCCAGTGTGATCGATGGCCCGCAAAGCATCATTTGGGACGAGGCGGAAAACCGACTCCACGCCCAAAAAGCCTTGATGGCGTGGCTTCTCGAGCGCGCCTAGGCGATTAAGAGCGTGACTGCGGCCAGTAGAGTAGTACTCGTTGGCCAGTCCATTGGCCCGTAAGTTTCAAAGAGAAAGTTTTGTGACATCTATGTCTAATCGTGTTGTTCTTGCCTATTCCGGCGGTCTTGACACTTCGGTGGGAATCGGTTGGTTGCGTGACCAGACCGGTAAGGAAGTTGTTGCCCTGGCTGTTGACGTAGGACAGGGCGGCGAAGACATGGACGA
>JAYOHK010000019.1:9314-17972 GCA_038118225.1 Cellulomonadaceae bacterium | reverse complement strand
GAAGAAGTTGTCGAGGGACTCAACCGCGTCATGCGAAACAAGGGAGCGCTCTAATGGCGATTGTGATTCGTATGCCAGAGGTTTTAGCCGGTGCCACCGAGGGAGTGATTTCCCACTGGGCGGTGAAAGAGGGCGATGAAGTAGCCGTCGGCGACGTGCTGGCCGAGATCGAAACCGATAAAGCCGCTGTTGAGTATCAGGCGGAAGAGGCGGGGACTGTAGCCCGACTTGTGCAAGCTGCCGGCAAGATGGTCGAAGTAGGTGAGCCGATCGCAGTGTTTGCTGCAGCAGGTGACACCGATGCGGACATCGAAAAGGCTCTGGCTGATGCTGGGGGAGCAGTGGCGGAAGAAGAGCCCGCTGCTGAAGCGCCAGCTGCCGAAGCCGTATCGGCTCCTGTTGAAGCAGCACCTGCAGCTCAGGCGGAACCCGCTCCTGCGCGCGCTGCAGGGGAGCGTGTGTTTGCAAGCCCCATCGTGCGAAAGCTTGCACGCGAGGCTGGAATCGACCTCGCTCAGGTGCCAGGCTCAGGACCACAGGGTCGAATTGTGCGAAAAGACTATGACGCCTTTGTGGCCTCAGGCGGCGCGGCTAAAGCTGCACCGACAGCCACCGTTGCGCCACAGTCGGCTAGTGGATTTAGCGAAATCCCGCACTCCAGCATGCGAAAGGCAATCGCCCGACGCCTCACCGAGTCGAAGTCCACAGTGCCGCACTTCTACCTCAAGGCAGATTGTGTGGTGGACAAGCTCCTCGAAGCTCGCGCACAGGTGAATGAGGGTCTTGGGATCAAGACCTCAGTCAACGACTGGGTGGTGAAGGCTGTTGCCCACGCTCTGATCAAGGTTCCAGGCTCCAACGTGATCTGGACCGATACGGCGATGCGCCAGTTCGACCATGCCGACATTTCAGTGGCGGTAGCCACCGAGGGTGGTTTGTACACCCCGGTAATTAGAGGCGTCGACCAGCTGTCTATTCCAGAGATCAACACCCAGATCCGCGCCCTTGCCGAGAAGGCTCGAGGGGGCACGATCAAGCAGGAAGAGATCGAGGGCGGCTCCTTTGCTGTGACCAACCTTGGAATGTTTGGCACCGAGGAGTTCTCGGCAATTTTGAACCCACCCCAGTCAGGAATCCTGGCCGTGGGAGCAGCCAGGGAGAAGGCAATTGCTGTTGACGGTGAATTGCAGGTTGCCCAGGTGATGACTGTGACGCTCTCTGCAGACCACCGTGCGGTGGATGGTGCGTTGGCAGCAGAGTGGATGGTCGCGTTCAAGAACGCGATTGAGAACCCACTGTCGCTACTGGTGTAGAGCGTGAAGAATTAGCTCACGGTTGATAGGGGCAGCGTCTAGTTCGCCTGCCTCAATGCGCTGGGCAATGTCCAATGTGACGGTGTTGGCGGGTGTGGGAATCCCTAGCTTCGCGCCCAAATTCACGACGAGTCCGTTGATTTCGTTGATTTCTGCCCTGCGGCCTTTCCTCCAGTCTTGGAGAACAGTTGTGAGGGTGTTGGGGAACGTGAAATGGGCCATCACTTGGTCAAACAATTCGACGGCGTACTTGTCGGGATCCTGCTCCGCCTCTGTCAGGCCGAAGATGGGCACGATCTTGCTTCCCGAGGCAATACACACCGCAAGGGCCTCTTTCGCGCATTGCTTCATGTAGTTCACCATGTCGGGGTCTTTAGACACTTCGTGCAACGGCATGTTTAACAGTGCCGAGGTGACAAGCTCTGAGGCGTTGGCGACTAACTTCATCCACTTCGCTGAGCGGATGTCTTCATAGATGTCGACACGACCTGCGTGTCGAAGGATTTCTGCCACTGCCTCCGCGCGCTGATGCGTGGCGGGGGTAAGGCCGCCCAGTCCAAACCAAGAGCCCTCGGGTGGGGTCTCCCTGTTACATACTCCAGGCTCAAACATGTTTGAGCAGCATTCGATTACGGCCCCCATCACACGGTTGGGTCCGAGGACATCGCAGAGGTCATCAATGGACATTCCGTTTTGAAGCCCCACAACTAACCCACCATCGGCAATGACGGGTTTGATCAGCTCCGCTGCCCAGCGAGTGTCGTAGGCCTTCACCAGCATGAAGATGAGGTCAAACTTTTCCTTGACTTCGGCAACTTGGCAGAGGTGGATGGCGTTTACGGGAGTGACTACGGTTTCGTCGGGCATGTTCACGGTGACACCGTTTTTCCGCATCGCTTCTACGTGGTCAGGCCACTGCTCGATGAACGTAACGTCGTACCCAGCTCGCACGAAGTCAGCACCGATGCTGGCTCCGTTCGCTCCAGTTCCTATCACGGCAATGCGGCTAAAGCTCATAATGCAGTCCTTTCAAAAAACCCCGTGCCGGGCGTCTCCCAAAGCCCAGCACGGGGTGGTCTTTTGACTATTTGGTGAGTGATTCCAGCGAGGGGCGATTGGCAAGGTACTCGGCGATACCGCGCTTGCGCTCTTCCTCCGGGTAGTAGCGGACTTCAACCAGCTCGAGTGGAATGTTGTCGGGGTCGTGGAAATAGACCCACTTCCAACCAGCGAGAACTCCCTCATCGACGGTGTTGGCATCGGAGAGGAACTCCACTCCCTTTGCCTTGAGCTCCGTGATCTTGGCTTCGATGTCGTCGACTAAGAACGCCACGTGCATCGCCCCGAGGTAGTTCTGCTGGATCGGGGTGTCGTTGTCGGCGGGACGGTTGGCGTATTCCAACAGTTCCAAGGTTGCGTCTTCTCCCACCCGAAGAGAGACCTGGCGAAGCTTCGCACCAGGGACACCCACTGCAGAGGCGAGTTCATCTCCCTCGAACCAAGGGCTTGGCTCGTTCACAAATCCAAGCCCGAGGATGTCGTGGTAGAAGTAAATGGACCGGTCAAGGTCTTTGACGATGATTCCCGTGTGGTGGAGTGACCGCATTGTCATTCCGTTCTCCTTCACATTCAGTTGGAGTGTGCACAATCTGCACTCTCACTCAACACTATAGAGCGCAAGTGTTTAGAGGTAAACACATTCTCGTTGTCAAAAAGTTCTGAAATTGAGAGCGGACAATCGGCTGTTTCTCGCCTATTTGAGCGGAAACAGGCCGATTTTCGGAAGTCTGAACATTCGCTACGAATCTGTAAACCCAACTTGACAAGGTTCACTTATACTGAACACACTATGGAGGTAGCAGAAAGCCATACCGTCAAGGAGGACATTGTGGCGAATCGTCTTGAAGGGCGCGTGGTTCTTGTTACCGGGGGCGCGTCGGGTATCGGAGCGGCCTTGTGCCGTGGCTTTGCCGCCGAAGGCGCCCATGTCGTCGTGGCGGATCTCAACGCTGATGCGGCCGAGGCCCTCGCATCGGATATTTCATCCCAGGGAGGATCTGCTCTTTCTGTAGTCATGGACGTGACGAACCGCGAGCAGGTTGCTGCTGGTATCGCGACAGCGGTCGCAGAATTTGGAAAGCTCGACGCCTACTTCAACAACGCCGGTATGAACTCGCCGATGAAGCTTCTCGATGTCACCGAAGACAACTTCAACTTGATTATGAAAGTAAATGTGCTCGGTGTGCTCATTGGAATGCAAGAAGCGGCGAAGCAATTCATTGCTCAAGGCAGCGGCGGAAAGATCATCAACACCGCCTCCATTGCGGGGCGCACAGGGTTCCCTAGCTTTGCGCCGTACAGCGCGGCCAAGTCAGCTGTTATCTCTCTTACCCAGGCAGGAGCCCGCGCCTGGGCCGAGCACGACATCACCGTTAATGGCTTTGCTCCCGGTGTGGTCGACACCCCACTGTGGGTGAAGCTCGACGAAGAGTTGGAAGAAATCGGCGAAGCCGACGGAAAGATGGACAAGCTCTCGAGCCAGATCATTCTGGGTCGGGCTGCCCAACCAGAAGACATCGTGCCCACCGGCATTTTCCTTGCAGCATCAGATTCGGATTACATCACCGGCCAAATCATTCCTATTGAGGGCGGAATGATCCTGGTCTAACCAGACATACAGATCACCACAAGAAAGAAGACACCAATGCCTATCGCAACGTATGGAACTAATTCGGTCGATTGGGAAATGCGTATCGACCAGAACAAGCTCCGCAGTGATCGTCTGGCACGGATTCGCGCAGAGTTGGAACGTTCCGACCTGGGGGCGCTTCTGGCATTCGATTTTGCGAACATTCGCTACATGTCAGCCACCCACATTGGCACCTGGGCGATTGATAAGGCAATCCGTTTCTCACTAATTACTCGTCACTCAGACCCCATCGTGTGGGACTTCGGTTCTGCAGCAAAGCACCACGCGCTCTACAACCCATGGTTGGACCAGACCACTGCTGAGGCCGATGCAGATCCACACGCTCCTCACCACGGCGCGGTGAAGCCCCGACTGGAATCTGGTGCGCGTGCCGGTATTTCTACCCTTCGAGGAGCATTCAACCCTGATGCCGGCATCGCCGATGAGGTCGCCGCGAAGGTAAAGCGTGAGCTCGAGAAGTACGGGCTGATGGACGAGCCCCTCGGTGTCGACATTGTCGAGATGCCCATCCTTATCGCACTTCAGAAGGCGGGCATCAGTGTGGTGGACGGCCAGCAGACCTTCCTCACCGCCCGCTCGATCAAGACCCCTGAGGAAATTGGTTTGCTCACCCAAGCCTGTTCGATGGTGGACGCCGCATATGAAGACCTCTATGCATTCTTGAAGCCAGGGGTGAAGGAAAACGAAACCGTTGGTTTGGTCTCGAAGAAGCTCTACGACTTGGGTAGTGAGTACGTCGAGGGCGTGAACGCAATCTCTGGTGAGCGCTGTTCACCACACCCTCACGTGTACTCAGACCGTGTGATTCGGCCCGGTGACCCCGCGTTCTTCGACATCTTGCACTCGTATCAGGGATACCGCACCTGCTACTACCGCACATTTGCTGTTGGTTCGGCCTCGAAAGCTCAGCGTGATGCCTACAAGCGTGCCCGTGAATACATGGACCGCGCAATTGCGCTGGTGAAGCCTGGTGCAACCACCGCAGACATCGTGAAGGTGTGGCCGAAGGCTGAAGAGTTTGGATTCCCGAACGAAGAAGCGGCCTTTGCTCTGCAGTATGGTCACGGAGTCGGATTGTCCATTTGGGAGAAGCCAATCTTCTCGCGCCTGGTCTCGCTCGATCACCCAGAAGAGCTCAAAGAAGGCATGGTCTTCGCTCTCGAGACGTACTGGCCAAGTGCTGACGGTATCGGTGCTGCTCGTATCGAGGAAGAAGTGGTTGTGACTGCTACGGGAGCTGAGGTTATTACTAAGTTCCCTGCGGAAGACTTGCTCGTTGCGGGTCAGCGTTATTACGCAGTGGGCGGACCACTTCCGTTGGAGCGTGAGTCACAATCACACTTGAACACTGCTGCGGGACGCGGAGAGGGCTAAGGCTCTCACCAAGTGCAAGAGAGGTTATCAATGAAGGCAGCGGTGTATCACGGTCCCCACGATGTGCGGATTGAGGACAAGCCACAACCTGTCCCAGTTGCAGGTGAGGTTCTGCTCAAAATCACTCGCTCTGGCATGTGCGGAACGGATGCGTCTGAGTGGAAAGCCGGTCCTCTCATCTTTCCCCTGAACACTGCGCACCCCATTAGTGGTCACCAGGGCCCGATGATTTTGGGCCATGAGTTCATTGGTGAAATCGTTGAACTGGGGGAGGGAGTGTCCTCCTTTGCAGTGGGCGACCGGGTTGCCTCGGGTGCTGGGATTTCCTGCGGCGATTGCCCACGGTGTGCTGAAGGGCGCACGAACCTGTGTCAGCGCTACGTCACTCACGGTCTCAACCGTGAGGGTGGAATGGCTGAGTATGTGGCCGTCCCTGCTTCAACACTGGTGCCCATTCCCGGTGGTCTCAGCGACGACCACGCAGGTCTCGCGCAACCACTGGCTGTCGGGTTACACGCAGCCCGGCGCGCCAAGGTCAAGGCTGGCGACACCGTTGTCTTGATTGGCTCGGGAGCAATTGGAACGTTCGTGCTCTCGGGGCTCAAATATCTTGTCGATGCCACAGTAATCGTGGTCGATTTCGCGGGGGAGCGGCTTGAACGCGCAAAGCGTTTGGGCGCCGACCACACTGTCGCAGTGGACGATGACACCGATGCTCATGTGCGAGAACTCATCGGCGGTTTCGGAGCAGATGTGGTGATTGAAGCAAGTGGTGCCCCCGGTCAAATCAACCGCGCTGCTGGGTGGACCAGGCGCGGTGGCACACTGTTGCAGGTGGGTCTGCCATCGAAGCCCCAAGAGGTCAACGTTCACCCCATCGTGATGGCAGAAATCACGATCGAGACCACCCTTGCCCACGTCTGTGGTCAGGACATGGCTCCCGCATTAGAAATCTTGAATTCAACCGAGCTCGCCAACGAACTGCTGGAAGGGGTGTTCCCGCTAGAGCAGCTTGCTGACCAGCTTGAGCGCCTGGCTACCGGCCAGATTCAAGGAAAAGTTTTGTTTGACCCCCAGATGGCCAATTCCTAAGGAAGGTAAGTAGAGATGAAGGCAGCTGTTTTTCACGACGCTAAGGACATCCGCATCGAAGATGTCGCGGCTCCGAGCAACGTCGGTGCAGACGAAGTAAGACTGCGCCCATTTTGGTGCGGAATCTGTGGAACTGACCTCCACGAATATGCCGTGGGTCCCATTGTTATTCCGACCCACCCCCACGCGTTGAACGGTTCGCAGGCCCCACAGATTCTGGGTCACGAATTCTCTGGTGAAGTTCTCGAAGTGGGTAAGAATGTCGACAACGTCAAGGTGGGTGACCGGGTGTCGGTCATGCCACTGTTGTTCTGCGGTAACTGCTACTACTGCCAGCGCGGCCTTAACCACCTCTGCCGCACCATGGCATGTGTGGGTTTGAGCTACGAGTGGGGTGGCATCGCCGAGGAAACCATTGTTCCAGCGCAAGCTGTCGCCAAGCTTCCGGACACAATGACAGACGAACAAGGCGCACTCGTTGAGCCCACTGCAGTAGCTGCCTATGGCGTTGATTCGGCGGGAGTGCGCCCCGGCGACACCGTGCTGATCACGGGTGCAGGCCCCATCGGAGCGCTGGCGTCGCTCTATGCCCACAGCTTGGGTGCGACGGTGTTTATCTCTGAGGTGAACCCTAACCGCCAGGCACTTGCCCGCTCCCTCGATGTAGGGGAGCTGCTTGACCCCGCGAAGACCGATGTTGTAGCAGAAATCAAGGACCGCACCGGCGGTATTGGTGTCGACGCTGTGGTCGAGTGCTCCGGAAACGAGAAGGCACTTCAAACAGCTCTTTCGGCCGTGCGCAAAGCGGGAACAATCGCACAGACTGGTCTGCACACCAAACCAGCAGCGATTGACCCGATGATTCTCTCCGAGTTCGATATCACTCTGCGGGGTACGTGGTGCTATCCCGTTACCGATTGGCCTCGAATCATCGATCTGATTGGCAACAAGGGGTTGCCCGTTGAGAAGGTCGTCAGTGCCAAGATCAGCATGCACGACATTGTCGAAAAGGGCTTTGAAACACTTCTTTCACCTACCGGTGAAATGGCCAAAGTCCTCGTTCAGGCTAAGTAGGAAAGGAAAAATCTTATGAAGGCGCTTCAATACGTCGAACAAGACAAGCCTGCAGTAACCGAAATTCCAGTGCCGGACATCTCGGATGATGAAGTACTCGTCGCTGCTCGTTCGGTGGGTGTATGCCACTCGGACATCGAGCTGCTTGAAGGCCGCTACATCATTCCTTTCCAGTACCCCCTCATTCCTGGCCACGAGTGGTCAGGTGAAGTTGTCAAAGTGGGCTCGAAGGTCAAAGACCTCAAGCCTGGTGATCGTGTCGTGGGTGAATGTGTCATCGGTGACGACCACTTTGGCTTCTCGATCAGTGGAGCAGCAGCCGAATTCTTCAAGGCGAAGGAATCGTGGCTCCACAAACTCCCCGATGCCGTGGATTACACCAACGGCGCATTGGTAGAGCCATTTAGTGTGGCCTACTACGCACTCATGCGAGTCGGAAACGTCAATGCCTCAGACGTTCTGGTCGTGTTGGGTGCCGGTCCAATTGGTTTGGCCGTGACGGCTGGCGCCAAGGCACTGGGTGCTCTCACTGTTGTGGTCGAACCTGTTGCTCACCGCCAGGAGGCCGCCAAGAAGTTGGGCGCCGACCACGTGGTCGCCCCCGATGGGCTCGATGCGCTGTTGAAAGAACTCACCGGTGGAAAGGGAGCAAACGTAGTCATCGAAGCAACGGGTAACCCCGTCGTGATGGCGCAAGCTCTGGAAATCGCTGCGTTCAAGGGACGCGTGGGCTATATCGGAATCGATGTAGGACGCGAGGCGCCCGCGAAACTTGGTCTGATTCAGTCCAAGGAGCTCACTATTACCGGTTCGATTGGATCGCCCGGAGTGTGGCCAGAAACCCTTCGTTTCATGGCCAACAAGGGAATCGACTTGTCGCCATTGGTGACCAACACGTTCGATGTGGACGCAGCAGTAGGCGCGGTCGATGCAGCTCAGGATCCTGCCAACAACATCAAGGCGCACATCCAGTTCACGGCCACCCTTTAGTAACAGGTGCAACAAAGAAGGGGGCCGGCCTTTCCCGCCCCCCGATTCAAGTACAGTTAAGGCAGGCTATGTTGGGGGGTTTGTCGCTCGCCAAATTCTAAAAAG
>JAYOHK010000019.1:3341-9304 GCA_038118225.1 Cellulomonadaceae bacterium | reverse complement strand
GTCCTGTTACGGCAGGATCTTTGCGGCTTTGTAGCGCTCGACCTTGTCGAAGAAGCTCTTCACGGTGTTGCGGAAGTTCAAGAATCCCGCTTCGCGTGACTTCACCATGTCGGTGAAGCACTCCATTTGACGACCGAGGTCGCTGTCGCTGTGCCACCACGAAGCAAGCTTCGTGACATCTGCTTCCACGAGGCCTTCGCGTTCGGCGATGGACGTCCAGATTTCTTCTGCGCCGACCATTTGCTTTTCCAGCGGGTTGGCTTCCGGCTTAGGGGCCTCCCATTCGACGCTGAAGTACTCAGCAATTTGTGGCCAGAGCCAGCGCCAGCGGAACGTGTCACCGTTCGCGATGTTGAACGCTTCGTTCTCGGCTTCTTTGTGGGTACATGCCCAAATGAGCTGCTCGCCCAACAAGTCGGCGTCGGTGACGTCGATCACGCCGTTCCACTGCTCGACAGACCCGGGGAAGATAAATGGCTTGCCCAGTTCTTTACAGATGGTTGCGTAGACCGACAACGTCAACACCATGTTCATGGCGTTGTCGACGGCGAAACCGAACACCGTGTGTGCGCGGTGCACGCTCCATGTGAAACCCTGCTTCTTTGATGCTTCGAAGAGTTCGTCCTCTTGTGAGTAGTAGAAGTTGGGGTTAGGCAGGCGTGGTTCGCTCTCGTGGAAAGGAGTCTCTGCCATCACGCCGGTTGCATAGTCATCGAATGGTCCGAGGTAGTGCTTGAGGCCAGTGAGCAATGCAACGTGGCGGACGCCACCATCTTGTTCGAGACCTGCAAACAGGTTTCGAAGAGTGGCCGTGTTTACTTCGATGTTTTCTGCTTCCGAGTTCTTGCGAATCCACGCCGTAATAATGACAATCTCTGGTTTTAGTCCAGCGAGTGCTTCCTTCACTGCACCGCCATCCAACAGATCAACACTGATCTGAGTTACACCTTTTAGGTCGGTGGAGTGGCGACGGGAAATCCCGTGCACATCCCAGCCCTGGTCGACCAATTGCTTGGCTACAGTTTGGCCCACGATGCCGGTCACACCGACGACGAGTGCCTTACCTGGAGTAGTAGTTGACATGGGCGAAACCTTTCTTTGTTTGTTCACCTGACGTAAACGATAGCCAAAAATGTTCAGTCTGTTAAGGGGCGCGGCGCTTTGTTGCCGCCTCGGCGCCCTAGAAGGGGTGGCAATTGCGCACAGCCAGTCGCCAAGTCTTGGCACTGGGCCGCCACGTGCATCAACAGCGTGTGTCGATTTTTCCGCCTATTTATTGCATTTCTGGACAAAACTGCCGCCGAGGGGGTAGCAGCAACAGCGCTTCATAGGCCTGGCTGAACACGACCTGTGAATTTGAAAAATGACTAAAATTGTGTGCGATTTTTGGGCGTGATTAGCGTTTGTATCCAATTTGTTATGTGTCATACTTGTAAACACTGGAGGAATTCCATAAAGTGTGACTCAACACTTTGCGGGATTGCTAAACACTCGTGACCCAAAGACTTTCAAAGGAGAATGCGTGACTGATACAGCGGTTAGCGCCAAGAAGTCGAATCCCTTTGTCATTCAAAAAGGTGTTGCGACTGTTCTCCTCGCCCTTGTCGCAATTGTCGTCCTGGGGTACCTTCTCGCTCCGTCCAGCATCTCGACGGGCGCAATCCTGGGAATGCTCCCCTTCGCCGCCGTACTGGCAATTGTCGGGCTCGGCCAAATGCTAGTTGTGCAGCAGGGCGGTATTGACTTGTCGGTGCCAGGTGCAATGTCGCTGGCGATCGTCATCGTCAGTCACTACCCGACCGGAGAAGATTCGCTCGTTCTTCCCGCAATAGGTATCGCCTTCCTGTGGGCTCTGGGCGCGGGTCTAGTGAACGCCTTTTTGATTGGCTATATCAACCTCAACCCGATTATTGCGACCTTGGGAACCAACGCTCTTCTCTTTGGCGCCATTCTCGGTATCTCGGGTGGCACGCCTCGCGCAACTGCTCAGATTCTTCGGACTGTGGCAGGTGACCGTACCTTCGGCGTCCCGAACACTGTGTACTTCGCCGTGGTGGCGTTAATCATTGTCAGTGTCATTGTGAAGAAGACCGTGGCGGGTCGTCGGTTCGAAGCGGCCGGTGCGAGCCGTCCCGCCGCGTTTGTCGTAGGCCTCAACGTCAAGGCCTTTAACGGAATGTCCTATGTGTGGGCCCAGATGCTTTACTTGCTCGCCGGAATCTTGCTCGCTGGTGTCACAAGTCAACCCACTGCGTACATGGGAAACACCTACCTATTGCCTTCGGTAGCAGTAGTGGTGCTCGGCGGCACCTCGCTCCTTGGTGGGCGAGGTTTCGCGCTGGCCACTGTTTTGGCCGCTTTGTTCTTGCGCCAGCTCGACCAGTTCGTGTTGGCGCTTGGTGTGCCGTACGCCGTACGCACACTCGTGCAAGCCGCTGCCTTTGTCATTGGTGTAGCGATCTACACCATCGACTGGGCAGAGGTGCGTAGAAGATTTCAGTCGGTGAACCGTTCATCGACTGGAAAAGAACACTCGTAGCGAAGCCGCATACGAGTGTCACCGTGTGGCACACCGTGTCACACACCTAACCAATGGAGGAAGATCACATGATCACACGTCAACGCAAGGTCTTGCAGGCGCTCGCCGCCGCAGGAATTGCTGGTTTGGCGCTTTCCGCTTGCTCCGCAGGCGGCGGCACCACCGCAACTGACGAAGCTGCTACCGAAACCGCCGCAGAGGAGTCGACTGACGCCCCTGCCGGCGATGTGCCCTCGTGGTGTGGACCGAACGAAATCACCTTCGGCCTGCTCGACGGCTTTGGCGGTAACAGCTGGCGTCTTGTTACCACTGCATCTGGTGAAGAAGAGGCCAAGAAGTGCCCCAGTGTCACCGAATACCTTTACGCAGATGGACAGGGAGACACCCAGAAGGCAATCTCTGACATCCAGTCGATGGTCGCAACCGGCGTAGACGCCATGGTTGTTTTCCCAGACGCTGGTGAAGCAATGCTTCCTGCTCTGCGCAGCGCCTACGAAGCAGGCGTTGTCACCGTTCCTTACCGTGTTAACCCAGGTGGAGCAGACGGCGTCGACTACGACGTATGGATCGGTGCCGACTTCGTTCAGTCTGGTAAGGACTGGGCTGAGTGGACTCTCGCTAACTTCCCTGACGGCGCAAAGATCCTCTTCCTGAGTGGTCCTGCCGGAAACAGCCAGGGTGAAGACGAAGCTGCGGGCGCGAAGGAACTCCTGAGCGACGCGAAGTACGAATTCATTGGCGAGCAGCCCTTCGAAGTTACCAACTGGGACCCAGCTTTGACCCAGCAGGTTCTTACTGCTGCGATTGCTAAGTACCCAGAGATTGACATCATCTTCTCTGACTTCGGTCCATCCCTCGTGGGAGCTCTTCCTGAGTTCACCAAGAGCGGTCGTCCGATTCCTGCACTTGCTACCTCCGACGGTAACCTCCTGGGTTGCTTCTGGGCTGAGCAGCAGGATGCTGGAAACGGCTTCGAGATGATGAGCGTTGCGACTGGTAACGACAACGTGCGTCTTGCAGTGCAGACCGCGATTGCCATGGCTTCCGGTGGTGTTGTTCCTGAAAAGGGCAACGGATTTATCCACCCCAAGTTCGAGGACTCGGTCTCGGGTAGCCCATCGCCGGTTTCGTGCCGCGACGATCTGCCAGGAGACATTTACCTCTCGGCACAGCTCGATGCAGACACTCAGGCATCGCTGCTGAAGTAATACCCCTTGTGACTGTTCCGGGGCGGGTTCATCCCGTCCCGGAACAGCCCACATCTAAGACTTTCGAAAGAACAGGCCCACCATGTCATCAGGCGCAGCTTCGGACACTCCAATCCTCGAGTTGATTGGAATCTCTAAGGACTTCTCCGGCGTACCCGCTTTGACCGATGTCTCCCTCGACATCCGTCCTGCGGAAGTTCACGCACTTCTGGGAGAAAACGGCGCCGGCAAATCCACCTTGATGAACATCGCTACGGGAACCCTTCGGCCAAGCTCAGGCCAGATTCGCTTCGAGGGTAAGACTATTGACGAACTCAGTCCGGGGGAGGCGACAGAGCTCGGAATCGCGATTGTCCACCAGCACCCGGCCGTTATGCCAGACCTTACGGTCTTAGAAAACGTGCAGGTTGCGCTGCCTCGCCAGGCTTTCCCAGACGGCATGTCTGATCGAGAATTCGTCCAGAGCCTCTTGGACACTGTGAAGCTAGATGTTCACTTAAACGACCGCGTCGAGAGCCTGAGCGTTGCGTCAAAACACCTGCTGGAAATCGCTAAAGCACTCGCCTTGACACCAAAGGTGTTGGTTCTTGACGAGCCCACAGCCCCTCTTGGCCAAGATTCCGTGGAGTTGCTCTTTGGTCTGGTACGTGAGGCAGTCGCTGGGGGAACCTCGGTCATTTACATCACTCACCGGTTGGCTGAGGTGCGTGAAGTATCCACTCGGGTAAGTGTCCTTCGCGACGGCCAACTGCGCCAAACATCGATGGTCGGTGACATTACCGACAAAGAGCTTTTGTCGTTGATCGTGGGACGCGAGCTCGCCTCAACCTTCCCCGCCAAGCACACCCTTACCAAGGATGCGAAGCCGAACTTCGTGGTCAAGAACCTCACCGGCGAGGGTTTTCAAGACATTTCCATCACTGGATTCCCCGGTCAAATCATCGGTCTAGCGGGAGTCGTCGGCAACGGCCAAAGTGAGTTGCTCCACGCCCTTGCCGGTTTAGAAAATTTCGACGGATCCATTTCGGTGGGCGAAGTAGAGCGCAAGCAACGCGAGCTTCGCACCGAAGCCGCGTTGATGCCTGCGGATCGTCAGCATGAAGGACTCATGATGCGCATGTCGGTGCGCGAAAACGCAGCCGTTGCCGCCCTAAAAAAGTTCACGAGCGGCCTTTTCTTGTCTCGCAAAAAAGAAGACAGTCAGATAGCCGAGGTATTTGGCAAATTGCAGGTGAAGACGGCCTCGCCAGAATTACTCGTCTCGTCTCTTTCTGGAGGCAACCAGCAAAAAGTAGTGATGTCCCGGGCGTTGTTGTCGGACCCTCTCGTGATTTTGGCCGATGAGCCGACCCAAGGTGTAGATGTTGGCGCTCGTGCGGAGCTATATCGCATCCTTCGCGACGTGAGCGCATCGGGAATTCCAGTAGTTGTTGCTTCTTCGGATGCGAAAGAACTCGAAGGTCTGTGCGACACGGTGTACGTGCTCTCCAGGGGTCAAGTAGTCCGTGAACTCCACGGTGAGGAAATCACTGAGGAAAATATGGTTCACGCCGCAGTCACCTCAACCACGCGAGTCGTCGATATCAAGCAGATTGAATCTGACGAGAAGAAAGCCGACAGAAGCTCCCTGAGCTCACGCTTATGGCGCTTTGCCCGAGGCGACTATGCGCCCTCATTACTGCTTGTATTGGTGATGCTGGGCCTTGGCGCGTATATCCTCAGCACCAACGACAAGTACTTAAACTCCTTCAACATCTCTTCGATGTTGCTCCTGGCTACCGCCCTCGGCTTCATCGCGATGGGGCAAACCATCGCCTTGCTCACCGGGGGCCTGGACTTGTCAGTAGGTCCTCTTGCGGGTCTCCTCGTGGTGGTCATTTCGTTCTTCGCGACGGAGGAATACACGCTGGGATCTTTAGTGTTGGGTGCCCTCGCGATGTTGGCAGTCGCACTCGCGGTCGGATTCTTAAACGGGTCGCTCATTCGCTACGTGCGATTCACGGCGGTGGCGGCGACACTGGGTACCTACATAGCTCTCCAGGGGTTTAGCTTCGTGTTGCGCGAGACCCCAGACGGGTTTATTGACACGGGAATCACTGCGATCATCACGTATAAGTTCGGTCCAATTCCTGCGGCATTCATCGTCTTAACTTTGGCAGCAATTGGTTTGGAATACTTCCTGCGCAGACGCCCTTGGGGGTGGAAGCTGAGCGCGG
>JAYOHK010000019.1:217-3331 GCA_038118225.1 Cellulomonadaceae bacterium | reverse complement strand
CGCGCGGTCGGCTCGGAAGAAGAGGCGGCTCGTCGCGTCGGAGTGGCGACAAATCGCACGGTCATCGTGGGCTACATGCTCACGTCGACGTTCACATTTATGGGCGCGATTTTGTTAATGGCTCAGCTCGGAATTGGCGATCCTTCGCAGGGAATCACCTACACCCTTTCCAGTATCACCGCCGTAGTCTTGGGTGGAACCAGTCTGCTGGGCGGACGCGGCAGCTTCATTGGAACCTTGTTGGGGTCCATGCTCCTCATCCAGGTTCTCAACGCCACTGTGTTCTTAGGCCTCGATCAGACGTGGCAATACATTCTCCAGGGAACCTTGATTCTGATTGCGGCAATTATTTACTCGGTCGCAAGGGCGCGCCGTTAAGGCGCTGCAATTGCAGGGTTTAGAGAGGAAGGGAGGTAGCATCCATGGAGAGTGATGTCATAGTAGATGTCCAGGACGCTACGCCTAAGGAGTCCTCTATGCAGCTAGATCTGGGGAGCGAGCTCAGACGCATTCGCGAGTCCAAGAAACTTAGCCTCCGCTCCGTCGCCACTGCAGTAGGGGTCTCTCCCAGCCTGTTGTCCCAGGTCGAAACGGGAAAGACTCAGCCCTCGGTGTCCACTCTTTATGCCTTGGTCAATCATTTGGGAGTCTCGCTTGACGGCCTGATGGGTCAACACCGCCCCAGTGTCATAGAGTCAGCCCCGGTTCAACCGACCAACGGAGCATCGAATAATGGCTCAAATGGTGGTTCAAATGGTGTGGTCCAACGCTCTGTTGAAAACCCGGTCATTGAAATGGAAAACGGGGTCACTTGGGAGCGTCTTGCTGATGGCGGAAGCGATATCGCCGACCCGTTGATTGTGACCTACGCGCCTGGCGCCGCCAGTTCCGTCGACGGTAAGTTGATGCGCCACTCGGCGCTCGAGTATGGGTGTATTACCGAAGGTCAGCTCACCCTCAAAATTGACTTCGATGAGCATGTCATGAACCCGGGGGACTCATTCTGCTTCGACGCCAATAGGCCTCACATGTATGTGAACAACTCATCGCATCCCGCAAAGGGAATTTGGTTTGTTATCGGGCGTCGCGAGATGGCTTACAAGACCCTCTCAGATCTTGGAATCAACGACCTCGCGGACGACCGACAAATCAAGAACGCTGTTGACGTTCTTGGTGCGATGAAAAACCGCGACTAGTAGGTTTCGCTCACCCGCGAAGGGCGACGTTGGCTATAAGTCGCTTCAATACCGGCTTGACCCAGCATGTCTGCCACGCGAGCTTCACCACGACCAGACGTCAACGTAATCACTCGACCAGTCTTTCCGGCACGGCCGGTGCGACCTGCGCGGTGAACGTAGGTCTTTGAGTCATCTGGCTGGTCGGCCTGGATCACCAAATCGACGTCGTCCACGTGAATACCGCGGGCGGCCACGTCGGTGGCAACGAGGACGTTGACCCGACCGGAGGTGAGCTGCGCGAGGTTCCTGGTGCGGCGGTTTTGATTCAAATCACCGTGGAGGTCAACAGCGCGGATACCAGCGTCTTCTAAGTGATCGCGGTAGTCCTCAGCGGCGCGACGGGTGCGGGTAAACACCAAGACCTTGCCGTTAGTGTCGGCAAGCTCCTGCACCATCGCCACCTTGTCTTTCGGGGAGATTGTGTACACCTCGTGGCTGACACTGGTGTGATCATCACGAGAGTCGTGGAGTTCGTAAATAGCAGGGTTGTTCAAGAACTGGTCGACCAGGCTTGCTACCTGGTGGTCCAAAGTGGCCGAGAACAACAAACGCTGTCCGCCATCGGCGGTAAGGGTGAGCAGGCGCTGAACTGGCTCAATAAAGCCCAGTTCTGCCATGTGGTCGGCCTCGTCAATAGTCGAGACAATGACGCCCGAGAGATCGAGGTGACCCTGTTTGATCAGGTCTTCTAAGCGGCCTGGGGTTCCAATCACAATGTCAACGCCACGGCGAAGGGCTCCCACCTGCTTGCCTTGGGGGACACCGCCATAGACCTGGGTGGTGAATAGTCCCACCGCGCGGGCAATGGGCTGCACCACCTTGTCAATTTGCAACGCAAGCTCACGGGTAGGGGCAACAATTAAACCCTTCGGGGTACGCGCGTATTCACGGCGCTTACCTGAGCCAGCACGAAGCACTGCCTCGACAACAGTCACACCAAAGGCAATGGTTTTTCCCGAGCCTGTGTGGCTTCGCACCAACAGATCACGGCCTGCAAGACCATCAGGGATGGTGGCTGCCTGAATAGCAAAGGGGGAGTGTGCTCCCGCTTCGGCTAAGGCCTGGGCAATCGACTTTCCTACCCCAAGAGACGAGAAGCTTTGGTCGATGTGGGCATCGGCCTCAACCACAGTTCCTCTAAAGCGCTCGGGCAAAGCCTCGACGACGTTCTTGCGTGACTTATCCGCACGGTTTTTCCGGGGCTGGTGCGCTCCGCGCTTGTCGCGTGATGGGCGAGCACCCTGGTTGTCAGACCACTCACGGCGTGGTGGGCGACCACCCTCTGCGTCGTGGCGCTCACGCCGTGGCGCACGTGCGCCTTCTGCGTCTGGACGCTGGCGACGGGGAGGACGAGAATCGAACGCTGCTGCAGGACGCTTTTGACGTGGCTTCCTGGCTACAGGAGCGTCACCGTCACGGCGCTCGCGAGGAGAATCGGCAAAGTCGGCGCCCTCACGCACAGGACGCGATGGGCGACGGTTTTGCGCAGGGCCATCAAAGCGCGCGGGCTTTTTACCCGTGGGACGGCTAGAGCGAAAAGGCTTGTTGGACTGGTTTTTTGCCGCAGGGGAGCGGCGCTGCTGGTTTGCAGGCATGGGTAATCAATTTTCTATTTGAGAATGATTGGCACACGATCGTTGTGGCCCTGGCTCGAAGAATTCGAGACACACCGGGCTTAGGATTCACAACTACGCTTTCCAGGCACATCCCAGACCGACTGGTTCAGTGTAGGGCAGTGGGCCAAAGTTATCTAGCCCTCTGTCGGAGGTGTTTCCTACACTGTGGTCATGGACAAGAAGATGAACAACGACGAGTACCTCGAAGAGCTCGACGATATTGCTGCTATCGACGAAGCGCTCTCGAGCAACGAGCCAAT
>JAYOHK010000019.1:0-207 GCA_038118225.1 Cellulomonadaceae bacterium | reverse complement strand
ACCGACTGGTTAAGTGTAGGGCACTGGGTGAAACTTTTCTAGCCCAATGTCGGATGCGTTTCCTACACTGGGGCCATGGTGATCACAGTGACTCTTCCCGAGGACTTGGTGTCCTTTGTCGATCAGCGTGTCTTAGATGGGCGGTATCTCAATAGGTCCGACGCTATTTCGACAGCTCTGGGCATCTGGCGCACGAGAGAGGAAGAG
>JAYOHK010000018.1:9218-18476 GCA_038118225.1 Cellulomonadaceae bacterium | reverse complement strand
CGACCAGCTCTTCCTCGGTGGCGCCGTCGAAGACGGGGGTTGCCAGCTTGGTGCCAGGAGCAACTTCCTTGAAATCGTTAGGAAGACGGCTCGCCCACTCGGGGGTTCCCTTAATCTTCCAACCCTGCTTGGCAATCCAACCGAGGTGGGTTTCGAGCACCTGTCCGATGTTCATACGTCCAGGAACACCCAGCGGGTTCAACACGATGTCGACAGGAGTTCCATCCTCGAGGAATGGCATGTCTTCAACAGGGAGAATCTTGGCGATAACACCCTTGTTTCCGTGACGACCAGCGAGCTTGTCACCTTCGGAGATCTTGCGCTTTTGAGCGATGTAGACGACTACGCGCTGGTTCACACCCGAGCCCAGTTCGTCTTCACCCTCTTCTGCGTCGAAGACCTTCACACCGATGATGGTTCCCTGCTCACCGTGAGGAACCTTTAGAGAGGTGTCGCGAACTTCGCGGCTCTTCTCGTTGAAGATTGCACGCAGCAGGCGCTCTTCAGCGGAGAGTTCGGTTTCACCCTTCGGGGTGACCTTTCCGACGAGGATGTCGCCGGGGCGAACCTCAGCACCGATGCGGATGATGCCTCGCTCGTCCAGGTTGGCAAGAAGTTCCGGACCAACGTTTGGCAGGTCGCGGGTGATTTCTTCCTTACCGAGCTTGGTGTCGCGGGCGTCCACCTCGTATTCCTCGATGTGAATCGAGGAGAGGGTGTCGTCCTTGACCAAGTTCTGGCTGAGGATGATGGCGTCTTCGAAGTTGTAGCCCTCCCATGACATGTACGCCACGAGGAGGTTCTTACCCAGAGCCAGTTCGCCGTCTTCGGTAGCGGGGCCATCAGCGATGACCTCGCCAGCCTCAACACGGTCACCAGCCGACACGCGAATGTGGTGGTTGTAGTTGGTGCCCTGGTTGGAGCGGTCGAACTTGCGCAGGTAGTAGGTCTTGGTTCCACCCTTGTCCTGCTTGACCTCACAGTGGTCTGCAGATACTTCGGTGACCACACCGGATGCTTCAGCGGTGATTACGTCACCTGCGTCAACAGCGGCGAAGGACTCCATGCCAGTTCCGACAAGTGGGGACTCGCTGCGGATAAGGGGCACAGCCTGGCGCTGCATGTTCGCACCCATCAGGGCACGGTTTGCATCGTCGTGCTCGAGGAACGGAATCAGCGAGGTCGCAACCGACACCATCTGGCGAGGCGAGACGTCGACGTAGTCCACGGCGTCAGGAGCAACGAGTTCAACCTCGCCGCCCTTCTTACGCACGAGAACCTGAGCTTCCGAGAAGGTTCCATCAGCGTTCATCGGGGTACCAGCCTGGGCAACGACGAATTCGTCTTCGTCGGTTGCGGTCAAGTACTCGATGGTCTTGGAGACCTTGCCGTTTTTCACCTTGCGGTATGGGGTCTCGATGAAACCAAAGGCGTTGATGCGCGCGAACGATGCGAGCGAACCAATCAGACCAATGTTTGGACCTTCAGGGGTTTCAATCGGGCACATACGGCCGTAGTGCGAGGGGTGAACGTCACGAACCTCAACCCCGGCACGCTCACGGCTCAGACCACCTGGGCCCAGTGCCGAGAGGCGACGCTTGTGGGTCAGACCCGACAGCGGGTTGTTCTGGTCCATGAACTGTGACAACTGGCTGGTTCCGAAGAACTCCTTGATTGCTGCCACAACCGGACGCACGTTGATCAGGGTCTGAGGGGTAATTGCCTCAATGTCCTGAGTGGTCATGCGCTCACGTACAACACGCTCCATACGGGAAAGACCGGTACGTACCTGGTTCTGGATGAGCTCACCTACGGCGCGGATACGACGGTTACCGAAGTGGTCGATGTCGTCGGTGTCGAGGCGAAGGTCAACCTTCTTGCCGTTACGAACACCATCAAGAGTGGCGCGTCCCTCGTGGAGAGCGAGCAGGTAACGGATGGTCTGAACGATGTCGTCCAAGGTCAGTACCGACACGTCGAGGTCGAGGTCAATTCCGAGCTTGCGGTTGAGCTTGTAACGACCCACGCGGGCGAGGTCGTAGCGCTTCTCGTTGAAGAAGAAGTTGTCAAGCAGCAGACGTGCAGCTTCAGCAGCTACCTGCTCGCCTGGACGCAGCTTGCGGTAGATGTCCTTCAGCGCTTCTTCCTTGGTGACAATGGTGTCCTTCTCAAGGGTTTCGAGCACCGAGTCGAATCCGGCGAAGTGCTTGGCAATCTCTTCGCTGGTCAGACCAAGGGCCTTCAAGAAGACGGTGACCGACTGCTTACGCTTGCGGTCAATACGCACGCCCACCTGGTCGCGCTTGTCGATTTCAAACTCAAGCCATGCTCCACGGCTTGGGATGATGCGAACCGAGTGAATCTCTTTGTCGCTGGACTTGTCGATTTCAGATTCGAAGTAGACACCGGGGCTACGGACCAGCTGCGACACAACAACACGCTCGGTTCCGTTGATGATGAAGGTTCCGCGATCGGTCATCAAGGGGAAGTCACCCATGAAGACCGTCTGGGTCTTGATTTCACCAGTCTGGTGGTTCATGAACTCGGCTTCGACGTAGAGCGGAGCAGCGTAGGTCTTGCCACGCTCCTTGCACTCTTCGAGCGAGTACTTCTCTTCTTCAAGGTATGGGTTGGTGAAGGACAACTGCATGGTTTCGCTGTTGTCTTCGATCGGGGAGATCTCTTCGAAGATCTCCTCCAGACCACTCTGCTTAGAGATCACTGGTGCACCAGTTGCTTCGGCTTCCTTCAGACGTGCTTTCCACACGTCGTTGCCGACCAACCAGTCAAAGCTCTCGGTCTGCAGTGCAAGCAGATCCGGAACCGTCAGTGCGTCAGTGGTTTTGGCGAACGAGAGTCGCGGTGCGACTCGGCCGTTCTTGAGAGTAGTTGCGGTGTTAGAACGCGCAGCAGCCAAGAAAATAACCTCCCGGAGTAGTCGTCACTACCCCCGTCGATGGGTGAGTAAACCGTTTAGGTGTGCTTCCACAAGAGACCCTTCAGAGGGTCTACGCCGCCACAATTTGCGACATTTTCACGGCCGACCACCATATGACGACTGAGAAGACAGGAAGCAACCTCTAACTGTAGTAGTTTTCAAGGCTTCTGTCTAGCCCGGTTTTCGGCCCTGTGAGGCCACTACCCTCCTTGGAGTGAGCATGCTTCCTGAGGGACTCCCCGCCAGCACCACCCTGGCCAGCAGTGGGCTCACGGCCGAGTTGGAAAGAGACCGTTTCACCCGTTCGGGAGTTGTCCTCCGCGTCGATGGAATCGCCCAATCTCAGGTCAACCCCGACGACCCCACCGACTTGCAGTTTGAATACATCAGACGAATCGGAAACGTCATTGATTTGTTCCGCCCGGCCGGTAAACCCATTACCGCCGTGCACTTAGGCGCGGGCGCGCTGACTCTCCCCCGATACCTCTCTCACACCAGGCCAGGCTCGCGCTCCCAGGTCATCGAGTGGGAGCAAGACCTTGTCGATTTCGTGCGTGGGGTGATCCCGTGGGATTCCTCGTGGAGTATTCGCGTGCGCTACGGCGACGCCAGGGACGTCGTCTCGAAACTCCCCACAGGCCTTTACGGCTCCGTGGACTTAGTCGTCGTCGACTTATTCGCCGGGAACCACACCCCGGGCCACCTCACCACCAAAGAGTTCTATGGGTTAATCGCACCCCTGCTCTCTACCAATGGACTTGTTGCCATCAACATGGTCGATGGCAGGCCCCAATCGTTCACCCGCTCCCAAATTGCGACCCTTCGGGAAGTCTTCGGCTTTGTGGGCTTGATGGGCGAATCGGGTGTTGTGCGCGGCCGCAGGTTTGGAAACATGATTGTTGTGGCAACCCCTGGCACAGCGGAGCCCGACTGGTGGGGGTCACTCCAGCGGTTGGGCCCCCACCCGACCAGCGTGCTCACTGGGCCATCGCTCGATCGTTTCGCCCACACCGCACCCGTTCAAGTTGATGCGCAGAAGATCGAGTCGCCACGGCTTGGCCAAGGGTTCTTTGGCGCTGATGGCTAATTGCCGACACTGGGGATAATTCCCCGCACTTTCTCGCCCGGGGTTTTAGCCTGTGGCCATGGCGGAGCTAAGTCGGGTGCGCATTTGGGCAGATGCACTCATTCGCCTCCACCTAGAAGGTGGCAATTGGTCGTTTGATTTTGACCACGCCAAGACTCGTTTTGGCCAGTGCGACCATCAGGCGAAGAAAATCACGCTTTCCCGCTACCTGTCGGAGCGAGAAAGCGACGACGACGTCCACCAGGTCCTCCTCCACGAGATCGCCCACGCACTCGCGGGGCCTCGGGCAGGTCATGGGCAGAGCTGGAAGAAGATCGCCTACGACCTCGGCTACGACGGTGGTCGCACCCACGATGCTCCGGCTGCTACCGATAAAGCCAGATGGTTGGGTGTGTGTCCCTCGGGTCACGAAATCATTCGTTTTCGCCGCCCCAGTAAAGACACGTCGTGCGCGAAATGCTCTCCCAGGTTTAACCGCGCCTACCTCATCGAATGGATGGATCGCCGAGCGGCAAGTTGACACAGGTTGGACAATGGTGGGGTGAAGATCAAAACCCGCGCCACACTGCCCGCCTCCATTGATTCGGTGTGGGAAGCACTCCACACCCCCGCCGTCTTCACCGCAGTCTCGGCTCCTTTCACAGTTTTTGACACCCCAGATGCACAGCAGCTTCCCAATCGGTTCGAGCCAGAGCGCGACTATGTCGTGATCGCGAAAGCGTTTGGTCTTGTTCCCATGGGCCAACAAATCATTCACTTAGTCGACGACGTTGACTCATGGACATCACGCAGTGCCACCGACCAAGGACACGGTGTCTCCGGTCCACTTTCTGTCTTCACCGGCTGGCGACACCAGATGAGTGTCAGCGCACGGCCCGATGGCCAGACAGATTTTCGAGACGTCCTCCACATCGACACGTCGGTGTGGTCGGTTCTGGCCTGGCCTGGAATGCAACTGTTTTGGCTGTGGCGGGGAATGAGGCTTCGAGCACTCGCCAAGACATTTGATTCACCGATTACTCGCGCCTGGAATGAGCGCTACCTGTCAAAGGGCGCGATGTGGAGCGGGAAGGTCAACCCCGTCCTGGAAGAAGTCGCCCGCACCCACTGCCCGAAGCGCGCACTCGACGTCGGAGCGGGTGAGGGAGCAGACGCCCTGTTCCTCGCCGAGCTTGGTGCCGAGACCCTCGCCGTCGAAGCGTCCTCGGTGGGCGTCTATCGCGGTGTGCTCGAACAGGAAACGAGGCAAGCACAGTCCGGGGCGCGCCTTCCGGTGTCCTGGCGAGTGGCTGACATCTCCCAACCGTGGTCCTGGCGAGAGGGAGAATTCGATTTCGTCAGCCTGCAATTTGTGCACACCGATCAAGAGACCAGGGCTTCGATCTGGTCAGAAGCGGTGAGCGCCACAGCTAAGGGTGGGGTATTGCTGATTGTGGGACACGACGTCTCTGATGCGAGCCGGGGTATCCCTCGCCCGCCAGCCGACAGGTGCTTTAGCAAAGAGGAACTTCTTGCCGCGATCCCCTCAAACTGGTCGTCGACGGAAGTCACTCTCCGCGAGCGCAGACAACTCATTCACGGAAACGAGATGACGGTTAGCGACATCGTCTTAGTAGCGAAGCGTTAGCTCAGGGCGCCCACTGAGGCAAGGGCAGAGCGCAGGAGAGACCCGCGGCCACCTTCTAGTTCTTGGGAAACCTCATCGCTTGCTGCTTCCGCGGGAGTCATCCAGGTGATCTCCAAAGCATCCTGGCGAGGATCGCAGGTTCCTGTCACCGGCACGACATAAACCAGCGACACAGCGTGCTGACGCATGTCGGTGTATTTGGAATCGGGGAAGGGGAAGTATTCGGCGATGTGTGCCGGCTGCGGCGAGGTGGGCAGCTGCGGGAAGGCCATGGGGCCGAGGTCCTTTTCGAGGTGACGAAAAAGAGCGTCGCGAAGAGTTTCCCCAAAGAGCACACGGCCAGACACCAGAGTCCTGGCCATCGCTCCCTCTTGACTCGCGCGGAGAAGAAGACCGACTTCCGTCACCGCCCCAAGCGGATTGATCCGAACCGGGACTGCTTCGACATAGATCAGCGGTAGACGTCTGCGAATGTCGCTTAGCTCATCATCAGAAAACCACCCCGAGTTGGGGTCTGGGGTTCTCGTCTGGCTCATGAGTCTTTTCTACCCTGTTCGACCAAGAAAGAGAATTGGGACTTAGGCGTCTTGAGAAATCTTCTCGACGAGAGCCTGCTCAAATTCTGCGGCATCTACGCGCCAGTGGCTGTGCTCCACATCGTCGATGAGAACCACAGGAATGAGATCACCATATAGCTCACCCCACAGAGGGTTGTCCTCCAAAGATGCTTCTTCAAAATCGATGTCGGGAACACGCTCGAGGACTTCGTCAATGACAGCCTTCGCATCGTCACAGAGGTGACACCCTGGCTTGCCAATAAGCGTCACCGAAACAGACATGAAAGGAATCCTATGTGTAGGCGCAGAGACCATGGCAAATCAGGCCCCACTGATGAGGGGCTAGCTAGCAGAAGCAACGTACGTGTGGAACCACGCGTCGGAGTCGACGCGGACCCTCGCGACTACTTCTTGTTGCGACGCTGGTGGCGGGTCTTACGCAGAAGCTTGCGGTGCTTTTTCTTCGCCATCCGCTTACGACGCTTCTTGATGACAGAACCCATTACTCACCTCTAAATAGACGCGGATCGCCCGCGTGATTGATTACAACCTGTTGAGTGTAGCGCAGGGCGGGGACTAGCCGGCCCGGTCTACCCGGTGCTCGTCGAGCTGGCCCATCAGGTGACTCACCGCAGCTTCTGGAATTCGAAACGAACGTCCAAAGCGAATAGCGGGCATGTCTCCTGCGTGCACCATCCGATAGACGGTCATGCTGGATACGCGCATCAAGTCTGCAACTTCCTGAACAGTCAGAAAGCGCATCTGGGGCGCAGTAGAAGCCATGGGCCGGTCTTTTCTGTGACGGATGTGACGAGTGTTACCTGGAACACCCTAAACCGGAGCGTGGAGAGCTGTAAAGGCTGAAGTTATTTCCAGCTGCCAAGAAGTGCGTTTAGCTGACCACGAATCTTTCCGACCGCCGTGCCGATTTGGTATCCGGCGGGCCATAAGTCCACGTAGGGAAAGTCCGGGTGAGCGACCTCGGCGGGGACTTTGCGCACAGGGGTCAGCCCCGACAACCACTGCTCAACGAGTTCGAGCGGTTCTGTCGCGAGGCAGTAGAAGCGGTGCTGTCCGTCCTCTCGCACGCTGACCACTCCGTGGTCGCGCAACACTTTGAGGTGCTTGGACACAGTCGGCTGTGAAATGCCGAGGCGCTCGACAAGATCGCCCACGCTCATTTCATCAGCGCGTGCTTGATCGTCTCCCCCGTTTAATCGCCCGTCAGCTTTGTCGCTGAGGAGTTGGAGGATGTCTCGTCTGGTGCCTTCTGCCAGCACATCGAATAGGTCTGCCACAACAAAAACCCTATAGGCCTCCGTGCAGGAGTACCATGTCGATTTGTCGTTGACTCGTTGAGATCAAGAAAGCAGGCAACGTCATGGCCAAATGGCCAAGCCGATTGAAGAGGCGCTCTGGGCGCGGACTCGCTCCCCGCTCACACACGCCCCTGCCTCAAGCGCACTACGGCGCAGCGGGAGGCTCTGCCTTCATGCACCGCCTCCGTCTCTTCTTTTCGAACTCCGCTGCCGTGGTCAGCATTTTGGTCTTCTTGGGCCTGACTCTCGCGACCTCGAGCCTCTTGATGTTGCCCGTCGCCGCCGCAGATGGCCATGCCACTCCAGCCCCCGATGCCTTCTTTACCGCGGTGTCAGCAGTTGCTGTCACCGGGCTGACTACCGTCGATATGGCCACCCACTGGTCACCGTTTGGCAACACCGTCATTTTCATCGCCCTCCAGGTCGGTGGCATTGGCGTTCTCACCATCGCCACACTGCTCGCCGTATTGGCCTCGAAGAGGCTCGGGCTTGGCGCCCGGAAAATGCTGGCGGGCGACGTTGACCCCTCGCGCATGCACGAGCGCCGTGAACTAAACGCTCACGGCATGCAACTAGGTGATGTGAAGGGCCTGATTGGGACCGTCATCATTAGCGTGGTCGTGATTGAACTTGCCCTCTCCGCGATCATCGTTCCTAGGTTGTGGCTCTCAGGCCTTGATCCCTTGAGCGCCACCTGGCAAGGCATTTACCTCGCCGCCTCGGCGTTTACCAACACTGGTTTTGTTCCACTCGTGGGCGGCCTCGCCCCCTTCGCGCACGACCCCGTGATGGTGTTCACCATCGGAGTCGGAGTGTTCCTCGGAAGCATTGGCTTCCCCGTGATCTTTGCGCTCTACCGAGCAGTCAGCGTGGCGAGACAACGTCGCCGTCGAAACACACTGCAACACCCCCGCATTGGACTTCACGCGAAACTCACGCTCTCGACCACGCTGATTCTCTTGGTCATTGGTGCGGTTGTGATTGGGCTCCTGGAGTGGACGAACGACGACACATTGGGAAGTCAGCCAGTTGCGGTTCGACCGATGACCGCGCTGTTCACCTCGATGATGGCCCGCTCTGGTGGATTCAACACAGTGCCCACCGAAGACATGAGTAGTGCCACTCACCTGGTGCTGGACATGTTGATGTTTGTTGGAGGCGGCTCCGCCTCAACTGCGGGTGGCATCAAAGTGACCACGCTCGCCATTTTGTTCCTCGCTGCATTTGCCGAAGCCAAGGGCAGCCAAGACCTCGGCGCCTACGAGCGACGAATTCCCTCCAGCACTGTTCGCCTTGCGGTGAGCGTGGTGCTGTGGGGAGCAAGCATCGTGGCGGTCTCCACCATCCTTGTTCTTCGCGTCACCGACGACACTCTTGATGTGGTGTTGTTTGACGTGATCTCCGCGTTTGCCACCTGTGGGTTAAGCGCTGGTCTTTCTGATGCCGACTTGGCAACTGAGGCCAAATACATCCTCGCCATCACCATGCTGCTCGGACGAGTTGGTACTGTGACCCTGGCGACAGCAATCTCCGGCACTCACCGCCAAACGGTGTTCCGCCGGGCAGCAGAAAGGCCCATCGTTGGTTGACAAAATTCCCCACGACGCCCCCGTCCTCGTACTCGGTCTCGGCCGCTTCGGCGCCGCCACCGCAGGAGAGCTGGACAAACTAGGGCGCGACGTCCTCGCTGTCGACGCCGACCCGGTCTTGGTCCAGAAGTGGGCCGACCG
>JAYOHK010000018.1:0-9118 GCA_038118225.1 Cellulomonadaceae bacterium | reverse complement strand
TACGCAACCGAAGCGACAGTCGTTACCAACCACGACTTGATCATCGTGTCGGGCTCAAACGACGACATCGAGCGCTTCGCAGCACTCGAGTAATTCGGGTTGCTAGTTCGTCTGAGCCATTTCGATGGCGCGGGCGACCGCGCGATCGACTGCTTCTGAAAACACTGCCCCCAGGTTGTGCTCGTCAAAGACGGCAATAGCCTGTTCGGTGGTTCCGCCAGGGCTGGTCACTGCTTTGCGCAGTGCCTCTGGCGTCTCTCCGGAAACATCGAGAAGTGCTGCTGCTCCCAGAAGCGTTCCCTGCACCATGGTGCGCGCTTGCTCGGCCGTGAAGCCTCGCTCCGTTGCCACCGCCATCATTTTCTCGGCGACATAGAACAGGTAGGCAGGGCCCGATCCAGACAGGGCGCTTAAGACGTTGATGTCGTCTTCTGCCACGACAACGACGTCGCCGACGAGCTCAAAGACTTGCTGAACCTGGGCGACCTGATCAACCGACGCACGAGCACCCGCGGCAAGACCGGTCACACCCTTTTGAATTTGTGAGGGGGTGTTGGGCATGGCGCGCACGACAGCGTGCTTCACCACCGATTCGATCTGGTCGGTAGTGATGCCTGCGGCAACACTCACCACGATGGCACCCGGCGCGAGTGCGTGAGCAACGGACTGGGCAAGGTCGAGAATGTAGTGAGGTTTGACCCCCAAAATGACAATCTCTGCGCCCGCTACAGCCCATTCGTTGGCATCAGAATCGAGCTCGAGGCTTTTAGCCTCCACGCCTTTGAGACGGAGTGCGTCTGCAGAAACTTCTGTGTTGGTCGTCGCTCGAATAGAGGAGGCGTGAACGTCTGGCTGGAGCAATCCCTCCAAAATGGCACCGCCCATTTTTCCGGTACCAAGAAGCGCAATTGCGGGGAGTGGATGAGCCATACCCCCAGTGTATGTTGGAGGCACAAGCGTGGTCGAGGAAGTGATTGAGAAGTGACTAAGCCAGATCAGAGCGGAACTCCCGAGCAGAGAAAAGACGTCATCGACGCTCTTCTCAATGGTCCCGACATTCAGGCAGTTCTTCGTTTAGCAATCGTCGAAGACGTTGACAGCAAGACGCAGGTGGTAGCCGCTTCGGTCACCATGGTGGAGACACTCCCCGTCTACGTCATCTCTCATGCCCTCGAAGACGCTCGCCGTCGTGTGCGAGAGGTTTTTGGAGCGGAGACCGAAGTGTTCATCGAGCCCGACCTTGTCCAGGACCCTGACCGCCAAGCCCCCGCGACGGACGTCATCGTCATTCGCGCCTCCGACTAGAAAGAACCCTCATGACTGTTGTTCACGATCTGATTCTCATTGCTCACTTCATTGGTGTGGCGCTCATTGTGGGCCCGTTCTTCTTGCAGATGCGCTCCCGTGAAAGCTTTGCCTTCCCCCTGGTGTTCACCGGAACCATCATTCAGTTGGCGACCGGGTTGCTCCTGGTGGGCCTGTTGGAGATGGCTGCCGCAGCCGACCCAGACGAGGTCGTTAACCACGCCAAGGTAGGCGTGAAGCTGCTCTTCGCATTGATTGCGTTTATCGCCGCGCTAATTGGCTACCGCCGTCAGAAGAAAGCCGGTGGCACCGAGGTGGAGCGGAAGCTGATGCCGTTCTTCCACACCGCCGGTGGTCTGGCCGTCATCAACGTCTTCATCGCTGTCCTCTGGTAGGACCGGCGATGGCGGCTACTGGCCGCGCAGTGTGTGAAAAAACTCGGTAAGAAGAGCGGCAGCCTCAGCTGCCCGCACCCCGCCAATGACTTCGTCAACCCGATAGGGAAGGCTTCGATCGCGCACGAGATCGTGAGGTCCACCCCCGGCAGCGCCTGCCTTGGCGTCGGCGGCGCCGTACACAAGAGTTTTGATCCCTGCCTGGCCTATCGCCCCCGCACACATCACACAAGGCTCCAAGGTCACGACAAGGGTGCAGCCATCAAGCCTGCTGTTGCCCAACGATTCGCTAGCGACCTGGAGCGCGTTGATTTCTGCGTGGCCAATCGGAGTGTGATCGCGCTCCCGGGTGTTGTGACCTACTCCAATGACCTGACCCTCTGGTGACACGACAAGGGCGCCCACGGGGACATCGCCGCTTCGGGGAGCTTCACGTGCGGCCTCAAGCGCCTGGGACATCCAGGTGTCTAACTGCTCACGGGAGTGGGAGGCCATATAACCAGGGTAGAGGCGGATCGGGGGTAATGCGCCTGCGCTAATCTGGGGCGCATGCGCCAAATCATTTCTGACCACCCACTCGTCGCCCAAAAAGTCACCAGACTCCGTGACGAGACCACGGGATCGGCAGAGTTCCGCGCGCTCACAAAAGAACTTGTCACCTTGTTGGCCTATGAGGCGACCCGTGATATTTCGGTCGAGGAGATCACGGTGACCACCCCCGTGATCACCACCAAGGGCGTCGGGTTCACCCAGCCGACCCCTCTGATCGTTCCGATCCTTCGGGCAGGTCTTGGAATGTTGGACGGAATGCTCGCCTTGCTGCCAAGCGCAGAGGTGGGCTTTTTGGGCATGGCTCGTAATGAAGAGACCCTTGAGCCCCACACCTACGCCGAGCGCCTCCCCGCAGACCTCTCTGGCCGACACTGCTACGTCCTTGACCCCATGCTCGCCACCGGCGGATCGCTGGCCGAGGCAATGCACTTCTTGTTTGACCGCGGCGCAGCGGGAGTGACCGCCATTTGCCTTCTGGCAGCACCCGAGGGCATCGCCCACGTCGACAAAGAAATGGCCGGCAAAGACGTCCACTTGGTCGTTGCCGCGCGCGATGAAAAGTTGAACGAAGTGGGCTATATCGTTCCCGGCCTGGGTGATGCAGGAGACCGCCTTTATGGACAAGCCGGCTGACCCGAACAGGCGCGCACGAGGGTTCGCCCTCTACGTCGGCCTCGACGAGCAGAAAGCTCAGGAGCATGGGCTTGCGCTCAAAGACCTTGTCACCCACTTAAAGGCGGAGCTAGAAAAAGTCGCCCCAGGCGCCTCCTCCCACGCATCGATTGCTCTTGCCCCGGCCGAAACCGCGGGTGATGACTTGGAAATTGTCCGCCTTGCCCTACATGACCCTGGCAAGCTCGCGGCGATGAAAAAGAAGAAGGATGATGATGAGCCCACGCCAGGAGTCACCATCGATATCTCCCGCAAACGGGTTGTCATCGGTGGCGATGTCGTGGGGCTTACCTACCGAGAGTTTGAACTGATTCAGTTCCTCGTGCTTCGCGAGGGACAAACCGTTCCGCGGGAGGCGATCATTGGCCATCTGTGGGATCCAGAAGACTCCGAAGCGCCCAACCTCCGCACGATCGACGTTCACATCAGACGGATGCGCCAGAAGCTAGAACCCTATTCGGAAATTGTCCGCACGGTACGCGGGTCGGGATATCGCTTCGACCGTCATGCTGATGTGACCATCGTGTTCGGTCAGGCTCCTTCGCCCGACGTCAACGTGTAGCCGCGAAAGAGCTTCGATTTTTTGGTAACGAAACGGTAACTAGACGCCGTTACCGTTTCGTTATATATTCGTCTCATCGTCAGTTGTTTGCTGTGACAGCTCTCGTGAATGTGATTGCAATAACACTCTTGGTGCAAGGGAAATAGGACCGGCCACTCGCCTCGGTGGCCGGTCTTTCCTTTGCCAGCAGCTTTGCAGTGTTGGCGCATACGCTGGGGCCCGTGAGCTCCCCCACCATCGTCTGGCTGCGCGATGATCTTCGCCTGTCCGACAATCCCGCTCTCCAGTGGGCAGAGGAGCGGGGAGAGCCCATTGTTCTTGTGTACCTCCTCGACGAAGAATCTCCCGAGATGAGGCCTTTGGGAAGAGCGAGCAAGTGGTGGCTTCACCACTCCCTCACTTCTCTCGCGAACGATGCTGCGGCTCTCGGTGGCCAATTGGTGCTCGCGCGAGGAGCTGCCCGCGATGTGATTCCCGCACTGGTCGACGAAGTGGGAGCGGGGGCCATTAGTTGGAACCGTCGCTATGGCGCCTCTCGCGAAATCGACCAAGAGTTAAAAACTTCACTGCGCGGCGACGGCGTGGATGTTCAAAGCTTCCAAGGCTCAGTGTTGTTTGAGCCGTGGACGATCACCAATAAAGACGGAAAGCCTTTCCAGGTCTTTACGCCCTTCTGGAAGAACTGCCTCAACCAAGACGCACCGCGCGAGCCGCTTCCGGCCCCCGCATCGCTCACGTCGGTCCAGAACGTTCGCTCATACGATCTTGACCAATGGGGGCTCCTGCCCACATCACCCGACTGGGCGGGTGGCCTGCGTGAGACCTGGACCCCCGGCGAAGCAGGCGGCCACGAGAGGCTCCGAGTCTTCCTGGAAGCAGGGCTTGCGATCTATCACCGCCGCGACGAGCCAGGAATTGTTGCCACGTCGATGCTCAGTCCCCACCTGCGCTTTGGGGAGGTCAGCCCCTTCCAGGTGTGGCACGAGACCATGTTGAACTCTGATTCAGAGGCGATGAAAAACCGTGACAAGTTCTTGAGCGAAGTCGGTTGGCGCGAGTTCATGATCAACGTGTTGTACCAACACCCACGCCTTCATCTGGACAACATCAAATCAAACTTCGACAACTTCCCGTGGGGCGAGCCCACACCGGAAGAGCTTCGCGCGTGGCAGAAGGGTGAGACAGGGATTCCCCTTGTCGATGCGGGAATGAAGGAGTTGTGGCACACCGGCTACATGCACAATCGTGTGCGCATGGTTGCCGCATCGTTTTTGATTAAGAACATGCTGGTCCACTGGCGCGTGGGTGAAGAGTGGTTCTGGGACACCCTGGTGGATGCCGATGAGGCCAACAATCCAGGCTCGTGGCAGTGGGTGGCAGGCTGCGGCACGGACGCTGCACCCTATTTCCGGGTGTTTAACCCAGTCGTGCAAGCAGAGAAGTTTGACCCGGACGGAATTTACCGCTCACGCTGGGTCCCCGAATACTTGATGCCTGGATACCCAGAACCCATCGTTGACTTGGCCGAAACCAGACAACGGGCTCTTAGTGCATTTGAGGTGACGAAGGCCTAGCTCCCGGCTGACCAATTGCCGCGGCTGACGTTTTCAAGCCCTCTCGCACACACTCTTCCAAGCCCTTGCCCACCGCATATTCAGCGATGAATCCGGCACTAAAGGCATCTCCCGCACCGGTCGGGTCGACTATGCCTTGTGGGCCAAGCGGGCGAGCAGGCAGAGTGTGTGGCTCACCACCCGGTTCACACCAGCTTGCACCTTCTGAGCCGCGGGTAACGACGGAGATAAACCCTTTATCGGCGAGCGCCTTCGCAGCCGCCTCGTCGCGATGCCCGGTCAAGAACTCTGCCTCATCAGCGTTTCCTTTGATGATGGTGGCGTGACGGGCAATGTCCCACCACCACGATGCTCCGTGATCCTCTAAGAACCCCACCGACGAACAATCGATCATGACCTGTCCACCCGCGTCGCGTGTGCGCTCCATCACCCCGATGAGGTCGTCAGTGTTGTTGCGGTGGAAAAAGCTGTAGCCGGTGAGGTGGAGCAGGTGAGGTCGCTCCGACACGTCGAGCATGACGTCACTCACATCGAGCGTGACGTTTGCACCCCGATCGCTCAACATCGAGCGCGACTCGCCTTGCACAATCACCACGATGGTTCCGGTGGGTTTGTCAGCGTCTGCCTGCAAGATGGGGGTCACGCCAAAGCGCTCAAACTCAACCGTGTGACGGGCGATGTCGTTGAATCCAACCCGTCCGTAGAAGGTCACGTTCAACCCACGGTTTCCCGCCCAGCAGGCAGTGTTGGCTCCTGAGCCGCCTGGTCGCACTGCGATGTGGGCGAGAGTGTCAGTGTCGGGGCGAATCTCGCCAGTGGTCACAGCCTGCACATCGTCGATGACGTCACCGATGACGACGATGTGAGGGGCTTTGGCCATTTAGCCCACCCAGGCCTTCGCGATGTCAGCTGCCACCTGAATATTGTTTCTCACCACATCGAGGTTCACCCGAAGGCTCTCGCCCTTGGATTCTTTCTGGATGAAATCGAGTAGGAACGGCGTCACCTCTTTGCCCCGAATGCCGTTGGCGTCTGCCGCGTCAAAGGCCTTCTGGACAATACGGTCGTGATCAGCCTGGTTCCACGCCTTGTCGTCTGGGACTGGGTTTGCCACCAAGATTCCCGTAGAAAAGCCCGCACCCCAGGTCGCCGACATCAGCTTCGACACATCGCCTGCGTCATCTGCGGACCAATCGAGGCCGAAGGGACTCGTGGGGAGCCAGAAGGCAGGAAATGTGTCGGTCTTGTAGCCGATCACGGGAACGCTGAGGGTTTCAAGGCGCTCGAGAGTGGCTCCGATATCCAGCACTGACTTCACTCCTGCACTCACCACAGCGATTTGGCTCTGGGACAAAATGGTGAGGTCGGCTGACTCATCGAACGTCTCGTTGGCTCCCCGGTGGACACCACCGAGACCACCGGTAGCAAATACTCGAATGCCTGCCTGGGCGGCAATGTGGGCAGTGGCAGCAACCGTGGTCGCGCCCGTCTTGCCCGTGGCCATCAGGTGTGGAATGTCACGAACACTTGCCTTAAGCGTCGAGGAGTCAGTCGCGATACGTTCGATGTCCCGCTCGTAGAGACCTGCGCGGGGTACACCGTCAATCACGGCAATCGTCGCGGGAGTGACTCCCTGCGCGCGGAGAATCTGCTCAAATTCCTGTGCCGCTTCGAGGTTTGCGGGCTGGGGAAGTCCGTGGGCGATGATGGTCGACTCCAGGGCCACCACGGGGCGACTCTCGGCAAGTGCGGTCTGGACTTCTTCACTCAGGCTGACGATAGGCATCCGGATAGCCTAACTTCTTGAGGCAATAGTCAGCTTTCACAAATACCCATGGGGGTATTGTGAAAACATGACTAATCTGGCTTCACAACGTCCTAGTTTTGGCGAAGCAGTTCCTGGTATCGCCGTCCCCGTATTTGATGAGCGCGCAGTGCGCGCCTCAGCTGGTCTGTTGTTCGTGTTCGGGTTCTTCGGTTGGATGACTGCGTTCTACACCGGCAACTTTCAACCCTTGCGCGGCTTCGGTGCGTTGTTCCTGATCGAGATGATGATTCGGCTGACGCTGAACCATCGGTTTGCACCCGCCATGGCGCTGGGATCGCTCATGGTGCGTTGGCAGCGGCCCGAGTGGGTGAGTGCGACCCAGAAGAAGTTCGCCTGGTGGCTTGGCTTCGGGGTGGCGTTTCTAGGCTGCCTAGGCTTTGGCTGGCTTGGCTTCCCCGCGATCTGGATGCTCGTGTTGTGTGGAATCTGTTTGACACTGTTGTTTCTAGAAGCCGCAATGGGCATCTGCGTGGGCTGCGAGCTGCAGAGGCTCTTTTCTAAAACCCCGCCTCAAATGTGCCCCGGGGATCGCTGCACCTACACCCCGGCCGATCGAATGAGCGTGCCACCGGCATCCACCAATTAGAGCTGGTTTCTAATTCCCCAAAGCTCTGGGAAGACAGGGTGGAACAGGGTGCTTCGTAAGTAGTCAACGCCGCTCGATCCACCAGATCCCTGCTTTTTTCCAATGGTCCGGTGAACCATCATGACGTGGCGATAGCGCCACTCCGCAAGACCCTCATCGACGTCGACTAATGCTTCGGCGACAAGCTGCGCTTCGGCATCGCTGCGATACATCGAAATTAAGACGTCTTCGAGGCCTTCCACTCCCGCCCAGGACACGGTCACATCGCGGGTGAGCGCAGACTCGGGAATCGCGTGGCCACGCGAGGCGAAATACTTGAGCGCCGAGTCCCACAGGCTTGGCCGTGCCATCGCTGCCTCAGTGCGCTGACGCCCTTTAGAGCCTGGCTGGAGATGCTCGGCCATCTTCATTCCTGACCCCTCCGCGGCATCAGCTCCGGCCCGATCGCGTCGGCCCAGCACTGCTTCTAATTCGCGAAACTGTGCTGACTGGAAACCACTCGCTGAGGAGAGGCGGTCGCGGAAGCTTTTGAACTGAAGCGGCGTCATCGTCTCCAAAATGTCGACCTGGCTCACGCAGGTCTTCATGATGGTGCGCACGCGCCCAATGAGGGCCAGTGACCGGTGGGTGTCGCCTCTCTCGAGGCTTCGCTGCAAGTCTTCAATTTCATGAAGAATTTGCTTGAACCACAGCTCATAGACCTGGTGGATGGTGATGAACAACAGTTCATCGTGCTCGGGTCCGTCAGAGAGCGGGTGTTGGAGCTCGAGTAACTCATCGACCTTCAGATAGTTCGTATAGGTGACGTGTTTGTCGTGGCTGGTCATGTGACCCGGCTCCCTTCATCGGACACGTTGAGGTAATCACCCGAAGCAACGAGGTCTCGTGTGCGTCTAAACCCTTCCCACACCTCTGTGTAAGTGGATGCCAGCGGCGACATGGCGACTCGAATCGAGGATGGTTCACGGTAGTCGGGAATGACCTTGCTCACTACACGCATGGCCTGTGCAATCTTCTTAGCGTCTGAGTGGCCAAGGGTGATGTGCCCGCCTCGCCACGAAGGCTCACGCGGGGTGAGAAGGTCGAAACCAAGTGGTTCCAGCCACGCATCGAACAGGTCCACCATCATCGACGTGCCCATCCGTGCTTTGTCCTCAATCGCGGCGATGGTCGCCTCTTTGACCATGGCGAGACTTGATTGGACGGAGCGGATTCCCACAATCGATGGGCTCGCAATTTGAAAGCCTCGAATGGAATTGGCTTTGTCAAAGCCCGCCCCCATCGCGAACTGATCTGCTTGAGCAAACCAACCCTGGATGGGCACCTGGAGTTGGTCCTGGAGCTCACGGCGAACAAACAACCAGGCGGGTGAGCCAGGGCCGGAGTTTAAGTACTTGTAGGTGCAGCCCACCGCAAGGTCGATACCCACCTCATCAAAGTTCAGAGCAATCGACCCGACCGCGTGTGCGCAGTCCCACACCACAGGGATTCCTTTGGACTTCGCTAGGGCGTTGATCGCCTTAATATCTGGGCGTGCTCCCGAGCGGTAGTTCACCGCCTGAAGCGTAAGCACGGCCACGTCATCCGTGAGCAATGGCTCCAACAGCTCCGGCGTGATGCGCTCATATTCCGCATCCACCGGCA
>JAYOHK010000017.1:0-20142 GCA_038118225.1 Cellulomonadaceae bacterium | reverse complement strand
TCGTCGCGAGAGCCATTTGGCAATACGAACAAGGACTCACCCCCACGGGGCGTTAGCGAGAATGCGCCGGCGCTTAGACTGTGCCCGCTGATTGTTTAGGAGTCGTGGATGCCGATTAAGTCCCCAGTTTTGGTGATGACGTTCAATCGCCCGGACACCACGGCTGCGGTGATGGCAGAGATTGCGAATGCAAAGCCTCCCAAGATCTTTTTGTTCAGCGATGGCGCACGCCCGGATCGTCCAGGTGAAGCAGAGCTCGTTGCTGAAACTCGGCGAGTCATGGAAGAGGCCGTTACTTGGGGCGCCGAGGTATACACCCGCTACAACGAGACGAACCAGGGGTTATTCGCAGGAGTTTCAGGGGCCATCGATTGGTTCTTTTCTGAAGTGCCAGAGGGAATCATCCTTGAAGACGACTGTGTTCCCCATCCAGATTTCTTTCCCTACTGCGATGAATTGCTCGAGCGCTATCGCGAGGATGAGCGAGTGTGGTGTGTTTCAGGCGATAACTCTCTCGAGCTACCCATCACAGGCGAGGCAAGCTATGGCTTCATCCGCGATCCACTGATTTGGGGGTGGGCCACTTGGGCCAGGGCCTGGCAGCATTTTGACCGCGACTTCAACTATTGGCGTGAAGTCCGCGGGACTCCGAGGGAAAAAAAGCTTTACCCAGACCGGGTGGAGCGACGGTATCGACGAGGAGTGTTCGATCGATACGGCAAAGGCATTGACGCATGGGCGTTCAAGTGGAAAATGACCGTCCATTACCACGATGGCTTAGCGATCGTGCCTCGGGTCAACCTGGTGAGTAACATCGGCTGGAATCGGCCCGATGCAACTCACACCAAAGGCGATTCCTTCAAAGCGGCAAGGCCCACATTTCCGATTTTGCCGCTAAAGCACCCCAGCCGCGTGGCACTTGATGAGGCGGCCCAAACTGAATTTGTTGAATCCCGCGGTCTCGGTGTGAAGAAGTATCGACTCAGCTACCAGGTCAAGAAATTGATTGGCCGCGCGCGCCGCTTGGTCGGTCGAATGATGGGTAGGTGATGGCGATGTGGTCGAAGCTGCTCGACGTATTCCGAGGAGTCCTCATCGGGGCTGCCGAAGTAGTTCCTGGAGTTAGTGGTGGAACCATCGCACTCCTCGTTGGTGTGTACAACACCTTGATTGGTTCTGCCTCGGTAGTCGTGCGCGCGATCGTCGGGATTTTCTCCCCATCGCGCGGTGACTTGTGGCGTGAGGTAGCCCGACTGCCCTGGTGGCGCGTGCTCGCGATCCTTGTAGGCATGGGCTCTGCCGTCGTACTTGCTGCCGGGGTTCTGGAGCCTCTCATCGAGTCGTACCCCGAACACACGAGAGGGCTATTTGCCGGGCTTATTGTGGCATCGCTCGTGGTTCCGCTTCGCATGGCGGGCGGAATTAAAGCGTGGCGAGACTTTTTGGTTCTCGTGGTCGCAGCGGCACTGACCTTTGTGCTCACGGGACTTCCAGCTGGATCCATTGAAGATCCGTCTATGTGGGTTGTGATGCTGGCCGCGGCACTCGCGATTTGTGCGCTGGTCTTGCCAGGAGTGTCTGGCTCGTTCCTGCTTCTGAGCATTGGGCTTTACGAGCCGACCATTCAAGCGGTCAATGACCGAAACTTTGGATACCTCGGAGTCTTCGCTGTGGGAGCCGTTCTTGGACTGGGGAGTTTTGTTGTGCTGCTCCAATGGCTTCTCGCGCATCGAGGGCGAATTACCTTGTTGGTGATGACCGGTTTGATGGCAGGGTCTCTTCGTGCCCTGTGGCCATGGCAAACCGACGACAGGCAGCTGATGCCAATCGGCTCACACGCCGTCGAAGTCGGCATCTGGGCCCTGGTAGGACTTGTCGTTGTCAGTGTGATGGTGTGGCTAGAGCGCCGCTACCGCCACACTCACGCGGGCTGAAGTGCTTCTTCTTTGAGCTGAGCTTTCCACTCCACCAGTGATCGAACGAGAGCACTTGGATCCTCGGCGAGGTGGTCCATGGCGTCTTCTGGAACCCAGTAGTTCACCGCCACAAACGAGCGGACTCGCTCGTTTGGGTCTTTAGCCAGGGTGCGAAGAACGTCGCAGGGAGTCTTGGGGTTACGGGCGAGGCATTCGCGAACCGAGGCTTCCTTGTCCGTGGCTAACGCTTCATAAACCTCTGTCGGGAGGTGATAGCTAAGCGCCGCACTCTCGCGAATTTTCTTATTGGGGTCTTTCGCCATTTTCTTCAACCGCTCAACCTTTGATTCGGTGACGGCGGGGGAGAGGAACTGTGCGACAGGATCGTCGGAGCGGTTTTCGTCAACGAGCTTCTTCATCTGGTCTCGTTGAGCCGTGGTGTTAAAGCGAATACATGACATGGCATCGAGAGTAAACCTCGGGGGCTCAAACCAAATATCAAGACGCGGAGTGTCATCGAGTTTTCAGACAATTGTGAGGTTCATCCAATGCCTATTATTGGGCTGTGGGGGAGCAGGGTGAAGTAAGCACCAGGGTGTTCACGATTCCGAACATCATCAGTTTTGTGCGTCTTCTCACCATCCCAGTGTTCCTCTGGTTGGTCTGGCGTGGAGGCTATGACCTCACCGCGCTCATCGTGTTGATCGCGGCAGTATCCACCGACTTCGTCGATGGCCTGGTCGCGAGAAAGCTTGGTCAAGTGTCAAAGCTTGGTCAGCTGCTCGACCCGCTCGCTGATCGGCTCTTTATCGCCGCCGCTGTGGTGGCCCTGGCCATGCGCGATGTAGTCCCTGTCTGGCTGGTTGTCATTGTGGTCTTGCGTGATGTGCTGCTGGGGATCGGAGCGCTTTTACTCTCCCGCTATGGGGCGGGAATCCTCCCCGTCAAATGGATGGGCAAATGGGCGACCTTTGCTCTTCTCGCCTCCCTGCCGCTGTTCTTGCTCGGTGCTTTGGTGGATTCATTGTCGAATTACGTCGAACCATTTGCCTGGGCGGTGGCGCTTGCGGGAACAGTTTTGTATTGGTGGGTAGGGTTCCTCTACCTAGGCCAAGCCCTCCGAATTGCCCAAAAATCTGGTCAAAACCACCCGTGAGATTCCGCTACGCTAATGCCACACGAGTTAGTGGGGGAAGTACATGTCGGATCATCTCGAGGGCGAGCACGGCCCTGGTGACGCATCCTCCACACAGCGTTTTGGTCCTGACTTCAAGGAACAGCTTCACAGTCTCGAAAACGGTTTAAGTCTCGAAGAGCAAGAAACTATCGACGCACTTCCCGCCGGTTCTGCACTTCTGGTGGTTCGCCGTGGCCCCTCGGTGGGTGCGAGGTTCTTGCTGGACCAAGAGCGCACCGTCGCCGGTCGTCACCCGGACGCCGACATTTTCTTGGACGATGTGACCGTGTCCCGCCGCCACGCTGAGTTTGTGCGCCATGGGAGCTCTTTTGAGGTTCGCGACATGGGCTCGCTCAATGGCACCTACTTCGATGGTGTGTTGATTGACCAGGCTCTGCTGCACGAAGGCGCTGAAGTTCAAGTGGGCAAGTTCCGCATGACCTTCTATCCCTCTCCTGCCGATAAGTCCGAGCGAGGGTCATAGGTGGTGGCCGAAAAAGCGGCCGCAGCATCACGTCAGACCGGCCAGACGCTTTTGTCCATTGGACAAGTCCTTCAGCGACTCACCCCAGAGTTCCCGGACCTCTCTCCGAGCAAGCTTCGCTTCCTAGAAGACCGCGATTTGGTCAAGCCAAGTCGAACTCCCGCTGGCTACCGCACCTATTCGTCGGCAGATCTTGAGCGCCTGCGCTTCATCTTGGGTGTGCAGCGCGATCACTATTTGCCATTGAAGGTCATCAAGCAGTATTTGGATGAGCTGGATCAGGGAGGCTCACCAGAGCTGCCCGGCGTGACGACCATGATTTCTGCTGTGGTCGTGGGCCGTAAGGACACCCTGGATCGCAAAGAACTCATCGAGAAAGCGGGAGCGTCAAAGGTACTGCTGGATGACGCTATCTCCCAGGGGTTGATTCCTGCGGGGGCGCTGTTTGATCAGCACCACCTGCGCATCCTCGAGACGTTGGTGAAGGCGGAAGGCTTTGGCCTTGCGCCCAGGCACCTGCGTGGGCTTCGCACCCAGGTTGAGCGCGAACTGGATCTCGTGGTTCGCGCCGTGGGGAGCACGAGAACCTCCACGCCCAAGCAGCAACGCTCTGCCGGGGAAGCCCAGCGTGAGCTCGCCGATGTGGTGCACCTGTTGCGCCAGGCTCTTACCAGGCAGGCTCTGGACGAGCTAGAGTCTTAATTAACACCCAAGCGACACGCCCGGGACGGGTTCAATCGGGTCTTGCCGGTTTTCTGTCCCCGCGACAGTAGTGTGGGTGAGCACAACTTAACCGTCAACTAGAGGATGAAGGTTGGGACAGTCGATGGACGACACCACAACTGGTCAGGGCGCCTACCCCGGCGAGCTGCTGTTTACTGACGGCCTACCCGAGCTCGACGACGAGCACGGCTACCGCGGTCAGACCGCTGCGTCTGCCGCCGGCATTAGCTACCGCCAGCTCGACTACTGGGCTCGTACCGGACTGGTGGAGCCCACCATTCGCAATGCTGCTGGTTCTGGATCTCAGCGCCTCTATGGTTTCCGCGACATTTTGGTCTTGAAGCTTGTGAAGCGACTTCTCGACACCGGCATTTCCCTTCAGCAGATTCGCGTTGCTGTTGAACAGCTGCGCAGCTCTGGCGTGAACGACCTGGCCCAGACCACCTTGATGAGCGATGGCGCGAGTGTGTACCTGTGCACCTCCAACGACGAAGTCATCGACTTGGTCTCACGTGGCCAGGGTGTGTTTGGTATTGCCGTGGGCAAGGTGCTTCGCGAAGTGGAGTCCGAGCTTGTCAGCGCCGAAACCGTCGATGCGACCATCGACCCACGTGATGAGCTTGCTGCCCGTCGCAGTCGCCGCGCGAGCTAGTTACTGGACGTTTGCCTGAACCTGCTCGAGCAGGCTGCTAAAGGCTTTTGCTGCGTCTTCTGCGCTTTCCCCGGGCCAGAGGTGAATCGGAGTAGCTGAGCCCTGGGCCTGCTGCAACACCACTCGCTCTGGCATGGCGGGCTCCAATACTCGGTTCCCAAACATTTGCCGCATTTCGTCAATGCGGAATTGGTGTTCCACCGATTGTGGGCGCACGCGGTTGACCACCACACCGAGAGGCTGGAGCCTCGGGGAGACCACGCGGCGCAGTTCATCGACCGCGCGGAACGCGCGCTGGGTGGCGGCGACAGAGAACAAGCTGGGTTCAGTGACCACAACAACCGCGTCGCTCGCCGTCCACGCCATGCGGGTGAGGCCGTTGAGTGACGGGGGAGTGTCGATTAAGACCAGGTCGTAGTCGGCTTCCACGCTCGCAAGAGCTTCCTCGATACGCCAGATCTCACGCTTGGTCAGAAGTGGAGTATCAAACTGCATCGACATGGGAGATCCCAAGAGCAAATCAACTTTGCCCGCATGAGTCTTTGACCAGCCACTTTGCACAATCGCTTGGCGAACCTGCTGGGGCCGGGGGTTTTGAAGGACGTGGGCCAGATTCAAATGGTTCGCCACCGACACGTCCAAACCAGTGGAAGCGTCAGATTGAGGGTCAACGTCAATGACCAGAGTGCGCAAACCCTTCGCAAAGGCAGCCGAGGCGAGACCCAATGTGACTGTGGTCTTGCCGACACCACCCTTGAGGGAGCTGACACTGACGACGCGCATTTGGCCAAGCATATCCTCAGTAGGCTAGGGGTACTGTTCGGCGCGCGGGCTCACAAGGTCCGCCCGCGAGAGAGGTCTCCCGCTTGTTTAACAAAATCCTTGTCGCCAACCGTGGCGAAATCGCGATTCGCGCGTTTCGCGCTGCTTTTGAGCTGGGCGCGAAGACGGTAGCTGTCTATCCCCACGAGGATCGAAACTCCCTGCACCGCATGAAAGCCGATGAGGCGTACCTCATTGGCGAAAAGGGCCACCCGCTTCGCGCCTACTTGGATGTGGACGAAATCATTCGCGTCGCCCTCCACGCGGGTGCAGACGCAATTTACCCAGGGTACGGATTCCTCAGCGAAAACCCTGAACTTGCCAAGAAAGCAGCCGAACACGGCATCACATTTATCGGCCCACCCGTAAGCGCTCTCGAATTTGCCGGAAACAAGGTCACTGCCAAGGAGACCGCCCGGAAGGCGGGCGTTCCGGTATTAGCGTCTAGCGACGCCACGACGGACATTGACGCCCTGGTCGCTTTCGCGGATGACATTGGCTACCCCGTCTTTGCAAAGGCCGTGGCCGGCGGTGGCGGACGCGGAATGCGCCGAGTCGAAAACAAGGCGGACCTCCGTCCTGCTCTGGAAGCTGCCATGCGCGAAGCCGCGAGTGCCTTCGGCGATGACCGAATGTTTATCGAGCAGGCAGTCGTTCGCCCTCGTCACATCGAGGTTCAAATACTTGCCGATGCCACCGGTGACACCATTCACCTGTTTGAGCGGGATTGCTCGTTGCAGCGTCGTCACCAAAAAGTGATTGAAATTGCCCCTGCCCAGAACCTGGACCCCGCAATTCGTGAGCAAATGCTTGCCCACGCTGTCGCTTTCGCGAAGTCGGTCGGCTATGTGAATGCGGGAACTGTTGAGTTCTTGCTCGACACGGCTGGTCCGCGCGCGGGTGAGCACGTGTTCATCGAAATGAACCCCCGCATCCAGGTCGAGCACACCGTGACCGAAGAAGTTACTGATGTGGACCTCGTGCAATCACAAATGCTGATTGCCTCAGGCTCGACTCTCAAGGACTTAGGGCTTAACCAAGAGTCCATCCAGGTCCGAGGCGCAGCGTTGCAGTGCCGCATCACCACGGAGAATCCTGCTCAAGATTTCCGCCCGGACACCGGAAAGATCACCACCTATCGCTCGCCCGGTGGAGCAGGCGTTCGCCTAGATGGTGGAACCATCAACCAGGGCGCCCAGGTATCGCCCTACTTCGACTCGATGCTGGCGAAAATGACGGTTCGCGGTCGTGACTTCTCCAAAGCGGTCGGACGAGCCCGTCGTGGCCTTGCGGAGTTCCGCATTCGCGGTGTTCACACCAACATTCCGTTCCTGCAAGCTGTGCTGGCAGACGAAGCGTTCCTTGCCGGGGATGTATCCACCTCATTCATTGACGAGCGTCCTGAACTGATCCAAGCCCGACCCTCGAAGGACCGCGGCACCAAGCTTTTGAGCTGGCTGGGAGACGTGACCGTCAACCAGCCCTACGGCGACGGCCAGGGCCTGATTCGCCCCTCCAGCAAGCTTCCCGTTGTTGATTTGGATTCTGCTGCCCCGGCGGGAACGAGGCAGCAGTTGCGTGAGCTGGGACCAGCGGGCTTTGCCTCTGCTCTTCGCGCGCAAAAAGCACTGGCTATTACCGACACGTCTTATCGCGATGCGCACCAGTCACTCTTGGCGACTCGTGTTCGGACGAAAGACCTCGTGGACGTCATGCCAGCTGTTGCCAGGTTGACACCGGAGTTGTTTTCGGTGGAAGCCTGGGGCGGTGCAACATATGACGTTGCACTTCGATTCCTTCAGGAAGACCCCTGGGAGCGGCTCTCGCGTATGCGCGAGGCTCTGCCGAACCTCGCCATCCAAATGCTGCTTCGTGGACGAAACACTGTGGGCTACACGCCCTATCCGCTCGAGGTCACCGATGCATTCGTGGAAGAAGCCACCGCGACGGGTGTCGATATTTTCAGGATCTTTGATGCTCTGAACAATGTCGACCAAATGCGCCCCGCAATCGATGCGGTATTGGCCACCAATACGGCTGTTGCTGAAGTGGCGCTGTGCTACAGCGGAAACCTTCTTGACCCGAATGAGACGCTCTACACCCTCGACTACTACCTGTCGATGGCAGAAGACGTCGTCAACGCCGGCGCTCACATCATTGCAATTAAGGACATGGCGGGACTCCTTCGCGCAGAAGCTGCCGAGAAGCTCGTCACCGCGCTTCGTGAGCGCTTTGACCAGCCCGTTCACCTGCACACCCACGACACCGCTGGAGGCCAGCTCGCGACACTTCTAGCCGCCTCTCGAGCCGGCGTGGATGCCGTTGACGCTGCGTCTGCGCCTCTGTCTGGCACGACAAGCCAACCATCCCTGTCTGCCCTGGTGGCAGCGCTTGAGAACACCGAGCGCGACTCTGGAGTGTCGCTTGAAGCAGTCTCGTCGCTCGAGCCCTACTTCGAGGCTGTTCGACGAATCTATGTTCCCTTCGAATCAGGACTGCCCTCACCGACCGGACGTGTGTACCAGCACGAAATTCCAGGCGGCCAGCTGTCGAACCTTCGCCAGCAGGCCATTGCGCTGGGTCTGGCCGATCGGTTCGAAGCAATTGAGGATTGGTACGCAGCGGCGAACCGTATTCTTGGTCGTCCGACCAAGGTGACCCCTTCGAGCAAGGTCGTTGGTGACTTGGCGCTCCAGATGGCTGCTGCCGACGTCGACCCAGCTGATTTTGAAGCCCACCCCGATCGCTACGACATCCCCGATTCTGTGATCGGGTTTATGGCGGGAGAACTCGGAGACCCTCCCGGGGGATGGCCAGAGCCGTTTAGGTCAAAGATTATGAAGGGCCGCAGCCGCCTCGCTGAGCAAGCTCCACTGAGCGACGAGCAGCGCTCTCGACTCGGCAAGGCTGGGGTCGAGCGCCAAAGCGTGCTGAATGAATTGTTGTTCCCAGCGCCCACAAAGGAATTCCTTGCCAGCCGTGAGCAATACGGCGACGTCTCGGTGATCGACACCCTGGACTACCTCTATGGCCTGCGCCTGGGCGAAGAAACCCTGATTTCAGTCGAGCCTGGTGTGGACCTTTATGTCGAACTCGAAGCCATCAGCGAAGTGGATAGCCACGGCATGCGCACCGTGTTGGCAAGTCTTAACGGACAAACACGTCCCGTGACAGTGCCCGATCGGAGCGTCAGCGTGGACATTCCCACCGCTGAAAAGGCAGATTCATCCAACCCCGCACACGTCGCAGCCCCTTTCGCGGGAGTCACCACGTTGAAGGTGGCCGTCGGAGACTCGGTCGAAGAAGGCGACACAATTGCCACGATTGAGGCAATGAAGATGGAGGCGGCAATCACCGCCACCGTGTCGGGTGTGGTGGAGCGTCTCGCCACTCAGCCGACACAGTCAGTTGAGGCCGGCGATTTGCTGGTTGTTCTCACCGTTGCGGGATAGTCTCTACTGGCCTGATTTGACGGCAATAAACAGACTTAAACGCATTTAGTTTTCACTACACTTTCGAGAGAGAATACGAGCAATGGCACGAGCCAAGTCCGCCGGTAATGATTCCCCTGAGGGCGAGCGTCACGGCGAGTCCCAAGGAGAAGATGTGTCGACTGAGAACGTCGAAGAAGCAGAACTGGACGACCAAGCGGTTGACCCCAGCGCGATTGAAGCCGATGAGCAGGTAGAAAGCCACGCCGTTACCGTCAACGCCGATGCGATGTACCAGCGTCGCGCTGAGGGCGTGAGCGAGACACCTGAGCCGGCAGCGATGCTGACCGAAGACCGACTTCTGGACAAGAAGAAGACAGCAGATGTTCCACAAGGCGCGCTGCAGCGATTCCTCTACGAAATTAGCTTCCACCTCATCAACGTCGGGGATTCCAGAAAGTGGCGCGCCTACAAGGCCTTGAGTCGTCGAATTGCCACGCCCTTCGAGTCAGGTGCGCGTTTTGTGCCCGTACTCACCCGAAAGGGTGGTGTGGGGAAGACCACCGTGACCACGCTGCTCGGAATGGCTCTTGCTGAAGTGCGCGACGACCGTGTGGTTGCCATTGACGCCAACCCCGACCGTGGAACGTTAGCTGAACGAGTTGCTCGCTCCACCGCTGCCACCGTCCGCGATGTCGTGAAACTTGCTGCGGGAATCCACGGATTCACCGACTTTGTCGAGCTGGTCTCAAAAGACAAGACTCGCCTGCACGTCTTGGCATCAGATACCGATCCTCTGCTCTCGGAAGCGTTCGACGAAGACGACTACAACGTTGTTGCTGACCAAACAGCACGTTTCTATTCGATCGTCCTCACCGACTGCGGAACGGGTGTGGTGCACTCGGTTATGAAGCCCACCCTCGAGCGCGCTGACGGTTTGGTGATCGTCTCCGGCGGAAGCATCGACGAAGCTCGCCTTGCCTCTGAAACTCTCACCTGGCTGGAAGCAAACGGTTGGGGAGACCTCGTCAAAAACTCTGTCGTGGCCCTTAACACCGCCACCCAGGGCACCAATGTGGTGAAGCTTGATGAGATTGAGGAGCACTTCCTCTCCCGCGTTCGCGACGTCGTGCGCATCCCCTACGACCCCATGCTTGCTGCGGGCTCCGTCGTGGAGTGGGAGAAGCTCAGCCAGCTCACCCGAGATGCCGTTCGTGAACTCGCGGCACTCGTCGTTGAGGGAATGGCCGAGGGCGAAGGGGAGTAGCCAGGTGGCTGTGCGGGATATTCGCTTTTTTGGAGACCCGATTCTTCGAAGCCCCTGCGACGCCGTTGACCCCGCCTCTGAGCGCGCTCAGTCTCTTGTCCAAGACCTCATCGATTCGGTGAAGGTTCCGGGACGAGCAGGCGTGGCCGCCAACCAAATTGGTGTCGGGCTTCGCGCGTTTAGCTACAACGTTGACGGGGAAGTGGGCTATGTCTTAAACCCCACACTCGTTTCCGTCGAAGGAGAGCCCGACCTCGTCGATGAAGGCTGTTTGTCCGTTCCGGGCCTTAGCTTCCCCAGGCGTCGATACCCGAAAGCCACCGTCACAGGTCAGCTATTGGATGGAAGCACGATCTCCCTCAGCGGCGAGGGCCTGATGGCCCAGGCTCTTCAACACGAATGCGACCACCTCGAGGGGCATTTGTATATCGAAGGGCTTGAGGCAGACGTCAAAAAAGAAGCGATGGCCGCCATTCGCGCATCAGACTGGTTTAATCAGAGCTAAGCAGTCTTTCCGTCAGCTGCGTCTGCGTAGAGCGCCTCAATTTCTGCACCAAAATCATCCAAGATCACTTGGCGTTTGATGCTCATCTTTGGCGTCAGGTGTCCGGTCGCTTCGCTGAGTTCAATTGGCAAAATGTGGAACTTGCGAATTGATTCCGCGCGGGAGACTCGTTCGTTCGCGGCATCCACCGCGGCCTGCACTTCGGCCAGGACAGTCGGGTGCTTGGCGGCCTCCGACAGGCTCAGTTCTCCCTCCACGCCGTTATTGGCAAGCCAGGTGGGAAGCATTTCACCATCGAGGGTAATCAGCGCCGAGACAAAGGGGCGTTGATCTCCCGCGACCACCACTTGCGAGATGATTGGGTTGGACCGAATGGGATCTTCAAGCTGCGCGGGAGCAACGTTCTTTCCTCCCGCGGTCACGATGATCTCTTTCTTACGACCGATGATGCTCAAGTAACCCTCATCGTCAATCGTGCCGAGGTCACCCGTTTTGAACCAGCCATCCTTCGTGAAGGTCTCTTTAGTGGCGGCGTCGTTGTGCCAGTAGCCGTCAAACACGTTGACGCCCTTGACCTGGACCTCGCTGTCTTCCGCTACGCGGATAGACACACCAGGAAGCGCAGGTCCCACAGTGCCAATCTTGAAGAGGTCAACCAAGTTCACCGTTGCGGGGGCAGTGGTTTCAGTGAGGCCATAGCCTTCCAAAATTCGAAGGCCCATCGAGCGGTAGAAGTGACCCAGCCGTGTGCTCAGCGGCGCAGAGCCCGACACGGCGTATTGCACACGGCCACCCATTGCCTTCTTGAGTTTGCTCAAGACCAGGCGATCGAAGAGGGCAAAGCGGGCGCGAAGAGCGAGGGGAACCTGGCCGCGGTCGAGTGCCTTCGAATACTCCACGGCCGTGTCGGCGGCGGTGCGGAAGATCGATCCCTTTCCACCGGACTCGGCTTTTTGCTCAGCAGAGTTATAGACCTTTTCAAACACCCGAGGAACGGCGAGCAGGAATGTGGGCTTGAAGCTTCCGAGCGCCGGCAGAAGCTGCTTCGTGTCGGCTTGGTGGCCCACCTTCACACCCGAGGAGACCGCCAGTACTGAAATGAATCGGGCGAAAATATGGGCGGTGGTGATGAACAACAGCGTGGAAGCACCAGGCTTTACCACCTCGTACATCGCCACCTGGGCGTTCCTGGTTGTCTCTACGAAATTGGAGTGAGTAAGAACACAGCCCTTGGGGAGCCCCGTGGAACCAGAGGTGTAAATCAGCGTTGCGGGGTCGCTGCCTATGGCTGCGGAGCGGCGTGCTTCGACCTCATCGTCGGTGACTTTCGTTCCCGACTTTGCGAGCTTGTCGAGGTCGCCTAAGTCAATCTTCCAAATGTGTTGGATTTGGGGAAGCTCGCTTCGCACCTCATCGAAACGGGCAAAATGTTCGGCCGTTTCGACCATTAGCCACGTCGCCCCGGAATCTTCCAAGGTGTACTGGATTTGTGCCGGAGCGCTGGTTTCGTAGATCGGGACAAGGAGAGCGCCACTAAACCAGGTGGCGAAGTCCATCAGGGTCCACTCGTAGCGGGTCTTGCACATAAACCCGATTCGATCGCCCTGTTTCACGCCAGCGGAGATCAGACCCTTCGCGAGCGCGACAACCTGGTCATAAAACTCTCTCGTGGTGACTTCTGACCAGCCACCCTCAGCGGTGGGAAGTGCAAAGAGTGCACTATCGGGGGAGAGGCGAACTCGATCGACTAGAAGGTCGGTGGCGTTTGCTGATGGGTCGGCGGGGACAACAGCCGGAACGTGAATCTCTCGCACGCTCACTCCTTTGTTAGCGGTCGACAATTTCATTCACTTTATCCGGCATCTGGTTGTGATGGCTGGACAAATACCGCAAAGCTGGTGCACATACACTGTGGCTCGTGCACAGTATCGGGATAGACATAGGCGGAACGGCGATTAAGGCCGGCGTGATTGATGAGTCTGGGGCTCTCATTCAGACATCCCGGAGAGATTCTGTGCCGTCGCGGCCAGATGACATCGTGGAACACACGCTCTCCCTCGTGAATGAACTAGCAGACGGGTTGGGAGCATTTAGCGTCGGCGTTGCTGTGGCCGCATTTCTCAACGTCACCCGTGACACCGTGGTGCTCTCTCCCAACATTGCCTGGGAGAACAGGCCTCTTCGAGTCGAGCTCGAATCGGCGCTCGGTGTTCCCATCACCATTGAAAACGACGCTAACGCTGCCGCCTGGGGCGAGTACGTAAGCGGCGCGGGCAGAGGGGCGCAATCGATGGTCATGTTTACCCTCGGTACGGGCATCGGCGGCGCGGTAATTGTGGGCGGGAATCTTCTCGTCGGAGCACGAGGAATCGCGGGGGAGTTGGGGCACATCATTGTCGAACCAGACGGTCCGCAGTGTGGCTGTGGCCAATTCGGTTGTCTTGAAGCAGTTGCGTCCGCCACTGCGTTTGTGCGGGAATACCGAGAGCGCACTGGTGATCACACTGTGACCACCGCCACCATCGAGCAGGCGTTAACGACACAACCGGCCTTGTCGGGGCGGCTCTACCGTCGCGCTGCGCATGGGTTGGCTCTTGCCCTAATGGATATGCAGGCTGTGCTCGACCCCGAATGTGTGGTGTTTGGCGGAGGAATGGCTGACAAGGCGGGGTCCGTGCTCCTTCCCCTAGTGGAGCGAGAATGGGCGGAGTTGTCTCGCGGTAGGCGTAGCCAGGCGAGACCTGAGATTCGACTCGCAACGCTGGGAAACAATGCGGGCGTGATTGGCGCCGCCCTGTTGTCGCGTGCGCACGCAGGTCACGCGGACTAGTCTGAGGCGCGGGATACAAGGAGGACGCGGTGTTTTATTGGTGGGTGAAAAACGGGCTGCTTGGCCCGTTGGTGTCGACGGTGTTTCGCCCCACCATCACCGGCGTGGAAAACGTTCCCCGCGAGGGTGCAGCAATCATTGTGTGTAACCACTTGTCATTTGTCGACAGTATTTTTCTCCCGCTCGCAATCCCGCGGAGGATGACCTTTCTTGCCAAGAGCGACTACTTCACGGGCAAGGGAATCCGTGGTGCCATTGTGAAATGGTTTATGACCTCTGCAGGCCAGTTACCTATTGATCGCTCCGGCGGAAAAGCCTCGGAGGCATCACTCAATACGGGCCTTGGAGTTCTTGCTGAGGGCCGGGTCTTAGGAATCTATCCCGAGGGAACTAGGTCACCCGATGGCCGCGGATACCGTGGCCGCACCGGAGTGGCACGAATGGTGTTAGAAGCCCACGTCCCGGTAATTCCCGTTGCCGTGGTGGGAACCGATGCGGTGATGCCGCTCGGAGCGAAGCTTCCGAAGGTGAAGAAAGTCAGGGTGGTCATCGGCGAGCCCATGGACTTCTCGCGGTTCGAAGGGCTTGAAAACGACCGGTTTGTGCTTCGCTCGATTACCGATGAGATTGTGTATCGCATCAACGAGTTGAGTGGTCAGGAATACGTCGACGTGTACGCCTCGACGGTGCGCAATCAGCCCGTATCTGCCGGTAAATAGTCCCACCCGCCTTCGCTAGGCTAGGAAAGTTGTTTCACCCGTAGCTGAAGCCCGAGGAATGATGAACGTCCCCACCATGCTTGACCCCACTGAGGCGAGCGTTGAGCCCCAACCCGGTGTAGTCGAAGGACTCGACCACTGGCGCAGCTTGCCGATTAAGCAGCAGCCGCCGTGGCCAGACCAGGCAGTGGCCAATGAGGTGTATCAAGCGCTTGTTCGCGTTCCACCCCTGGTGTTCGCCGGTGAAGTGGACCAGCTTCGGACCAAGCTTGCCGAGGTTGCCGAGGGTCGCGCTTTTCTGCTTCAGGGTGGCGACTGCGCCGAAACTTTTGCCGGAGCAACCGCCGATCAGATTAGAAACCGCGTCAAAACCATCCTGCAGATGGCCGTCGTGCTCACCTATGGTGCGTCGATGCCGATTGTGAAGATGGGCCGCATGGCGGGCCAGTTTGCAAAGCCACGCTCGTCTAACGACGAAACCCGCGGTGACGTCACCCTGCCGGCATACCGCGGTGACATGGTGAACCGTTACGAATTCACCGAAGAGTCGCGCACACCAGATCCGTGGCGCATGCTCGAGGGCTACCACACGGCTGCCTCGACTCTTAATCTCATCCGCGCCTTCACCCAGGGCGGTTTCGCGGATCTTCGCATGGTGCACAGCTGGAACAAGGGTTTCGCACAAAACCCTGCAAACAGCCGCTACGAGGGCTTGGCTCGCGAAATTGATCGTGCCGTGCGCTTCATGGAAGCAGCGGGTGCGAATTTCGATGAGCTCAAGCGCGTTGATTTCTACGCCGCCCACGAGGGTCTGTTGATGGAGTACGAACGCGCAATGACCCGTGTGGATTCACGCACTGGATTGCCCTATGACACCTCGGCCCACTTCTTGTGGATTGGTGAGCGTACCCGCGACCTCTCTGAGGCCCACGTCGACTTTTTCTCTCGGGTGGAAAACCCGATTGGTGTGAAGCTTGGTCCATCCACCACGGTTGAGGATATGGAAAAGCTCATCGACCGGCTCGACCCCAACCGTCAGCCTGGTCGATTGACTTTCATTACTCGTATGGGCGCGTCAAAGATTAGGGACGTTCTGCCTGGACTACTCGAGGCGGTGAAGGGCCACGAGGCTAAGCCCATTTGGGTCACCGACCCCATGCACGGCAACGGCATCACCACCCAAACTGGATACAAGACCCGCCACTTTGATGACGTGGTTGACGAGGTCAAGGGCTTCTTTGAAGCACACCGCCAGGTGGGCACCCACCCCGGTGGAATCCACGTGGAGCTCACCGGCGACGACGTCACCGAGTGTTTGGGTGGCACCCAGCAGATCGATGAGTTGGGCCTTGAAACCCGTTACGAGTCACTCTGTGACCCGAGGCTTAACCACCAGCAGTCCTTGGAGCTGTCGTTCCTGGTCGCTGAAGAGCTTGCGCAACAAGAGATTTAAACGAAGCTTCGAATAATCACCTTCGACCCAATGGGGACCTGTTGTCCCGCTGAGGGCTCGAGGCTGGTCACTCGTGCGAAGGATTCATCCCACGCCGTCTCTGGGTATTCAGAGCGAACTTCGACGGTGAGTCCAAGCGCGCGCAGCTCATCAACTGCATCCTGAATGGTTTTGCCGACAACGTCTGGGACGGTAATCAGCTCGGGCCCACGGGACACGGTGAGCGTGACGGTGTCACCGGGGCGAAGCGTGACGCCCTGGGGGCGCACAAAATCAATCACGAGGCCTTCGGCGATGGTGTCGGAGTAGTCTCCATCGCCCCCGACAACACCGGTGAGGCCTGCGTCACTCAAGAGCGCTTCGGCTTCTTCGACGCTGAGCCCAGTTACATCGGGTAAGGACCCGGCACTCATTAACAAATCAATGGTCACTCCCACGTCGAGTTCCATATTCGGACTCAGCGAAAGGCCATCAGGTGAGGACATCTCGATTACCTGGCCTTTGGCAGTGGTGTCCGAGAAGACGTAGGTCACCTCGCCACGCAGCAACCTCGCCTCGTCGAGGCTGGCCGTGGCATCGTCCAGGCTGAGGCCGACGAGCGCGGGGAGACTTGTCGGTTCAATGCCCAACGAGACAACAATGGTGATGGGGGAGCCTTCTTCGAGCTCGGCACCTACTTCAGGAGTTGTGCCAACTACTAATCCAACCGGGATCTCCTCATCGAACGCTTCATCGGTTGAAGCATCAACGAGTAAGCCAAGGTCTGTCAGCTGGGTCCGGGCCTGGTCTAGCGTCAACCCCCGAACGTCTGACACGCTCACGATGGCCGGAGCCTTAGGAGCAAAGAGCCAAATGGCGGTCGTGATCGCAGCGATGGCCGCCACCGCAAAGACAATCCACATCCACGCGGCTGGACGCCTGCGCTCGGTGGCCACTGCCGCTCTGATGGGCTCCGGTTCTGAATAGTCCGGAGTTTCTAGTCCGGCAAAGACTTCTTCCTCCCGGCTAATCACTTCAGTCGGGAGATCATCTTCTGCGAGCTTCGCCGGGCTCATCACCTTTGTGTACTGCTGGGTGATTGCCTCGGTCTTAGGCTCCGATGCCACACGCTTAGCAATGCGTGACTCGAGCTCGCGGATGTGCTCTAACAGCGCCTTGGCGCTTGCAGGTCGATCGTCTGGTTCACGCTGGGTGCACCAGGCAACAAGTTCGTCGAGCTCAGCGGGCACATCGGGATTGATCGTGCTGGGGGCAGGAACCGTCGAGTTTGCGTGCTGGTAGGCGATGGTGACGGCTTGGTCGCCGGTGAAGGGTTGGCGGCCGGTGAGCATCTCGAACACCATGATGCCCAAGGCATAAAAATCACTTCGTACATCCGCGGGCGCTCCGGTGACCAGCTCGGGGGAGAGGTAGGCGACAGTTCCCAGAAGTGCCTGGCCAGTTTGGGTGTTGTGGGAGGCGGCACGAGCAAGGCCAAAGTCGGCAATCTTGATGCGTCCGTCATCGGCCATCAACACGTTTTCTGGTTTCAGGTCTCGATGCACAATCCCTGCGCTGTGCGCAGCGTCTAAGCCCTGCAGGATTGCTTTCGACACGTCAAGGGTTTGCTCCCAGTTCAACACGGTGAAGTCTCGAAGCAGCTCGCGCAGGGTGATTCCGGGCAGGTACTCCATCACAATGAAGGTGATGGGCCCGTCTTGACCCTGGTCAAACACGTTGACGATGTTGGGGTGGGCAAGCCTGGCGGCTTGTCTGGCTTCCTGGATAAAGCGCTGGGTGAAGTGTTCGTCCTCTGCCAGGTGCTGATGCATCACCTTCACGGCGACGGGGCGCTCGAGCCGGTAGTCCAGCCCGCGATAGACCGCGGCCATCCCGCCACGGGCGATGCGATCCTCAATGAGGTATCGATGGTCGATCGTGCGACCAATCAGCGGATCTGCGGCGGAAGAATTCATCTCTTCGGATTGTATTGTCGGGAACTCCTGAATAGCTTCAGGCGCACCCGAAACGGCCTAGGAGAGCTCGTCGAGCCAGGCCCAGGCGCTTGCTTCCCATTTGGCATATGCCTCGGGGTAGGCAGACTTTTGAACCTTCTGAGCTGCGACGGTGAGCGACATTGACTGCCAGCCTGAATAATCCAATAGTCCCCGGGTCTTACCAGGGTTGGGGTTGCTTGGTCCCCCGAAGAAGGCCTTGGTGGCAAAGACCGGGTCCATGATTTGTTCGGGGCTTCCCCAGCCCACACTTGGGCGCTGTTGGAACAAGCCCAAGGAGTCACGGTCACCCCAGTCGATGTTGCGAAGCGACGACTCCTGCATAGCGGTGGCAAGCGCGATCACGATTCCGTAGTCGGGGACACCCAAGTCTCGTCCCACCTGAACGATCACACTGGCGTTTGCACGGCGAGTGTCGTTGAGGGGAGTAATTGCTCCAGATGTGTTCTTCTCGACGGTGACCGTGGCGGCTTCTTCTTCAGTGCTTGATGAGCTGGTGGTCTTTTTCTCGACGACTTCGACCTTAGGTGCCGGTGCCGGGGTGGGGGCAGGAGCGGGTTTGGGCGCACGAAGCTTCGGTGCATCCGCAATTTCCCAACCCACGGGGTCGCCATCCTGGTTGGTCAAGTCTTCTGGTTCAGACTCATCAGAGGTATCTGACTCCGCTTCCGAGTCTGGCGCGTCACTCACACTGGCGAACACGATGGTGGCGCCACCGCTTCGACCAGATGGTGCAAGCGACGTGTCGGCATCCACCGCGCGGATACCGGGGATGACGAGGTCTTCACCAGAGAACACTTGGTCAGTGGGGGTGAGACCGTTGGCCTGAGCAAGTGCCGACACAGAAATTCCAAACCGAGCCGCTACGTCCGTGAGGGTTTGGCCAGCGGCGACGGTATAACTGTCGTCGCTGCTGCGTGCTGGGGCGATGCCCTTTTGTTTTGCCGGAGCAGTGGTCAGTTTTACGATCTGGCCCTCGTGGAGGATCGAGTTCCAGCTCAGCCCGTTCAAGGTCAGAAGAAGAGTGGTGGGGATGTTGAACTTCTCGGCCACGCTGGAGAGGGTGTCTCCCTTTCGCACGGTGTAGGTGTCGGGGAGGTTCGGTGCAAGTGTCTTGACCACCTGGTGGGAAACCGGAACAAAGGCGCTGGAGATCATCTCCTGAAGTGAAGCGCGTGCCTTCTGGATTCGACTTTCGCCCGTGGCGTCAGTGTCGTGCTGGGCGTACACAGGGATTGAGTGAGTCATGGTGACACCGGCGGCGAGGCTTCCCGTCATCAGAATCGGGATGCTGTTTTTTACGGTGCGTTGGGTGAATTCAGCGGCCCGAGGTTTTGGTGCCGTTGCGGGGGGAGTGAATCGGGGGGAGAGTCCACGGAATATTTCCGGGGCGCTCTGTGGAGTTGAGGCGTCGCCAAAGAAATACCCGTCGTCACGAGGGGTACGACCGGTAGGGGTCGGGTCGGTGATGTTGCTCACTCAGTCTTCTTTCGCAGGGTCGCTAAAGCTGGCGCAGTGCCACGAATCAACGTTTTCACACGGTGTTATCAATGTCAACCAACGTGACTGGTGTGGCGAGAGTTTACATGTTCGTAACATTTAGAAAATTGGGGCACTGTGCGCCTAGTGGGGTCCTCCCGAGTGGGCGTGAGAACCTAGTGCAGTGACTGAACACAACTGGTTAAGCGTCCCCGAGGTGGCCGATCGACTGGGGGTGACCCCGACGAAGGTTCGTCAGTTTGTCGAAGAGCGTCAGTTGGCAGGCTCCCGACACACGGGGGTGTTCTTGATCCCCGAGGTTCTGCTTGACCCAGAACGTGTGATGAAGGATCTGCCTGGCACCATCACCGTGTTAATTGATGGCGGCTTTACTGAAGAGGACGCGCTCGAATGGGTCCTAAGTGAGCACGATGTGCTGAAGGTGTCTCCGGTGGAAGCGCTGCGGTTGGGGAAGAAGGCGGAAGTCAGACGCCTCGCCCAAGCTCTCGCGGTTTAAGACTGCCGGGTGACCACAGCGTCTGCCAAGCGACGCAACTCATGCGCAGCTTCGCCGTCGATTCGCGCACGATCGAGTGCACCGAGGGCCTCAGTGGCGGAGCGAGCAATGATCTCCTCCACCTTCTCAAGAGCTCATGATTCGCTGAGCGTTGACTGCATCACCGCAAGTTG
>JAYOHK010000016.1:2805-22054 GCA_038118225.1 Cellulomonadaceae bacterium | reverse complement strand
TAAAGCGGTACGCGAGCTGGGTTTAGAACGTCGTGAGACAGTTCGGTCCCTATCCGCTGCGCGCGTTGGAAATTTGAGAGGATCTGACCCTAGTACGAGAGGACCGGGTTGGACGAACCTCTGGTGTGTCAGTTGTCCTGCCAAGGGCACCGCTGATTAGCTACGTTCGGGATGGATAACCGCTGAAAGCATCTAAGCGGGAAGCCGGCCTCAAGATGAGATTTCCATACCTTTTAGGTGAGAGGCTCCCAGTAGACGACTGGGTTGATAGGCCGGATGTGGAAGCGAGGACTAAAGACTCGTGTAGCTGACCGGTACTAATAAGCCAATGACTTGATAAAACACATGAAAATGATGTTTCGCGTCCACTATGTGGTTCTCGATTTACGGTCGAGAACCGACGGCACACCTTCGGGGTGTGCCCTCAGGCTGATAAATCCATAGTGTTTCGGCGGCCATAGCGAAGGGGAAACGCCCGGTTACATTCCGAACCCGGAAGCTAAGACCTTCTGCGCCGATGGTACTGCGAGGGGGACCTCGTGGGAGAGTAGGACACCGCCGGACTTAAATTGTGAAAAGGCCACCCGAGAGGGTGGCCTTTTTGCGTTAGCGTGACTTTGAGGAAATCGATGAGCGAGAACAATAACCCCAACCGTCCCGGTCGGCCGGACCGATCGGGGCCCAAGCGCCATTCTGGCCCGGGAGGACCCAAGCGATTCGATGGTCCGCGTGGTGCTAAACCAGGGGGCAAACCCGGTTCTGGCGATCGAAAGCCATCGGGCGGCCGCCGTTTTGGCGATGGCGACGCCACAGATCGTCCTCGGCGCGATGACCGCGCCCAAGGGCGTCCAGAACGCGGTGGTTTCCGCCGCGATGACCGCCCTGAACGTGGTGGAGCTCGGAGGGGTGAATCCGGTGGTTTCCGCCGGGGAGAGCGTCAAGAAGGCGGCGAACGCGGTGGATTCCGGCGTGATGGTCGCTCGGATGGTCGCACAGAGCGCAGTGAACGCGGTGGTTTCCGTCGTGATGACCGAGGAGACCGTGGAGGGTTTCGTCGAGATGATCGCCCGCGCCCACCCCGAGACCGCGATAACGACGAGCCAGAAATTGTCTTCCCGGCGCTCGACGACGATGTTGAGCCCAAACAGCTTGACCGGATGGCCAGGCGAGAACTCGCGGGGTTAGACAAAGATAAGGCAGACTTTGTGGCCAACCACCTGGTGATGGTGGCCAGGCTTGTCGATGATGAGCCAGAGCGTGCTCACGAACACGCCCAGGCGGCCCTTGTGAAGGGCTCTCGTATTCCGGTGGTGCGCGAAACACTGGGAATTACGGCATATCTGACTGGAGATTTTGCGCTGTCGCTGCGCGAGCTTCGCACCCACCGCAGGCTTACCCGCCACGACGTGAACGTTCCGATGATGATCGATTGCGAGCGTGGTTTAGGTCGACCCAATAAGGGTCTTGAACTTGCTACTGAGGTTAATCGAGCGGAATTGCCCGATGGCGTTGCGGTCGAATTGGCCATTGCGGTGTCGGGATGCCGATTGGACTTGGGTCAGGTCGAGAGAGCTCTTCTCGAGTTGGAAATTCCCCAGCTAAACCCCAACACGGCCTTTTCGTATTCGCCCGCCCTATTCGATGCATACGCTGTTGTGCTCGATGAACTGGGCCGGTCCGATGAGGCTGCACAGTGGGGTAAGCGGGCGCAGATTGCGGCGGAAGCGCTCGAGGAAGCCGTTGCCACCGACGAACTGGAGGTCTTTGAGATCCCAGAGAGTGAGCCCGTTGACGAGGTCGACGCAACCGAAGGTGTCGAGGCTGCTGAGGAGCCCCCGTCGTCATGATCGGCAAGAAACACACGTTGCTGTCTCAGTACGACGCCCTATTTCTTGACCTTGATGGTGTGATTTATAAGGGCCCTCACGCAGTGCCTCATGCGGTGAAGGCAATCAATGACGCATCAGTGGTCTGTGGATATCTGACCAACAACGCCTCGCGGACGCCCGAGTCCGTTGCCGAGCATCTGATGAGCCTGGGGCTTCGCGTTCAGGCCAACGATGTGGTGACTTCTCCCCAAGCCGCGGTGCGGGTGCTTGCCGAACTTATTCCTGCTGGATCACTCGTGTTGGTGGTCGGGGGCGAAGGGCTCATCCGAGAGGTAGAAAACGCGGGCTTTCGAGTCACCTTCGAAGCAGATGACAAGCCCGCCGCGGTAATTCAAGGATTTTCACCAGAACTGGGCTGGAAGAACCTTGCCGAAGCATCATTCGCGCTTCAGCGGGATGAAAACTGTGTCTGGGTGGCCACCAATACCGACTGGACTATTCCGGTCGAAAAAGGGATTGCCCCTGGAAACGGCACGTTAGTAAGTGCTGTTCACTTGGCCGTCGGGCGCCTCGCAACCTTCGCGGGAAAGCCTGAGAAGCCGCTATTTGATGTGGCAAGAGAGCGTTTTAGCTCCTCTCAGAGGCCCCTGATGGTGGGCGACCGACTCGATACGGATATTGCCGGAGCCAATAAGGCAGACATCGACTCTGCACTTGTCCTCACGGGAATTGACCAGGCGAAGCAGGTCCTTGCTGCTGCGCCCGAGGAGCAACCCACCTACATCCTTGGAGACCTTCGAGACCTCCATAAGCCCTACCCACAGGTCAACAAGAGCGTTGATGATGATGGTGTTCACACGGTGGAGGTAGGCAAAGCGGTCGTGCGCAGAAAAGACCATGTTGTGCGCGTAGCGAGGGCGGGGGATCCAATTGATGTGCTGCGCGCCGGTGCAGCCATCATCTACGACTCAGGCCTGAAAATCTTCGGGCTGGATGTCGATAGCCAGATATATTCGAAAGCGTGAATCAACCCATGAGCGAAGAGCAGAGCACCTCACAAATTGCCGATATTGAAGCTATGGGTGAGCTAGACATTGATGTCCGTTTGGACAAGCTCGTCGAAGTTGAGGCCAAGCTTCGGGCCGAGTTGGGCTCACCCAGCCGAGATGAGCAAGCGCAGTCTTGATGGCTGAGCGGCTAGACCGCGCAATCGTTTCTCGAGGGCTGGTCGACACCAGGACCAAAGCCCAAAGGTTGATCAATGACGGAAAAGTGTCCGTCAACGGCCAGGTTGTCACGAAACCATCGATTTCTGTCACGGACGCTGATCGGGTGGAGTTGCTCGAAACCGACACTGATGTGGGCAGGGGAGCAAAGAAGCTCCGTCATGCCCTTGAACACTGGTCAATTCCTGTAGACGGGTTGGTGTGCGCAGATCTGGGCGCCTCGACGGGAGGATTTAGCCAGGTGTTGCTCGAGGCCGGGGCGTCGTCGGTGGTGGCCATTGACGTAGGCCACGATCAGCTTCACCACGTGGTGGCGGAAGACCCTCGTGTGATCAACATCGAAGGCCAGAGTGTTCTTGAGCTGAGTCCGCAGTGGTGGGGCAGTAGGACACTGCCGGGACCGGTGAGAGTGGTTGTCGCGGACTTGAGTTTCGTCTCGCTGCAAAAAGTGATTCCCATCGCCATCTCCACGTTCGGTGTCCACAGTGACTACGTCTTCCTAGTGAAGCCACAGTTTGAAGTGGGGAAAGGTCGCACCTCCCATGGCGTCGTGAAGGATGTGCCCAGACGGGATCAATCTGTTCGCGATGTTGCTCATGCGTTTAGTCAGTCTGGGTTAACAGTCCGTGGGGTGATTGCTTCACCCATGACGGGAGAGCGTGGAAACGTGGAATACCTGATGTTCGCGAGCAGCGACTCCCAGCGATATCCAGCAGAATGGGATGGTCGTATTCCCGATATCGAGAAGGAGGCCACGACGTGACCAGATACATGCTCGTCGTGTCGCACTCGAGTCGGGCCGAAGCCGCAGAAGCGAGTGTTCAGGTCATCCAGTCGCTGCTAGCAAGCGAAATCATTCCTGTGGTTGCGGCTGAACAGAAGCATTTGTTCGGCGCAGCTACGGATTCTCTCTCCGTCCTTAATGAGGAGGTGAATCCCCACGACGTAGAACTCGCGATTGTCCTCGGCGGAGACGGCACCATCTTGTTGGCTGCAGAGCTACTCCGGGGAACACATGCCCCACTCTTGGGAGTGAACCTCGGACACGTGGGATTCCTCGCTGAGTCGGAGCGCGATGACCTCGCTCACACGGTGGAGCGCGCAATTGCGCGCGAATATGACGTGGATGAGCGTTTGGCACTTGACGTCGTCGTCACAAGAGATGGCTCCGAAATCTTCCACACCTGGGCACTGAATGAAGCCACAGTGGAAAAGGCCGGTGGCGTGCGCATGATTGAGCTTGTCCTCGAAGTAGATGGACGCCCTGTCTCCAGCTTTGGCTGCGACGGTGTCGTGTTGTCTACTCCGACCGGATCGACCGCATATTCATTCTCAGCGGGCGGTCCCGTGGTGTGGCCTCAGGTGAAGGCGCTGCTGATGGTGCCCCTATCTGCCCACGCATTGTTCTCTCGTCCACTCGTGGTTGACCCGGAGTCGACTCTTGCAGTGGAAGTCGCAGGCCGAGGTCAACAAGAAGCTGTGTTGTGGTGCGATGGTCGGCGCAGTTGCGAACTAACCCCAGGCTCTCGAGTCTCGGTGACTCAAAGCAGTGATCCTGTGCGACTCGCGCGTCTGCATCCTGCTCCGTTTAGTGATCGCTTGGTGCGAAAGTTCGCTCTGCCGGTGACGGGCTGGCGAGGCCCAGATGGATCGCCTTCGTGATCGAACACATCGATATTCGAGACTTGGGTGTAATCGCCCATGCCTCACTGCCTTTTGCTCCAGGATTCACGGTCGTCACGGGTGAGACCGGCGCGGGTAAGACCATGGTCGTGACAGCTCTGGGCCTCCTTCTTGGCCAACGGGCGGACACTGCCCGAGTCCGCCAAGGAGCCGAAGCCAGTTGGGTGGAGGGCCGCTTCCACGACCCAGGTATTAAAGAAGTCACGGACCGAGTCGCTGAACTCGGTGGGGTAATCGACGACGGTGAGCTCGTGGTGTCGCGTCAGGTTGCGGGCGAGGGAAAATCCCGCGCGGTAGTGGGAGGCCGATCCGCTCCCGTGTCGGTGTTGTCTGAACTGGCAGAGCACCTCGTCGTCGTTCACGGCCAGTCAGACCAGATTCGTCTGAAGTCAGAGTCTGCACAACGCGACGCTCTCGACCGTTTTGCTGGAGCGTCGGTATCAACACCTTTGGCCCAGTACCAGGACGTTTTCTCACGCCATCAACACAACCTTGCGGCCTTGCGGGAAATGGATGGCAACGACGCCGCCAAGCGTGAGGAAGCTGAGCGACTCCAACACGCAGTGGCTGCGATTGACGCAGTCTCGCCGGAACACGGCGAAGATGAAGCACTCCTCGCCATTAGCCAACGTCTCGAAAACGTGGAAGACCTTCGGCAAGCCGCCGGCAACGCCAAAGCTGCACTGTCTGATGACTCAGGCTCCGATGTCGCCGACGCGAGGGCGTTGATTGACCACGCAATAAAGTCGCTCGAGCGAGTAGAGGCGAGAGACCAGACTCTTACGCCCATCGTGAGCTCACTTCGCGACGGGCTATTCCACGTGGAAGAGAGCATTCAAGCCCTTTCGGCCTACTTGTCCGAAATGGTCGAGGGTGAAGGCATGGATTTAGAGGCCGTGATGGCCAGGCGTGCAGAGATCACAGGCTTGATGCGCAGTTACGGCCCCACCCTTGATGACGTGTTGAACTTTGTGTCTACCGCAAGCGACCGTTTGCTCGAGTTAGACGTATCCGGTGACGCAAAGGCTAGGTTGTCCGAGAAAGTTGAAGCCGACCAAGCCGTGCTTGACGAGCTGGCTGGCAAGATTACCGCTGCGCGGACAGCGGCTGGGCAAGAGCTTTCTCGTCGAGTGAGCACAGAACTTTCCGCCCTTGCCATGGCGGATGCTGAATTCGTGGTTGATGTTTCGCCGAAAGAACAGACTCAATTTGGCGCCGACCAGGTGTCCTTTCTTCTTGCCCCCCATAGGGGAGCCCCGCCCAGGCCGGTGGCCAAGGGAGCCTCCGGCGGTGAGCTCTCCCGTGTGATGTTGGCTCTTGAAGTCGTGATTGCGGAGGCCGATCCGGTGCCCACGTTCATTTTCGATGAAGTGGACGCAGGTATCGGTGGCTCGACCGCGCTGGAAATCGGGAAGCGGCTGGCCACTCTGGCCACGACCTCACAAGTCATTTGTGTCACACACCTCGCGCAGGTGGCAGCAGCGGCAAACCACCATCTTCGGGTGATCAAGGACCAGTCTGGAGAAGTGACCGAGTCGAGCGTGACAGTTCTGACTGGTGACGCCAGAGTGGGTGAGCTTGCCCGAATGCTGGGTGGTGACGAGGACTCGGAGAGCGCTAAGGCCCACGCACAAGAAATGTTGGATCGCTACTCGGTGAGTCGCGTCAACCAACCCTGAAAACCGGATAGTGTTTACACCCGTGGGAGATGAGGTCCAGACGGATTTGATCCCGGTCACGAAACACATTTTCGTCACCGGGGGTGTTGTTTCCTCCCTCGGCAAAGGTCTCACCGCAGCGTCGCTCGGTAACTTGCTTTCTGGCCGCGGCCTTCGCGTAGTCATGCAAAAGCTTGACCCGTATCTCAACGTGGACCCGGGAACGATGAACCCGTTCCAACACGGTGAAGTTTTTGTCACCGATGACGGGGCAGAGACCGACCTCGACATCGGTCACTACGAACGATTCCTCGACATCAACCTGTCTCAAGCGGCAAATGTCACTACCGGGCAGGTCTATTCGGACGTAATCGCGAGGGAGCGCCGAGGCGAGTACCTGGGTGAAACCGTTCAGGTGATCCCGCACATCACCGACGAAATCAAACGCCGCATGCGCGAACAAGCAAATGCAACCCCCAAGCCTGATGTGATCATCAGCGAGATTGGTGGAACAGTCGGCGACATCGAAAGCCAGCCCTTCATTGAGGCTGCCCGCCAAATTCGTCATGAACTCGGACGAAAGAACGTCTTCTTCGTTCACGTCTCGCTTGTTCCCTACATGGGAGCTTCCGGCGAGCAAAAGACCAAGCCGACCCAGCACTCTGTTGCAGCACTTCGCTCAATCGGAATTCAGCCAGACGCTCTGGTGCTCCGAAGTGATCGTCCGGTGGAAGCAGCCAATAGGCGCAAGATTGCGCTGATGTGTGACGTCGACGAGTCAGCCGTAGTCAACGCAGTTGACGTGGCAAGTATTTATGACATTCCGACTGTGTTGCACAGCCAAGACCTTGATGACTACATCATCGACGCTCTGCACTTAGATGCGGGCGAGATGAAGTGGGGCAGTTGGTCAGATCTTCTTGACACAGTCCACAACCCCAAGCGGCATGTCACCATTGGGCTTGTCGGAAAGTACATTGATCTTCCTGACGCCTACCTCTCCGTTGTTGAGGCATTACGGGCCGGTGGCTTCGCGCACAAAGCGAAGGTCGACATCAAGTGGATTGCCAGTGACGACTGCCTGACCGACGAAGGTGCGGCAAAGTCGCTGGATGGCCTCGATGGCATCTGTGTCCCTGGCGGGTTTGGAATCCGTGGAATCGACGGCAAAGTGGGCGCGTTGAAATACGCCCGCGAAAACAAGATTCCAACACTCGGCCTGTGTCTTGGCTTGCAGTGCATGGTGATCGAATACGCCAGAAATGTTGTCGGACTCGAAGGTGCCTCGAGTACAGAATTCGACCCCGACTGCGAGTTCCCCGTCATCGCAACGATGGCTGAACAAGTTGACATCGTTGACGGTAAGGGCGATTTGGGCGGAACGATGAGGCTCGGTCTTTACGAGGCCCAGCTCCAATCAGATTCGATCGTGCGTGGACTCTACGGATCCGACACGATCGAAGAGCGTCACCGCCACCGCTATGAGGTCAACAACGCATACCGTCCGCAGGTAACTGACGCGGGACTCGTGGTGAGTGGTCAATCACCCAATGGCGACCTGGTTGAATTCGTCGAATTGCCTGCGTCGGTGCACCCTTTCTACGTGTCCACCCAAGCCCACCCTGAATTGCGCTCACGTCCGAACCGCGCACACCCGCTATTTGCCGGATTGATCCAGGCGGCTCTTGATCGCAGCGAAGCCTCGGCGTTGTTTCCAGTAGGGGCAAACCAGGACGCTCAGTGAGCTCACTGTTGAGAGACACTCCGGAAGAGCCGGTGGTCTCCAGCCGGGACACCGTCTACACGGGTGCCGTCTGGGATGTCGTTAAAGAGACGTTTGACTACTCGGGGGAATCGCTCACCAGAGATTTTGTGAACCACCCAGGCGCATCGGCCGTTGTTGCACTAGACGAGAATGACCGGGTCTTGTTGCTACGCCAGTATCGACACCCTGTCCGCTCGAGGAACTGGGAGCTTCCTGCTGGTTTGTTGGACATTCCAGGAGAAGACCCTGTTGAATGTGCGCACCGTGAGCTTGCCGAGGAAGCGAACTACCGTGCCGACCAGATGGTTCATCTGACGACGATGAACGTCTCACCGGGTGGCTCCAACGAAACAATCAATATCTATCTCGCTCGGGGCCTGCAGCCGATTGAGTCCGACTTCGTGAAAACGGGGGAGGAGGCTGATCTCGAAGTAGAGTTTTGGCCACTCGATCAAGCCGTGGACGCAGTTGTCGCGGGGGAGATACGTAACCAAATTTCTGCCACAGGGCTACTGATTGCTCATGTCTGGATCCAGCGACACTAGGCAGAGCGCACTCCAGGCTGAAATCGAACGGTTTCTTCGCTATTTAGCACTGGAGCGTGGACGCTCCTCCAACACGCTCAGTGCCTATCGGGGAGACTTGTCGCTCTATCTCGCCTGGCTTGATCACAAGGGAATCTCTCAATTTGATTCGGTCTCAGCCAACGACGTAGAAGACTTTGCGGCGGGCTTGGACGGGTCAGCCAGGACGATCCAACGCCGAATCTCAGCAGTGCGATCTTTGCATCGATTCCTCGTGGAAGACGGACGCGTGAGTTCAGACCCGACAGCGTCGATTGTCGCTCCTCATCAGCCAGAGCGGCTTCCCAAAGCTCTTAGCGTTCAACAAATCACCACCCTGCTTGAGAGTGTGTCGGGCGATGACCCTCTCAGCCTCAGAGACCGCGCACTCCTTGAGGTGCTCTACGCCACCGGAGCTCGGGTGAGTGAGGTCACCGGCCTCGCCGTGGATGACGTTTTTGGTCAAAACGGCCAGCCGGCCGAGCTCCTGCGGGTAATCGGCAAGGGCAACAAAGAAAGAGTTGTCCCGCTGGGGCAGCACGCGCGGGATGCGCTAGACGCGTATGTAGTCAGGGCGCGCCCTGAGCTCTCCCGTCGTGCCAGAAAACATTCGGCAGCGCTCTTTCTGGGGGCGAGAGGGGGAGCGCTTAGTCGACAAAACGTGTGGCTCATCCTGAACCAACGGGCCGAGGCGTGCAATCTCGGTCAGCGCCTGTCTCCGCACGCCCTTCGCCATTCGTGTGCCACCCACCTCATCAACGGAGGAGCCGATATCAGGGTGGTCCAAGAGCTTCTCGGTCATGCTTCGGTACAAACCACACAGATCTACACCAAGGTGACTATTGACTCACTACGCGACGTCTATTTCACCGCGCATCCCCGAGCGCAGGGCTAGCAGAAGATAGACTCTTAGGCATGGCGCAGGCATCTCAATCCGCAAAAACAGGCCCTACTGGTCGACCTCTGCGTGAGTTTCCCGAACCTGCGCCTTTGAAGCAGCACGGGCCTGCGAGAGTTATTGCGCTTGCGAACCAGAAAGGTGGTGTCGGCAAGACCACCACAACGGTGTCGCTTGCTGGAGCACTGGCTGAATATGGTCGAAACGTCTTGCTCGTTGACTTTGACCCACAGGGAGCTCTTTCTGCGGGAATGGGGGTTCCAAGCCACGATGTGCCGACCATCTATGACTTGATGATTGGTCGGGAAAAAGACATCCACCAGGTCATTCAACCCACCAAGGTTCCTGGCATCCACGTCATCCCCGCAAATATTGACCTGTCAGCGGCTGAGGTTCACCTCGTTAGCGAGGTCGCTCGAGAGCACATCTTGGCAAACATTTTGAAGCCGGTGCTTGGCGACTATGACGTTGTATTTATCGACTGCCAACCCTCGCTTGGACTTCTCACAGTCAACGCGTTGACCGCAGCACACGGTGTCTTGATCCCGCTCGAGGCCGAATATTTCGCACTCCGCGGTGTTGCCTTGCTGATCGACACGGTCGACAAGGTTCGTGATCGGCTAAACCCCTCACTTCAGTTAGATGGCATCGTGCCAACAATGTTTGATGCGCGTACACTCCACGCCAAAGAGGTTCTGGAGCGTGTGGTCGAGGGATTTGGTGACAAGGTTCTCGACACAGTCATTGGTCGCACTGTGAAGTTTCCAGACGCCTCGGTTGCCGGAGTCCCCATCACTGAGTTTGCGCCCCAGCACGCCAGCGCGAACACGTATCGTCAGCTTGCCAGAGAGCTGATTAGTAGGGGATCGATTGCCTAGTTCGCCCGCCGTTGACCAGCAGGTAGAAGCAACCGAGCAGGCAACTGGTTTCCGTGTTTCCCTCGACAACTTCGATGGGCCCTTTGATCTGCTCCTGAGCCTGATTTCAAAGCGTCAACTCGACATCACTGAGGTTGCGTTGAGCGTGGTGACTAGTGAGTTTGTGAAGTACGTGGCCGACATGGAGGGTACTGAAGAGCTGGAACAAGCCAGCGAGTTCCTGCTCGTGGCCGCGACGTTGCTCGACATGAAGGTCGTTGGTCTGCTGCCTCAAGGTGACTATGTCGACGCTGAAGACGTCAAGGTTCTAGAAGCCAGAGACCTCCTTTTTGCCAGGCTCTTGGAATACCGCGCCTTTAAGGATGTCTCTGCGTGGTTTGCCGAACAGCTCGATGATGAGGCAAAGCGTCACCCTCGAATCGTTTCACTGGATGCTCACTACCGAGACCACACCCCCAAGCTCAGCTGGACCACGACGGTGGACGATTTCGCTGCCCTCGCACTCTTAGCCTTCACGCCGCGTGATATCCCGATGGTGACTATCGACCACCTCCACGCACCACTGGTGAGCGTGCGTGAGCAAGCCATAATTGTGCTTGGCGTGTTGCGCTCTGGCGAGAAAAGCTTCCGCGAGTTGATTGCTGGAGTGAGCGAAAAGGGCGTCGTGGTGGCGAGGTTCCTCGCTGTGCTCGAGCTGTACCGACAGTCTGCATTGTCGTTCCACCAGTTAGAACCCCTCGGTGAGCTCACCATTCACCTCATCGACGACAATTTTTCCGACGATCAGCTCGCCGCTTTGGGCAGCGAATGGTCAGAGCCGCCTGAGGAGGCCGCATGAGTGAAACAGAGACAGTAGAAGAAACGCCGGTTGTCCCGGAAGACAACTTGAACGGTGCCATTGAGGCGTTGCTGATGGTGGCAGACCAGCCACTCTCGCTGGTGTCTCTTGCTCAGGCGACAGGCAACCCGCTCGACCGCGTCCGTGTAGCTGTTGATACGCTTCGCGCCGATTACGCCGGTGAAGGCGAAGGGCCACAGAGAGGTTTTGAACTGCGAGAGGTCGGCGGTGGGTGGCGCGTGTACGCCAGGGCTGACTTTGACGACATCGTGCGCGGCATGCTTCACGACGATTCACCTCAGCGGCTTAGCCAGCAGGCGTTAGAGACCCTTGCTGTCATCGCCTACAAGCAGCCCGTCACTAGAAGCCAGGTTTCTTCTGTTCGCGCGGTGAATGTTGATTCGGTCATGCGCACTCTGGTGGCTCGCGGCCTCATCACCGAGCACTCGACGGACCCTGAGACGGGCGCAATCTTTTACGAGACCACGCCCCTCTTGTTGGAGTATCTGGGTATCGAGTCGCTCGACCAGCTGCCCCCAATTTCGCCGCTGTTGGACGACGGCCAGTCGGGCTTCGACAATGTCGAGCGCTGAGGCTGAGGGAGAGCGTTTACAAAAGGTCCTCTCGCGTGCAGGTGTCGCATCCCGCCGTCAAGTAGAGAACTTTTTGTTGGCGGGTCGTATCCGCATCAACGGCCACACCGTGAAAGAGCTCGGTGTGCGGGTGGTGCCGGGCAGGGACACGGTTGAGTTGGATGGCACGGTGTTGCAGCTCGATGTTGATGCTCGCTATGTCGTGTTCAATAAGCCCACCAAGGTGGTGACCTCTCTGAGTGACGAGCGCGGGCGAACAGACTTGCGCGAAGTCCTGGACGACATCGGCGAGAGGTTGTTTCCCGTTGGTCGGCTCGACTACGACACCAGTGGTCTGCTCATTCTCACAAACGATGGGGACGCAGCGCAGGTACTTTCTCACCCCTCGTTTGGGGTTGAAAAAACGTATGTTGCGACTGTTCGTGGAGAAGTAACGCCTGCTGTGGTGAAGGTTTTGAGGGATGGTATCGAGCTAGACGATGGCTTTATTGCCGCGGATTACGTGAAAATCGTGGGCCAGGCTACTTCCCAAAAAACCATCCTCGAGATCACCTTGCACTCTGGGCGAAACAGGATTGTTCGACGTATGTGTGAAGCCGTGGGGCACCCGGTGATTACTCTCCAACGCCGGCGTTTTGGGCCCTTCCATTTGGCTGGTGTGAAGGTAGGTCAGTGGCGAGATTTCACGTCGGAGCAGCGCCATCAGCTCGCTACGCTAGTGGAATTGGCTAAAAAGCAGACCGGAGGGGAGCGTCATGTCTAAGAGCGCCACCGCCTTCTCCGGAGTATTCATTATCGGAACTGGTCTGCTGGGCACCAGCCTGGGTCTGTGTCTACGAGGCAACGGCGTACCCGTGTGGCTGTCTGATTTGTCGTCCAGTGCGGCCGCTTTGGCCGCAGATTACGGTGCAGGAGAAGTCGCCACGCCACACCCTGATGAGGTCGAGGTGGTTGTTGTCGCGACCCCGCCGGACGTCACCGCATCCACAGTCGCTCAGGCCCTTACGGAGTTCCCCCAGGCGCTGGTCATCGATGTTGCCAGCGTGAAGCGAAGCGTTCGTGACGATCTCGAAGGCCTAGGCGCCGATCTTTCGCGCTATGTCGGGACACATCCGATGGCGGGCCGAGAAAAAGGTGGTCCCACTGCTGCGCGCGCTGACTTGTTTGTTGCTCGACCCTGGGTTGTTTGCGCGGGTGACACTGTTTCAGCAGAATCTATTTCCGCAGTTCACGGGTTGGTGGAACTCTGTGGGGCGACCATTCACGACATGTCGGCTGAAGACCATGACCGAATTGTTGCGATGGTGTCGCACGTGCCTCAAGTGGTGAGCAGTGTGATGGCAGGCGCACTCAACGGCGGAGACTCCAAAGACCTCGACCTGGCCGGTCAAGGTCTTCGAGACGTGACTCGGATTGCTGGCAGCGACCCTGGCCTGTGGATTCAAATCCTTCATCACAACGCAGCGCCCGTTTCGGCGCTGTTGGCGGATGTCGCAGCACAGCTCAATGCAGCAGCGGTTGCCCTCTCCGATACATCTGTTTCCGGGGCAAAGCGAGAATTGGCGGAACTGTTGGACGCGGGTGTGAGGGGAGTCTCCAAGATTCCTGGCAAGCACGGCCTGTCCAAACAATTCGCAACGCTCAACGTCATTATCGACGACAAACCAGGCCAACTCGCCGCGGTCTTGACTGACGTGGGAGAGATTGGCGTGAACCTCGAAGACATGCGCTTGGAGCATTCACCTGGCGCTGCAGTCGGTTTTGTCGAGCTGTCGATTCAGCCGGAGCGTGTCCATGAACTCGCCGATGCTCTCGAAGCCCGCGGATGGCGAATTGCGGGGGAGCGCGCGTGAGTCACATCATTGCGGTGGATGGCCCCGCAGGGTCTGGAAAATCAAGCGTTTCGAAAGCTGTTGCGAGGAGGCTAGGTTTTGGCTATCTGGACACGGGGGCTGCCTACCGAGTGTTGACTGCTTCTGCTCTCACCGCTGGCATTGATCTGGATGATGAGTCCGTTGTGGTGCAGTTGTGGGAGTCACTCAACTACCAGGCCCCGACTGACCCAGACGGCCAGATATTTGTGGTCAATGGTGAAGATTTCACTGATCTGATTAGGACAGAGGGCACCTCGTCACACGTGTCGCGTGTAGCGAAGCACCCTCGTGTGCGCCAGGCCATGAATGTGGGCTTTAGATCTCTGGCGGACTCCATCGCTCAGCCCGGTATTGTTATTGAGGGTCGCGACATCACCACGGTGGTTGCGCCTGACGCACCTGTTCGTGTCCTTCTGACCGCCGATGAAGATGTTCGCATCGCTCGCAGGCAGGCTGAGCTTGGAGGGGCTGACGCCTCCTCTTTGACACAACGCGACAATGCGGATCGAAAAGTGGTTGACTTTATGACTGCCGCCGACGGCGTAGTCACCCTGGATTCCACCCATTTAAGTTTTGACGACACCATCAGTGCCCTCTTGGCCATTGCGCAAGAGGGTCTCGAGGGTGGCATGGAAGGTGCGCTGTGAGCGACGAAGAAGAATTCTTTACAGACGACAAGCGGGCGGAGAGCCTGCTCGGAGGGCTCGATGATTTCGAGCTTGATGAAGACGACAGACGCCTACTCTCGGGCGACATCGGCGCGGGTGACTTTGGGTCTACCCAGGCAAACTGGCCGGTTGTGGCGGTGGTAGGACGCCCAAACGTTGGTAAGTCCGCTTTGGTCAACCGCATTTTGGGACGCCGCGAAGCCGTCGTGCAGGACACCCCAGGTGTGACGCGTGACCGGGTGAGTTATCCCGCGGAATGGAACGAGCGCTTTTTCACACTGATGGACACCGGTGGCTGGGAGCCAGACGCCAAGGGTTTGGACCAATCAGTAGCCGTTCAAGCAGAGGTCGCTATCGACCTGGCTGATGTGATTATTTTGGTGGTCGATTCGCGTGTGGGCGTCACCGCCACGGATGAACGTGTAGTGACGTTGTTGCGCCACTCCGGAGTACCGGTCGTCGTTGCGGCAAACAAAGTAGATGACCAGGGCGGCGAAGCAGACGCCAGTGCTCTGTGGTCGCTGGGGCTTGGGGAGCCGTGGCCGGTGTCAGCACTCCACGGTCGTGGTGTAGCGGACATGCTTGACCACATCCTGACCCTGATGCCAGAAACGGCAAAGACAGCGTCACTCAACGGTCCCGGTCCGCGGCGAATTGCCCTCGTAGGCAAGCCCAACGTCGGAAAGTCCAGCCTTCTCAATAAAGCGGCCAAGTCTGAGCGTGTGGTGGTCAACGAGTTGGCGGGCACCACCAGAGACCCTGTCGATGAATTGGTGGAAATCGGTGGAGAAACCTGGCGGTTTGTCGACACCGCGGGAATTCGCAAAAAGGTTCACCTCCAGCAGGGGGCGGACTTCTACGCGAGCCTTCGCACCCAAGCCGCCTTGGAAAAAGCGGAAGTTGCGATTGTTGTCATCGACGTCACGGAGGAAGTGAGCGAACAGGACTTGAGAATCATCGACCTTGTCGTTGAGTCAGGTCGCGCCCTCATCCTTGCCTTCAATAAGTGGGACTTGCTGGATGACGAGCGTCGTCGATACCTCGAGCGTGAAATAGAAACCGATCTTGACCACGTTCACTGGGCTCCGCGAATCAACATCTCGGCGAAGACAGGTCGGCACCTGGAAAAACTCCCCGCCGCCCTCCACACCGCCTTGGAATCGTGGGACACACGTATCTCTACGGGTGCTCTCAACGGGTTCATTGCGGAGCTTGCGCAGTCGCACCCTCACCCGGTTCGTGGTGGAAAGCAGCCTCGTATTTTGTATGCAACTCAGGCTGCAACCAGACCACCGACGTTCGTGTTCTTCACCACAGGTTTCCTCGACCCGCAGTATCGCCGCTTTATTCAGCGTCGCTTGCGAGAAGACTATGGCTTCGAAGGAAGCCCCATTCGGATTCAAATGCGCGTTCGTGAACGACGAGGCGACACGAAGAAGCGTTAACTATGTCGATGCTGCCCCCACCGCTTCCCCCAGAACACCTGAGGGACCCGGGCGATGCGTGGGTAGAAGGTCCCGACGGCACCCGCTACTGGGGCCGCTTTGGGGCAGCGGGTGCACTGGTGTGGCATCCGCCCCGAGGGGTGTTGCTTCAGCTTCGTGCCGAGTGGTCACACCACGGTTTGACCTGGGGGATTCCCGGAGGTGCTCTCAAGTTGGGGGAGAGCGCTCATGACGCCGCTTTACGTGAATCCCACGAAGAGGCAGGTGTTCCACTCGAGGGACTAGAAGCCATCCACACCGAGGTACTCGACTTGGGGTTTTGGTCGTATACCTCGGTGGTGTTTCACGCTTCCGATTACTTTCCCCCCGTGGTCAACGATCACGAGAGCGCCGACATTGCGTGGATTGAGGTTGAAAAGGTCGCCGAGATGCCGCTCCATCCTGCGTTCGCGAAAGCGTGGCCCGGTTTGAAAGCGGTGATCGAATCTCATCACGAGATTGGTAAGTGAACACCGCAGGTTGTTTGGCCCAGTACACTTATCGGGTCACGGGCTGTGGCGCAGCTTGGTAGCGCACTTGACTGGGGGTCAAGGGGTCGCAGGTTCAAATCCTGTCAGCCCGACCAATTATTGGTCGCTTACCCGTAATGGAAACGGTTGCAGAAACGTTGCAGGCGAGTAATCTGGAGCGATGTCAACTCTGGCCGATGTTGCCCGTCATGCGGGCGTATCTAAGTCAACGGCCTCACGGGCGCTCTCGGGAAACGGAGCGGTCAATGAAGAAACCCGTAAGCGGGTTCAAGAATCGGCCAAAGCACTTGGGTTCGTAGCCTCCAGCGCTGCTGAGCACTTGGCAACTGGTCGCTCCAAAAACATTGCCCTTCTTACGCCGTTTGTGAACCGCTGGTTCTTCAGTGAAGTGATCGACGGGGTAGAGGCGGCGCTCATTGGTGCGGGCTATGACCTTACGCTTTATCGCCTCACCGACGACATGGAACAGCGGCAAGCGCTCTTTGATTACTTCTTGGTGCGAAAGGGTGTGGACGCGGTTATTGCCCTGTCGCTATTCATCACGCCGGAAGAGGTAGATCGACTTGAATCTCTCGGCAAGCCCATCGTGGGTGTGGGTGGACGAATCCCTAAGGTCCCGAGCATTTTCATTGACGACCGAGCCGTGGCGAAGACTCACACTGAGCACTTGATTGCTCTTGGGCACACACGACTGATGCATATCGGTGGAGACCAAGAACACCAGTTGGACTTCGAGGTCCACGGTGGTCGTTTGCGAGGCTTCCGCGATGCGTTGAACTATGCCGGCATTGTTGTCGAGAACGACTTCTTGGCAGCTGAAATCTCCACGGCAGGAGGTTTTGAAGCTGGCATGAAGGTGCTGTCACAGCCCGATCGACCCACTGCGGTTTCTGCAATCAGTGACGAAGTAGCGATCGGTGTGATGTCCGCCGCCTACAAACTGGGCCTTCGGGTCCCAGAAGATGTCTCAGTAATTGGTATTGACGGCCACCCGGCGGCTGCCGCCTATGGATTGACCACAATGGTGCAACACCCTGCCCGCCAGGGTGCGATTGCCGTGTCCGCAGCACTTGCCGGACTTGGTGGCATGGCTCCAGACGCGGGGGAGCTCGAAATGGAGTTGCCGGTGGAGCTCAAGGTTCGCACCAGCACGGGGCCAGCGCCGAAGGCCTGATTAGAAGGCGCTTGTGTAGGCGTTCAACGCGGGTTGGCCTCCCAGGTGCGCGTAGAGAACCCGCGAGCCTTCAGGGAAATAGCCCTCCCGCACAAGGTCAATAAGCCCCGCCATTGACTTGCCCTCGTATACGGGGTCGGTAATCATGGCATCCATTTGAGCCGCCAATGTGATGGCCTCAATTGTTCTTGGTCCTGCGACACCGTAAATGTCATCGTGCCAGCGGTCGAGCAGCACGATTTCATCGTCGGCGATGTCGCGTCCAAGCTCAATCGCTTCTGCGGTGCGACGTGCGATACGTGCGATTTGATCCCATGTCTTCTCGACCGTGGCCGACGCATCGATACCGATAACGGACTGCGCGCGGTCGCTGTGGGCGAAGCCCGCAATCATTCCGCCTTGGGTTGACCCGGTCACCGAGCAGACAATCACATTGTCGAAGCGGAACCCCAGATCTTTTTCTTGATCTTCCACCTCAAAAGCCCAGCCGGCGAAGCCGTGGCCACCGAGCGGGTGGTCACTCGCTCCCGCAGGAATTGCGTAAGGCTTTCCGCCCGAGGCTTCTACCTCGGAAATCGCCTCTTCCCATGACTTTCGGAAACCGATGTCAAAACCGGCGGGGTCTAGGCGGACGTCTGCGCCCATAATCCGAGAGAGAAGGATGTTTCCGGTCTCTTCGTAGAGTTCGTTGTCCCATTCGACCCAGTGCTCTTGGACTAGTACCGCTTTGAGTCCCAGTCGTGCCGCCACTGCTGCGACTTGGCGGGTGTGGTTGGACTGGACGCCCCCGATGGACACAAGAGTGTCGCATCCTTGGTTGAGCGCGTCTTGCGCGAGGTATTCAAGCTTTCTCGTCTTATTGCCGCCGTATGCCATGCCGGAGTTCAAGTCCTCCCGCTTGGCCCAAATTTCGACTTTGCCGCCGAGGTGCTCACTTAACCGGGGGAGCGGATGGATCGGAGAAGGGCCTACGAGGAATGAGGCTTTCGGAGTGTTGTGAAGGGCAGCACGAGTCATGGCTCAACAGTAGTGGAGCGACTACGAGGCGTCCCTCCTGGCATACTTTTTCACTATGAGCCGTGAGAATGAGCTAGAGCGCAAGTGGAAAATGGTGGGCTGGATTTTCGCCGCCATTGCCTTGGTTATCGTCGCGGGTCCACAAATACTCAATTTGTTCGCGCAGTAGCGCTCTGTTTTCGGGGCTAGTCTTCACACGTGGAATGGTCTGTGGTCATCGCAATGGCGGTGTACTCATTTGTGCTTGCGGTGACGCCGGGGCCGAATAACACGGCGTTACTTGCTCTGGGCGGACGCTTTGGTTTCCGGGCAACCGTTCCCTACCTCGCCGGGATGGCTGTGGGGTTGACTGTCTTAGTCGGCGTGATGGCGCTCGGCTTAGGCGCCTTGCTTGAGGTCTATCCGGTCGGCTTCATGGCGCTTAAATATATTGCGTTTGCGTTTGTGCTCTACCTCGCATGGCGCACTCTCGGCATCGGAAAAAGCCGTCGGAGAAGTGAGGCGGACAAGCCGATCTCTATCTGGCAGTCCGCGGTCTTTCAGTTGGTGAACCCGAAGGCATGGATTGCTACCGGCACGTTAATCGCTGCCTATGTTCCAGAAGGCACTC
>JAYOHK010000016.1:0-2705 GCA_038118225.1 Cellulomonadaceae bacterium | reverse complement strand
GTTGTGCAACCGGTACCAAAAATTCGCAACACGTCGTAAAGTGGTCCCACGAACCTGGGAAATTACCTATAGAGTTTTGCCCACAACTTCACAACCACACCCGTACGCGTGTCGGGTTGGGCTTTCAAGGGAGAAAAGCGTGAGCGGTCAAATTACTGTGCCAAGCATCGTTGTGGTTGGCACCCAGTCGAAGACCAAAGACGAAGTTGTTCGCGAGCTCGGAGCGCTCCTGGTCCAGGAGGGCCGCGTCAGCGAGCTCGAGGGATATGTGGAAGCGGTCAAGGCCCGCGAAGAACACTTCCCCACAGGCATTGAGGGTGGCGTTGCTATTCCTCACGCCCAGACCCCATTGGTAGCGGAGGCCGCAGTAGCCGTTGCGACTAGTGAGTCCGGTATCGACTTCGGTGCTGACGACGGACCCGCACACCTCATCTTCCTGATCGCTGCTCCTCAGTCTTCTGAAAACTTGCACTTGGAAATCCTCGCGAACCTCGCTCGTCGCATCATGCACGAAGAGTTCCGCGATTCGCTTCGCTCTGAAACCGACCCCGCTCGTATCGCAGAAATCATTACCCAGGAGGTAACCCCATAATGGCCACCATCGTTTGCGTCACATCCTGCATCACCGGTATCGCCCACACCTACATGGCGGCCGAAGCACTCGAGCAGGCGGGAAAGAAGCTCGGCCACAACGTGATGGTTGAGACCCAGGGTTCAGCGGGATCAAACCCGTTCAAACAAGACGTCATTGATTCGGCCGACGCAATCATTTTTGCTGTCGACCTTGAAGTTCAAGGTAAGGACCGATTCAACGGAAAGCCATACATCCAGGTGCCCGTCGCAAAAGCGATGAAGGACGCGGTTGGCCTTGTCGAGCAGGTGCTCGCCGCGGCTGCCGACGGCACCGCAGGGATCGTAGGAGAGAAGTCCCCGGCCAAGCCGGCTGCGGAGAAAACGGAGGGCTCTGAAAAGAAGTCCGGCGGTTTCTTCGGCGGTCTGTTCGGTAAGGGGAAATAAGCCTGGGTCGCAACCGCGGCTCAGTATTCAGCACGCGTGCTGGAAAGAAGGGAGTTCATTTTGGCTAGTGAAGGAAACGGCACCAAAGTCCGCCAGTGGCTGATGACTGGTGTTTCCTACATGATTCCGTTTGTTGCTGCAGGTGGAATCTTGATTGCTCTTGGATTCTTGCTCGGCGCCATTGGTTTTGGCACCGACGGTATCCACGCCTATGACGCTGAGGTCATGGGTGTTACCGGCGACAGCATCAACTTGCTGTCAATTGGTAACTGGGCATTCATGATTTTCTGGTTCGGTAAGGCCGCATTCGCGTTCTTCGTCCCAGTTCTTGCTGCCTACATCGCATACGCAATCGCAGACCGTCCCGGTCTTGTCCCCGGTTTCGTTGCAGGTGCTCTTGCAACCGGCCTTGACGGAAACCCCCTCGGAACGGGTACCGGATTCCTCGGTGCCATCCTTGGTGGATTCTTGGCTGGTTTCGTAGCCCTGTGGATCAGCCGTTGGGCTGTTCCAAACTGGATCAAGCCGATCATGCCCGTGGTCACCATTCCGCTGCTCGGTTCGCTGATCACCGGATTCGCCATGGTTATCGTGTTCAAGGGACCCATCGCCTGGGTTGTTAACTCGCTGACTGGCTGGTTGAACAGCCTGAGCGGCCTCGGACTTGCCCTCTTGGGTCTCGTCCTTGGTCTCATGATGGCCTTCGACATGGGTGGTCCTGTGAACAAGGTGGCTTACACCTTCGCAGTGACCGGTCTGGCTACTGCAGGAGCTGCAGCATCCGCTACCGAGTTCCAGATCATGGCTATTGTCATGGCTGCGGGTATGACTCCGCCGCTTGGTCTGGCTCTCGCCACGGTCCTGCGTCGCAGCGCCTTCAGCGACTCTGAGCGTGAAAACGGTAAGGCAGCCTGGCTGCTGGGTGCATCCTTCATTACTGAAGGTGCCATTCCGTTTGCTGCTGCTGACCCGATTCGCGTAATTCCGTCGATCATGGTCGGTTCCGGTGTGACCGGTGCCATCGTGGCCCTGTTCGGAAATGAGCTGCGCGCTCCTCACGGTGGAATCTTCGTGTTCCCGCTCGTGAGCAGCTGGTACACCTACGTCCTGGCTCTTGCCATTGGAACCGTAGTGACCGCAATCCTGGTTCTCGTTGCTAAGAGCATCGGAGCTAAGGAAAAGGTTGCAGCCTAAGTAACTGCGTAACGCAAAGGGCCCGAGACTATCTCGGGCCCTTTGTCGTTGATGGAAACTATTTGCGCCGTGTGAGACTCATCACGTACCAGACGCCACCGGCCACGATGAGGAATAGAAACGGTAGAAGCGTTGACCAGTCAATCGACATTGATTTCTCCCCTTAACTAGGCCACTAAGTTTAACTGTCGTCTTTGCGATGATCTTGGGCGATATAGACCCACAGAGCCAGTCCGGATACTAGGAAGACACCGACTACTGCCATCACCACGAGGTCGTTACTTGACCAGGCGTCATAACTGACCACCACCATGCCAAAGACAGCCAGGTATGCCGTGACAAGGAGTGGGTTTCTCATACGGGGAGTGTAAGCGCAGGCGTGACGTAATTTCTCGATCAATGCTCGATACTGGAGGTGTGAAAGCCTTCAGGATTGTCATCGCAGATGATCACCACTTGTCAGCAAAAGCTCTCGCTGATTCGTTTATTGCACG
>JAYOHK010000015.1:0-24653 GCA_038118225.1 Cellulomonadaceae bacterium | reverse complement strand
AAGCCAGCCGCCAAGAAGGCTGCTCCTAAGAAGGTTTCGGAGACGTCCGCGACGAAGAAGCCTGCGGCTAAGAAGGCCACTAAGGCTGCGGCCTCTGAAGAAGGTAGCGACGACGAGGATGAGAATCTTGTCGACGCTCCGGGCGCCGACAACGACGATGAGGAGTCGACGGATTCCTCTGATGAGGGTGACGTAAGCGAAGACGACGACGAAGACGGTGACAAAGTCACGGACAGTCGTCAGATTGAGGCTCTTGGCGCCCAGGTGCTCGCCGGAGTAGGTGCTGGAGGCGAAGCTCTTCCCGCTGGAGCCATGGTGCTTAAGAGCACAGACGACGATGACGTACCCGTCATCTCGACGACTATTACTGGTGCGACGGCTGACCCGGTAAAGGACTACCTGAAGCAAATCGGTAAGGTCGCACTCCTTAACGCTGAGCAAGAGGTATCACTTGCCTGGCGTATCGAAGCTGGCTTGTTCGCCGAAGAAAAGCTCGCGGGCATGACCCAGTCGCAGAAGACCACCAAGCTCGCCCGTGAGCTTCACGAGATCGCCAAAGACGGTCAACGCGCAAAGAACCACCTTTTGGGTGCGAACTTGCGTCTTGTTGTCTCGCTCGCAAAGCGTTACACCGGCCGTGGAATGCAGTTCCTGGACCTCATCCAGGAAGGAAACCTTGGTCTGATCCGAGCAGTCGAGAAGTTCGACTACACCAAGGGATTTAAGTTCTCCACCTACGCAACGTGGTGGATTCGTCAGGCGATCACCCGTGCAATGGCCGACCAGGCCCGCACCATTCGTATCCCTGTTCACATGGTGGAAGTCATCAACAAGCTTGCCCGCGTGCAGCGTCAGATGCTCCAAGACCTTGGTCGCGAACCCACTCCTGAAGAGTTGGCCCGCGAGCTCGACATGACTCCTGAGAAGGTCGTCGAGGTTCAAAAGTATGGTCGTGAGCCAATCTCGCTCCACACGCCGCTGGGTGAAGACGGCGACAGCGAGTTTGGTGACCTGATTGAAGACACCGAAGCTGTTGTTCCTGCTGATGCAGTGGGCTTCACCATGCTGCAGCGTCAGCTGGAGAGCCTGTTGGATTCGCTGTCTGAGCGCGAAGCAGGAGTAATCCGAATGCGCTTTGGTTTGGGAGATGGTCTTCCTAAGACCCTCGACCAAATCGGAGACACCTTCGGTGTGACGCGTGAGCGTATCCGTCAAATCGAGTCCAAGACAATGGCGAAGCTTCGCCACCCGTCGCGCTCACAAGCGCTTCGCGACTACCTCGAGTAGGACTGGGTGCGCCTTCGGCTCGCCATCTGGATCGGTCGTATTGTCCGGTCCCTCGCTCGCGCTCGAGGTGGCGGATCCGCGATTCCCGGACGCATTGCGAGGCTGATTGAGCCAGGACTGCTCAGGCTCACAATCGGCAAAGTCCCCGAAGTGATTTTTGTCACCGGGTCAAATGGAAAGTCAACAACCACCGGCATGGTGGTGGCTCTTCTGCGAGCACACGGACTTCACGTGTTTACCAACCCCGCGGGTTCTAATCTGCCCCAAGGCTTAGCCTCAGCGGTGTTGGCAGATGTCGATGCCGCAGGCCGAATTGATGCCGATATTGCTGTGTTGGAAGTGGACGAAGCGTACGGGCCACAGATTTCTGCTGAGCTCACACCAGACCACCTAGTTGTGACCAACCTGCAAGTCGATCAGCTCAACCGCTTTGGTGAGCCAGAGCGGGTCTGGGACATGATGCACACCGTCGCGGCGACGGTCCAGAAGTCTTTGTTGGTCAACGTCCGAGAGTCTGCACTGGTCTCGCTCGCCCACGCCCTTCCGGCAGGATCCGAGCTCTCAACGATTGACGTTGACCAAGCCGTCATTGACGCCCACCCCTTTGGCCTTGTCGCTGCTTCGATCTACACCGAGCCATACACGAGTCTTCCTGCTGCCAGTGCGACGTTGGTGGCCTCAACGGGCCCATCAGCCAGGATTTCAATGGAGTCGGGAGAATCTGTTGAGGTCACCCTTCCTGGTGAAGGCTTGCATTACGGAGTCGACGCCACCCTTGCGATTTCACTGGCACATCGTGTGGTGTCAGATTTTTCGCTCCCTACAGCCGCAGAGGTGATGAAGGCTCTTCCACCGGTCTATGGACGAGGGGAAGTAGTGAGCTTTGAGGGCTGTGATTTCCAGCTAATCATGCAAAAAAACCTGCCCAGCATGCAGGTCAACCTCCGCTCGATTCATGACTCCCCGAAGGTGCTGTGGGTGGCCGTTGATGAAGGAACCCCTGATCCCTCATGGCTATTTGATCTCGATCTAGGGCCGATCACTCGCGTTGATGTGCTCACCGGAACTAAGGCGTGGCAGTGGGCGACGTTCCTTGGCTACCGGGGTGTTGCAGTGGGCGAAGTCATTGAAGACACCAAGAAGGCGATGGTCCACCTCGCGTCGCTGGCTTCCTCTGCGCCCATCACCTCGATTGTGAACTACGAGCAGATGATGAAGATCCGTCGCATTGCAGGTCTCATGGACTTGGAGGGTGGATCATGAGTATCACGATCGCTCGACTCCTCCCAGAACTCCTCGGCCTCAACGGATCGTTGGGCAATGCCGAAGTAATCGCGACCAGGCTTCGCTGGTGGGACATTGACACAGACGTTCTCGACTGCCACGTGGGTGATGATTTGGGGCAGCGTCCTGACATCGTCGTAATGGGCCACGGGACCTCTTCAATGCTCACCCCGGCAGCAGATGCACTCGAAGGATGGGCGGCCACACTTCGTGAATGGCACGAGCAGGGCACACACTTCTTCGGGGCAGGCTTGGGTGGCGACCTCCTAGGAGAATCAGTCGCTCTAGACTCCAGCAGCCAGCCCCGCAAGGGTCTTGGCCTCACCCCGGTCCGGACTACCTTGCGTGGTATCCGGGCATCGGTGGAAGTAAGTGGAATGGATTTCTTGGGTCGAAACGTAGCCGGTTATCTCAACGACGCGGCTGTCAGAGACCCCAACGGCGCAGATCCGCTGCTGACGTTCCTCCCTGTGGCGAAAGAAGGCTGGGGCGGCAACACCGCTGAAAACGGCGAAGGTGTGCGGGGCGATCGAGTCTGGGTGACGGCCGTGTCGGGCCCCTTCCTGGCGCTCAACCCGTCCGTTGCCGACGACATTGTGCGATCGGTCTGCGAGGAGCGCGACATCGCACTGCCCCCAGCAACGGCGTGGCACGACCAGGTTGACGAGTCGGCCGAGCGGGCTCGCACCTGGATTCGCTCCAGGCTGCACCTGCGCTAGTCAGCCAATACGCGAGGGATGTGCGGCCCAAGCTTGGCGAGTACTTCATCGCCGATGGTGTGACACCACAGCGCCCACTGCTCAACCGGCACTGACGCGTGAGCTCCACACACAGGAATCATCTCGCCACGCTCCACAGCTGCAGGCTGAGAGACCGCAGACCACACGGTCGTAGAGGGCTGTACGTCGGTGAGAGTGTAGTCGTGGCCCTTGATCGAAATCATGGCTTTCTCTACCGGAGGCAACAGTCCATACGAGCAGCCGACTCCGAGGGTGATGTCTCCGTTGTCGGCCACTTCGTCAACGGGTGCTGACAGAGTCAGAACCGGTGAGAAGCCAAGGTCTTCTGCGGTGTGGTCATCGAATGGGCTCACCCCATAGGCCAGAATTCCAAGCCGAATCAGGTCAAGTCTGGTTTCTGGAATCTCAACAGCCGCGTGAGACGCGGCGATGTGGGTGATCTCTGGAGCCACGCCGTGTTGTTTCGCGACTGCCACAGCCTCATTAAGGCGCTCGAGTGCCGCTTTGCTCACGTCAACGGAGGTGTCCGACAGGTGAGACCAAATGGCTCGCACGTTCACGACGCCAGCTGATTCAAGCTCTGCGGCGCGGGCGACGAGAGCGGGCCAGTCGGCCACAGAAGCGCCGTTTCGGTTGAGGCCGGTGTCAATCTTCAGGTGAATAGTCACTGGCACCGTGGCGCCGAGAGCGGCAATTTCGTCGAGCTGCCAGATTGCTGAAATTCCCAATTCGATTCTGGACTCTGCGGCCTCTGCGAATTGGTCACCCGGATACAACATCCACGCCAAGAGCGGGGTGGTGGGGGTGAGGGCGCGGATGCGAAGAGCAGTGTCAATATCCAGCACGGCAAACTCATCGACTCCGGCATCCAGCGCAGCGCGAACAATCAGCTCGTCGCCGTGTCCGTAGGCGTTTGATTTAACGGCCAACATGAGCAATCCGTTGGTCAGCGTCGCCTTCGCGTGCTGGATATTTTCTCGAAGCGCCGAGGCGCTGAGTTCAATGAGGGGACCGACGCTCATGACACCTCACTGACGCGGACACGCTCGGCCAATGTCGACCCAATTTCCCACACGCTTCGACCAGACCACGTGGCCCACTCGTGCATAGACACCAACCCACCCCAAATAGTTGCCACATCACCGGGGGAGACATCAAGACCCGTGGCGTCCACAATCATTTGGTCCATTGCGATTCGGCCAGTAATCGGCACGCGCTGTCCAGCCAGTTCTATTTCGCCACCCACCGGATCCAAGCGGGGAACACCGTCGGCGAACCCAGCAGAAATAAGGGCAAGGGTTGTGGGTTTGTCGGTTGTGAAATGGCCACCGTATGAGACAGATTCCCCCTCAGGGACGCTCTTGACGTGGATTACTGTGGCGTGGAGTTTTTGGGCTCCGTGGGCGTGGGCGCGCTCCACCCAGAATGGGGAACCGCCGTCGACGTCGAGATTCTTCTCACCGGCCAATGTTGTGACACGAGTCTCACCGAAGCCGTATGCGTTCGCGCGAATATCAATCGCGCTGGAGTGTTCTGCAGCGTCGTCGAGTGCGGCTCGCAATGCTGGGAGGGAAATGTCGACCCAGCGAAGGCCTTTACTCGGCGGGTGCGGGTTCATTGCGCAGACGATGTGTTTCGTCGTGCCACACGAGCGCTTGGTCAATCAGGCTGTCCTTGTGGCGGTCCGCGTGGTGGGCGCAAAAGAGCAATTCGCCAGAGGGCAGGGTGACGCGAACGTAAGCCTGAGCTCCACAGCTGTCGCAGAAGTCACCAAAGCCAAGAGCTTCAGCGTCTAGTTCACTGTCGATGGTGGGGGCGTCGATTGTCATCCCGCGTCCTTCCTTGCCGATTGAGTTCCTATTCCACCATGCCTGGCTGGGCAATTGCGGTAATTAGGGGCCTGTTTCGCCTGGGGCGTAGTTTTTCCCACATGCCCGCTCATTTACCGGGTATTTCTGGGGCTCTGCGTAAGCTCGTGATGCCACATTCGGTGGCCACCTCTTCGTGATCTAAGGACGGTGCCCGTGGCGGCAGCAACAGACTATTCAGCCAGACATTTGTCGGTCTTGGAAGGTCTTGAAGCTGTTCGCAAACGCCCCGGAATGTACATCGGCTCGACCGATTCCCGTGGTCTCATGCACTGTCTCTGGGAGATTATCGACAACTCTGTTGATGAAGCCATTGGCGGGCACGGCAGCACCATTGACGTCACGATCCACACCGATGGAAGCGTGGAAGTAGTCGACCACGGCCGGGGAATCCCGATCGATATCGAGCCAAAGTCCGGCTTGACCGGTGTAGAGCTGGTGTTCACCAAGCTTCACGCGGGTGGAAAATTTGGGGGCTCCAGCTACCAATCCAGTGGTGGTCTCCACGGTGTGGGAGCGTCTGTGGTGAACGCGTTGTCGTCGCGTGTGGACGTGGAAGTGGACCGTGATGGTGCCACCTGGGCGATGTCGTTTAGGCGCGGTGAGCCGGGAGTGTTTAGCGATAAAGGCCAACCCGATCCAGCATCCGCATTCGAGCCATTCGTGGATGACAGCCAACTGCGAAAGCTCGGCACTGTCTCCAAGTCCAAGACGGGAACCAGGGTTCGTTTCTGGCCTGACCCTGGAGTGTTTGGCAAAGACACTCTCATCTCTTTGGATGACTTGGTCGATCGCGCGCGTCAGACCGCCTTCTTGGTTCCCGGCTTGACCCTCAACACCACCGACCAACGCGAGAGTCCTGTGCGCAGTGAGACGTTCAGCTTCGCCGGCGGCGCACTGGAGTTTGTGGAGTTCTTGTCTCCAGACCCCGTCGTGGTGGGGCCGTGGCAGCTCACCGGCTCGGCAACGTTTACCGAAACAGTCCCCGTGCTTCAAGAAAATGGTCACCTTGAGCCCACCGAGGTGGAGCGCGAAATGAGTGTCGACGTGGTCATCCAGTGGGGAACCGGATACGACACTGTCGTGAAAAGCTTCGTCAACATCATCCAAACCCCCAAGGGCGGCTCCCACTTGAGTGGATTTGAGCTCGGACTGATGAAGGCTGTGCGCGCTGAAGTAGAGCGAAACGCGAGGCGTTTGAAAGTAGGCAACGACAAGCTCGACAAAGACGACGTCTTGGCAGGGTTGACCGCAGTAGTGGCTGTCCGCCTCCCCGAACCCCCATTTGACGGCCAGACCACAGAAGTATTGGGAACTCCCGCGGCAAAAGCGATCGTTCAAAACATTGTCGCCGAGGGGCTGAAGGACAAGCTGCAGTCGGGTAAGCGTGACGACAAGGCGCAGTCGGCAGTGTTGTTGGAAAAAGTAGTCGCCGAAATGAAGACCAGGCTCTCCGCTCGGGCCTTGAAAGAAACACAGCGTCGAAAGACAGCGCTTGAAAACTCAACCTTGCCGACGAAGCTGGTTGATTGCCGCAGCAAAGGCGTGGACGGCACCGAGTTGTTCATTGTCGAGGGTGATTCGGCGCTGGGAACGGCGAAGCTGGCCCGCGATTCAGAACACCAAGCGTTGCTTCCGATTCGAGGAAAGATACTCAACACTCAAAAGGCATCTCTGCAGGACATGCTCAATAACCAGGAGTGCGCCGCGATCATTCAGGTCATCGGCGCCGGCTCTGGTCGAACATTCGACGTGGATCAGGCGCGCTACGGCAAGGTCATCATCATGAGCGACGCCGATGTCGATGGTGCGCACATTAGGACGCTACTTCTGACTCTGTTCTTTAGGTACATGCGTCCACTGATCGAGCAGGGTCGCGTGTTTGCCGCGGTTCCCCCGCTTCACCGCGTGGTGGTGATTAACCGTGGGTCTGCACCCAACGACATCATTTACACCTACTCCGAAGCTGAGCTACGGGGAGTGTTGGCGGAGCTGGAAAAGACGGGAAAGAGCTACCAGCAGCCCATCCAGCGTTATAAGGGCCTGGGTGAGATGGACGCCGAGCAGCTCGAAGAAACCACGATGTCTCCCTCGAAGCGCATGCTGCGCCGGGTGAAGATGAGCGACGCCGAAAACGCGACCAAGATTTTCGAACTGCTCATGGGTAACGAAGTGGCTCCTCGGCGCGAGTTCATCCAAGAAGGACCGGGGCTCGACCGGGTTCGCATCGACGTTTAGCGCCTCAGTGCGTTACCGATCTTGCCGACGTTTTGGCTGATGGCTTGACCTGACCCGTCGCGTTTTTCGGATACCTCTGGCAGTTCAACGCTACGCCCGCCCGTTGTTACTGCGAGGGCGTCGTCGGTCACAGCGGCGACCGCGAGGTTGTCTTCGCCCTTCAAGAAGCTGTGGGCGCGAACCCCTTTGGTGGCTCGTCCCTTGGCCGGGAATTGACCAAGCGGTGTGGTTTTCGCGCGTTGTTCTCCCACGCCACTGAGCGCCTGGGAGGAGGTCGAAATCGTGGTGACAAGCGCATTCTCATCGCTGGCGACACCGAAGGCCACCACGCGACATCCGTCAGAGACGCTAATACCTGCCATTCCACCGGCGGCAGGGCCTTGAGGGCGCACCTGGTCCGCGGGGAAACGTAGAAGCTGAGCATCGTCGGTGACAAAACACAGCCAGTCTGAATCCTGCGCGATTGATACTCCCACCACTGTGTCGCCATCCTTCAACGAAATGATGTCGACGTGCGGGCGTTCAGGAATAGACGATAGGTCCACGCGCTTCACCGTGCCCTGGGCTGTTCCCAGAGCGATGGTGGGTGCCCCTTCTCCTAGCGGGAAGAGGCCGAGCGCCTCGACCTTCTTGTCGAGGCCCAGGAAGGCTTGAGCTGATTGGCCGTCTTTAGGGGTGGGTTTAGACGGGTCAAGCACGGGGAAGTCTCCCGCTTCAATTCGGATGATCTCTCCGTTTGAGCACACCACGCCCAGTGGCGTCCTGGTGGTGGTATCGAGTTGCGAATAGATCGCATCGTGAGAAATGCGCTTCTCAAGGGGGGTGCGCTCTGGGGAAGACACTCCATCGATCCGCGCCAGCAGACCCGTCGCGGTCAAAATAGCTCTGGTGGGGGAATCTTTCCGTTCCAGAGACTGACTCGCTTGCGCTTTGGCAGAAATGACGGGTTCATCGACTGCATCACGGATTTCGGTGCGACGGGGAGTGCCAAACTTCTCAGACACCTCGCGAAGCTCATCGGCGACAAGAGTGCGAATCTTTTCAGGATGGGCCAGTAAGTCGCTCAGCTGCTCGATTTCTTGCAGCAGTTGATCGCGTTCGGTTTCGAGCTCGATCCGCGAAAACTTGGTGAGTCGACGAAGACGAAGTTCAAGGATGTAGTCGGCCTGGATTTCTGACAGATCGAATACTGAACACAGGCGTTGCTTGGCCTGGGCCGCATCGTCGCTTTGGCGAATGGCTTGGATGACCTCGTCGATGTCGACGATGGCGATGAGCAACCCCTCGACCAGGTGGAGTCTGTCCTTGCGCTTACTCAGGCGGTGGGTGGTGCGCCGGGTGGTCACGGTGATCCGGTGGTCAATGAACACTTGGAGCAGTTCGCGAAGTCCCAGTGTTTGGGGCTGGCCACCGACAAGGGCCACGTTGTTAATCGAGAAGCTCTCTTCCAGCGGGGTCAGGCGATAGAGCTGCTGGAGGACAAGTTGCGGGTCAAAGCCGGATTTCACGGTGATCACGAGGCGCAAACCGTGTTTGCGGTCGGTGAGGTCATTGACGTCGCTAATGCCTTGAATTTTCTTGGCGATTACTCCGTCTTTGATCTTTTCAATCACGCGCTCGGGGCCCACAAGATACGGAAGCTCGGTGACCACGAGCCCAGTTGAACGAGGGCCCACGGCTTCGACGCTTACCTTGGCGCGGGTGCGGAAGGAGCCACGGCCACTGAGGTAGGCCTCTTCAATTCCTTCGCGGCCCACGATGATGCCGCCACCGGGCAAGTCAGGGCCCGGCACATAACCCATCAGGTCCTTAACGCTCGCCTCAGGGTTATCGATCAGTTCGATGGCAGCAGCGGTGACTTCGCCGAGGTTGTGCGGGGCCATGTTGGTGGCCATACCCACAGCGATTCCCGACGCTCCATTGACCAGGAGGTAGGGGATAGCTGCCGGGAGAACATCTGGCTGGGTGAGCTGATTGTCGTAGTTGGGCACAAAGTCGACGACGTCTTCGTCGAGATCGGCCACCATCGCCATGGCTTCTGGGCGCAGTTTTGCTTCGGTGTATCGAGAGGCTGCGGGGCCGTCGTCGAGGGAGCCAAAGTTTCCGTGCCCGTCCACCATCGGGGCGCGGAGAGTGAACGGCTGGGCAAGTCTGACGAGTGCGTCGTAGATGGCGGAGTCACCGTGGGGGTGGAGCTTTCCCATGACTTCACCGACGACGCGGGCGGACTTTACGTGGCCTTTTTCGGGCACCAAACCCATTTCTGCCATTTGATACAAAATCCGGCGTTGTACGGGTTTGAGGCCATCGCGCGCATCGGGAAGGGCCCTCTGATAAATCACCGAATAGGCGTATTCGAGGAACGAATCCGACATTTCGTCGGTCAAATCGACGTCGACGATTCGTTCGGTTCCTGAGTTGTCGGCAGGAGAGGATGAGGGAGAAGATGCTGGCGGAGTCATAGGATGGCGCCTATGTTACCGGCGAACCCTTCTGTGTCAGGGCGGCTTGCCGACACGTTGACGAGTCTTTTTGGCAGAGTGATTTCGCCGGCCGACGAGGGCGCACGGCTCCACAAAGTGGGGGTCTTAGTCGTGGACGGGCTCGGTGCCGACTTGGTCAAGAAATACTCTGGCCACGCCCGCTTTCTGCGGTCTCAACTAGAACACCACGGCCATCTCGCACGCTCTGGATTGCCCTCCACCACGGCCTCGGCCCTGACCTCGATCACTACCGGTGTGGAATCGGGCGAACACGGTCTTCTGGGATACCAGGTGCGAGACCCGCAGACTCTTCAGATGGTCAATCACTTAAAACCTTTCCCCGACGGTGTGGATCCACTCACCTGGCAGCCCGTTCCTACCGTTTTTGAACGAGCCGCCCAGTTATCTATTCCCTCGATTGCGGTGGGGGAGTCACGGTTTTCTGGAACTGATTTTTCTCAGGCCATGCTTCGAGGTGCGAGCTATCAGGCCTCTAGTCAGCTCGATGACCACCTAGGGAATCTGCGGGAGTTCTTTGACTCCACTGACGAGGGTGTGGCCTATCTCTACTGGCCGGCCCTTGACCGGATCGGCCATGGCCTAGGGGTTGAACACGGCAATTGGGTAGACGCACTGGAACACCTCGACGCCTTCGCCTCTCTACTCCACCGCTCTCTGGGGCCAGGAGAGGCCATCGTGGTGACGGCTGATCACGGAATGGTGGACGTTCACTCCCACAATCAAATCTGGATGGAGTCGAACCACCCACTTCGCCACGCCATTTCCCACTGGGGTGGTGAGCCACGGCTTGTTCAGATGTATCTCCACGACGATGTGGACGTCACATCGTTTGTCATTGAACTCCAACAGTTCCTCGGAGCAATGGCGACGGCGCTTAGTCGCGACGATGCGATTGATCGGGGCCTCTTTGGCGTAGTGCCCGATCATCACAGGGGACGCCTGGGCGATGTAATTGTGTTTGCCGAAGGCAGCTACGCCCTCTATGACCAACTGACCGCCTCAGATGCGTCATCGAAGATGGTTGGACAGCACGGCTCCTGGACAGAGACGGAAACCACAGTTCCCGTTATCCCGTTAGGGCAATCGCTGCCCAAAAATTAAGCAGGGTCTTCGTCTGGCCTGGCGCCAAAAACGATGTCATCCCAGCTGGGCATTTCTGGCCGGTCTTTACGAGACGCGGGCTTGGGTGACGGGGTGTCGTCGCCAGTCTCTTCGTGGTCGACGGTTTCGTCAGTTCCAAAGGGAAGGTGATGAACAGATGCACCCGGTTGGTCGTCTTCGTCGTCGTGGACAAGTCGAATGCTTCCCGTCGAGGGGTGTGAGCTTCTGGGGTCTTCTTCAAACTCGGGGGCAGGTTCTCGCTCACCACGTCGGCGGCGCAGGGCCTCGAGCAGGTCAGCGGTGTTGTTGGAGTTATCCTCGTCGATGCTCTGGGTAGTGGCTGCGGGCCCGGAGTTTCGCCCATAGGCCACCGGCTCCGTCAGTGGACCAGTTTCGTTCAGGGGCATGTCCTGGAAAATCTCCGTGTCGAAGCGATCACCTTCGGGGTGTTCTTCGGTAGCACTCACCGGTCGGAGCTTCGGGATCAGCGGTCCCTGGATGGGCTGGTCCTGGCTCAAGGTGGTCGCGTCTTGGTTTTGAGGAGTGAGAATGTGCTTTCTCGCATCGAACGACCACAACGCGCGGTGTTCCACTTCGCCTTCAAGGAACGACACTTCGACCATCCAGCCAGATTCTTCTTTCCAGGACGACCAAGAAATGTCGCGGGCGTTAATGTCTTCGAGGCGATTTGCTACTGCTTCGCCAAACGTGCCCACGGCGTCCTTGTCTGCCTGGGCCGAACCAAAGGTTATTAGTCGAGCCTGATCGACAATGAACTGGCGCTCGGCGAGAACCGGGCCCTCAAACAGGGCCACATAGTCAGTGGTCTCGCCGGTGAGGTCAGAGACTTGTTGAGCAGAGAGGCCGCGTCGGAAGTGGGCCTGAATGTCTTTGGGGGAGACACGCTTGGCGCTGTGAACCTTCGAACCAGCAGGACGCTTGACCGCGTCATAGAGCGAATCGGTCAGGGGGATGCGAAACCGCTCACCTTCGTCTGAGACCACGATCAAATAGTCGTCTTCGACACCAACTACGGTGAGAGTTTGCATTGCGCCTCCAAGAATTGTCCCCATTAGAATGACACGGCCTCGTCACCGCGGCCCGAGCCTCGAGGGCGTGGCGAAAAACGAAAATAATCCACAACATACGCGTGTTGTAGCAACCTTTTGAGAGTTTTCCAGGGAAACTCTGAGGGATTGAACGCGACACTATCTTTTTGACAGTGCTGAAGTAAGCGAAGGGCAGGACGTTACGCGACATGGCACAGGACTACGACGCGCCGCGAAAGACCGACGACGACACTGAGTCGATCCAAGCCCTGCAGGAGCGGGTGCCAGACCAGTTATCGGGTCAGGTCGACGCCGATGACGCTGACAATCCCGGCAGCGTTGAGCTCGCTGGTCAAGATTTGGCCAACGTTGAACTCGACGTTGTGGTGTTGCCTCCTCAGGCAGACGAGTTCACGTGTGTGGAGTGCTTCATCGTGAAGCACCGTTCGCAGCGCGACCACGACACCAAGCTGGGTCCTGTCTGCATCGAGTGCGCTAGCTAGTTACCCGCACTCTTCCATGCACGCTCAAGTGCGTGGGGGTTTTTTGTCGACACCAGCCAGTATGGGGTTGGGTCATTTGTGTCGCTGAGTACCACTTTCACGACTGGTCCCACCCATGGTCGGATTACTAGCCACGCTCTGGCGTCTAATTCGACGCCTTTGGCCGCGCGAGCATGTTCTTTGTCGATTACTTCAATGGAGTCAACGTGGTCTGAACTTATCTGCGCACGTCCGGCACGAAATATTCCAGGCCTCACTTCAATCACAGGGCTAAACCACCACAGGGCACCCACGCTGCCAAGCCACAACACCACCCCAGTCACCACTCCGACGAGCACGCTGATGGGGAAGAAGATCAGCACCGTTGTGGGCACCACGAGGAAGATCGCAAGAATCATCCACCAGTTGGGGGAGAGTCGCTCTCGATACACACTCACACTTCTATTGCACCACGTATAGCCTGTGAGGGTGGAACGAATCGACCGCCCCCAAGTTCTGATCACTGGCACCCCACCCGAGTATCAAAACCCGGGAGATGCGGGAATGGACCTTGTCTCCACCACGACGGTGACACTGGAGCCAGGCGCACGACTTCTTGTTCCCACCGGTGTGTCGATTGCTCTGCCTCAGGGCTATGTCGGCTTGGTGACTCCCCGAAGTGGCCTCGCGCTCAAGCACGGCATCTCGATGGTCAATTCTCCCGGTGTGATTGACGCGGGATACCGCGGTGACATCGGCTTGATTTTGTGGAATACCGACCAGTCGAATCCCTTCACGATTAACGAGGGCGACCGAATCGGTCAATTGCTGATCATGCGCGTTGCCGAAGCGCAGATGATTCAAGTTGATAGTCTTCCCGGGTCATCTCGAGGTAGGGGCGGCTTTGGCTCAACCGGGGTGTCATCTAATAAGGAGAATGCGTGAGTGACCTCAGCACGTCGCTAGCCAACGACGACTTTGATTACCCCAAATCAGCACCGGCTGACCGCCTAGAAAAAGGTCCCTTTGACGACCAGGAAACCGGCAGTGTGAAGCCTGGGATCGACCTTGGTTCTCTTCGAATTGAGCCCCGCAAGGGACTTCAAATGCGTCTTGAGGTGGAAAAGTCCACCTCTCGTGTGGTCGCAGTCACTCTGGAGTATCAGGGCTCGACCATTCAGATTCAGCCCTTCGCAGCTCCGCGCTCGTCAGGATTGTGGTTGGGCATTCGAGAACAGATCGCCGGCCAGGTGTCAAAGCAAGGTGGCGAGGTGACCGCTCGCGATGGTGAGTTTGGTCCAGAGCTGCTGGCTACTGTGCCCGTCCAAGCAGGCGGTGGTTATTCAAAGCGCACCGTTCGGTTTGTGGGTATTGATGGCCCCCGATGGTTCCTTCGTGGAGTTATTGGTGGACCCGCCGCCATGGAAGCCGAGGCCGCCGCAACCATTGCCGATATTTTCAGAGGTGTTGTTGTGGTGCGAGGAAACACCCCGATGCCCCCTCGCGAGCTTCTCCCGCTGAAAGCACCTCAAGGAAGCGGTGCTCCAGAAGCTCCAGAGGGCCAGTGAACAACAAGCCAGAAGATTCGGCAGCGGCAGCGTCGCTGCGCGAGAGCCTCTCCCGTTCTGCTTTCGCCACTGTGCAACCCGGTCAGACCCCCCAGGCGTCTGATATTTGGGCAGCCCTTGGCGGCCCGAGGGGGCTTGTCGAGTCGATCCTGCCCGGAATTGCCTTCCTGGCGGTCTATTCGTTTACCCAATCCTTGATCTGGTCAGTGTCAGCACCCCTCGTGGTGTCCTTGGGATTTATTGCGACCAGGCTGATCCAAAAAAGCCCCCTCCAGCCCGCCATTGTGGGTTTTTTCGGGATTGCCGCGTCGGCTGCGGTAGCGGTCTTGTCGGGCCGGCCAGAAAATAACTTTGTCTTGGGGCTCTGGGTCAATGCGGTGACGTTGGCGGTGCTTCTCATTTCTCTCATTGCAAAGCGACCGCTCATCGGAGTCATTGCAGGGCTGCTCACCTCGGACCCCAATTGGAGGGAAGATCGGGCAAAGCGTGTGATGGCCATGGTGGCTACCGGGCTGTGGAGTGCGATGTTTGCACTTCGCCTCACCGTTCAGGTTCCGCTGTACCTCGCGGGAGAGTCTGCGGTGTCGGCGCTTGCCATGGCCAAGCTGGTGATGGGGGTGCCGCTGTATGGCCTTACCTTGTGGCTTACCTGGTTGCTGTTGCGCTCGGTGTACCGCGGTTCTGGCACTTCTGCCAGCTGATAGAATTTAGCTTCACGTAAAGACATTTTCGGAGGATGCCACATGGCAAGTCTTAACTCACTCGGAGCCCGCGACACTCTCACTGTGGGAGGTGTTGACCACGAGATTTACCGCATTGATGCGGTTCCAGGCTCAGAGCGTTTGCCGTTCTCCCTGAAGGTCCTGCTGGAAAACCTGTTGCGCACTGAAGACGGCGCCAACATCACCGAAGCGCAGATTCGAGCTCTGGGTAACTGGGATCCAAACGCAGAACCGGACACTGAGATTCAGTACAGCCCCGCACGAGTCGTCCTCCAAGACTTCACCGGTGTTCCCTGCATCGTCGACCTTGCCACTATGCGTGAAGCAATCGTCGAACTGGGCGGAAATCCTCAAAAGGTAAACCCCCTCTCACCTGCTGAGCTGGTCATCGACCACTCCGTAATTGCCGATCTGTTCGGTCAAGAAGATGCCCTCGAGCGCAACGTAGAAATCGAATACGAGCGCAACGGTGAGCGCTACCAGTTCCTCCGCTGGGGTCAGACCGCATTCGAAAACTTCAAGGTGGTTCCCCCCGGAACCGGAATTGTCCACCAGGTCAACATCGAAAACCTCGCCAAGGTGGTGTACACCCGGGAGGTCGACGGCGTCACCCAGGCCTTCCCCGACACCTGTGTGGGAACCGACTCGCACACCACCATGGTCAACGGCCTTGGTGTTCTCGGGTGGGGTGTAGGGGGAATCGAAGCCGAGGCTGCCATGCTTGGCCAGCCCGTCTCCATGCTCATTCCCCGCGTCGTAGGATTCAAGCTCACCGGCTCTATCCCGACCGGTGTGACCGCAACGGACGTGGTGTTGACCATCACCCAGATGCTTCGCCAGCACGGCGTTGTGGGCAAGTTTGTGGAGTTCTACGGGGCAGGTGTTGCCGAGGTTCCTCTGGCAAACCGCGCGACGATCGGAAACATGAGCCCTGAGTTCGGCTCCACCGCTGCAATGTTCCCCGTTGACGACGTCACCTTGGGTTACCTTCGCCTCACCGGCCGTGACGATGCTCTCATCGACCTTGTTGAGTCCTACGCCAAGGAACAGGGACTATGGCACGACCCCTCGAAGGAGCCCGCGTTTAGCGAGTACCTCGAGCTCGACTTGTCCACTGTTGTGCCGAGCATTGCGGGACCGCGTCGTCCCCAGGACCGTATCGAGGTATCCCAGGCAAAGTCGCAGTTTGCGACCGATCTTCCCGGCTACGTTCAGCCCGGCAAGGAAAAGCAAAGTGCCGCCGTATCCATGGGAGACCAGAGCTTCGAGCTTGAAAACGGAGCGGTCACCATTGCGGCAATCACATCGTGCACTAACACCTCCAACCCATCGGTCATGTTGGCGGCAGGTTTGCTCGCCAGGAATGCCGCCCAAAAGGGTTTGGTGTCAAAGCCTTGGGTGAAGACCACTCTCGCCCCCGGCTCCAAAGTAGTTACCGACTACTACGAGAAAGCCGGCTTGATGGACGATTTGGAAGCCCTCGGCTTCTACCTCGTCGGCTATGGCTGCACCACCTGTATTGGAAACTCGGGCCCCCTGGCCGACGAGATTTCCAAGGCGATTAACGACAACGACCTCGCGGTCACCGCGGTTCTGTCTGGAAACCGAAACTTCGAAGGCCGTATCAACCCCGACGTGAAGATGAACTACCTGGCAAGCCCGCCGCTGGTCATCGCCTACGCGCTGGCGGGAACCATGGACTTCGACTTCGAAAGCCAGCCACTCGGTGTTGACCACGACGGAAACGATGTCTATTTGCGCGACATTTGGCCAAGTGCTGCTGAAGTACAAAGCACCATCGACACCTCAATCGACACCGAGATGTTCGACAAGGAATATTCGGCAGTATTCGACGGTGACGAGCGCTGGCGCTCAATCCCCACCCCAACCGGAGACACCTTCGAGTGGGATGGCGAATCGACCTACGTGCGAAAGCCCCCCTACTTCGAGGGCATGAGCGCAGATCCGCAGCCGGTGAGTGACATTTCGGGCGCACGCGTGCTCGCATTGCTCGGCGATTCGGTCACCACTGACCACATTTCACCTGCTGGTTCCATTCGTGCTGACAGCCCTGCTGGTGAATACCTCACCAGCCACGGAATCGGCCGTCTGGACTTCAACTCCTATGGCTCGCGTCGTGGAAACCACGAGGTCATGATTCGTGGAACCTTTGCGAACATCCGCTTGAAGAACCTGCTGCTCGATGGTGTCGAAGGTGGCTACACCCGCGACTTCACCACCGCAGATGGAACACAAAGCTTCATCTACGACGCATCCGAGCACTACCGCGCTGAATCAACCCCACTGGTTGTTCTCGCTGGTAAGGAATACGGATCGGGTTCGTCTCGTGACTGGGCTGCCAAGGGAACCATGCTGCTTGGTGTCAAGGCCGTGATTGCAGAGAGCTTCGAGCGCATTCACCGCTCCAACCTGATCGGTATGGGTGTGATTCCACTCCAGTTCCCAGCCGGCGAAACCGCTGCGTCACTGGGCTTGGATGGAACTGAAGAGTTCTCGATTGCAGGAATTGAGCAGCTCAACTCCGGCACCACTCCGAAGACGGTGACCGTGGTCGCTAAGCCCAGCGCCCACTCGGCTGAGGGCAAGAAGGACATCACCTTCGAGGCAGTAGTTCGAATCGACACCCCCGGTGAAGCTGACTACTACCGAAACGGTGGAATCCTCCAATACGTGCTTCGGCAGCTCGTCTAAAGCTGGTTCTGGAATTTTCCAGTTCCCACCTCCTAGGCTGTCCAGGTGACGATTTTAGATCGAATCAATAATCCGCGAGACCTCGACGGGTTGAGCCTTGGCGAGCTCGAGCAGCTCGCGGGGGAGATTCGAGAGTTCCTCGTGGAAGAAGTCGCGCGCTCGGGCGGTCACCTAGGACCAAACCTCGGTGTGGTCGAGTTGACCATGGCCATTCACCGTGCCTTCGAGTCACCGGAAGACCCGATTGTCTGGGATACCGGACACCAGTCTTATGTGCACAAACTCTTAACCGGTCGAAAGGACTTCTCCACCCTTCGCCAGCTCGGTGGACTTGCCGGATATCCTCAGCGCTCCGAATCCGAACACGACATCGTCGAGAGCTCCCACGCATCGTCATCGCTGAGCTGGGCGGACGGAATTTCCCGGGGCTTTGCCGTCAACGGCCACTCCGATCGTTTCGTTGTCGCCGTCGTCGGTGATGGGGCCCTTACCGGTGGAATGACCTGGGAGGCACTGAACAACATTTCGGATGACAACAACAGAAACCTCATCATTGTTGTCAACGACAATGGTCGCTCGTACGCGCCCACTATCGGCGGTATGGCCAGGTTCTTGGGCACGGTGCGCACCCAAAGTAGTTACCGGGCCTTGCGCGGGGGCTCCGAAAAGTTCTTCCACCTCTTTGGCCCAGCGGGCAAAGCGATGTATCGCGGTATTCGCGGTGGGGTGCGAGGATTTGTCGCTCGTTTTGCCAATAACAAGGCGCTCTATTCAAACCTCGATATCAAGTACGTCGGACCGATTGACGGACACAACTTGGCAGATTTGGAGCGTGCGTTCCAGCAGGCGAAGGCGTATCGCCAACCCGTGATTGTTCACGTCATCACCGAAAAAGGTCGTGGCTATGCTCCTGCGCTAAACGACGAGGCTGACCAATTCCATGCGGTCGGTCAGATCGACCCGACAACAGGGGAGTCAGTATCTTCCTCTGGTTCGAAGGGGTGGACTGACATTTTCTCGGAGGCGATGGTCAACGAGGCCACCAAGAACGAGAAGGTTGTGGGTATTACGGCAGCGATGCTTCGGCCCACTGGCCTGTACGAGATGGCCAAGAAATTCCCTAAGCGCGTGCTCGACGTCGGCATTGCCGAACAGCACGCAGTCGCAAGCGCTGCGGGCTTGGCCTATGGGGGCCTGCACCCTGTCGTTGCCATCTATGCGACCTTTATTAACCGCGCCTTCGACCAGGTCATGATGGACGTTGCTCTGCATAAGGCAGGAGTCACATTTGTTCTTGATCGCGCAGGAGTGACGGGTCCAGACGGGGCAAGCCACCACGGAATGTGGGACCTCTCGATTCTTCAGGTGGTTCCTGGAATCAAGATTGCGGCCCCGCGTGATGAGGCGCGCCTCCATGAGGAGCTCTCAGAAGCAATTGCGGTGGATGATGCACCGACGGTCATTCGATTCCCGAGGGGCTCGGTGTCTGCTGATCTGCCCGCCGTGCGCCGAACCGCAGATGGTGTGGACGTGCTCAAAGAAGCCGCTCACAAAGACGTATTGATTGTTGCCGTAGGCCCAATGGCGCACCTGGCCATGGACGTGTCGAATCGCTTGGCGGATCAGGGAATTGGTGCCAGCGTGGTCGACCCGAGGTGGGTGGTGCCCGTTGCGCAGAGCATCGTCGACATGGCAAGAGACCACAGGATTGTCGTCAGTATCGAAGATGGCACCCGGGTGGGCGGTATTGGCACCAGAATCCGCCAAGAGCTTCGCAGAGCAGGCGTCGACACGGCCGTCGATGAAATTGGTCTGCCAGACGAGTTCCTTGATCACGGATCTCGCTCAGAAATCCTTGAGCAGGTAGGTCTCACCGCCCAAAACATCGCCCGAAACCTTGTCGCCCAAGTGCTGGGAAAGAAGGTTCCTGTTGCCAGGCCACTGCCGGGAGAAGCATCAGACGACGAGTTCTCGACCGAGCCGGCCCAAGACGCACAAAGCGATTAACCCTCGAGGCTTGCTGCCTGGCTAAACGCCTCCACGATGAGGGGCACGGCCACGTCTCGTTGCCATCGCCGTGACCCCAAATCGAGCAATTGTTGATCGATTGCGGTGGCAGAACCCGGGTCAATGGGTTGCCAGCACAACCGGCGCAGGTGCTCCGGGGTGAGCACGTTCTCGGCGGGGATGTCCATGGCAGCTGCTGCCCGGTTAATCAAATCTCTGGAGATCACAAATCGTCGATACGCCTCAGGTGCTCGGTCAGCCCAGGCCCGTGGGGGAGGAAGTGTGTCTGATTGTCCGCGGAGAGCGGGAAGGTCCTTGGTTGTTTGGCCCTTTTCAATTGCTGCCCACCAGCGCTCCGCTTCTGAACGGCTTGCTCGTCCGTGGAAATTCTCCAACGAGAGCATCGCTTTAAGCGAGCGGGGATTCTTGCTGGCAGCGTGAACGATGGAGCGGTCAGGGATGAGCCGCCCAGGGGCAACATCCTTTTCTTGGGCAAGCAATTCCCGCGCCTGCCAGAGCTCTCTGGCCACAGCCAGTGACTGGGCTCCTCGCACCTGGTGGAGTCCAGAAAGCTTTCGCCAGGGTTCTGCCTTCGGGGGAGCAGGGCGCTCCTGAATGATGGCGTGGAATTCTTCCTGGGCAAAGGTGTGTTTGCCCGCGTCTTCGAGGATCTGGTGCAGTGCGTCTCGAAGGTCGGGCAAGACCTCAACATCAAGGGCAGCGTAATTTAGCCAGTCGGCGGGAAGAGGTCTGGTGGACCAATCAGCGGCTGAGTGCTCTTTCTTGAGGCTAAGCCCAAGGAGGTCTTCCACCGATCCTTGCAGGCCCACCCGGGACAAGCCGGCAATTCGAGCAGCCAGCTCTGTGTCGAAGAGGCTTGCCGGCTCCATACCCACTTCGCGGAGGTTTGCGATGTCTTGCCGGGCGGCGTGAAGAATCCATTCCACATCGGCAAAACGCGTGGTGAACTCGCTGAGGTCTGGAACGTCAATGGGGTCCACGAGGTAGTTCGTGGTGCCTCGACGATAAATCTGCACCAGATAGGGGCGCTGTGAGTATCGGAAACCACTTGCCCGTTCGACATCCAAGGCAAGCGGGCCGCTCCCGGCGGAAAGAGCATCGAGGGCGGCGCTCCAGTCAGACGTGTTGTTTATCACGGCGATGCCGTGACGAGGTGTTGCCAGAACGGGGAGTGGCTCGGCCTGCTCAGAGGCCATTAGTGACGACCCGCGCGAAGTGCGGTGACTCCCTCGGATTGCGGGGGGAAACCAGCGAGCATGCAGACAAATTCGTTCCATGCTTCAAGGTGGGCATCGAGTGACCCGTGGGGCGACCACGATGCGCGCATCTCAATTTCGGTGCCCACCTCGTCACTGGCGAGTTCGCCGAAGCCTGTTGAAATGATGGTGCTCGATGTTCCGGCAGCCCGCTCATATTCCGCACCGCTGTGGTCGAGAGCATCAATAAGCCACGTCCACGCGACCTTCGGGAGGAAGGGGTCTTCGCCCATTGCTTGATCGAGGGGGGCTTTTGCAAAACACACCGCGCGGAATCGTCCGGACCACCCCTCGGGTTCGCTGGGGTCATAGAGCACGACGAGTCGGGAGATTCCGTGGTCACCGCCTGATTGCGGATCGACCGTGGCAGACCACGCGACCGCGTGGGGAGCAATGCCCTCAGGTGCGGGAATTGAGTGGACGTTTAGTTCCTTGCGGAATGCCACGTCACTAATTCCAGACAGCGCCGTCGCAAATTCTGCTGGAAGCGCATCAAACTCAGCTGTTGCCATGGCTTAAGGCTAAGCCGGGAGATTCTCGCGCCAGGGTTTAACGCGCCGGCAAACTCTAATTGCCAGATTCTGGAACGTAGCGGAAATACAGATATTTCTGGTCATCGCTGAGAACATGCGTCGACGTCCAGTCACCCCAGCCAGGAGCCCACCACGGCATAGGCGGATGGTTTTCCGACAGAGGTGGCCCGGTCAGGGCAAGGCAGACTTCGTCGAGTGCGCCCTCGGCCGCAAACACTGTGGCGAGAGTTTGCCCGCCTTCGACGAGGAGATGGCGGTATCCCTGGCCGTGCAACGTGGAAATAATCTCGGCCGCGGTGAGGTCTCCCGATCCCGGCACGGTAAGAGTCGATGAGACACCGTCGGGAAAGAACGTTGAGCCGTCGTACTCAACGTCGTTGCGGCTCAGGACAATTACTCCGCCCTCGCGAAAGCTGTGGTCACTAACCTGGTGCCCCTCGAGGTTTCCGGATCTGGTCACCACGACCAAGGGAGCGTGAGCAGGTATAGGGACGGCTTCTCGTCGAATCGTGGATGCTCCTGAGATGATGGCGTCACTGGAGTGGCGTTGTGCCTTCAAGATGGCGCGATCAGCCGGGTTTGACAGTGAGTAACTGGTCCCGTCAGAACCGGTAAGCCTTCCGCTCGAGGAGCTAATCAGCGTCAGGCGGCAGCTACGTTCCCCGTCGGGTGAGTACCACTCGCGGAGTTGCTCGTGGCTGGATTCCTCATCGAGAGACAGCATCAGTCTCGGCTCCGGGAACACCCGGTAAAGATTCACGAATGGGCCTCAGCTATTTGGCGCTGGATTCTCGCCAACATGCCAGACATTCCTCGAAGGCGCAGCAAGCTCACCGCGTCGTTAAGGCCAAGGCTCTGGGGGAAATTGCCCGGCACCGCCAAGATGGCCTCGGGGGTAGACCCGGCTAAACCGTGGACCAAGATTGAGGCAAAGCCTCTCGTGGTGGGAGCTTGCTCGGGTGCTGTTGCGTAAATGACGGGCAGTTCGTTATCCGTATCCACGTGGATGAACACCGGCGATTGGCACTCAACGACTTGTTCCCAGGCGTCGTCGGGGACGATTCCATCCGGGACCTCGGGGAGTGACTCGGAAAACTCCAGGAGCATTTGAAGTCGGTCAGATGCTCCCAGCGACAAGAAATCCTCCTGGATTTCTGCCAGCGCGTGAGGGAGCGAGTGTTCTGTGGGGTCGCTCACAATCAGGCAGGCACCATTCCAGGTTCAGCGCCCTGCACGATGGGAACGCGAACGGCACTTCCCCATTCGGTCCAAGAGCCGTCATAGTTTCGAACGTTGTCGATACCCATCAGGTACTTCAGCACAAACCAGGTGTGGCTTGAGCGCTCACCGATGCGGCAGTAGGCAATCACGTCTTCTTGTCCTGTGATGCCGTGCTCGTCGCGGTACAAGGCACTTAAATCATTGAGGGATTTGAACGTGCCATCCTCGTTGGCAGCTTTTGCCCACGGAACACTCACCGCGGTCGGGATGTGCCCTCCGCGCAGTGCGCCCTCTTCCGGGTATGCCGGCATGTGGGTCCGCTCGCCCGAGTACTCCTCGGGGCTTCGAACATCAACCAGTGGCTTGCCCAGGTGCGCTAAGACGTCGTCCTTGAAGGCTCGAATCGCCTCGTCGTTGCGCTCGATGACGGGGTAGTCCGTGGGGGTCACGGACGGCAATTCCTTAGTGAGCTCTCGGCCCTCCGCAATCCATAGGTCTCGTCCGCCATTGAGAATTCGAACATCCTCGTGTCCAAAGAGTGTGAACACCCAGAGTGCATAGGTGGCCCACCAGTTGGACTTGTCACCGTAAATCACGACGGTGTCATCGCGTGAGACGCCTTTTTTCGCCATCAGGGCCGCGAATTGTTCACCGTTTAGGTAGTCGCGCATGACGGAGTCATTGAGCTCGGTGTGCCAGTCGATTTTTACTGCTCCGGGAACGTGTCCTACGTCGTAGAGCAGGATGTCTTCGTTTGATTCCAAGACCACAAGACCCGGGGTGCCGATGTTGTCTTCTAACCACTGGGTGGTGACAAGACGTTCAGGATGGGCATACTGCTGAAGCTCTGGCGATGGATCAGCGGCGATGGGCACAAAAACCTCCGGGAGTGGTCGAACAATCTTTTCAGCTAGTGGGTTCTAGACTGACCTGCGTCTATTGTCGCATTCCTAAGCTGAAATTCCCCGGGAGCAGGTGAGTTCGCCCCTGATGGCCACTTCACACTCTGGTGCCATCGGTCGCCTCCTCGATCGACACCCCGAGCTCAGCGTCGCGGACATGCTCGCGCATTTCGTTCCACCCCAACAATTTCGGGACGCAACGCTCGACAACTATGTTCCCGACCCCAACTTTCCTTCCCAGTCAAATGCTCTCGAAGCGGTGAAGCGCTTCGCTCTCGGCGGCACGTTCGAGTCAAAGGGTGGATGGTTTTCGAAGCCAAAGAAAGCCACGGCCGAGAATCGTCCCGGTATTTACCTCGATGGCGGATTTGGTGTGGGAAAAACTCACCTTCTTGCCGCGCTGTGGCACCGCACGCCAGGTCGCACCTACTACGGCACCTTTATTGAATTCACCGCACTCGTCGGGGCACTCGGTTATAAGGGCGCGGTGGAACACCTACGCGGTGCTGACCTTCTGGCCATCGACGAGTTTGAGCTAGACGACCCGGGCGACACGATGGTGATGTCGCGGCTGCTTGGTGAATTGGTAGCCAGCGGAACGAGGCTTGCCGCCACGTCAAACACTCCACCCCACGCTCTGGGTGAAGGACGGTTTGCGGCGGAAGATTTCCTCCGTGAAATCACCGCGCTTTCGGACAAGTTCCAGACCATTCGTATCGAGGGCGAGGATTACCGTCGACGGGACTTCGAAGGTCACGCCAGCACCTTCACTACTGCAGAGTTAGACAAGAAAGCGGCGGCTGCCGGAGGTGACGTCACTCGGGATCGCTTCGGTGACATTATCAATCACCTCGCCACGATCCACCCGAGTCGATTTGTGGGTTTGGTGGAGGGGCTTCGCACCATCATTGTGGATGACGTTCATCAGCTCCACGATCAAGCTCAGGCGCTTCGCCTCGTCGCACTCGTGGACCGCCTCTACGACCAGCAGGTTGCGATTGCCTCGAGCGGTGTGCCTTTGGATGAGATTTTTGATGAGGCAATGCTCGGTGGTGGTTATCGCAAGAAGTATCTGCGCGCGGTGTCTCGGATGATCGCGCTGTCTCGGATGGTCGACTAGCCTCCAGGGCTTATTCGGCTTGTCGCTCTACACTGAAA
>JAYOHK010000014.1:0-30455 GCA_038118225.1 Cellulomonadaceae bacterium | reverse complement strand
GTTGCGCCCTCTATTGACGTTACGGGGCCTCTCGGAGACACCGGAGAGATCATCGTCACCGGCAACATCCCGCTTCCTCGCTTAATTGCAGAGACCGGTCTTACCGGTGTTGTAGACGCAGAAATCGATGACGATGACTACTCCGACTATGTCGACCCTGAGTCGGGAACCTATACCCAGCCAGTGCGCGCGCTCGATGCAGTGTCGTCGCGCTCTCTTGAAATCGACCAGCCGTTGATTCACAAGCCACGCTGGGGCTCACTCGCGATCACTTTGGGTGTGTCTGCGTCGATTCTCGGTGTGACTGCGATTTCTCTGCTTGCCCTTGCCCTGTTTACGAATGTGTTTGGACTCTAATGGCCGTTGATAACACTGTGAAGGCCGCACTCACCACTGCGGTCGCCTCCGCCTGGGCTAAGGGAGGCTCGAACTTTGTGGCACTTGATGTGTCGGAAAAGCTGGTCCTCACCGACGCCTTCCTGATCGTCACCGGTCGAAACGAGCGCAACACTAAGGCCATTGCCGATGCGATCGAGGATGATCTCCACGACGCTGGTGTAAAGCTTCACCGCAAAGAGGGTAAAGCCGATGGTCGCTGGATTCTGCTCGACTTTGGCTTCCTCGTTGTTCATGTATTCCATGAAGATGAACGCGAGTTTTATGCCCTCGAGAGGCTCTGGAAAGATTCACCGGTGATCCCGTTGGAGCTGCCGTCTGGAGAGCAGCCGGACGCCGAGTAAAGGCGAAACGACACCCTGATTCGTGTAGTAACCTTGAGGCTCTTGGGCCTGTGGCGCAGCTGGTAGCGCACCTGCATGGCATGCAGGGGGTCAGGGGTTCGAGTCCCCTCAGGTCCACCAAAAAGTGCGGAGCATCTTTGCTCCAGGTGATTCTTGTCAGGGCAAGGCTGCTACGACGGGTGAGCTGTCTACGACTTGCTCAAACTCTGTGATTGCACCGTCTACAAGTCGCCATACATGCACCATTCGAACTTTAAATGACTTTCCACTCGTCCGATTGGTGGCCGAGTAGCTCCCCAAAGCCAGGATGGCAGTTCCAGCGTCAAGAACTTCGTCGATATCCACTGTGAAGCCCTCCCACTCGGATTGAATGCGAGCGAAGACCCCCTCGATGATGGCCTGCGTGCCAATGTAGGTTCCCGCAAGGGGGAATCCTTCGGCTTCAGTCCAGCGAATTTCTGGGGCGAAATTCTCAACCATGCCGTCGAGATCTCCCCGGTAAGACGCGGCGTAGTGGGCTTCGACAATGTCTCGATTGGTCATGTGCGTGATTCTCCTAGACGGGTTGGATGTCGGGGTAGCTAACGGAGCCGAGGGGGTAGATGTGGCCACCTGCGCGGGAATGCTCCGATTCTCCCGCTGCATTAATTCCGAGGAAGTTGCCGGTAGTGCGCAGCTGATATCCCAGGTCGTGTAACCACACGCTCGCCACCGCGATTTTGAATTCCCTAAAGCAAAAGAGAATGAGGTCGTCTTCAAACTCCCACACGGTAGACATATCCACGTCGCCGTGCCCTCTTTGCGCCCCTTGGATGCACTGCCAGGCGTAACGCTCGGAGGAAAGATATACGTGTTCGTAGAGGTGATTCGGGCTGTACCGGTAGACGTTGCGTTTTCCGATCAGTGCTCGAGACGGCCCTGGCTCTTGACCAGTGACGTCACCGCCCTCGACAACACCCGACCAGAACTCTTGGGCGACCTGAGGGACGCCCTCAGTGGCGGTGGGCTGAATCACCGAGTGCACTGCAAGCGCACGCATCGTCCTTGTCGAAAAAATCACCGTGAGTTGTTCTCGGTCGCGACTGCTGAAGGGAAGATTGACAAAGACCACGTCGGGCCGCACATACACGGCTTCGTAGGGGTCAGATGCGCCAGAAGCTGTGAGTTCGCCAGTTCCGCTCCAGCGGACGCTCCGATCGGAGAGAAATTCGAGGGTAAGCGTTGGTCCGTCACTAAACGAAAGTGCATATGACTGGCCACTAAGGTCCGCATCGGGGAGGCGGTAGGTGTCGATGCCCGCGGCGAAGTCGTCGTAGGAGCGCCACTCATCCGGGTGCGCCGCATCAGTGTGTGGGTTCACTTCTACCGTCATGTGGTGATTCCTCCCTGCTAGGACAATTCTTCTTCAAGTATTCGACTGCGCCTGGCTTTTTATTAGTACGCGGATGTAGGTCCACTGTGGAATGAGCGCATCCGAACTCCATCTAGGGATGGGCGCTAGTGGGCTCAAAAAGGCTATATTTCCTGGAATTTTCGGTTGAGAATTCATGCTGTTGTGCACGCATCGTCAACGGGTCTTGTGAGGGCGCCACTTAGAATTTCTCTGGCTTAGATGAAAGGAAAAAGCTGGTGAGCATTCTTCAACGTACATTTGCAGAGGCACTAGGAACCGCACTCTTGGTCCTCAGCGTCGTCAGCGCGGGCTTCATGACCGCCGCCCTTGGAGCAGAAGGCGCCGTGGCGCTGCTGATGATTGGGCTGACAGTCGGCTTCATGCTTTTTGTCATCATTTCCGTGTTTGGTCCGGTGTCCGGTGGCCATTTCAACCCTGCGGTATCGCTTGCGCTGGCAATCCGAAAAGACTTGCCATGGAATGAATTCCTTCCTTATGTTCTCGCGCAGGTTATTGGTGGAATTGTTGGGGCTATCGTGTCGAATGTCATGTTCGGCTCGAGCGCGATTGTCTTCTCTGCTGTCGAGCGAACTGGAGCCGGCCAGTGGGTTGGTGAAATTCTCGCTACTTTCGGCTTGGTCATGGCCGTCCTCGTACTCGTTGCCCGCGGAACCACGCAGTGGATTCCCGCAGCCGTCGCAGTGTGGGTGGCAGGAGGACACATCTTCACCTCGTCAACCTCGTTTGCTAACCCAGCAGTGACGATTGGTCGAATCTTTACCGACGCGGGAACGGGAATTAGCGCAGGTTCTTCCATTGGATTTGTCTCGTTCGAGATTGTCGGCGCCCTGCTCGCTCTGGCAGCTGCGTCGGTTGTGGCGACGCGAAAAAGCGTCTAACACGCCTTAGGAGTACCAAGTTGGGGGCCGCGCAAATGTGGCCCCCAACTTGGTTTATCAAGCTTTAGCGCCGACGCTCAGGCCTCGGCGTATCCGCTCCGCAGCGTCAATAAGTGTCCGCCCGAGCGCATCAGTGTTCGAGTCCGCCTCGAGTCGCAAAATGGCTATGGCAGCCTCTGGGTGCCCTGGTGTGATGACTGGCGCAGCAACCGCGTGAACTCCTTTAATCACCTCGTCGCTGCTGGTGAAATAACCTCGCCCTCGAGAGTCTTGGATATCTTGGCGGAGAGTGGAGCTTGCCAGTTCGGGCCATTCAGATTCGGATAGCGACGAGAGAATCGCCTTTCCTGGTGCACCCAGTAGCAGGCTGTGACGCGAGCCGGGGCGTTGTACCACCGAAGCCACGGCATTGCGAGGTTCCACACTGACCAAAGTGATGCATTCGTCCTGGTTTCTCAGGGCTAGGAAGCATGTAAAACCAGATTGCTCTGCTACCGCGGTCAGCTCGGGCAGTGCTGCGGAATGAAGGTCTCGCTCCACCCCCGATGCGAGAGCGGCGATTCCAGCACCGAGGGTTAAGTCGCCTCGGGGCGTGCGATCGAGAAGCTTGTGATCTTCAAGGGTTCGCACCAGTCGATAGACCACGGATCGATGAAGCCCCATGGCGGAGGACACACTCTCAATACTTATGGGGTGTTCGGCGGCACTAACAATTTCGAGGACCTGAATTCCTCGACTGAGGGTCTGTGACCCAGTGGGTCGGTTCATTTCCCACTCCCTTGTGAGTCACGCTGTGTTGGACTACAGTCACAATTACATATTGCGAACTATGTGTTCGATTATCGCACAAATTCGACAAAGTGGTCGAAAGGACAGCCCATGCAATTTCATCATCACGGTTACGTCTCTGAAGATCCTCGCGTGCAGCCGGCCGCGGGAGTGGGCCTGGACAGGCAAGATCGCATTCCTGACGAGCTAGATGTATTGATTGTCGGTGTCGGCCCAGCAGGAGTAACCCTCGCGGCCCAACTCTCCCAATTCTCTGGAATCACCACGCGTTTGATTGAAAAGCGCCCTGAGCGGCTTGCAGTAGGTCAAGCGGACGGCATTCAAGCGCGCAGTGTGGAAACGTTCCAAGCGTTCGGTTTTGCCGAGCCCATTATCCAGGAAGCCTTTTGGCTGACCCACATGAATTTCTGGGCTCCTAACCCTGAAAAACCGCGTGAGATTATTCGCACTGCGAGGACAGACGATGATCCAGCCCAAGTGAGTGAATTCCCTCACTTGATTGTGAACCAAGCCCGGGTGATGGATTACTTCATCGAAGCCGCAGAGCGTGGCCCCGCACGGGTAAGCCCCGACTATGGCATTGAGTTTCGTGGGTTGCGCATCAACCGCGGTGAAGAATTTCCCGTGTCGGTCGATATACACGACGCCGCCCGAGATGAAACCCGCACCATCCGTGCCAAGTACGTGGTGGGTTGTGACGGGGCTAGGAGCCGCGTTCGAGAGGCAATTGGTCGCAAGCACATTGGAGATCTTGCACTTCATGCGTGGGCCGTTATCGATTCACTCTCGGTAACCGACTTTCCGGATATTCGCACCAAGTGCGCCATCCACTCTGAAGCAGGCAGCATTCTCTTGATTCCTCGGGAAGGCGGCTATCTTTTCCGGCTCTATGTGGATCTTGGTGAAGTTGCTCCTGACGATGATGGAAACGTGAGGAAAACGCCTCTAGAGGTCGCTGTAGCAAAGGCAAACGAAATACTCCACCCCTACACGCTCGACGTGAAAGAAGTGCCCTGGTACTCGGTGTACGAGGTTGGACACCGCGTCACCGACAAATTTGATGACACAGACTCACTCGATGACACCCCACGAGTGTTCATCGCCGGCGATGCGTGCCATACCCACAGCGCGAAGGCCGGGCAAGGGATGAACGTGTCGATGCAGGATACGTTCAATTTGGGCTGGAAGCTCGGGCAGGTTCTTGAGGGCAGGAGCCCCGAAAAGCTCCTCCACAGTTATTCAGGGGAGCGCCAAGTGATCGCGCAAAACCTCATCGACTTCGACCGGGAATGGTCCACCATGATGGCGAAAAAACCTGAGGAGTTTGATTCACCAGAAGAACTTGCTGATTTCTATGTGCGTACGCACGAGTTCCCGGCTGGATTCATGACTGAGTATCCAGAGTCGGACATTGTGGGCTCAGCTAAGTTCCAACACCTCGCGACTGGATTCACCTTAGGAAAACGCTTCAAATCCGCTCGCGTCGATCGGGTCGCCGATGGCAACCCTGTCCACTTAGGACACCACCATCGGGCAGATGGCAGGTGGCGGATTTACGCGTTTGCAAACTCGCACGCAGGGGAGCCTTCCGATGTGACCACCTGGGCGGAGTGGATGGAGACGAGCCCCGAATCTCCCATCAACAAGTTCACTCCGGCTCATCTGGAGGTTGACGGCGTTTTCGATGTCAAGGTGATTTACCCCCAACATTTCAAGGAATTCGACGTGTCGATGGTGCCGCAGTTATTCGTGCCACGCTCGGGCCCCTACAAGCTCCTCGATTACGAAAAAGTGTTTGCCGAGCGACCCGAAGAAAGCATCTACGAAGAGCGCGGAATTGACCCTACACACGGCGCTGTGGTTGTCGTCAGGCCTGATCAATACGTTGCGTTTATCGCGCCGCTTAATCGCCCTGAACTTCTTGCCGACTTCTTTGCTCAGAGCATGATTGTCCAAGGTTAACTGCGCCCTCATTTGCTACAAGAAGAAGGCCCGGGCGGGTAGCCCGGGCCTTCTCTGGTTTCCCTGTTTTAACCGTTGATGACCTGAGGCACTCCCAGAGCCTTCAGTCCCTCAACACCAAATTCGAGACCGTATCCCGATTGCTTTGATCCACCGAAGGGAATCAGTGGGTGCACGCCGCCGTGGGAATTAATCCACACGGTGCCTGCTTCAATGCGAGATGCGATCTCGCGAGCTTTTGCTGCGTCGCCCGACCACACTGATCCTCCGAGGCCTACATCAAGGCCGTTAGCCATGGCGATGGCTTCTTCGAGGTCGGTGTAGCGAATAATCGGAAGCGCTGGGCCAAACTGTTCCTCCTGGACGAGGGGGTTATCGTTTGGCACGTCCGCAACCAACGTCGTGGGGTAGAAGTAGCCTGGCTGGTCGCGATCTGGGTTTCCACCCAGAACTACCTTTCCTCCGGCTTCCTTGGCTGATTCCACCAAACGGTCCACAATGTCGAACTGAGCCTTGTTTTGGAGTGGCCCCAAGACGTTCTTTTCGTCAGTTCCCACGCCCATTGGTACTTGCGCGGCGAATGCGGCGAGTTCTTCGACTACCTCGTCAAACACGTCGTCGTGGACGTAGAGGCGCTTCATGGCAGCACAGGTCTGACCCGTGTTGATAAACGCTCCCCAGAAAAGGTTCTCAGCGATTTCCTTGGGGTTGACGTCTGGCAGCACGATTCCGGCGTCGTTTCCACCCAGTTCGAGGGTGAGGCGCTTGACGCTGTCGGCAGAGCTCTTGATGATGGCCTTACCGGTTGCAGTTGACCCGGTGAACATCACCTTTCCAATTGTTGGGTGCGAAGAAAGGCGGGCGCCTACCTCACGGCCACCGGAAATCACCGTGAGTACATCCTTAGGGAGCACAGTGTTCATCACGTGTGCGAGTGCGAGCACACTCAAGGGGGTGTTCTCAGAAGGCTTCACGACGACCGTGTTACCCATGCGAAGCGCGGGGGCAATCTGCCAGACGGTAATCATGACGGGCCAGTTCCAGGGGCCGATTGCTCCGACGACACCGATGGGGCGGTAGGAGATTTCAGCGTGGCCAGATTCGTCGTCAACAACGACTTCGGTCTCAAGCTTGGTGCCAGCTGCAGCCCGAAGCCACGCGGATGCTCCACCGATTTCGAAGCGGGCGTTAGGGCCGCTGAGGGGCTTGCCTTGTTCGCGACTGAGCAGCTGTGCCATCGCCTCGGCGTTTTCGTCGATTGCGTCAGCGGCTTTCATCAACAGCTCGATGCGCTTGTCGTGTCCAAGTGCAGCCCACGCTGGCTGTGCCGCTTTGGCGGCAGCAACAGCTGCGTCAAGGTCTTCAACGCTGTGGACCGGAGCCTTACCAACAAGCTCTCCGGTAGCTGGGTTCAAAATATCTTGGGATTCACCTGTCGCAGAGACAGCCTCAAGCAGGGATTCAAGGGTTTCCACGGTTCTCTCCTCATCGAGTAACGTTTCGTGCTCGATACGATTCCACATACCCCGAGAATCTGCCCAAAATATCCGTGCAATCCAATTGAATATTGGTGCACGGATAGCTGCGAATTAGTAGCTGGAGCGCTCTGTATTGTCGGCTGAGCCGATGAAGGTGTCAGCGAGGGCCTCTGTGGACCGGGCTAGGAGGGCGACGTCCGCGCCCACCAAGATGAAGTCAACTCCGGACTCGATGTACGCCTTGGCGGTTGCGGGGGCGAAAGCATTGACGCCTACGCGAACACCGGCGGATTTGGCCGCAGAAATCGCAGAGTTGACTGAGGAGACAACGTCGGGATGGTCTTGTTGCCCGAGCAAGCCCATGCTTGCTGCGAGATCTGATGGGCCGATAAATACACCTGCTATTCCTTCGACGGCCAAGATCTCGTCGAGGGAGGTAATCGCGTCAACTGTCTCAATTTGAACGAAAAGTGCAATGGTGTCAGACGCGCGGTCGAGGTAGTTTTCGATGCGATTCCATAGTGATGCTCGCGCCAGGGCACTGCCTACCCCACGAATTCCGTGCGGAGGGTAGGTGACGGCGCGTACAAGCTCTCGAGCTTGCTCAGCGGAGTTCACCATGGGGACGAGCAGATTCTGAACACCGAGGTCTAAATACTGCTTAATCAGATTGGGGTCATCTGAGGGAACTCTGACCATCGCCGTTGCAGGGTGGCCATACACAGCCTGTAGCTGAGCCTGGATGGACTCCAGCGAGTTGGGGGAGTGCTCGGAATCGATGAGTAACCAATCGACACCAGAACTTGCAGTGATTTCGGCCGCCACCGTGCTACCTGAGCACACCCATACCCCAACTTGAGCCCGCTGCGACGCGTCAATCTTCGATGCGAATGTGTCTTGAGGGTTTAGACGAACTGGCATGTGATGCTTCCCAACGGTCCATAGTCGGCGTGCACGGTGTCACCTTTGTACACCCACATCGGGCGGGTAAAGGACCCGGCCAGGATTATTTCTCCAGCGCTCATAGAGTCGCCGTGGTGGTGAATCTTGTTCGCGAGCCAGTGCACACCTGCTGCAGGATGGTTCAAGACCGCTGCGGCGACACCCGAGTCCTCAATGGTTTCGTTGCGATAGAGCAACGCTGAAATCCATCGAAGATCGATATCTTCTGGCTTGACAGGGTTGCCACCAATCACCATCGCACCCATAGCTGCGTTGTCGGAGATGGTGTCAACGATCGTGCGTCCCTGCATTTCTGTGCGTGCGCTCAGAATTTCAAGGGCCGGCATCACGTATTCGGTCGCATCCAATACGTCCGTGATGGTGCAGTGAGGCCCACTCAGTGGTTTTCCCAGCACGAAGGCCAGTTCTACTTCGATGCGACAGTTGATGAACTGATCAAACTCAATTTCTTGACCAGTCTCGTAAACCATGTCGTCGAAGATGATCCCGTAGTCAGGTTCGGTGATGCCAGTTGCCACTTGCATCACCTTGGAGGTGAGGCCAATCTTCCGCCCTACTAGTCGGCGACCTGCTGCGATTCCGCGCTCTTTCCAAATGTTTTGGATGGCGTAAGAGTCTTCAACGGTCATCTCGGGGTAACGCGCAGTAATCAACGGGATGGGGACACCTGTCTTGTCCGCTTCCACAAGCTCATCGGCGATTGCCGTTCGGGTTGCTTCATCCAACATGACTCAAGGGTACTGAGCATGTGAGCGTTCTGGGGAGAGGCGCTATGGCTTTGTTCCCGGAATTTCCATGCCCGGTGCAGTAATTGCACACCCCACCGTCACAAGAAAAGGGGGCCTACCGAAGTAGACCCCCTTTTTCTGTTGTGTTAGAGCTGGTGGCCTAGTTTGTACTCTCCAAGCTTCCAGTCAGGCATTTCTTCTCCCTCGCGCGTGTAGGAGAAGCCGTCTGCGCCGATGGTGACTTCCATTTCCGAGCTGTCGGTACGCGCAACCACTTCTTGCGGGTTGCCCTGGAGGTCCAGCACCAGCGATGCCTCGGTGTACCACGTGGGGACGACGGGGGTGCCCCACCAGTCACGACGTTGGTTGTCGTGCACGTCCCAAGTCACTACAGGGTTGTCCGGGTCGCCGGTGTAGTAGTCCTGGGTGTAAATCTCAACACGGTGGCCATCTGGGTCACGCAGGTAGAGGTAGAACGCGTTGGACACACCGTGGCGGCCTGGGCCGCGCTCGATGCGGTCTGACATGCGAAGTGCACCGAGCTTGTCGCAGATGGCCAAGATGTTGTGCTTTTCGTGAGTCGCGAAGGCCACGTGGTGCATGCGGGGGCCATCGCCTCCCGTCATTGCAGTGTCGTGAACAGTCGGCTTGCGGCGAATCCATGCAGCGTACACGGTGCCTTCCTCGTCACGAATATCTTCAGTGACTCGGAACCCGAGGGACTCCATGAAGGCTACGCCGCGAGGGACGTCCGGGGTTACCTGGTTGAAGTGGTCCAAACGCACAAGACAGCCTGGCGATTGCAGCTCATAGCGCCATGCCATGCGCTCCTTGTGGGTGGTCTCGTAGAAGTACTCGTAGGGGAAGCCGAGCGGGTCGATGACGCGCACTGAGTCACCGATTCCGTCAACGAAGCCTTCCTTGCGACGCTCGGTTTCGCAACCAAGCTCCTTGTAGAAAGCTTCTGCCTTGTCGACATCCTCAGGGGTGCGAACCCGGTAAGAGAATGCTGCTACCGCGGCAACAGGGCCCTTGCGGAGGACCAGGTTGTGGTGAATGAACTCTTCGAAGGAGCGCAGGTAGACGGCGTTTTCGTCTTCGTGGCTCACGATAAGACCCAAGACATCAACGTAGAACGCACGCGACACTGCCAAGTCGGTCACGACCAGTTCCATGTAGGCGCAGCGCAAAATGTCTGGTACAGGACTCTTTGGTGTCGGAATTGCGGTTGTCATTTTATTCTCCTCGTTGAGTGTGGATGAGTTCTTATTTGGCGCCAAAGCGGGCGGTGTGGACGTCACCCAGCGTGATATGCACTGCCTGCTGGTCGGTGTAGAAGTCGATGCTTCGGTAGCCACCTTCGTGACCCAATCCGCTCGCTTTCACGCCGCCAAAGGGGGTGCGAAGATCGCGGACGTTGTGCGAGTTGAGCCAGACCATTCCCGCTTCTACGTTCTGAGCGAATGTGTGCGCGCGTTTGAGATTGCTGGTCCAGATGTATCCCGCGAGACCGTAGCGGACCCCGTTTGCCAATTCGAGCGCCTCTTCATCGGTGTCGAACGGAGTGATTGCCACCACGGGGCCAAAGATTTCCTCTTGGAAGATCCTTGCGTCAGGCTTCACATCGGCGAAAACGGTGGGGGAGACGTAGTTTCCCTCGGGGAGGCCTTCGGGGCGTCCTCCTCCAGCGAGCAAGCGGCCTTCGGATTTACCGATTTCGACGTAGCTCATCACCTTTTCATAGTGTTCGGGGTGAACCAACGCTCCGACTTCGGTCTTTGGGTCACTGGGGTCTCCCACGACGATGTTCTTCGCACGCTCGGCGTATCGGGTGCAGAACTCGTCGTAGATTGAGCGCTCCACCAGGATCCTCGAGCCCGCAGTGCAGCGTTCTCCGTTGAGGGAGAAAACGCCAAACAGCGTGGAGTCGATGGCCGCATCCATGTCGGCATCGGCAAAGACCACGGCGGGAGATTTTCCGCCGAGCTCCATCGACATTCCCTTGAGGTTGTCCGCGCAGGAGCGGTAGATGATCTTTCCAGTGGTGGTCTCACCCGTGAAGGAGATCAGCGGCACATCGGGGTGAGCTACAAGTGACGCACCGGCGGCTTCGCCGATTCCGTTGACGAGGTTGAATACTCCGTCGGGAACTCCTGCTTCGCGGAAAATCTCTGCCCACAGGCTGGCCGACAGCGGCGTGAACTCGGCGGGCTTCAGCACCACGGTGCAACCTGAGGCTAGGGCAGGAGCAAGCTTCCAGCTCTCCAGCATGAAGGGGGTGTTCCAGGGTGTGATCAATCCCGCGACGCCAACAGGCTTGCGGTTGACGTAGTTCATCTGCATGCCGGGGACTTTGTAGGTGTCGTCTGCCTGAGCAACGATCAAGTCAGCGAAGAAGCGGAAGTTTTCAGCAGCGCGCTGGGCTTGACCGCGAGCCTGGGTGATTGGAAGACCCGTGTCAAAGCTCTCAAGCTCGGCAAGACGCGCGTCGCGCGACTCGACCAAGTCGGCGATGTTGTTCAAGATGCGGAAGCGCTCGCGAGGCTTCATCCCAGGCCAGGGGCCGTTATCGAAGGCTTCCTTAGCGGCTGCTACAGCACGGTCAATATCGGCAGACTGACCAGCGGCGCAGGTGGCGTAGTTGGTGTTCGAGACAGGGTCGAGAACATCAAAAGTCTCACCACCCACACTGTCCACCCACTGGCCACCAATGAAGTGTTGGAGGTGGCTGGGAAGGTTCTCGGGGATGTGGTGGGTGGTCATGTCTACTCCTTCGTGACAAATGCCTCGGGCCAGGTGAATTAAAGGTTCTTCTGAATGGCTAAGTACTCGTTAAGGGTGGCGAGGCGGTGGTTTCGTGCTGCGAGTTCGATTTCTCTCGCGTCTGCGCCTTGCTCCAAGAGGTCCATGAGGCGATCGTGTTCTTCGACCGACTGGTGGGCGCGACCCGGAACGTACGAGAAGGTTGACTCTCTAATCGTTGCAAGCCGGTTCCATCCGCGGTGGACGAGATCAAGAACGTGCAAATTTGCGCAGTGTTCAAAAATCACTGCGTGAAACTCGTGGTTGAGTTCCGTGAATCGACGCGGGTTGAAGTGCTCGAGACAGTCGCGCATTTCTTGGTTGATTTTTCTTGCGAGGGCAATGTCTTGGGCTGTGATGCTGGGAGCGGCAACCGCTGTAGCCCAGCCTTCGAGCACGGCAAGTGTCTCCATGGTGAATTGGTATTCACGCGCATCTGTGGCGACAACCTGTGCGCCCACGTTGGCCGTGAACGTGACCAAACCTTCGGCCTCTAGCCTCCGGATCGCCTCCCGAACGGGGACAACACTGATTGAAAGGTCCTTGGCAATCTGACCGAGAACGAGCCGGTAACCAGGTCCATAGGTTCCGTCCGTGATCTTGTCTTTAATCTCGCGGTAGGCGCGCTCGGCCTTGTTGATGGTGACCACAGTCATGATTGCTCCTTACGCCACTGTGCGTAACGCTCTTTCCAATGAGCATTCATTGGGAAGATTTCCTCCACGCGACCGCCCTGGTCGACCATGAGGGCGATGAATTCCTCTTCTCGTTCTTGCTCAATGGCCTCGTCGGCCAATTCGTGCGCGATTGCGGGCGGAATCACCAAAAGACCATCGGTGTCGCCGACGATGATGTCGCCAGGCTGGACAGATGCTCCACCACAGGCCACCGTCGTGTCGTATTCAAATGGAACGTGCTTGCGGCCGAGCACAGCAGGGTGGCCGCCGGAATGGAATGAGGGGACGCCAATCTTGGTCACTTCCGCCAAATCTCGCACTCCACCGTCGGTCACGATTGCTGCTGCGCCGAGGTGGCGAGCACGGAGCGCTAATACGTCCCCGAATGTTCCGGATCCCGATTCACCACGCGCTTCGATCACAACGATGTCTCCCTCGCGGAGCTGATCGAATAGCTGTTTTTGAGCGTTGTATCCGCCACCAAGTTGTTGGAATAGATCTTCGCGATTGGGAATGTAGCGAAGGGTGCGAGCGCGACCAACAACCTTTACCCCAGGGTGGGTCGGAGTGAGTCCGTCAATCGACACATTATTGAAGCCCCGCTTGCGCATCAGGGAGCTAAGAGTCGCTGTCGCTACCGACGACAGCTTGTCTTTGAGGGCGGCATCGAGGCCGGATACTGGTTCAAGGCCCGCGGCTTCTCGTGAACCCCATGCTTCCTCTCGCTGCAGGTCATCGATTTTGGGACCCGCGCTATAGGAGGGGAGTGGAGCATCTCCTTGAATCACGGTGGTGGAGAGTTTCCCGGTGGAGTGCGCTCCTGGGGCACCTGGAGCATCGACTTCTACTTCGACAACATCTCCGGGCTTCACCACGGTGGATCCAGCCGGAGTTCCGGTGAGAATAATGTCACCAGGTTCCAGTGTGAGAAGTTGCGACAGGTCTGAGATGAGGAGCCCAAAGGAGAACGTGAGGTCGGACGTGGTGTCTTCCTGGGCGAGCTCACCGTTTACCCATGTGCGAAGGCGCACATTTTCGGGATCAATGTCGCGGGAGTCGATGATTGCAGGGCCAATGGGAGTAAATCCATCTGCTCCTTTGGACCGAAGGTTTGAGCCTTTGTCGACATAGCGCAGGTCATACACTCCGAAGTCATTTGCAGCGGTCACCCCCGAGACATGGGACCAACCTTCTTCGGGGCTAACTCGACGCGCAGTCGTTCCAATGATCAGAGCGATTTCCCCTTCAAAAGCGAGAAGCTCTGTACCGTGCGGGCGCTCGATTGTTCCTCCGCTCGCAGCGAGAGAGGTTGTGGGCTTGAGGAAGTATGAGGGGTGCTGAGGAGTGCGACCGCGCTGAGCGATACGTGAGGGATAGTTCAGGTGAAGCGCAACTACTTTGCCCGCAGAGAAGGGGGGCGTAAGTGGCGTTATTGAGGCCATGTGGATGCTCCTTCGCATGTTCTATCTGAAATCATATACAATCTTGTCGCTCTGTCAACTATCTCTCAGATTTCCTCGTTCCTCGTCGTTGGGGAGTGTGTGCACCCGCCCGCGCGGAGCGAGATGACCTCATTTCTCTATGCTTTCTGATTTTTCACGCGGGGGAACCTCTCTTGCTAGCCACTGAGGGAATTACCATTTGTCATCCCGTGAACGATGGGCGAAATCAACGACTTCCCTCTTTACCAATTGAAGGAGTAGGTAAAGAATCAGAATTAGATAACGGCTTGTGATGCATAACACTGCATTGACGACTAGTTCTCAACGGAGAGGAAAAGGCCATGAGCACCAACCCTGATGTGATTATCGTTGGCGGAGGAACGGCGGGCACCATCGCCGCGCGTCGACTTCTTGATGCAGGCAAGAGCGTGCATCTTCTTGAAGCAGGTCCAGAAGATCGCAACCCCGCCATCCACGACATGGCGCGTCTCGGTGAGCTGTGGCTTGCTGAAGAGGACTGGTGCTACTACACGACTCCACAGAAACACGCGAACAACAGAAAGCTGCACTGGCCGCGCGGCCGCGTGATGGGTGGATCGCACTCGTTGAACGCTTCGATTTACGTGCGATGCTCACCGAAAGACTTTGACCACTGGGAGTCGCTGGGAAACCCTGGCTGGGGTTGGGGCAATGTGTTGCCCATCTACAAGAAGATCGAAAACTACCGTGGCCCGAAATCTGACCTTCGCGGAACCGAGGGGCTGCTGGATGTCACTACCGACTACCCAAAGAACCCCATCCAAGATTCGATTCTCAAAGCCGGCCAAGAGTGGGGCATGGAGCTCAACGAGGATTACAACGGCGAAAAACTCGAGGGTATTGCCCAAGAGCAACTGAACTTCCGCGATGGCGAGCGCTTCAGTACCTACCGGGCATATCTTCACCCCGTCATCGATAACCCGCGTCTGACCATTACGACAGGCGCGTGGGTTCACCGCCTCATCATCGAAGAGGGAACCGTTGTGGGCGTCGAATATGAAAAGGACGGTGAGATTCATCAACTTCACGGTGGTGAGGTGGAACTTGCCGCGGGAGCACTGGATTCACCCCGTATCTTGCTGATGTCTGGAATCGGACCGAAGGAAGATCTGGAAGCGTTGGGAATTGAGGTAGTGCTTGACCTTCCTGGCGTGGGTAAAAATCTCCACGACCACTTGCTAGTTCCCGTGATCTTCAAGACGACAAAGAAGGATGTGGGAGCGCCTCCGCTGGGGATGCCAATTACCCAGGTGCACTGGTTCTGGCACAGCCGTCCAGGCTTGGACGTGCCCGACACCCAGCCTCTCTGCTTCAGCCTGCCGATGGTGAACGAAGGTATGGAAGATGCTCCGGAAACTGGATTCACCATCATGGGCGGTCTGGTCTCTCCCAAGAGTCGTGGAACCTTCAAGCTCTCAGGAAGCGACCCCCACGACCCCACCTTGCAAGACCCCAACATTTTGGAGCACCCAGATGACGTGAAGAGTTTGATGGCGTCAGTGCAGCAGGCGAGGGAAGTTGGCCAGCAGCCCGCGCTCGCCGACGAATGGGGAGCCGAGGAAGTGTTCCCGGGACCCAGCGTTCAAGACGACGCGTCCCTTGAAGAGTATGTGCGCAACAACGCCATCACGTATCACCACCAGGTGGGAACCTGCAAGATGGGTAACGACGACATGGCCGTGGTTTCGCCGACTCTCCGCGTTCATGGAATCGGGGGAGTGCGTGTGATCGACGCATCGGTCATGCCAACGGTGACAACAGGTAATACAAACGCGCCCACCATGATCATTGCTGAGAAGGCAGCTGAGTTCATTTTGGCGAACCAGTAATTCACAGCAGTGTGACCAGTGGGGGTCGGGCCGGAGCGGGCCTGACCCCCACTTTCATGTTTGGTAACAATTTCATCTCCGCCTTGACGGACCATATGTGAAGATGTATATGATTTGGTATCACTCATTGCGAGGGCGCACTGAGTGGCCCAATAACCGGTACGACGATGTGCAGGGAGTCGGAATGAACACCCAACTGTTGGAAAATCCTTTGGTGCGCAGCCACCAGGCGGAAGACTTTGCCACGTGGCGAACTATCGTGTCGGAATCCTTCGTGCCCTTGGACGTCGATACCAAAGACGACAGTGCATTCCGGGCGCAGATTAAATCTCGGACGTTAGGCGAAGGTTTCATCTCGGACATCGCTGCGAAATCTCACAACGTTCACCGGACTGACGCGCTCATTGCACAGGACGACCCCAAGTTCTTCAAGATTTCGCTTCTCCTTTCCGGTTCGGGGCTTCTGTTGCAGGACAATCGCGAAGCCGTCCTTCAGCCAGGGGACCTGGCGATCTATGACACTGATCGTCCCTACACGCTTGAGTTTGAGCGTGATTTCCGAACCTTGGTCCTCATGGTGCCGCAGTCGGCAATTGATATTTCGCGAGATGCCATCGGTCAGATGACGGGAACTCGCATCAAGGGCGATAACGGAATCGCGAAAATGATTGTTCCGTTCCTCGTGCACATGAACGAAAACATGGATCAGTTGACCGGCCATACCGGAATCCGCTTGATGAATAACGCACTGGATCTTGTCACTACATTGCTTCATGGTGAGCTTGATTCGGCGAAGGTTGATTTGGCTCCGAATCACCGCGCGTCGCTGCTCCACGAGATTCGCGCCTATATCGACACCCACCTTGGTGATCCCACGTTGAGCCCCGGATCCATTGCTGCGGCAAACTTCATTTCCACCAGGCACCTCCACGGAATCTTTAAGCAAGAAGGCGTGACGGTTGCGGCGTGGATTCGCTCTCGCCGCCTCGAGCACTGTCGCCGAGAACTCACTGATCCGCTGTTTCTCAACCGGCCGATATCTGCAATCGCTGCACGGTGGGGGTTTGTGGACGCGTCCCACTTCAGCCGGCTCTTCCGAGCAACATTCGGCGAAGCTCCTACTGACTTCCGCAACAGACTGTGCCCTGAGTGCTCTGAATAGCATTTAGTTCACACAGGTGAAGCTAGCTCCACGGGCTCTATTGAGTCCGTGCAAGAGGTGTGCATTCCGTGCACCCATTGCTCGCAATTTCACTCAGAGTCAAGCGCTCTGCTCACATTGACAACGGCCATTTTTAGAACCAGCCGTAGGGTTTTTTCAAGGTAAACGGAAAGCAACGTGGACTGGTTCCACTGGTTACGCAATGAGGCGAAAATCACTTTTCCTTCCATTGATTAGCCGGTATCACCACTACCGAGCGGCCCGGATTCGAACGCAATGTTCGGCATTACTCCGCGGGGAACACAACTGGTCCCCACTAACCGAGAGGCTAGAAATCACATGGAAATCAATAAGAAATTGCTCGCAGCCTTGGGCTTGGCCGCTGCTTCTGCAGTGATCCTTGCTGGCTGCGCATCGGGTGACGCGGGCGGAAGCGCCGCAACCGATGACACTGCCGCCGAGGCAACTGCGGACACCGCAGCTACCGGCGAGCCCATCAAGGTTGCCGCCGTATTCGATGGCAACTTCTTCCCTGAGGCACCTCCTGCTGCGCAGGCTGTATTCGACGAATACAACGCTGCCGGTGGATTCAACGGTCGCCCCATTCAGCTGGACAAGTATGACGAGAAGACCGACCCGGCCGCCTCGGCAACTGCTACCAAGGATGCACTCGATTCGGGAATCGTCGCATTCGTAGGTTCGTCTTCGCTGTTCAACTGTGCTGTGAACAACCAGACCTTCCTTGACAACAACATCGTGTCGATCCAGGGAACGGGTGTAGACCCTTTCTGTTTCTCGACTCCGAATATTGCTGCGGCAAACACCGGACCTTTCTTTGACACGACCGCAAGCCTTTACAACGGTTCCGAGAACCTGGGTTACGAGGCAATCTGCGCGATGATCGTGCCAGATGACGCTTTGGGACAGTCGGCTTACCAGCAGGCTATTGACAACTGGTCAGCTGCCACTGGCAAGGAACTTGCGTTCCTCGACTGGACCATCACCCGTGGACAGGCTTCATACGCTGCGAACGTCTCGCAGCTTAAGAGCCAGGGCTGTGACTCTGTCTTCATCAACGAGGTAGGACCTGCAGATGCAGCAATCCTCGCTGAGATGACTAACCAGGGAATCGTGCTTCCCGCAATCCTGCTGACCTCGGCATACTCTGACGAGTTTGCCTCAGCAGTCGACTACGGCGCTCGTATTTCGCTGCCTGCAGAGTTCGCACCATTCTCTGACCCCAACGAGGCCAGCGCTGCTGAATGGCGCGCAACCATGGAATCCAACGGCATTCCTGCTACCTCGTTTGCTCAGGGTGGATATCTTGCAGCCCAGTACTTCATCGCGATCCTCGAGAGCATCGACGGTGACGTTACTCGCGACTCCTTCACCGCTGCAGCTAAGGCCATGACTGAGCCTTACGCGGGTGTTGGAGCCGGCATGGCTGGTACCGGCTGGGTGTTTGGCGATGGCGACAGCCACCAGGCAAACGCTGCAGCATGGCCAGTGCATATTGAGCCAAACACCCAGGAATGGGTGTCGGATGGCCCATGGCTGCTCGGTTCTGAAATTGGTTGGGTGAACACCACCATTCAGGGCTAGCCTCTAGCTACTTATCGTGGGGGTCCGTAATGGGCCCCCACGATCGGTAAAAATCTTCGCGACGCATACTCACTGAGGAGAATTGTGGACTACATCTCGTCGATAGTCGCCGGGCTGGGGTCCGGAAGTCTCTACGCGGTTATCGGAGTGTTGTTGGTGTTGATGGCCAACCTGACCCGCGTAATCAACTTCTCGCAGGTCGCCATCGGCGTGTACGCCGCGTTCCTTTCGATCAGGGTGGGCCCGCTCTTGGAGCCACTAGGCCTTCCTGACATCGCCATTTTGATCATCAGCGTTCTCGTGGCCTTAATCGTCGGCGCCCTAGTGTCCGCACTGTTGGGCTGGGTAATCGCCACCTGGCTAGCTGAATCGAGCGACACTGCACGTTCCGCAGTCACCGTTGCGGGAATGTTGCTCCTTATCTCAATCTCTTTGCTTCAATTTGGACCACTTGCCCAAGCGCTCAAACCTCTTGTAGTGGGGCCAATGTTCTCCGTGGGCATCGTCACCGTCACCAAGGTTGCGGTCTATCTACTTGGACTAGCGCTCGTTATCTTGCTCATCGCCGCAGTTGTCTTGAACAAGACCCCGGCGGGGGTTCAACTTCGCGCGATTGCCGACCGCCAGACAGCTGCAGAACTTCTCGGAGTCAACGTAAAGGTTCTCCAGGTCGGTGTGTGGGCGGCCAGCGGTGTGTTGATGACGATGGCCATCCTGATCGGTGGAAACAACCTGGCTGGCACGCCAACCGTCGCCGTTGACTTGATTATTCCGGGTGCCGCTGCAGCCCTCATTGGCGCGTTCAAACGGGCCGATTTGGCCATTGTGGGGGGATTGCTCCTCGGCGGAATCCAGGGGTTGATCATTATGTGGCCCGAAATCAGCATGTTCCGCGATTGGATTCCGATTGTGGTCATTGTGGTCTTTTTGATGTGGAACCAACGGAAGGAGGTGTGGGACGTTGCTCGCTAATCTTGCAGGCTCGAAAAAGTCCATGCCGTTTGTTATCGCCGGTGGGGCAATCATCCTCGGTCTAGGTGTCGCCTTCGGTTTGCCTCCTTATTGGGTGTTTATTGCCACCTCGGTGATGGTCGCCACAATCTCACTTCTGGGTCTTGGAATTGTGACCGGTACGGCGGGAATGATTTCTCTCGCTCAATTGACCTTCGCGGGTATTGGCGCGTGGTTCGCTGAATATTTCGTGATGTACACCCCATTGGGCACCATGTTCGGATCCTGGTCATTCGTGGTCGTCATGCTGTTGAGTGGTCTGGCGGCGGCAGCATTCGGGTTCATCGTGGGCCTTCCCGCCCTGCGTTTGCGCGGTGTGAACTTAGCCGTGTTGACATTGGGCGTTGCCGCAGCTGCTCACGCCACATTCCAAAAAGTGACATTCCCCGATGGCTGGGGAAATAACCGCATGATTCGCCCATTCGATATTCCCTTCACGCCAGAAGGGGACCGGATTTTCTTCCTCTTTGCTCTGGTTGTTGCCGTGGCGATTGCGCTTGGCGTATTTCTGCTTCAGAACAGTCGATGGGGTGCATCTTGGAAATCAGTTGCCTTCTCGGAGCGCGGAACCGCCTCGGTGGGAACAGGGGTGACCGGGGCAAAACTCTCCGCTTTCACCGTCAGCTCGTTTATCGCTGGAATTTCGGGCGTGTTGCTCTCGGCGCAGATCGGAAAGGTGAACTACGTCAGCTTCTTGCCGATGAGCTCATTGGCCATGTATGTGTTGACCATCGTGGTGGGGTCGCATCTGATCGACATGGCTCTTTTTGGCGGACTTCTCTTTGTCCTGATTCCCGAGCTTCTCAAGCAATTTGGAATCCCGCTGGAATGGGCCAACGTCATTTTCTCCTTGTTGGGAATTCAGGCTCTGACCACGAATACCAACATGGGCCAAGACATTAGAAATGCCGTTTTCCGAAAGCGACGGCGAAGCGATTCGGTGGTGGATAGCCACCTTGAGGGTGAGGTTGTCGAAGCCATTGCAGCTCCCGTTGGTACCGGGAAGACCCTCCTCGAGGTACGCGATTTGGGCGTAGCGTTTGGAGCCGTTAAGGCGCTTGACTCAGTCACGTTAAGTGTTGAGGAAGGCACCATCTTGGGTCTCATCGGTCCAAATGGTGCGGGAAAATCCACGTTTGTGGATGCGCTCACGGGCTTCTTGCCACACCACACGGGAGAGCTCACCCTTGATGGACAAGAGCTTCGTGGATTACCTCCTCACAAGATTGCCCACCTCGGGCTGAGGCGCACCTATCAGCAAGATCGTGTGCCTGTCACACTGAGCGTGGGTGCTTACGTCAGGTTCGTCGCGAGGCGCAAGCTCAGCCAGGAAGACATCGACGAAGTCCTCGACTTCTTCGGCTGTCCAGATGCCTCTGTGCCGCTGCGCATGGTTGATGTGGGAGCACGTCGCCTGGTGGAAGTAGCAGCGAACGTTGTGGCTCGGCCGAAGCTGCTGCTGCTTGACGAGCCCGCAGCTGGTCTCTCCCACGCTGAGCACGAAGTGTTTGCCAACCGCCTCAAGCAGATTCCCGCCAAGTACGGCACCACTGTCTTGATTATCGAGCACGACCTTGACCTGGTCAGGAGCGTCTGCTCGTCGGTGACGGTGTTGAACTTCGGTGAAGTGCTCGCATCGGGCTCGCAAAGTGAGGTGCTTGATAACCCCGAGGTAATCAAGGCCTACATGGGTGAAACGGAGATGCTATGACCCTGATGCTCAACGATGTAACGGTCAGCCGTGGTGTTGGCCCGGTCATTTCGCACGTCACCTTGGAAATCAAGCCGGGTGAAATTACGACGCTCGTGGGTCCCAACGGCGCCGGAAAGACAAGCCTTCTCGAGTCAATCTCGGGCGTGATCGGAATCAGCGGCGGAAGCATTGAGATGGACGGGGAGGCCATTATGAAGTGGTCGCGCCGCCGCCGTGCCAGATCAGGAATTGCGCACGTTGAGCAAGGGCGCATGATTTTCCCGTCGCTCACGGTGAAAGAGAACCTCCAACTAACCGCTCGCACGCCCGAAGCGTTGGCGGAAGCGTTGGAGCTGTTCCCCGAGCTCGAAAAGCGCATTAATAGCCAGGCAGTGTTACTCTCGGGCGGAGAACAGCAGATGGTTGTGTTGGCGCGTGCTTTTGCGGCAAAACCTCAATATTTGCTTCTCGATGAGATGTCGTTAGGTCTCGCTCCGGTCGTATTTTTGAGGCTATTGCCGATTATTGAGCAGATTGCAAAGTCTGGGGTTGGCGTTCTCCTGGTGGAGCAGTTTGCCCACTTGGCCCTGAAGATTGCCTCAGACGCGATGGTGATTAATAGCGGTGAAGTCAGCTACCACGGCTCAGCCGATGCCTTACTTGCGGATGACGCAAAGCTCAAAGCCGCATATCTGGGATAAGCCGTTCTGTCGTTTCATTAATTCTCTGGAAAGGGTGCGCTGTGAGTGCTGCCAATGAACTGATGTCTCGAGTTCCTACCGGTTTGTATATCGGTGGCGAATGGGTAAAGGGGTCTACGGGCAGCACCATTGAGGTCGAGAACCCCGCAACGGGCGAGGTGATTGCCTCGATTGCCGACGCCTCCCCAGATGACGGAATACGGGCTCTCGATGCAGCTGTGGCGGCGCAGGACGAGTGGGCCCAAACGGCCCCTCGGTATCGCAGCAATTTGTTGCGGGCTGCATTCGATCGAGTCCAAGAGTTGCGGGATGACTTTGCATTATTGATGACTCTTGAGATGGGCAAACCGCTCTCGGAAGCCGCTGGTGAGGTTCAATACGGTGCCGAGTTCCTGCGTTGGTTTAGTGAAGAGGCAGTCCGCGTTGCGGGTCGATACGGCGCCAATCCGGAAGGAACCGGACGTGCAATTGTGAGCCATCTCCCTGTGGGGCCAAGTTTCTTGATCACGCCGTGGAACTTTCCACTCGCCATGGCCACCAGGAAAATTGCTCCCGCGCTTGCCGCGGGCTGTTCCGTGGTAATTAAGCCGGCAACTTTGACCCCACTGACCACCTTGTTCTTTGTCAAAGCCCTCGAAGATGTGGGGGTACCCGCAGGGGTGGTAAACGCATTCACCACCAGCCAAAATGCTGCAGTTTCTAATCCCATCATTGCGGACCCTCGCCTGCGCAAGCTTTCCTTCACAGGATCCACCAGCGTAGGGCAAGCGCTTATGAAGCAGGCGGCCGAAACTGTTCTGCGTACCTCGATGGAACTTGGTGGAAACGCGCCCTTCATCGTGTTTGAGGACGCAGATCTCTCTGCGGCGGTTGATGGTGCAATCGTTGCCAAATTCAGGAATATTGGCCAGGCCTGTACGGCTGCTAACCGCTTTATCGTTCACGAGGCGGTAGCCGACGAGTTTGCAGAAAGAGTTACTGAGAGAGTGCGCTCAATGAAGGTCGGCCCGGGTGTTGAAGACGGCGTCACGATTGGCCCCTTGATTGACCATAAAGCTGTTCTCAAGACACAAGAGCTTGTTGATGACGCGATCAGCAAGGGCGCAACCGTACAATTCGGCGGCTCTGCGATCGAAGGTGACGGAACCTTTTTTGAGCCCACCGTCGTGACGGGAGTCTCCCAAGACTCGCTCTTGATGAGAGAAGAAATCTTCGGCCCGGTGCTATCGATTACCACCTTCAGTGATGAAGCTGAAGCTATTCGACTGGCGAATAACACTGAATATGGGCTGGTGAGCTACGTCTATACCCAGGATCTCGCTCGAGGGCAGCGACTGATTGAGAGGCTACAGACGGGAATGATGGGCCTCAATGCGGGGGTAATCTCTAACGCTTCAGCGCCGTTTGGTGGTGTGAAAATGTCCGGGTTGGGCCGTGAGGGTGGTCTCGAGGGGATTCACGAGTATCTCTCCACCAAATACACAATGACGCCCAATCCTTTTTCCTAGACTGGAGCCCATCGCATTGGCTGGTTGCGGCCAAGGAGGGACCCTGTCATGAGCTCACTTAATCGCCACACTGACTACGGCGAAATTGCGCTCGAAGAAGGCTCTTTGAGCACTGATCCGATCGAGCAGTTTCGGGTGTGGCTTAACGACGCCGACACAGAAGGCGTCTATGAGCCAAACGCCATGGTGCTCTCCACCATTGATCCAGACGGCGCCCCCACCATTCGAACGGTGTTGTTGCGCGGGGTGAGTGAGGAGGGGTTCGCTTTTTTCACCGATTACACCTCGCAAAAAGGCAGAGCCCTTGCGGTTAACCCCGATGTGGCTGTGGTGTTTCCCTGGTACACCCTGCACCGCCAAGTAATCATTAGAGGTGCGGTGGAAAAAGTGTCGGAAGCGGACTCAGACGCCTACTTCTCGACACGGCCGCGCGATTCTCGCATTGGTGCGTGGGCGAGCGACCAATCGCAGCCCATTGACTCGAGAGACGCTTTCGAGGCCAAGGTCCAGGAGGCTGCGAAGCGTTTTGAGGGCGTGGAGGAGGTGCCGCGACCTGAAAAGTGGGGCGGGTATGTGCTCCGTCCACGCAGCATTGAGTTTTGGGCAGGAAGACGCTCCCGATTACACGATCGCATCCGCTTTATACGACGCGGTGAGGCCTGGGTTACCGAGCGACTCCAGCCCTAGTGCCCAGCCAATCTCGAGTATCCACGGCCATACTGGGGTCGCCCGCGCACGCACGCTGAGAAAGGCTATCTGTGGCGTTTGAACTAGAACTTGGACTCGACACATTCGGCGATGTGACGATGGAAAATGGCGTCGCAAAGACTTATGCCCAGGTGCTTCGAGACGTCGTCGACCAGGCCGTTCTCGCTGACGAGGTTGGGGTTTCTGGAATTACCGTGGGGGAGCACCACCGCGATGATTTCGCCATTTCCAACACCGAAACGGTGCTGGCGGGTATCGCCACCAGGACCTCACAGATCAAACTCGCCTCGGGTGTGACCGTTCTCAGCTCGGACGACCCCATTCGGGTATTCCAGAGCTTTGCGACGATTGATGCACTCTCGAATGGCCGTGCGGAAATCATCGTGGGGCGTGGATCGTTCACTGAGTCTTTCCCGTTGTTTGGCTACGAGCTCTCCCATTACGAGGTCTTGTTTGAAGAAAAGCTCAACCTGCTCGCCGAGGTGCTCAAAGAAGGGCCCGTGACCTGGCAGGGAACCCACAGATCTCCTCTGGTGAACCAGGAGATCTATCCCAAATCACATTCAGGCCACATTCGCACCTGGGTGGGAGTGGGCGGAAGCCCGGAATCCGTCGTGCGCGCTGCTCGCTATGGCTTCCCGCTGATGCTTGCCATCATCGGAGGAGACCACGCGAGGTTTGCCCCCTACGCCGATTTGTATCGACGCAGCCTTGAACAACTCGGCCACGACGAACAACCCATCGGGGTGCACTCTCCTGGTCACGTGGCTGAGACAGACGAAGAGGCCATTGAACAGTTGTGGCCACACTACGAGACGTCATTTGGCCGGATTGGGCGCGAGCGTGGCTGGGGCCCGATGACCAAGGAGCACTACCTCAACGAGGTTCACAACGGCTCCCTCACGGTGGGATCGCCAGAAACTGTTGCCAAGAAGATCGCGAAGGCGCTGATTTCTTTGGGCGCAAGCCGATTCGATATGAAGTACGCCACGGGGCCTATGGAGCACTCGATGTTGATGAATTCGATTGGCCTCTATGGCCAGAAAGTCATCCCGATGGTTCGGGAAATGGTGGCTGACGCCTCGGCATAAACAAATGTGGCCCGGGCGTGTGCCCGAGCCACATTCTCTACGCGGTGGTTATTGAACCAGCGGAATTCCCGTCGCGTTGGAGGCGTCTTGGAATCCTCCACCGTTGGTGATGGTCTCGCCGTTAAAGCCCATCTGGTTCATCCATGCGATGGCTTGGCTGGAGCGGTTGCCGGATCGGCAGTAGACGTAGTACTCGCCGTTGGGGTCAAGCTCCATCATCTTTTCGGCAAAGTCTGCGCTTTGTACGTCGATGTTGATGGCGCCCTCGAGGTGGCCGCCCTGGAATTCTTCGGGGGTGCGCACATCAATGATTACGGTGTCGTCGGTTATTTCCACTGCTTCTGCTCCTGCACATCCGGCAAGTCCGAGGGTAGCGCCGAGGAGGAGTGCGAGTGAGGCAAAGAATTTCTTCACGGGAAGAGCCTTTCTTAAGTCAACGAATGAAATAAGTATAGCAATACCCCTGGGGGTATTAGTCGCTATTGCGGTTCTGGTCAATCCGGTCCTTCACGCCGCTCACCACGTGGTGGGCCGCCATCTGGAAGGGGCGCACCACAGTGACCTGCTCGTAGGCCTCAAATGTCTCCGCTGTCTTACGGTCCAAGGCGGTCAGACACACGTTTCCCATAAATCCAAGGCGCTGCAGCGTTTCCAGTACGACGAGGTTTGTTCCACGGTCTGGCGCAGCGCAGACCACTGTTCTCGTCTCGTGAATGGGAAGGTTTTTCAAAAATTCGGGGTCCGAGGCGTCGCCAAAGAGCGTGGAGACGTCCTGCTGGGCGATGGCCTTGAGCGCACGAGGGTCCTGGTCGACCACCAGCAAATCGGCGCCCTCTTCGCGAAGTCCCCGCACAATGTCGGAGCCGAGACGGCCTGCACCAATGACGATCGCGTCATAGGGGTGAGATTGCGCGGCGTTATCTCCGCGGAGTCGCCGATCGCGGTCGATTGAGCGAAGGAAGGGGTCGAGTGCCTGAACGATTCGATCTTGGAACGAAATCAGGTAGGTCGAGATGGTGATCGTGAAAATGGCAATGAGGGTCACCAAGCTCACGATGTCCTCGCTCGCTTGTCCCACGCTTAAGCCCAAGCCCACCAAAATCAGCGAAAACTCACTGATTTGAGCAACGACGAGTCCTGTTCGTAGGGACACCTTGGCGCGATATCCCTGCAAGCTCATCACCATCAAGACAATCAGTGGTTTACCGACCAACACCAGGGCGCTCAGCCACAGTGCCGGAATGAGTTGGCTGTAAGCGCCCTCCAGGGTCAATGAGGAGCCCAGCTCTATGAAGAAGAACAAGATCATAATGTCGCGAAGGCTGACGAGTCTGGCGCCCAAACTCTCCCGATAGGGGGTCGAGGCCAGTGCGACACCGGCGACAAACGCGCCAATTTCCATACTCAATCCCAGCCCCGCACTTGCCGCGGCAAGCGCGACTGCCCAGGAGACTCCAAAGACCAAGGTGAGCTCCTGGCTCTTTGCCATCCAATCCAGCAGGCCGGGCAACACCCAGCGAGCGAGGCCTGCGACGACGAGCAAGAACACTATTCCTCCGCCCAGTGTCCAGGCGATGTCTTCGGCCAACACGCTCTCGCCGGGGCTGCCCACCGTGACAATGGCGAGCATTGCCACGACGACCAGGATGTCTTGGACGATGAGCACACCGACAGCAATACGCCCGTGGAGCTGGTCAAGCTCTCTGCGATCGCCCAACATTTTGACGACGATGATGGTCGACGAAAAGGTCAGTGCGACCGCTACGTAGAGGGCAGCAATCCCGTTTAGTCCAATGGCCCAGGCGGCCAAGAGGCCCACACCGGCGGTCACGACCACTTGACCGAGACCGGTCAAGAGCGCCACGGGGCCAATTTGTCGGATCAGGTTGACATCGAGCTTGAGCCCCACGAGGAACAAGAGCATGGCGATGCCAAGTTTTGCCAAAAGCTTCAGGTCGCCTTCACCGCTGACGATGCCTAAGAACGCGGGGCCGCCAATAATTCCCACCAGCATGTAGGAGACGATGACCGGTTGTCGCAGTAACTTCGCGAGAAGGCCGCCGAGGAGAGCTAGGCCCAAAATGGCCCCAATTTCGATGAAAGAGGAGTCGACCATGGCCACACGCTATCAGCGCCTTCCCCGAAATTTCCTGCGCGACTATTAGCGTTGAGGGGTGTCGTTCGCTTCCACTCGCCGTGTTCTGATGCGAGCAAGTGGGCTCGCTCTATTCGGGGCGCTTCTGCTATCTGGATGCCAGTCGCTTTTAGTATCCGCCCCCGACGACAGCTTTAACGCGGCAACACTCAGCGAGCAGACAGTCGCCAGTGACGCGCTTCAATTTCCCACCCTGGATGATGGGGTCGAGCAATTAGGCCTGGATTCAGGGGACGGCTCGCCCGCTGGGGAGTTGGTGGCTGGCTGGAGCTTGGAAGAAAAGATCGCGTCTTTATTCCTCGTCCACATTGCAGGAACTAGCGTGGCTGATTTTGAACAAGCTGCGTCATCGGGCCTGGCGGGCTTTCTCGTTCTTCGCAGCAATGTTCCTGGAGACGCCGAAACAAGTCGTCCCTTCCTCAGTGCAGTGCGCACGTTGAGCGACCCGGAGCTATTGATCGCAATTGACCAGGAAGGTGGTGCGGTTCAGAGACTTCGGCCAGATCCCTTCCCCTCGCCGAGCGAGCTTGGCGAGCTGGGGCTTTCAGAGACGGCTGACGCAACCCGTCAGAGAAACCAGTTGGTCTTTGACGCGGGCGCCAACGTCAACCTCGGCATCATCGCCGATGTGAGCCCTGGCGAGGATGCCTATATTCACGAGCGCAGCTTCGGAACTGATCCGGTAGAGGTGTCCCAGTTCGTTGAAGCAGCCGTCGGGGGGTATGTGGGTGGTGTAGCAACTGCCGTCAAACACTTCCCGGGCCACGGGCTGACCCCGGATGACACCCACGATGGTGTTGCCCATTCGCCTATTTCCTATGACAACTGGCTGGCTCAACACGCCCTTCCTTTCCAAATCGCCATCGACGATGAAGTGCCGTTGTTGATGTTTGGCCACCTCGTTGTTGACTCTGTCGATTCTGAGCCGGCGTCACTCTCCCCAGAGTGGGTGTCGCTGGTGCGAGACCAGTGGGCCTACGACGGTGTGCTGATTACGGACGACCTGTCGATGCTCGAAAACGCGGGCGACGACGACTACGCCGACTTTGCGACCAACGCGACAAACGCGATTGCGGCGGGCATGGACTTAATCATCGACGCCGGAGGCACGTCACTCAATGCCGAAATGAACCGCGTCGACGAGGCGATTGCCGCAATTTCCGCCGCTGTCCAGTCAGGTGCCATTAGCCAAGATCGAATCGACGCCGCTGCTACCCGGGTCGTGAGCCTGAGGTATTTACTCGGGGGAGTGAGCAGGCCACTCGAGAACGCCGACGCGGGCTAACTCAGCGGCAAGGCCTGCGCCGGTCGGGGCAGAGACCCAAGGAATCGAATCAGGGTCTTCGGTGCGGTTTCTGTGGGAGCGGCCACCGGCGAGAAGAGCTTCCTGGGTGAGGAGCTCTCGAATTGCGACGGCCCGCACGTTGTCGGGATGGGCTTCCGCGAAGTCTTGGTAGATCTCTTCGTCGTGTTGGCCGTCGTCGCCAATCAATATCCAGTGCACTCCAGGAAAATCTGCTGCAAGGCGCTCCAAACTTTCGACCTTGTGCTCGCGCCCACTCCTAAAGAACCGGTCGTAAGTAGGCCCCCAGTCGGTGAGCAGCAGTGCTCCCATGGGGAAGAGGTGACGCTTAAAGAAGCGGATGAGGGTGGGTTGAACATTCCACGCTCCGGTGGAGAGATACACCACCGGGGCTCCTGGGAATTCCCGCACGATGCGCTCTAACAGCACCGCCATGCCAGGAACCGGGCGCCTGGCGTTTTCATCGCGAACAAAGGAGTTCCATGCAGCAAGGAAGGGGCGTGGCAGGGCGGTCACCATCACGGTGTCGTCAATGTCGCACACGATGCCCATCCTCTGGTCGTCGCCCACAACAAATACTCGACTTCTGGTGGCCACGGTTTCTTCCACACTCAGCCACACGTCGTGCCACCCCGGGGAGAGCGACAGTGCAATGGTGGCATCCACGACTCCACCGCGGTCGGCGGTCACTTCAACTTGTTGGCCGTCGGCGTGGATCTGGAGCGTCGCATAGGGCACAGGTGCTGAGGTGAAACTTCTCCAGCCTCGAATCCTCCGGGGAGCCTTCTGGGAGGGGTCAGGCCTGCTCCCCAACACCACTCGGGCCAGGATGCGAATAGACGTTGTGGTGCCCAGCCCCCTAAAGGGAACTACCTGCGGGATGAGACCTCGCTTGGTTCCAAAGCGGACCCGCCAATCTTGCCACCAGTCTTCAATGACGGCGGCGCGGTGTCGACTCTCTGGGGGAGTCTCCGGGTTGGTGTGGGGCACCCGGTAAGCCTACTTGTCACCCTGGGGGGACAAAGATGAATTTCGCTCACAGACCATTCGAAAGCGCTGTTAGACTTTCGCAGTCTTGATCGTCGCCGCTCTGGCAACGAGAGACTTTTTCTCCCGAAAGGTCCAAGCAGCACGTGTCCACCGCCGAACAATCGCTCACCCAAGCACCAGCTCTTCGGGCGGATCCGATTCAGGCGCGGAGCACCAAGCGGCTCGAGGGCCTCCTCGACGCGGCAGCCTCCTACATTCACTCCAATGGTTACGAGACGCTCACCACGAACCACGTCGCGTCGATTTCGGGGTCGTCCATTGGGACGGTGTACCGCTACTTCCCTGATCGAATTGCACTTCTTGACGCGCTTATTGTCCGAAACCTCGAGCGCACACAAATTGCCGCACACGAAGCGTTGAGTACATCTGCGCCAGGAAGTTTGGACGCCGCGGTTGAGGACGTTGTTGATGTTTTGGTCACAATGTTTTCCTCGGAGCCTGGCTTTCGCTCGATTCGATTGGGAGACAGCCTGGATATTCGACCTGTCCGTCCCGAACGATGGGGCAACCGCTCCCTCGCGGAATCCGTCGCAATGAGCCTCCAGACACTGTGGGGTGCAAAGAAGCCAGAGCATCAAACTCCTCTCGAGCACGCCATCGAAACAGCTGATGCTTTCTTGGCCAAAGCCTTTCTTATGAACGAAGCTGGCGACAAGAAATCAATCGCGGTGGCCAAACGCCTCGCATTGGCTGCCAGCACTGTCGGCTAGGCGGCTATCTACCGGGGGTG
>JAYOHK010000013.1:0-32658 GCA_038118225.1 Cellulomonadaceae bacterium | reverse complement strand
GTTTTTGCGTGCCGGAAGCTTGCTTTACCGAGTCGGTAGAGAAATGTTGCCATCTGAAGTCGTCAGTCTTTTCTGTGGTTAGTCGAGAGAGGTCATTTGTCGAAGGACGCTCTTGAGAAGTGGTCGAAGCTCGTCGTTTGTGAGGTTGTCTACGCCAAGAATTCCCGCGCTCACCAGGGCGTAGGTGGCGCCTGAGACGGCGACTCCGAAGCGCAGCCGCTCGGTCTCGCCAAGCTCTGCAACACTCACCGCATCGGAGAGTTCCACCATGAGTTGATTCGCCCGACCCAGGCTCGCAATGCTTCCCGCGAGATAGGGGTGGGTGACCACGATGTGTGAGGCCAGGCGGTGATCCAGCAGAAAATTCACAAACGCGTCCACAAAGGACGAGCGACGCTCAGCATCGGCAAGTCCCTGGTTCTCGCTCAAAAGTGTCTCCAGGGCCTTAAGCGCGGGGGAGAGGACTTCGTCGACGAGGTGTTCTTTGGAGCTGAAGTGATACAACACTGACGCCTTGGATACTCCCGCGTGGTCAGCGACGTCTTGAATCGAGGTCGCCGCAATGCCCTGGTGCGCGAAGCGTTGCAGGGCAGTCTGGAGAATCTGGTCGTGATGAGACACAACTAGGAGCGTAAGTCCACCACAGTGCCATTCCTGACCAAATGGTCAGTTTGGGGGATAACTCACAGCCGGCTCTTAGCGAGCAAGCAGATTAAACGGTTCTGAAGGCCACAACGGCGTTGTGACCGCCGAAGCCAAACGAGTTCGAGATGGCAAGAAGCTTGCCGTCTGGGAGTGTGGTGGGCTCTGTGACTACGTTCAGAGGAATAGCTGGGTCTTGGTTATCCAAGTTGATCGTCGGGGGCGCGGTGCGCTCATGCAGGGCAAGAACCGTGAACATCGCTTCGAGAGCGCCCGTTCCACCCAGTAGGTGACCAGTCGATGCCTTGGTGGCAGACACGGGAATCTCGTGGACGCGCTCACCAAAGACACTCTTGAGTGCTGCGTATTCGGCAACGTCACCCACAGGGGTCGAGGTCGCGTGGGCGTTGATGTGGGCAACCTCGTCTGGAGTGGCACCCGCCTGCTCAAGAGCGGCGACAACTGCACGCGAGGCACCAAGACCCTCGGGGTCTGGAGCGGTGATGTGGTAGCTGTCTGAAGTAATTGCACCACCGGCAAGCTCGGCGTAAATCCGTGCGCCACGTGCCTCAGCGTGTTCTTTGGTCTCGAGGATCAACGTGGCAGATCCTTCACCCAAGACAAAGCCATCGCGGTCAACGTCGTAGGGGCGGGAGGCGCGTGCGGGGTCATCGTTTCGCTTGGACAGCGCCTGCATTGCAGCAAACGCGGCGATAGGCATCGGGTGCACCACAGATTCGGTGCCACCGGCGACGACCACATCGGCTAAACCAAGCTGCAAGTGTTCGTAGGCATTAGCGATGGACTCGGTGCCCGATGCGCATGCGGAGACCACCGTGCGTGCTCCGGCTCGCGCCTGCAAGTCCATGCTGATGGCAGCTGCAGACGCATTTGGCATCAGCATCGGGATTGTCATTGGCAAGACTCGACGGGGACCCTTTTCTTTCAGGGTGTCCCAGGCATCAAGCAGAGTCCAGAGGCCACCAATACCGGTGGCGTAGTCGACCAGGATGCGTTCGGGGTCTACGCCCTCGAGTCCTGAATCGGCCCACGCTTCGCGGGCAGAAATGAGCGCTAACTGGGCGGAGGGGTCGAGTCGCTTTACTTCGACTCTTTCGAGTACGTCAGCGGCTTTTACCTTCACCTCGCCGGCAAAGGTTACCGGGATTTCCAGCTCAGAGACCCAGTCATATTCCAGAGGGCGAATGCCAGATTCGCCCGCCAGCAATGCCTTCCACGTATCGCGTGCGGTACCACCCAGGGGTGATGTCGCGCCAATACCGGTTACGACCACGGTGGTCATAGGGCCTCCCTTAAAAACACCGTGGGGGCTTTCGCCCCCACGGGAAGAATTACTGGTTGTTGGTGATGAAGTCGACTGCGTCCTTGACGGTGATCAGGTTCTTGACCTCGTCGTCTGGAATCTTGACGTCGAACTTCTCTTCAGCGTTGACAACGATGGTCATCATGGAGATGGAGTCGATGTCGAGGTCGTCGGTGAAGGACTTGTCCATCTCAACCTGGTCCACGGCGATGCCGGTTTCGTCGTTGATGAGTTCAGCGAGACCTGCGAGGACGTCTTCGGTGGTGTGGGCCATTAGGGGGAACCTCTTTCGTGTGTGTTTGATAGTGCTCTAGCCAGTGTTCAATTGTAGGGTTTTTGGGCCTAAAACAGCGGTCTTAGGGCATTTTGACGACTTGCGCGCCGAAGACTAATCCGGCGCCAAAGCCAATTTCTAAGGCGTATCCACCCGATGCTTCGGGGTGTTCTTCTAACAGCCGGTGCATCGCCAGGGGAATCGAAGCCGCCGAGGTGTTTCCGGTGGTCTGGATGTCTTTGGCGATGAGGACCGATTCAGGAAGGCCAAGTTGCTTGGCAAACTCGTCGATGATGCGCATGTTGGCCTGATGGGGGACAAACGCGGTGAGCTCTTCAGGCTTAATTCCTGACTTCTCAACGGCCTCCTTGGCGACCTTCGCCATTTCCCAGACCGCCCAGCGGAAGACGGTTTGACCGTCTTGGCGCAGAGTGGGCCATTCGCCCTCGGGGTCATCAAAGGCATCTTTTAGTTCACGGTCCATGCCCACAGCGCCCCACTTGGAACCATCTGATCCCCAGAGAGTGGGGCCAACGCCTGGTTCATCCGAAGGGCCAAGAACGGCGGCTCCTGCGCCATCGCCCAAGAGGAACGAAATGGAGCGATCAGTCGGGTTGGCAACGGTGGAGAGTTTTTCGGCACCCACCACGAGGACGTATTTGGCGATCCCACCTCTAATCAAGGCGTCTGCTTGAGCGATTCCGTAGGTGTATCCCGCACAGGCAGCAGAAATGTCATAGGCGGGTGCCGGGGTCGCCCCAATGCGATCACACAGCAAGCTGGCGAGTGAGGGGGTCTGCACCGTGTTGGAAATCGTTGCCACGATCACCGCGTCAATATCGGTGGGCTTGATGCCGGCCTTCTCGATGGCTTCCTTCGCCGCAGCTTCTGCGAGGTCAACAGCTTCGACATCTGCTGATGCCCTCTTACGCTCGATGATTCCCGTGCGCTGGCGAATCCACTCGTCGGAGGAGTCGATCGGACCCACGAGGTCGTCGTTGGGGACGGAAAGATCGCCTCGCGCGGCGCCGAGTGCATAAATGCGCGAATGGGCGGGGCCGGTGGGCTGATTCAGAGTGGGCATCAATCGAATCCTTAGTCAGAGAAGCTCTCGAGCTGTTCTGGCAAGTCTAGCTTCGAGGCAGAAACGTCCTTCAGGGCGCGCTTGGCAAGCCCGACAAGGGCTCCCGCAGGAGCGAGCTCGACCAATTCGGTGACACCATCTCGCGCAAACGACTCCATGCACAAATCCCAACGGACGGGGTTTGCGACCTGGCCGATCAAGAACTCCACCATCTGGGCGCCTGATCTGACCTGGGAGCCATCGCGGTTGGTATACAGCGTGGCGGCAGGGTCAGACACTGCCACACTCGCAGCTGCCTCTGCCAAAGCCTCAACGGCGCTGGACATGAAGTGAGTGTGGAAGGCTCCTGCGACATCGAGGGGGATTACCCGAGCACCCTCAGGTGGGTTGTCTTTGAGCTCCGCCAAAGCAGACTTTTCACCTGCGGCAACAATTTGCCCGCCACCGTTGACGTTCGCGGGGACGAGGCCTTTTGCTTCGAGCTGCGGAGCAAGCTGGTCGTAGTCCAGGCCCAACACTGCCGCCATTCCGGTTTCCACCTGCGCCGCGGCCTCAGCCATGGCGCGACCACGAGTGGCCACCAAAGCCATTGCGTCGTCGTCGCTTAGGACTCCCGCGAGAGCAGTCGCAGTGAATTCACCGACCGAGTGTCCTGCGTAGGCGAGGGCTTCGTCGCCAAGTGTGGCCTGAAGAGCGCGTCCCGTGATGAGTCCGGCTGCCACGATGAGCGGCTGCGCCACTTTGGTGTCTCGAATGGTGTCGGCGTCTGATTCGGTGCCGTGGAGGACAAGGTCAACGCCGGTGATGTCAGACCAGCGGCGAAGGGTGTCTTCGACGCCTGGATAGGCGAGCCACGGGGTGAGGAAACCTGGTTTTTGAGAGCCCTGACCGGGCGCGACAATGATGCGCATCCCTCTAGTGTGGCGAGTTCGGCTGTGGCCGTAATTGGCAGCCACGAGGTATAAACCTCAGAATTCGTAGTAGATGGCCTACTACGCCTCAGTTTCTAGTGCTACGGGCATCTCATCGAGTTTCTTGCGCCCTTGGGGTTTCTCACTAATTCGGCCCAGAACGATGGCGGCGTGGAGGATCAGAGAGTCCCTGGGTTCGGACGGGTCATAGTCGAGGGTGTCGGTGACTTTCTTGAGCCGGTAGCGCACGGTATTGGCGTGGATGAAGAGTTCTTTGGACGTTGCCTCCAGTGAGTGGCCTGTTTCAAAGTAGGTCCACACCGTCTGCAACAGATCGAGCGGGTGATCGCGAAGTGGTTCATACACCTCGGTGACGAGCACCTGCCTGGCCAACGCATCTCCTGCGATGGCGCGCTCAGGCAACATGTCATCGGCCAATACTGGTCGAGGGATTACACGAAGTGCGGGGGAGACGGCAAACCCAGACAGTGCTGCTTTCGCGCTGTCAACTGCTTCCAGGATTGTCTCGACGGTGGGCCCCAATACCAAGGCGCCTGGGCCAAAGAATTCATCCATCTCTTTTGCGATTTGGAAGAACGGAACCGGAGCGATTACGGGCTGGCCTTCTTGGTGGAGGCGGTGACCGATGACAACGACCATCCTGGAGCCTTGAACACCAATGAGCACATCGACATTGAGGTTCTTGGCGACTCGACGAATTTGGTCGGGGTCGGTGTGACGCGGGGGAGTACCCACCAACACTGCGACATCGCCGTTTCCACTCCAGCCAAGTGCTGCGATTCGACTGGGAAGTTCTTGGTCGTATTCACCCGCCAGGATCGAGTCCACCACGAGGGCTTCGAGGCGCTGGTCCCATAAGCCCCTCGCCTCAGCGGCACGCGCATACACATCTGCTGCCGCGAAGGCGAGCTCCCTCGAATACAACAAGATTGCTTCGTGAAGGTCTTCTCGTCCCTCACGAATCTGTTCTTCCACCACTTCAACGGTCAACTTGATTAGCTGAAGGGTTTGTTGCAAGCTCACCGAGCGAAGAAGTTCCCTGGGGGCTGCACCAAAGACGTCTTGGGCAATCGACGCCGTGGATTTCGGTTTTTCAAACCATTTAATGAAGGAGTTAATGCCTGCTTGAGCCACCAAGCCCACCGCGGAGCGGCGGCTTGCTGGCATCGCTCGATACCAGGCCAGGTCTTTTTCTAGCCTGGCGAGCGTCTGGGTGGACAACTCACCGGAGGCGGTGCGAAGCCACTCCAGCGTGCTCTTTTTCGACATCGTCGTGAAGGCTCTTACGCGTCTCCACCAAAGGAGCCACTGGTGCCCGCAGTCACATCGTGAAGCTTGTACTTCTCAATGGCCTGAGCCGAGAGGGAAGCGTCGACTTCGCCGCGCTCTGCCAGCTGCTGCAGCACCCGCACCACAATTGATGGTCCATCGATGTGGAAGAAGCGCCTGGCTGCTTGACGGGTGTCACTAAAGCCAAACCCGTCTGCGCCTAAGGTGGCGTAGTCGCTGGGGACGAAGGGTCGGATTTGGTCTTGGACCTGGTGGTTAAAGTCGCTCACACCGATGACGGGGCCTTGAGCGCCAGAGAGCTTCTGGGTGAGGTAGGGAACCTTCTTCTCAGCTTGTGGGTTTAAGAAGTTGTGCTCTTCAGCCCGGAGGCCATCTCGACGAAGCTCGGTCCACGAGGTGACCGACCAAATGTCAGCGGATACTCCCCAGTCCTTAGCGAGGAGTTCCTGGGCCTCATACGCCCACGGCACAGCCACGCCCGAGGCGAGGATTTGCGCGTGAGACGAGAGCGTCTCAGGGGCGGTGGAAATCAGGTGAATACCCTTGACGATTCCCTCGACGTCAACGCCTTCTGGCTCAGCAGGCTGAACGATCGGCTCGTTATAGACGGTGAGGTAGTACATGACGTTCGGGTCTTCGTGGTGGCCGCCGTACATCCGGTCCAAACCAGACTCCACAATGTGGGCAATCTCGTATCCGAATGCAGGGTCATAGGAGACGACTGCCGGGTTAGTGGCAGAGATCATGTGCGAGTGCCCATCACCGTGCTGCAAACCTTCACCGGTCAATGTGGTGCGACCGGCGGTTGCTCCAATGATGAATCCGCGTGCCATCTGGTCTCCCGATGCCCAGAACTGGTCTCCGGTGCGCTGGAAACCAAACATCGAGTAGAAGACATAGACCGGAACCAGCGGTTGACCGTGTGTGGCATAGGCGGTTCCTGCAGCCAGGAACTGCGACATCGCTCCTGCTTCGTTGATGCCAGGAAGCAGGATCTGACCCTCTGGTCCTTCCTTATAGGCAAGGAGAAGCTCACGGTCGACCGACATGTAGTTTTGGCCGTTGGGGTTGTAGATCTTTTGGGTGGGGAAGTAGGCGTCCATACCGAAGGTACGAGCCTCGTCCGGGATGACCGGCACAAAGCGGTGTCCAAAGCCCTTGTCTTTGAGGAGGTCTTTGAACATACGCGCGAAGGCCATCGTGGTGGCGACTTCTTGCTTACCCGAACCGCCCTTGGCGATCTTGTATGCGTCTGAGCTGGGGAGCTGGACGTCGACGTATTTGCTGCGACGCTCGGGGACATATCCACCAAGTTCGCGGCGGCGCTCCTGCAGGTATTGGATTGCCTCATCCGATTCACCCGGGTGGTAGAAGGGTGCTTGGTAAGGATCGGCTTCGAGCTGGGCATCGGTAATAGGGATGCGCATGTCGTCGCGGAAGGCCTTGAGGTTGTCCAGAGTCATCTTCTTCATCTGGTGGGTCGCGTTTCGACCCTCGAAGCTTGGTCCCAGGCCATAGCCCTTAACGGTCTTCGCGATGATCAGGGTGGGCTGACCCTTGTGCTCGGTGGCTGCCTTAAATGCGGCGTACACCTTGTTGTAGTCGTGGCCACCTCGGCGCAGGCGCCAAATGTCATCATCCGACCAGGACTCGACCATCTTCGCGGTACGAGGGTCGCGGCCGAAGAAGTTCTCGCGAATGAACGCTCCACTTTCTGCCTTATAGGTCTGGAAGTCACCATCTGGTGTGCGGTTCATCAAATCGCGCAGCGCGCCATCGTGGTCGTTTTGGAGAAGCGCATCCCATTCGCGGCCCCAAATGACCTTGATGACGTTCCATCCAGCTCCGCGGAAGAAGCTCTCAAGCTCCTGGATAATCTTTCCGTTTCCACGCACTGGGCCGTCGAGGCGTTGCAGGTTTGCGTTCACCACAAAGGTGAGGTTGTCGAGGCCTTCGTTGGCGGCAACATGGAGTTGTCCGCGCGATTCGACCTCGTCCATTTCGCCGTCACCGAGGAACGCCCATACGTGCTGGTCGGAGGTGTCTTTGATGCCGCGGTTATGCAAGTAGCGGTTTGACTGTGCCTGGTAAATCGCATTGATTGGGCCAAGACCCATCGACACGGTGGGGAACTGCCAAAACTCGGGCATTAAACGGGGGTGAGGATACGAGCTCAGGCCACCGCTGGGGTGAGACTTTTCCTGACGGAAGCCCTCCAGCTGGGATTCGGAGAGGCGACCTTCCAAAAAGGCTCGTGCATACATTCCAGGAGCAGCGTGGCCCTGGAAGAACACCTGGTCTCCGCCACCTGCGTGGTCGGGGCCACGGAAGAAGTAGTTCTCGCCCACTTCATAGAGCGATGCAGAAGATGCGTAAGTGGAGATGTGTCCACCGACGGAGACGCCAGGGCGCTGTGCGCGGTGCACCATGATGGCTGCGTTCCAACGGATCCAAGAGCGATAGCGACGCTCCATGTCTTCATCACCCGGGAAGGCGGGCTCGTTTTCCGGAGCGATGGTGTTGATGTAGTCGGTGGTCGGCACCATCGGCACACCCAGGTGCAAGTCTTTTGAGTGCTTGAGCAGCGCAAGCATGATCTCTCGACCACGCTGGTGCCCCGATTGAGCCACTACGCCATCAAGCGACTGCCGCCACTCTTGGGTTTCTTGCGGGTCCGAATCCATCGGAGTAAACGAGTACGGGTCCTGGTCGTTGACAGCCATCGGTGACCTCATTCCTGTGTTGGGAGAGTCCTCCAAAATTTCCCAGTTCGCGAGGGTCGCCCGCTCTGGGTTCGCACAAAAGTCTAGACCCGGGCGAGACCCCTCATGCGCGCACCGAGGTGTCTGAACCGGTATACGATGGTGTGGCTACAGGGGCCTGTAGCTCAGTTGGTTAGAGCGCCACGTTTACACCGTGGATGTCGGGGGTTCGAGTCCCTCCGGGCCCACCACATTTTTTCAGGAGTAGCCAATGTCACTCGCTCCCTCAGACACTGCTTCACTTGCTCGCTCTTTTTTCGATGCAGCCAGAGCACCACACACTCATGCCAGGCCCAGTCACGCCCTCACGGTGAGCGTGGACGAAGCGTATGGTGTCCAAGCTGCCCAAGTCGCTCTGATGGAATCAGCTGGCGAATCGGTAGTCGCGATCAAGCTCGGGCTGACCGACCAGAACCAACGGGATGCCCAGGGGTGGAACGCGCCATCGTTTGGCACCCTCACCGACGCGATGGTCCTCAAAGAGGGTCACGAGTTTTCTGTGTCCGGCAGCATCATGCCCCGCGTTGAGCCAGAAATTGTGGTGATCCTCGGAGACGACATCACCTCGCCAGTGTCGCTCGAGGAACTGCCTAGTTCCATCGCTTCGATTCACGTCGGGATTGAGATCGTTGACCCACGATTTGAAGACCCCGCGTTTATCTTGACTGACGCACTCTGCGATAACGCCGCTGCGCGTTCAGGAGTCTGGGCCACACAAGGTGCTTCGCCGAGTGATGTCGATCTCGCGACCCTCACCGCCACGTTGAGTGTTGATGGTGACGTTGTTCTCACTGGCCACGGTTCGGCCTTGATGGGAAACCCACTCGTGCTCGTAAAAGAAGTCATCGACGAGCGGCTGCGCCTAGGGCTTCCCGTCAACGCGGGCCTTGCGATTTTTACCGGAAATCTTGCGGGCAAAGCTCATCCCGTGACGCCAGGTCAAGAAGTTGTGGTGAGTGCAGAAGCACTCGGTGAGATCTCGCTAAAGATTGTGGCTTAGAAGAGAAGGTCAATAACGAGAGCGATAAAGATCACCACGAAGATGGCCGGCGTCACAAACTTTGGCACCCACAACCAACCGACAGAGCCCTTCACGGTCTGGTCGTATTCACCGCCCACAAGGTCTTTCGCAATCTGCTCTGCTTCGGAGGCGGACTGGAATTGAGCAAAGGCGCCCAGAATTCCAGACGCCAGCAAAATCCCGACTGCGGCGATACGAGTCATCAGGCTGGCCTCTGCCAAACCAAACTGCAGCAGTGCCACCGTGGTGATGAGCAAAAGAGTGGGGGCAATCTGAGAGACAATGAGGTGCAGTCTGGCTCGTTGCCAGCCCGCGAACTTTTCAGACGACATAGTTACTACCCCTTCATCACCGGATACTCGTTGCCCACAGGCTAGCGGGAGAACCAAGGACAAGGCCAGGCCAGATGTCTACCACTCGCTCCGCGCTCATGGTGATTGCAGCCTCGCTGTTGTGGGGAACAACGGGAACTATCGCGCACTCTATTGGGGGTGCACTCTCGCCACTGACTATTGGTGCGGTCACCATGGGGGTAGGAGGCCTGATTTTGGCCGCAATCTCCTGGCCTGGCGTGCGAGCGATTCTCCGTGATCAGAAGGCCAGACGCTGGGCGATCTGGGGCGGACTGGGCGTTGTTGTCTACCCGCTCGGGTTTTATACCGGCATGGACTTAGCGGGTGTTGCCGTAGGAAACATCTTGGCGCTTGGTACAGGCCCGATTGTCGGGGCCCTTCTTGAGTGGCGACTTGATCACAAGAGACCCACCACCGGGTGGTGGGTGGCCACAATCACAGGAGTCAATGGGGTCATCCTGATCTCAACCTCCAACCACTCCGGCACCACCGCAGACGCAGACCTGTTCGGCGTTGGGGTTGCCGTGGCGCTCCTTGCGGGGGTGGGCTACGGAGTCTTCTCCTATGCGATGGGTCGCATCATCGACTCGGGCCACTCGCCCATGGCATCTGCCGGTGCCACATTCGGCATGGGGTCGATACCGCTGCTGGTGATCGTTGCCATCAGTGCGCCTGCCATCGTCGCCGCACCTGAATCCTGGCTGGGCCTTAGCTACCTGGTCCTTGGCCCCATGGTGGTTAGCTACGTGTTGTATTCCCGGGCGATGAAAACTCTTAGCTCATCGAGTGTGCTGACCATCGCGCTCACCGAACCTGCCGTGGCCACACTGCTGGCCGTGTGGCTTGTGGGGGAGCGCTTTGACCTCACCGGAGCACTGGGAATTGTGCTCATTGCGCTCGCCGTGATTGGCGCCACTCGTTCGGCCGCTGAGCGAAACACCCCGCCATCGATTTAAGGTTGGTGTTATGAATCAGGGCCCTACCGACGACAACTCCGGCACCGACCAACCAAGGCGGTCAACTTTTTCGCCGCCCGAGGTTGATCGGGAGGTTCCTTTGAACCTCGGTGATGACCAGGCGGCACCCACCCCGCCTGCTCCTACCCGTGCGCCCATCACGCCGCCTCCGGTGCCGCCCGTCGTGTCCAGTGGAACCCCGGCAATCCCTCCGCCTCCCGCGCGTTCATCGCTGAGCGACCAGGAAATATTCGCGAAGCTCGGCCACGGAGGAAACACCGAGGCCTTGATGAATGCCCTGCAAGAGCAGGTGGAGCTTCGCAAGATTGAAAACGAAGAATTTGAATCGTGGGCTGCTCTCATTCGCCAAAGCACCGATGAGGACACCGCCGAGTCCGCCATTGCCCAGGCCCGAATTGAATTTGGTGGCTACGAGACCGGTCAAATTCCTATCGTCGAGGTCGACGAAGTAGCTTCTGACGAGCCTGTGGTCCTCGTTGAGCCAGTAGAAGACTCCGCGGATGACCTCGCCGATTTCGTCCTCCCACGCTTAGGTCACGTTCCCGTCGAAGAACCCGCTGCCCCGGAAGAGGAGTCTGCAGAGGCTCCCGCTGAGGCGGTTGCGGACGAGGCTGCCCCTCCTGGTGAATTCGAACAGGTTCTCAGCGACGAAGATGCGGTGAGTCCTCCCACCAACGCGTGGCCCCTGCCGAGTGTGGAACAAAGCGAACCGCAACCGCTGGTCGAGCCAGAGCCCGAGCCGGTTGTGGAACCGGTGTTCTCCGCTCCCTCCGCCGTTGAGCCTGAGCCCGTGGCAGAGCCAGAGCCTGTGGTTCCACAACCTGTCTCCGCGCAGGAGCCCACTCCGAGCGCTGAAATGCCGGGGGTTGCCCTGACTGCCGAGCAGATGGTGTTTGCCCCCGCCAAGCGCTTGTCGTTTGACCATGTCGGCGAAGAAATCAGCCCGGACAATGCGCGAAGCGACAAAGGCCTTCAACTGTTTTGGACCTGGTGGGCGGTCGGAGCTCCGATTGTGGGCGTGCTGCTTGGTGCGTACCTCGTCGACACCGGGTTGAGCCTGATCCAGGCGCTCATCGCATCGATTCTCGGTGTTGCTGTGGCGTCGCTACCTGTGGTGATTGGCACGATTGTGGGAATTCGAACGGGTCTGCCCACCCTTGTGGCGTCCCGCGCTGCCTATGGTTTGGCCGGAAACATCATCCCTGCGATCGTGATGACTCTCGTGCGCATTCTTGTTGCTGGAGTGTTCATTTGGTCGTCAGCGTGGATGGTCTCGGGGATTTTGCTCGAGTCGAACTATTGGAATGGCGACCCGGCGATTATCGAAGTAATCACCGGCGCCATCGCGGTAGTCGCAACGATCACTCTGGCCCTGATTGGTCGGGGAATGATCCAGTGGACCCTCTGGGTCTCGGCTGGACTTGCCACCTTGGGACTGATCTTTGTGGTGGTCGTCACCGCTCCCGTGCTGGGAAGTGCGGCTGCTTCGGGTCAAGGCGCCCCATCAGGTGCACTCATTGCAGGAGTGGCGTTGGTGATGAGTGTGTTCATGATCACTTGGGCGCACTTTGGCTCAGACCTCGCACGCTTCCACCGCCCCTACGGAACCGCCAATGGCACATCCCTGGCAGCGCTGGGAGCTGTAGTTCCGCCGATTCTTGTGCTGGCGTGGGGGGCACTTCTGGCAGCGTCAGATGCTGCGTTCCGTGAGGCTCTCTTTACCGACTTCTTCGACGCTGTCTTGGAGCTGGCACCCGAGTGGTATCCAATTCCAGCAGTCTTACTCTTTGCCCTGCCACTTATGGGCTTGGCGGCACTCGCCCTTCACTCCGCGGGTTACGCCGTGATTAGCCTCGGCGCAAAAATGCCACGCTACGTCGGTGTTGCGGTTGCGGGAGCAATTGCTGCCCTGATTGCGTTAGGCATTGTGGTGTTCATCCCAGGGTTCACCAACTACCTCCCCGACCTCGCACTCGTCACCGGAGTCATGGTGGCCTCAGTGGTCGGTGGAATCGCGGGGGAGATACTCACCAGACGCGTTCACCTTGACGCCAGATTGCTCACCGGAGAAGCAGGAAACTACTACCGCTGGCGTATTGCGCCGGTGATTGGCTTTGTGGTCGCAGCCGATGTAGGTCTTGGTCTTGTGGAGACTGACATTCCAGGCCTTGGCTGGATTGGTTATCACGTTGGCTATCTCTCCATGGCGGGAATCGATGTATCTGGTTGGCAAATGGGCCCTCTCGCGGCTCTCGTTGTCGCTTTGGCATTCAACCTTTTTGCCGGGATTAAGACCGGGGTTGAGCTAGGCCCCGAGAAAGTAGAGAAATAGTGGCTGCCACTCCCACCCTCGCTGAGGCCGTCGCCGTTCTCGACGAGCTCTTCCCCCCTGCAGGCGCAGAAGCGTGGGACCGTGTGGGGTTGGTCACCGGCAGGCTCGACCAGGAAGTAAGCAGTATTCGCCTTGTCGTCGATGTCGTCGCCGACACCGTTGCAGAAGCGATATCGGACAGTGTTGACCTCGTTGTCGCGCACCATCCTCTGCTTCTTCGCGGCGTGCACTCGGTCGCAGAAGACGAATACAAGGGCGCGTTGGTCTCGACACTGATTCGAAATGACACTGCGTTGTACTCAGCCCACACCAACGCTGATGCCGTTGACGTGGGAACGTCAGAAACTCTGGCCAAGGCCTTGGGTCTGAGCTCACTGGCTCCCATTCAGGAGGGGCTGAGCCCAGTAAGTGGCATTGGTCGCGTGGGTGTGCTGAAAAAGCCCATAAGCCTCTATGACCTGGCCACCGCACTGGGGAAGCTTGTTCCTCACTGCGCGAGTGGAATCCGGGTGTCGGGAAACCCCGAGGCGATGGTGAAGACCGTAGCGCTGTGCACCGGAGCGGGGGACTCCCTGCTTGGTCACCCACTCGTTCGAGACGCCGATGTCTACATCACCGGTGATCTCAGGCACCACCCCGCCAGTGAGGCCCAACAAAACCGTATTCACGGTGTCGGCCCCGCACTTATCGACGTGTCGCACTTTGCCTCCGAGTGGTTCTTCCTCGACACCGTCAAGACGGTTTTAGAGAAGAAGCTTCCGGGAGTGAGCGTCAGTGTGAGCGAGATTGTCACTGACCCGTGGGACTTCGTCGTTCACCCCAGCTAAGGCCACCTAAACTGGGCTGACCAGGGCAGGAAGGAAGCCGAGGATGAAAGCGGATCCCGCTGACCAGGAGCGACTACTCGAGCTCCAAGAGCTCGACACCCACATTCGTCAGGTGCACTCAAAGGCGAAGAGCCTGCCCGAGGCGGCTGTGGTCACTGAACTAGAAGCTTCCCTGACCGATTCCAAGGCAGCCCAGCGTGACGCACTCACCGCCGTCGATGAGCTGAAAGCCGAAATGGCCAGAGCCGAATCCGACGTGAAACTGGTGGAGCAGCGCATCGCGAAAGATTCCGAGCACAGCCAGCACACCTCCTCTGCCAAAGACGCCCAGGGTCTTGAGCACGAAATCCAGAGCCTTCGTGAGCGCCTCGCCATGCTGGAAGAGGTGGAGCTGGGTGTCATCGAGCGACTCGAGGCAGCCGAAGCAGAGCTCTCGGGCGCGGACCAAGCGATGACCGAGCTTCAGAGCCGGCTCGACGAAGCGAAACAGGCTCTCGATGCTGCCAAAGCGGCCTTAGAAGCCGATTATCAGGCCACATCGGCCACGCGCCAGGCACTTGTTGACGGGCTCCCTGAAGAGCTTGTGGCCTTATATGAGCGACAACGTGAGCGCTATGGCTTTGGCGCGTCACTGCTTCAGCGGGGTATTTCTTCTGCCAGTGGGGTAGCTCTGACCGAGTCAGACCTCCACCAGGTGCGCCAAGCAGCACCAGACGATGTGGTGTTGTGCCCGGATTCGAACGCGATTTTGGTGCGAACTGCCGAGTCTGGAATCTAATGCGTTTGATCATTCACGCCGATGGGGCGTCTCGCGGAAACCCGGGCGCTGCAGCAGGCGGAGCAGTCATTTTGAACGCCGATACTGGTGAAGTGCTCGTCGAAGTGGGTGTGCTCTGTGGTCACGCGTCCAATAACGTCGCCGAATATCGGGGAATGATTGAGGGCGTTTCGGTCGCCAAGGGGCTCGAGCCCGAGGGTGAAGTGATTGTTCGACTGGATTCAAAACTCGTCGTCGAGCAGATGTCTGGCAACTGGAAAGTCAAACACCCCGACATGCAAGAGCTCGTGAAAAAAGCCCACGCCACCATCGATGGACTCCCGGTGCGCTTTGAATGGGTGCCCAGAAACGACAACGCCTTGGCTGATGCTGCAGCCAACCGCGCGCTCGATGAAGGCCGTGACTTCGTCATCCACCACTAGATAGCGCTCGTTTTTGGCGCTACCCTGGAGCCTCCAGTAAAGAGGTCGGCCAGGCGGCCGCGTCACGCAAGTGCCGAGGAACGTCCGGGCTCCTTAGAGCAGGGTGGTGGGTAACACCCACCCGGAGTAATCCGCGAGATAGTGCCACAGAAAACAGACCGCCCCCTCGGGGGTAAGGGTGAAACGGTGGTGTAAGAGACCACCAGAGGTGCGGGTGACCGCATCTGCTCGGTAAACCTCGCCCGGAGCAAGACCAAACAGGTGTCAATTAGGTTGCTCGCCTAGACACCGGGTAGGTCGCTAGAAAAATGCGGCAACGTATTTTCGAGAGAGATGGTCGCCACCAGGGCAACCTGGGACAGAACCCGGCGTATCGGCCGGCCTCTTTACCGGACTTGATTCCTCGTCGTCTCTGCCAAGTAGGCAGCTCCCTGGATTCCAGCGTTGTTTAACAGCGCTGCCGTCTTGATCGGCACGGGAATGTTGATGTGGGGCATGAATAACTCAGGGGCTTTAGATACGCCGCCGCCGACCAGGAACAGATCCGGGCTAAAGAGGCGATCGAGGTGGAGGTAGTAGCGCTCCAAAATCTTCGCCCACTCGTCCCACTCGAGCCCAAGCTTCTGGCGGGCAATCGCGGAGGCGCGCTTTTCAATCACTTCACCATCGAGTTCCAAGTGACCAAGCTCGGTGTTGGGGATTAAGACGCCATCTTGGATGAAGGCGGTGCCAATTCCCGTGCCCAACGTGGTCAAAATCACAAGTCCGGCTTGGCCCACGGCTGCTCCGTAGTGAGCTTCTGCAACACCGGCCGCGTCGGCGTCGTTTAAGAAGACAATTTCTCGGCCGAGGTGATCCTCAAGCTTCTTCTCGGCGTCCAGGCCAATCCACTCATCAGAAATGTTGGCAGCGGTTTTTGTGACACCGTGTTTAACAACCGAGGGGACGCATACGCCAAGGGGCAGGCCTTTGCCTTGCTCGCCAATGTCGTCAACAATCTGGGCGATGGTGTCGAAAATGTCTGCGGGGGAGCCGCCTTCAGGGGTGGGGTATTTGATGCGCTCAGTCAGCAGCTCACCTTGTTCGGTGTCCACCAGGGCACCTTTGGTGCCGGTGCCACCTACATCGATTCCGATTGCGCGATGCATACTCATGACAGCGTTAATACCTCCGCGCCAGTAGCAGTGACTACCAGCGTGTGTTCAAACTGGGCAGATAGAGACTTGTCTTTCGTGGTGACCGTCCACCCGTCAGACCATAAATCCCACGCAATGCTACCGAGTGTGAGCATTGGTTCGATGGTAAACACCATGCCCTCTTCGATGATGTCGTTGTGCGCGGGGGAGGCGTCGTAGTGGGGGATGATCAGGCCCGAGTGAAACTCTTTTCCCACACCGTGTCCGGTGAAATCTCGCACCACTCCATAGCCAAACCTGTTGGCGTAGGCCTCAATGGCTCGGCCAATCACGTTTACTTCACGCCCAGGCTTGACCGCCTTAATGCCCCGGTTCATCGCCTCTTCGGTGCGCTCAATCAGGAGAGCTGCCTCTTCAGAGATGTTTCCCACCGCGAAGGTGCGGTTTAGGTCGCCGTGGAAGCCGCCGATATAGGCCGTGACGTCGATGTTGACGATGTCACCGTCTTCTAACACGGTGGAGTCTGGGATGCCGTGGCAGATCACTTCGTTGACCGACGTGCAGCAGGACTTAGGAAACCCTCGGTAGCCAAGGGTGGAGGGGTATGCCCCGTGGTCGAGCATGTACTCGTGGGCGATGGCGTCCAGGCGGTCTGTGGTCACACCAGGGGCAATCGCTTTGGCAGCCTCATCAATAGCCTGTGAGGCGATTTGGCCCGCCCGCCTAATTCCTTCAACTTGTTCGGGGGTGTAGTGGTCACCAAAGACACCTTCGACGGGTTCTTTCTTGCCCACGTATTCAGGGCGCACGATGGATTCAGGGACAGTCCTCCACGCAGAAAGATTCCCTGGAATCAACACACCCTGGTCATTTTTTGGCACCCTTAGAGTCTAAGCAACGAGGGGAGTGGCCCATGGCCGATGAAAAGTGGTGGTACAACCACCACACCGGTGAGGTCGAATACGGACGACAATCCCTCTCAATGGATCGAGACGGCCCCTTCGACTCTGAGGAAGACGCCAAGCGCGCGCCAGAAATCGCTCAAGAACGCGCCGCGAAGTGGGCGGCAGAAGAAGAGGACTAGTCCTCGAAGACGTGCTCAGGACCGGGGAATGAGCCGTCTCGCACGTCGTCGCGGTAGCGCTCGACGCCCTGAATCATCGCCTCACCAAGGTTCGCAAACTGCTTCACAAAACGGGGTACGCGCCCAGTGTTCACGCCCAACATGTCGGTCCAGACAAGGATCTGACCGTCGGTGTGACGACCCGCACCAATGCCGATAGTGGGAATACGGAGGGCTTTGGAGACCTTCTTGGCGATGTCTTCTGGAACCATCTCCACCACAACAGCAAACGCACCCGCTGCCTCAACGGCTTTGGCATCAGCCAGAAGCTGGCTCGCACCGCTTCCTCGCCCTTGAACCACGTGGCCGCCTAGGCCGTGTTCGCTTTGGGGGGTGTAGCCAACGTGACCCATCACGGGGATTCCTGCTTGAACGATTCGCTCAATTTGGGAGGCTGAGCGCTCTCCACCTTCAAGCTTCACCGCGTGGGCGCCCGTTTCTTTCATGAATCGCACGGCAGTGTGGAGCGCTTCGTCGGGTCCTGACTCATAGGAGCCGAATGGAAGATCTGCCACGACGAGTGCGCGCTTGGCTGCACGAACGACAGCCCGGGTGAGGGGAATGAGCTCGTCCACGGTGGTGGGGACGGTGGTGTCGTGGCCAAAGACCACGTTTCCTGCCGAGTCGCCCACTAGCAAGAAATCAACGCCCGCCTGGTCGAATAACCCAGCGGTCAGATAGTCGTAGCTGGTGAGGCCAACGATTTTGGTGCCAGTTTGCTTGGCCTGGTCAAAATGCCGGACTCGAACGCGTTTGGTGGGCTCAGCCATCACACCAGACTAGCCGGGTCGCACACTTCCTGTCTTGGCCGTGACCGGCAGTCTGCGGTCTCGGCCAAAGGCCACACTCGAGACTCTCGGGCCAATAGCTCCCTGACGCCGTTTCCATTCGGCGCGGTCCACCAGGGTGACAATCCGGGCGACAAGCTCAGAATCGAAGCCTTTGGCCACAATCTGTGGGTGATCGAGGCCCTGGACGATGATCAAATCCAAGATCTCATCCAAGACGTCATATTCGGGAAGGCTGTCTTGGTCGGTTTGATCGGGGCGAAGCTCCGCACTCGGGGGCTTCTCAATTGAGCTGACCGGAATAGGGGGATTCTCACCGTGGTCGAGCGCCCATTGGTTTCGCCAGCGCGCTAATTCCCACACCATGGTCTTGGGTACATCTTTGATCGGAGCGTATCCGCCCACTGAGTCGCCGTAAATTGTTGAATATCCGACGGCGAGCTCTGACTTGTTTCCCGTGGTGAGAACTAGTTGGCCTTCCATGTTGGATATCGACATCAACACCATGCCTCGGGCACGCGCTTGGACGTTTTCGGCGGCGAGACCGCTGAGCCCAAGCTGCTGGTCGAAGGGGGCGACCAAGTCGGCGATTGGCTCCACGCGGTAGTGCACGCCCATCGCGTCAGCAAGGTCTTTGGCGTCGTCTTTGGAGTGTTCGCTCGAGTATTGGCTGGGTAATGAGACTCCATACACTTTGTCCGCTCCGATGGCGTCCGCGGCAATCACTGCACACACCGACGAGTCGATACCGCCCGAGAGACCCAGGATTACTCCCGGGAAGCCGTTTTTGACGACGTAGTCCCTGGTCCCTGTGACTAGTGCGCTCCACACCAGCTCCAGGTCATCCTTTTCCGCGCAGACGGTTGCGGACGGTGCCTCAGTGTCTGCCTTGTGGATCTTGTCGACTACGACGCGGCGAACTCCCTCGGGTAATGCTTCATCGCTTGCCTCGGGCAAATCAAGGCTCACCACGTCGAGGGCTTCATCAAAGACGGGCAGGCGCGAAACCACGGCGCCCGTGGCATCAACGGCAACCGAGTCGCCGTCAAAGACCAGGTCGTCTTGGCCGCCGACGATGTTGGCGTAGACCACGGCGCAGTTCATTTCGGTGGCACGACGCTTCACCAAGGGGAGGCGGACTTCGTCTTTGTCGCGCTCAAACGGGGAAGCGTTAGGGACCAAAAGTGCGCCAATGTTGGTGGAACTAAGCGTTGCCACTGGTCCGTAGTCTCGCCACAGGTCCTCACAAATGACGACACCGCAGTCGACATCGCCAATGCGAATGATGAGCGATCCCGAGCCGGGGAGGAAGGTGCGGAACTCGTCAAAGACCGCGTAGTTGGGCAGGTGGTGTTTGTCATAACGGGCCACCACGACACCGTGCTGGATCACGCTCAACGAGTTGTGAGCCTGCTGCGGGTGGGCAGGGTTGTATTGGTCTGCAGGGGGCGGAAACGGGCCGTCTGGGTGGCCAAGTAACACCACCAGGTCACCAAGGCCTCTGGATTCCAGTTCTTTCGCAAACCAGTCCACTGATTCGCGGCAGCGGTGTAAAAAGTCATCCCTCAGCGCCAAGTCTTCGATGGGGTAGCCGCTTAATGCCAGCTCTCCGGTGAGAAACACTTCAGCGCCTTGATCCCAGGCCTGCTGAGCTAATTCGAGGAGGCGTTGAAGGTTGCCAGAAATAAAGCCCACGGTGGGGTTAGTTTGGGCAATCGCGACCCGGAGTTCTGGCATACCCAGTAGCCTAATAGTGGCCTTATTTTTCAACTATCCCAGCGGGGTGTAGACGATGGACAAGCAGCAAGAATTTGTACTGCGCACAATCGAAGAGCGCGGTGTGAAATTCATTCGCCTGTGGTTCACCGACGTAGTCGGAACACAGAAAATGGTGGCGATTGCCCCCGCCGAGGTAGAAGGCGCCTTCGCGGAGGGACTGGGCATCGACGGTTCGTCTATTCAGGGATATACCCGCGCGTTTGAAGCAGACGTGCTCGCCCACCCCGACCCCTCAACCTTCCAGATCCTGCCGTGGCGTGGGGAAATCGACCCCACCGCTCGTATGTTCTGCGATATCACTACGCCCGATGGTGAACCCGCTGCCTACGACCCTCGCTATGTGTTGAAGCGTGCGCTGCAAAAGGCTGCTGATCGCGGGTTTACCTTCTACACCCACCCCGAAATCGAGTTCTACCTGCTCAAATCAAGCGAACCGGGCCCCAACGGCCTGGAGCCAGTGGACAAGGCGGGATACTTCGACAACGTTCCCGGAGGGACCGCCCACGACTTCCGCCGTCGGGCCGTACGCATGCTCGAAGATCTCGGTATTTCCGTGGAGTTTTCTCACCACGAAGGTGGTCCCGGCCAGAACGAGATCGACCTGCGCTACGCGGACGCTCTCACCATGGCCGACAACATCATGACTTTCCGCACGGTGATCAAGGAAGTTGCCATTGAGCAGGGCGTCTACGCCACCTTCATGCCAAAGCCCTTCGCCAACCACCCTGGCTCGGGAATGCACACCCATCTCTCATTGTTTGAGGGCGATTCGAACGCATTCTTTGACCAAGGCGCCACCCACCAGCTCTCCACGGTGGGACGCCAGTTTGTGGCGGGTCTACTCACTCACGCGCCTGAAATCTCGGCGGTGACCAACCAGTTCGTGAACTCCTACAAGCGCATCTGGGGTGGCCACGAGGCGCCGAGCTACATCACCTGGGGTCACAACAACCGCTCCGCCCTGGTGCGCGTTCCCCTCTATAAGCCCGGTAAAGGCCAATCGGCGCGTATCGAATACCGCGCCATGGATTCGGCCGCAAACCCCTACCTGGCGTTTGCACTCATGCTGTCCGCCGGTTTGAAGGGAATCGAAGAAGGTTACGAACTTCCCGCCGAGGCAGAAGACACTGTGTGGGAGCTCAGCCGTCAAGAGCGCAAGGCCCTTGGTTACAAGTCGTTGCCTACTAGCCTTGACCACGCCTTGAACGTCATGGAAGAAAGCGAATTGGTCGCAGAAACCCTCGGCGAGCAGGTGTTCAACTACGTGTTGAAAAACAAGCGCCGCGAATGGGACGAATACCGAGCCCAGGTCACTCCCTACGAGATCGACGCTAACCTCGAGCTCCTCTAGGTAGAAGCATCTGAGTTATGCCTCGCGAATTGGGGTTATCAGAGCTCGCGAGGCTTGGCTTCGCCGAGCTCACTGAGGCGAGAAACCGACTGGTCTCTCTTGGCCTCGACGCTGACCGATTTGATGGTCTGGCCGACCCTGATCGTGCGCTGTTGTGGTGGGAGCGAATGCGTGATGCCCACGGCGCCGCTTTTGACAAGGCGGCCACTGACGACGAGTGGGCCGGCTCCTTCACTGTGCTCGCCGCGACCTCGTGGGGACTCGCGGAGTTCCTCAAGCGTCGACCAGAAGCGTGGTCTGCCCTTTCAGCCCCGTTAGACGCGCCGCTTGGTCGGGATCAACTCGTTGCTGAATGGAACAAGGAAGTAGCAGGTCTAGCACTCGAACCCGCTGCCGAGAAGCTTCGGATTGCCTACCGCAGGGAATTGTGTCGCCTCGCACTCTGGGACATCCGCCATGACCACCCGATTGAAGTTGTTGCCGTGGTTGCCAGGGGCCTCGCCGCACTTGCTGATGCCGCGATCGAGGTCGCCATCAGCATCACCCGTTCGGACTTAGGCGTTGGTGAACAAGACGCCCCACTCGCCGTCATTGCCATGGGCAAGACGGGAGCCCAGGAACTCAACTATTTGAGCGACGTGGACGTCATTTACGTGACCGACGCTCCAGAGGGCTCCAACCAGGATGCAGTCATCCAACAGGCGACAAGTGTCGCCAGGGGGCTCCAGAGAGTCATTGCCGACATGGGCAAAGAGCCAGGGCTGTGGGAAGTAGACGCCAACCTGCGACCAGAAGGAAAAGATGGTGCGCTGGTGCGCACGCTCGAATCCCACCTGGCCTACTACCAGCGCTGGGCTAAAGATTGGGAGTTTCAAGCTCTGATCAAGTCCCGGCCGATGGCGGGGTCACTGGAGTTAGGTGAGCGTTACCGCCAGACCCTTGAACCCCTGATTTGGCAGGCATCGTCTCGAGACGGCTTCGTCGAGCAAGTGCAGCGCATGCGTGAGCGTGTGACTGAACACATTCCCGCCGATGAAGTGGACGTGCAGTTGAAACTCGGACCAGGTGGTCTTCGAGACGTCGAGTTCACCATTCAGCTGTTGCAGCTTGTTCACGGCGGTGCCGACCAGGACGTGCGAGAACGAGACACCCTGGGCGCTCTTCGGGCACTCGCCGACAAGGGATATGTCGGTCGCCCAGAAGCTGGCGAGTTTGACCGCGCCTATCGTCTGCTTCGTACCCTCGAGCACCGCCTCCAGCTGCGCCAGCTGTCGAGAACCCACCTGATGCCCCGTGACGAAGAATCTCTGCGCGTATTGGCCAGAGCGAGCAAGCTCGCTGACACTGCTGAATCACTGCTGGAGGTGTGGAAGAACACCAAGAGGGAGGTTAGGTCTCTGCACGAGAGACTCTTCTATCGCCCACTATTGCACGCAGTGGCTGGTCTGGGAGCCGAGGAAGGCCTCGAGCTCACCAGCGATCAAGCGGCAGAGCGTCTGCGCGCAACAGGATTTGTCGACCCCCAAGGCGCCATCAGGCACATTTCCGCCCTGACCCAAGGTGTCTCGAGGCGTGCTCAGATTCAACGAAACCTCCTGCCCGTCATTCTCCACTGGCTCGCCGAGGGCACCGACCCCGACAGGGGACTTTTGGCCTTTAGGAAGCTGAGCGACGATTTGGGGGAGACCCACTGGTTCTTGCGCATGCTGCGAGACTCTTCTGGGGCGGCACAGCGTTTGACCCGTGTGTTGGCCACCAGCGGTTATGCCAGTGCGTTGTTTGAGAGAGTCCCCGAGGGGGCCGGGTGGCTCGATGACTCCGATGACCTTCGCCCCAGGGATAAAGCAGCCCTGAGCAGTGAGGTTTCGAGCATCGCCGAGCGCTATGTCGACGACGTTGACAGCGGGGCGAAGGCGCTTCGCCAGGTGCGCCGACGTGAACTTCTTCGACTTTCCATGGCGGCCATTAACGGCGAAATCGAGACGGCGGCGCTAGGTATCGCCTTAAGTGAACTCACCGAGGCATACCTCGAGGGTGCATGGAAACTTGCCGCGGGGTCGATTAGCGGAATCGAGTTTGCCCTGATTGCGATGGGTCGCTTCGGGGGAGCAGAACTTGGTTTCTCCTCTGACGCCGATGTTCTCTTTGTTGTCCGGGATGCTGGTGCCGGTGAGGAGACGGTTAATCGAGGAATTGAACTGGTCAAGTCGATAACGGCCATCACCGACGATGTCCTCTTCCGCTTTGAACTCGACGCGGGTCTGCGACCTGAGGGCAAGAACGGCCCCATGGTGCGAAGCTTCGACGCCTACCAGGCCTATTACGAGCGCTGGGCTCTGGGCTGGGAGGCGCAGGCGCTACTTCGCGCCAGAGATGTCGTGGGAGATGAGGCCCTGCGCAGCGACTTCATGGCCCTTGCCGATCAGTATCGATTCCCTGAAGCCTTCCCCGATGATGCAGCCAGGGAGATTAAGCGAATTAAAGCCAGGGTGGAGTCTGAGCGCCTTCCTCAAGGAGCAGACCCCTCTCGTCACCTCAAACTTGGCAGAGGGTCACTCAGCGACGTCGAGTGGCTCGTTCAGCTACTCCAGCTGCAACACGGCCACGCGCACCCGCAGCTACAACGGGCAGATACTTTGGGCACTCTCCAGGAAATGGGGGAGCTGGGCATTGTGGATCCCTCAGACGTCGAGGTGTTATCAGACGCCTGGCTATTGGCCTCTGATCTTCGAAACGCGCTGACGCTCTTCCAGGTCTCCTCTGATGTATTGCCCTCTGATCGTCACGCCTTGGAGGGTGCTGCGAGGCTGCTGGGCTATCCACCGCGCAGCGCCAGTGCACTCGAAGAGCGCTACCTTCGCTCGACGAGACTGTCTCGACAAGCCTTCGAGCGAAACTTCTTCTAGAAACAACAAGAGCGGGCCTGGTAACCAGACCCGCTCTTGTGTTGTGGCTTCTTAGATCGAGAAGTACATCTCGTACTCGAAGGGGTGAGGGCGCTGTGCGTAGGGCAGCAGCTCCGACTCACGCTTGTAGTCGATCCAGGTGTCGATGAGGTCCTTGGTGAACACTCCACCCTGGAGGAGGAACTCGTGGTCGTTCTCGAGAGCAACGAGTGCTTCTTCGAGGCTGCCAGGCACCTGAGGAATGTTCTTTGCTTCCTCAGCAGGCAACTCGTAGAGGTCCTTGTCGACTGGCTCGTGAGGCTCGATCTTGTTGATGATTCCATCAAGACCAGCCATCATCTGAGCAGCAAACGAGAGGTATGGGTTACCGGTCGCATCTGGTGCGCGGAACTCAATACGCTTTGCCTTCGGGTTGGTTCCGGTGATCGGGATACGAATCGCAGCCGAGCGGTTACCAGCCGAGTAGACCAAGTTCACGGGAGCCTCGAAGCCCTTGACCAAACGGCGGTAAGAGTTGGTCGAGGGGTTCGTGAAGGCGAGCACTGCGGGAGCGTGCTTGAGCAGACCGCCGATGTACCAGCGGGCGATGTCGGAGAGGCCACCGTAGCCAGCCTCGTCATAGAACAATGGCTTGCCGTCGTTCCACAGCGACTGGTGGGTGTGCATACCGGAGCCGTTGTCGCTAAAGAGCGGCTTGGGCATGAAGGTTGCGGTCTTTCCCCACTGCTCTGCAGTGTTCTTGACGATGTACTTGAAGGCAAGAATGTCGTCAGCGGAGTGCACCATGGTGTTGAACTTGTAGTTGATCTCGTTCTGACCGGCACTTGCCACCTCGTGGTGGCTGCGCTCGACCTCGAGGCCAATTTCAGCAAGCTTCAAGCAGATGTCGTCGCGGATGTCAGCCATCTTGTCAACGGGTGAGACGGGGAAGTAACCGCCCTTGTAGGGGGTCTTGTGGGCAAGGTTTCCACCCTGCTCGACACGACCGGTGTTCCAGGCGCCCTCTTCGGAGTCAACCGAGTAGAAGCTGGTGTGCTGGTTTACTTCGTAGCGCACGTCATCGAAGATGAAGAATTCAGCTTCAGGAGCGAAGAACGCGGTGTCAGCGATACCCGTCGAGGCGAGGTACTTCTCAGCCTTCTTGGCGACCTGACGGGGGTCACGGTTGTAGATTTCGCCGTTACGTGGGTTGTAGATGTCAAAGATCATCACCAGGGTGCGCTCGGCCCGGAACGGGTCGACATACGCGGTGGTGACGTCGGGGATCAGCTGAAGGTCGGACTCGTTGATGGTCTGGAAACCACGAATCGACGAACCGTCAAAGAGCTGACCGACGGTGAAGAAGTCTTCATCAACGGTCGACGCCGGGATGTTGAAGTGCTGCTGCACGCCCGGAAGGTCGGTGAAACGAATGTCGAGGAACTTGACGTCCGTGTCTTTGATGAAGGAGAGAACCTCCGAGGAAGTCTTGAACATACACACTCCTGTGATTGATAGCTTTCTGGCTACGAGTCGTAGCGCTTACTAGCGTAGGCCACTGGCGTCACGAAGGGATATCTGAAATGTTTCCAGAATGTTACGCCCCGTCACACCTACACTGAATACTTGTGAGCGACGACGAAAACTATTGGCCAGGAAAAGCCTTCGGGTTACCCGAAGAGGGGCCAAGAAGTACCCCTAGTTACTCTCGTCGGCTGCTTGCCCTCGCAATTGACTGGGCGTTGTCCATGGGGATAGCTGCGGTGTTTTATGGCTACGAAGGGTCAGCCATTTTGATCGTGTTCATCGTGCTCAATGCCCTCGGCGGAATGATGTTTGCTGGCTCACCCGGACACCATATTGCGCGTATTCGAATCGCGCCGATTAAAGGCGGACGACTCGGTGTGATCGCGCCACTCATCAGGCCACTACTGATTGCTGCGGTCATCCCAGCCCTCATCTATGACCGCGATCACAGGGGAGTGCACGACCGACTCGTCGGCACCATTTTGGTGACGCGTTAGCGCGGCTTAGGAGCCCGCATCTTGAAGGGGTCAACACCCTTCGGAATAGGCATGTCGCCCGGCTTCTTAAGCGATTCCAGACGGTTCGCCACGGCCAACACCTCGGCCTTGTTCAGCTCCTTTTTGAAGCTGTTCATTTCTTTACGAAGCTTCAACAGCGGAGTCGAATCCTCATCAGGGCCTACATGGATGACGTGAATAGACACCTGGGGGACGGTGCGCTGAATGTGGCGCTTTTCGTCGTTGAGAAGTTTGGAAGTGCGAGACTTCGCGCCCTCGGCGATGAGAACAATTCCACACTTACCCACTGCGCGGTACACAGCGTCGCGGGTGCGAGGGTTCACGGCAACGGGGTACTCGTTGGCCTGCCATGCGCGGCGGAGTGCGTTTTGCAACACTGCTCCGACAGCACCCGACTGGCCTTCAATTTGGCGATAAGCAGTTGCTTCTGCCCGGTTGCCCAAAATCACGAGAACGAGCAATACACCGGCGAGCACACCGGTGATGATCCACAGAATCATGCTGAAGAGGCCACCGGGGAACACCAACATCGGAAGTACGATTCCGAGTGCAATCGGCGCCACAAAGGCCAGGATCATCAGTGGCAGCAAGGCCTTGTCGGCCTTGCGAGTCATTTGGAAGACCCGCCATAGCTGGGTCATCCGACCTGGTTCTTTGGGTGCCTCAGCCATTAGATACCCATAACGTCGTCGAACGCTGCAGCCTCGAGGCGCTCCTTCACCTGGGTGAGGAAGCGAGCGGCGTCTGCACCGTCAACAATGCGGTGGTCGTAGCTCAGGGCCAGGAACACGGTCTGGCGAACCGCAATAGCGTCCACGCCGTCGTTGCTCACCACGACTGGCTTCTTCTGCACAATTCCGGTGCCCATGATGGCCACCTGGGGCAAGAAGACGACCGGGGTGTCAAAGAGTGCGCCGCGCGAGCCAGTGTTGGTGACGGTGAAGGTTCCACCGGAGAGCTCATCGGGGCCAATCTTGTTGTCGCGGGTGCGAGCAGCCAAGTCAGCAATGTCGTGGGAGATCTGAGCGAGAGTCTTTTCGCCTGCACCACGCAGAACCGGGGTCAAGAGGCCACGCTCGGTGTCCACCGCAATCGAAATGTTCTCGGTTGCTGCGTAGACGATGTTGTCGCCCTCAACGGTCGCGTTGATAATCGGGTGCGACTGAAGCGCTTCGGCTGCGGCGCGGACGAAGAACGGGAGGAAGCTGAGCTTTCCGCCGGTCTGGCGCACAAAGTTTTCTTGCACGCGGGCGCGAACCTTGGCGATTTCAGTAACGTCGGCTTCCACCACGGTGGTGAGCTGAGCAGTCTGCTGCATCGATGCCACGGCGCGCTCGGCGATGACCTTGCGAAGACGCGACATCGGAACGGTCTGGCCGCGAAGCTCCGAAACAACTGGCGCGGCTGCGGGTGCGGCAGCAGCCGGGGCTGGAGTAGCCGCAGGGGCAGCGGGAGCTGCAGGAGCCGCCTGGAGGATGTCTTCCTTGCGGATGCGTCCACCCACTCCAGTGCCGGTCACAGTGTTCAAGTCGACGCCGCGCTCTTGTGCAAGCTTGCGCACGATCGGCGTGACATATGCGCTGCTATCGCCTGCCATAGCAGGAGCAGCAGGAGCAGCAGGAGCAGCGGCTGGCGCTACTGGAGCTGCCGGAGCAGCAGGAGCCACTGCGGGGGCAGGAGGTGCCACAGGAGCTGCGGGAGCAGGAGGAGCGGGGGGTGCCACAGGTGCTGCTGCGGGAGCAGGCTCCGCCACGGGAGCAGCAGGCGCGGGCTCAGGTTCGGCAGCAGGTGCTGCTGGCGCGGCTGCAGGCGCGGCGCCAGCGTCTCCCACGCGGGCCAACACGGCGCCCACCTCGACGGTTTCGTCTTCCTGGACGAGGATCTCTTGGACCACACCGGCAACGGGCGACGGGATCTCGGTGTCGACCTTGTCAGTGGAGATTTCCACTAAGGGTTCGTCTACGGCAACGGTGTCTCCGACGGCCTTTAGCCAACGGGTCACAGTTCCTTCGGTAACGCTTTCGCCAAGCGCGGGGAGGGTGACGTCACTCATGGGTTATTCCTGACTCCTATTAAGCGGACTTGTGGTCCTAGAGGGCGTGTAGGGGCTTTCCAGCGATTGCCATGAAGGCTTCGCCGAGGGCTTCGTTTTGGGTGGGGTGGGCGTGAATCAGCGGAGCAATGTCTTCTGGGTATGCATCCCAGTTGACAGCGAGCTGAGCTTCCGCGATGAGCTCTCCCACGCGGGCACCAATCATGTGCACACCGAGGACTGGTCCGTTTACTTCGCGGATGACCTTGATCGACCCTGCGGTCTCCAAGATGTGGCTCTTGCCGTTTCCAGCAAGGTTGTAGTCGTAGATGGCGACATTGTCGGCGCCAAACTTTTCCTTCGCAGCGTTTTCCGACAGACCCACGGAGGCCACTTCTGGCTCCGAGTAGGTGACCTTCGGAATCATCGCGTCAGAGATGACGACGGGGTTCAATCCCGCGATTTCTTCGGCGACGAACATTCCGTGCTGGAAGCCGCGGTGGGCAAGCTGAATGCCGGGGACGATATCTCCCACAGCCCAGACGCCAGGAACGTTGGTGCGCAGGCGCTCATCGGCCAACACGTATCCGCGGTCCATTGCGACGCCTACTTCTTCAAAGCCCATGCCGTCGGTCTGTGGGCCACGGCCTACAGCGACGAGCATCAGCTCTGCTTCGAAGGTTTGACCATCTTCCAAGGTGACGACAACGCCGTTGTCGTTTTGGGTGACCGACTGGAAGCGAACACCGAGCGAGAAGTTGATTCCGCGCTTGCGGTATGCGCGCTCAAACTGCTTCGAGATGGACTCGTCTTCGTTGGGAACCAGGTGTGGAAGTGCCTCAATGATGGTGACCTCGGTGCCAAAGGAATTCCACACGCTCGAGAACTCAACACCAATGACGCCACCGCCCAAGACGATGACCGACTTTGGCACGTAGTCAAGCTGCAATGCCTGCTCCGAAGTGATCACGCGACCACCAATTTCCAGGCCGGGAAGGCTCTTCGGGTATGAACCCGTCGCCAAAATCACATTCTTACCCGTGACAGTGTCATCGCCGACCTGCACGGTGGTGGGAGAGATCAGCTTTCCTGAACCCTCGATAGTGGTGATCCCGCGAGCCTTGATCAGGCCCTGGAGGCCCTTGTGCTTGCTGGCAACGATGTCGTCGCGGTACTTGTTCACAGCAGGAACATCAACAGATTCGAAGGTGGCCTTCACACCAAACATTTCCGAGTGGCGGGCTGAATCAGCGACCTCTGCGGCGTGAAGCAGCGCCTTGGTGGGAATACATCCCACGTGCAAACAGGTTCCACCGACCTTGTTCTTCTCGATTAGGCCAACGCTCATTCCGAGCTGGCTAGCACGAAGAGCAGCGGCGTATCCGCCGGATCCTGCGCCCAAAACGACAAGGTCAAAAGTGTGGTCAGTCACTTGTGTTGACTCCTCAACAATCGCGAGTGGGCCGATCGATGACGGCCGGAACGCCCATAAGCCTACTACTGGTTGTCTAGTGGCAAACCCTCTGGGGCGACGTCCACAACCAACTCAATGAGAGTTCGAACGAGAGCTCCAGTAGGACCCTTGGGGGTGTGGCCGTAAGCGCCAGAAGAGTTCGATGCAGGGCCAGCAATGTCGAGGTGAGCCCAGGGGATCAACTCTTCCGAGTCCTTCTTGGTGCCCACAAACTCTTTGAGGAACAATCCAGCCACCAACATGCCACCGAGCGGGCTCCCTGTTGCCACATTGGCAATATCGGCAACATCAGAGTTCAAGCCGCTGCGAAGCTCCTCCGGAAGCGGCATCGGCCACACCAGTTCACCCTGATTTTCAGCCGATGTAGCCAGCAGCTCGCGGGCTGCCTCATTACCCATTAGGCCGGCATAGCGCTCGCCAAGGGCGATACGCGCAGCTCCGGTCAACGTGGCCACATCGACTATCAAGTCGGGGTGTTCCGCGCTCGCTGCTTGCAGTCCGTCAGCGAGGACCAAACGGCCCTCGGCGTCGGTGTTGAGTACTTCAACGCTCTTGCCACCGTGAATACGAATCACATCATTTGGCCGAAGTGCTGTGCCAGAAGGCATGTTTTCTGCCAGGCACATCCACGCAGTGATCTGAACCGGGGAGCCAATCTTCGCCGCGGCAATGATGGCACCTGCCACTGTCGCTGCACCGGTCATGTCGTATTTCATCCCCACCATCGAGGCGGCAGGCTTAATCGATAATCCACCCGAGTCAAAGGTGATTCCCTTACCGACAAGGGCAACGTGTGCGGTGGGCTTCTTGGGGGTGTAGCGAAGAGCGATCAGACGCGGGGGCCTCGATGATCCACTTCCCACACCCAAGATTCCGCCAAAGGCGCCTTTGGCGAGTGCTTTCTCATCAAAGACCTCTATGTCAATCGGCAGGCTCTTCGTCGCGGCCTGAACGATGTCGGCAAAGCTTTGGGGGAATAGCTCGTTCGGGGGAGTGTTGACTCGGTCGCGCACCCACCACACCGACTCAGCGGTGGCGATTGCCCGGGCTTGCTCCATGGAATCCAATGCACCGCGGACAATAAGCGACTTCCACTCTTTGTGGTCCTCGGATGTGGCTTTAGCGCCCTGAAAGCGGTATCCGCCAAGGAGTGCTCCCTCGAGTGCGGCAGCAACTTGGAGGGGCCCTTCGCCGGGCAAGGACACAGCAATGCGCTCTTTGTTCCCTGCAGCGCGAACAGCGGCACCCGCGGCGTAGCGCACAGTGCTCGCGTCAGGTGAGACCTCTGAAAGCCCCACCAACACAATGGTTGAGGCACTCCACTGCTTTGGCGCAACAAGCGTGCGCACCTCATCGGGCTTTGCTTTCATGCCCAGAGCCCCAGCCTGGCCAAGAAGCCATTCGCGATCCTCATTGCTCAGGCTTGGGTCCCCGATGGAGAGGCCGTTGTCACCTGGGGTGACGCCAATGATGACAACGTCAGTGTCGAGGGTGGAAAGGGGGGTTGAGCTCAGTTCGATTTGAGGCAGATTCACACCGGCAATCGTATCCGCCTAAGGCTCCTCGGCTGTGAGAGAACATCCAGACCTGCTGAGGGTGAAGCTAGATAGCATGGTCAAAATGTTTGACGATTCGTTGTTTCGACCAGTGTCCGCTCCAGTGGATGTCCCTGAGGGTTTGCCGCTGGTCGCAGGTTTAACGGGTTTCGCTGATGCCGGCAGCGCAGTCAGCCAAGTCACCCAATGGTTTGAGGACAACCTGGAGAGCCGCGAAATTGGCCGCTTCGACAACGACGCTTTGTTGGATTACCGAGCGCGCAGACCCGTCTTCCAGTTTGAAGAAACCCACCTGACTGATTACCAGCCCGCCAAACTGGGGCTTTCGCTCGTCCGAGACGAACTAGGGGAGCCATTCTTGCTGCTGTCTGGTTACGAACCAGACATGCGCTGGGAGCACGTGACCCGCGAAATCCTCCAATTGATCGAGCGCTACAAAGTAGTGTCCACGACCTGGGTGCACGCCATCCCCATGCCGGTGCCTCACACCAGGCCGCTGGGGGTCACCGTCAGCGGAAACCGCTCAGAGCTCACCGAGAAACTCTCCGTGTGGAAGCCCACCACCGGGGTTCCCGGCACGATGATGCACTTGGTCGAATGGAACTTGCAGGGCAAATCCCACCCGGTTGCCGGGTTTGTCGTTCTTGTCCCGCACTACTTGGCCGACACTGAATACCCCACTGCGGCAATTACTGCGCTCGAGTCAATCACCGCAGCAACGGGGCGTATTTTCCCCACTGATTCGCTGCGTGAACAGGGGCGCACCTTCCTGGCCGGCATTAGTGATCAAGTGGAGAACAACGAAGAGCTGCAGCGGTTAGTGGGCGTACTCGAAAAGCGTCACGACTCCTACATGGAAGACAACCCTCTTGCGTCGCCGCTGATGGACGACGCGGGCGAGGTGCCCAGTGCCGAGACCATCGCTCAAGCGCTTCAAAACTTCCTCGCCCACCAGCAAACTGACTCGGGAGAGTCGCCGCTGACCGACACTCCTTAGCCTTCAGGCGGCGCGGGGAGAAACGTGCCATACTGGGGGCTTAGTCCCAGCAAGAAGGTCTTCCTACTTGACATGGGGCTTCCTACTGCCCAGAAAACAGTGAAGTAGGTGTGCCATGGCGGCAACCCCCAACAAGCCATCGGACAAGAACAGTAGAGGCCTTATTGGCCGCCTCCGAGGCGCCTTTGGCGGAGGGAAGAAAGAAGCCGAAGCGGCTCCCGCGCCACAAGCCACTCAATCGAGCCCGAAGAAAGCGAAACCAGCGTCAGTGACCACCGCGTCCAAGCCCGCAGCGAAGAAACCAGCTGCCAAGAAGCCAGCATCAACAACTGCTGCCAAGAAACCAGCTACCAAGACCACTGCGGCTAAGCCTGCCGCGAAGACCGCTGCCAAGCCTGCTGCAAAGAAGGCTCCTGCAAAGGCCGCTGCCAAGCCTGCGGCAAAGACGGCGACCGCAAAGAAGCCCGCCGCGAA
>JAYOHK010000012.1:0-32772 GCA_038118225.1 Cellulomonadaceae bacterium | reverse complement strand
TGGGAAAACCGCTCCTGATTTTTCGCCGAAAAAGAATGATGATGCCGCTTCAGAAAATGAGGTGGTTGAGTCTGAATTTCTAGCCGATGAAAACTCTCCAGCGGCGCAACTCATTCGAGATGACCAGCTAACACTGACCGCAGAGGCCTTTGGGTATTACCAGCCGCTATTGGATAGCTCGGTTGAAGTGTGCCCTGATCTTTCGGAACAGGAGCTTGCAGATTTTGCGATGGAGGCAAAAAGAAACTTTAACTCCGTTGGGCTCAGGGTTTACAACGACTGGTTTCTCGCAGTCTTTTCCGACGCTTTGGGTCCAAATGGTTACGTTACCTGGGATGAGGATTGTGGTTTCTTCGCTCGCTCATTGGCTTCAATACCTTCTGACGCTGAACGCCTAATGATCAGAGACGGGCTTTACTCGCCTGAATCTTCCTATTACTACCAAGTCAGTCTTGACGATGCGGCCGACAGGTGCTCCGATTTGAATCCCAGTGAGATTGCTGACCAATCTCTTTCAGCCGTAGATGAATTGCAGGGCCGTGGAATGTTCCGTGACTCGAGGAACAACTTGATAGATGGCCTCTGGCTGCTTTACCAAATAATTAACGAAGCGGAAGCTAACGAAGGCCAGCTGGTCGAATGTGAATCATTCGCGCTGGAACTCATCTCAAGCGAATCACCATAGGTAGCCCCTCGCAAAAAGAAAAAAGCGGCCCGCGAGAGTAGCCTGAATTTATGAGCGAAGACGTGAAATGCCTATGCGGCAGAGACTGCACCTGTGGTGTCACCTGCGAATGTGGTCACACCTGCAGCTGTAGTTAGTCCTTCTTATTTGATTTATTTGTTCTCATTAGCCACAGCACAAGCATTAGCGCGCCCACGGCAAGTGAAATAGTCGTCAGGTCCATGTCATCACTGTAGGACGCAGAAACGGACCAGTGGAAGGCATCCAATACTGGCCCGTTTCCTCCGGAGGTACAGAGTAAGTCCACTGCCTATGAATGGATCTCCGGATTAACCGGTACGTTACGCCGCAGGCTCGGACATGTCTAGGGGGCAAATATTGTTTCGTACACCCCCCGGGACTCGAACCCGGAACCCACTGATTAAGAGTCAGTTGCTCTGCCAATTGAGCTAGAGGTGCGGAACGGCGCTTAGGCCAGTTAGTTAGCGTAGCACCTTGGAGGGGAGCGAAAAAGTCACCAGCTTTTCGGCTAGACGTCAGCTTCGACGCGTAACCTCCAGTTAGCGCGTCCACCCAGCTCAGAGGAGTCCCCATGTCAAAGGTCGTATTGGAACCCGGCAATCCTGCCCCTGAATTCTCACTCAGCGATAAAGACGGCAACACCGTTTCACTGTCTGACTTCCGTGGCAAGAAGACAATTGTGTACTTCTACCCCGCTGCGTCGACTCCAGGCTGCACCACTCAGGCCTGTGACTTCCGCGACAACATGGCTTCGTTGCAAGCAGCTGGCTACGTCGTGCTCGGTGTTTCTAAAGACGACTTGCCTGCACTACAGAAGTTTGCCGACAACGAGGGGCTCAGCTTCCCGTTGCTCTCCGATAAGGACTTGTCGGTTCACAACGCATACGGCGCCTACGGTGAGAAGTCGATGTATGGAAAGACTGTTCAGGGAGTGATTCGCTCAACCTTCGTCGTTGACGAACAAGGTGCGATTGAGCTCGCCCTCTACAACGTCAAGGCAACAGGCCACGTGGCGTCACTTCGGAAGAAGCTTGGACTAGACGCTTAAGAGTTCGAGCCGCCGACCACGAGTGGCTCAAAGTCGTCAAGATCTACCTTCTGCCTGGCGACCCACAGGTCGTAGGAGTTTTGCAGGGCGAGCCACGACTCTGGGGTGCGCCCCAAAACTATTGATAGTCGCAGAGCCATCTCTGGACTCAATCTGCGAGACCCCGACAACAGCCGCTGAATCACCGTCGGGCTAAACCTGAGCTGGCCTGCAAGCTCTCTCCCACTTACCCCTAGTGGCTCCAGGAACGCAGACATGATGAATTCGCCCGGACGGGGCGGATTATGCATGGGGCGTAGCTCGCTCATAGGGGCTAAAGATACCGCGTTGCCCTCACTCAACGAACGGTCATCCCCCGAAGTGAGTGCGCACTCCCTTGTTGAACAAAATCAGACCAATCGCAACCGCTGCAGGCACTCCGATGAGAAGGGCCAGGTCGATACGCGCGAATAGTCCTTGCGCGCTGGCAAGTCCCACTGCACCCTGAAGCACCTGCCATACCAATGAGGCACTTCTCGCGGATGACTTGCCGTCCCATAGCCCTTTGGTGATGAGTGCCAAGGCAAACGCGAAGGCGCCAACGAGTGCCGTCAAGAAAACGGCGGTGACCAGCGAATCCGCTCGTGCGACAAACAAATCCACCACGAGAACGGCTGTAATGCCTGCAATTGCAAGGGTTTCCAAGGCGGAAATGCCGACGAGGACCTTGACGCCCAGCTGTGAGTTATCTGAGTGATTCACAAAAATTTATCCTTCAACTCTTGATTGAAGCTCCTGAATGTGGGAGTCTAGCGGTCGGTTGTTGTGATGTTCACGTCGAAGTGCGCGGAGTTCCTCCTCTGAGAGAGGCCAACTCTCAAGTCCTCACGTGTGTCACGAAAACCCACAAGCAACGCGAATATTCGCACCCAAATGAAGGAGTAGCCATGGACTGGCGCGATCGAGCAGCCTGCCTCACCGTTGACCCGGAACTGTTCTTCCCGGTCGGAAACACTGGGCCCGCTGTGGACCAGATCGATAAGGCTAAAGCTGTGTGCTCGACCTGCCCCGTCACCGAGTACTGCCTTCAGTACGCACTCGACACCAACCAGGACTCTGGTGTGTGGGGTGGACTGAGCGAAGACGAGCGTCGCGCTCTCAAGCGTCGCGCAGCTCGCGCACGCCGCGCTTCCTAAACCAGCGGAATAGCAGCCGTCATCGGTTGGTCCTCCAGATATTGGAGGGGAACGTCGACGACCACTTCGGTGCGCTGACCTTCCACGCTGTTCCACTCAATCGTTCCACCGAGTTCACCTTGAACAAGCGTGCGCACAATTTGAGTGCCGAGCCCTTCGCCCACACTTCCTCCCGGAAGCCCTCCTCCGTTGTCGGCAACGACGACGTTGAGGCGATCGGGTGATCGTGTCGCGGTAATCGTCACTTCGCCTTGCTCTCGACCTCGAAGTCCGTGTTCCACCGCGTTGGTGACCAATTCAGTCAGCGCTAAAGCTAAGGGGGTGGCGTACTCGCTCGGCAAAATACCAAACCGGCCCGTCAGAGTGGGCTTGATCACCTGGTTCGTGCCAGAGGCGACTTCAGCGGCCAACATTCCGACTCGGTCAAACACTTCATCAAAGTCCACGTTTTGACTCAACCCCTCGGAGAGGGTGTCGTGGACAACGGCGATTGCAGCAACGCGTCGCATTGCCTGATTGAGGGCGTCTTTAGCGTTCTCGTCTGTCGCTCGACGCGACTGAATGCGAAGCAGCGACGCCACAGTCTGCAGATTGTTTTTCACACGGTGGTGAATTTCGCGGATGGTGGCGTCTTTGGTGATCAGCTCACGCTCTTGGCGACGAAGAACGGTGACGTCTCGACACAACACCAAGGCACCAATTCGGTCGCCGCCAAGTTTCAAAGGAATCGCGCGGAGGCTCACCGTCACACCCGATGCTTCGATGTCGCTTCGCCATGGTGCTCGACCACTCACCACAAGCGGTAGCGACTCATCAACGATTAAGGTTCCCGACAATAGTGACGCAGTGATTTCACCCAGAACACGTCCCTCAAGTTCCTGGTCGAAACCCAGCCGACCAAATGCCGACAACGCGTTTGGGCTTGCAAAGACCACACGGCCCGACGGGTCTAGTCGGATCAGACCATCAGATGCGCGTGGCGCACCTCTGGATGGAGTACTGGGGGCGTCTTCATCTGGGAATGTTCCCTCGGCGACCATTCTGAATAGATCATTGGCGCATTCGTTAAACGTCAGCTCAAGCCGGGACGGCATCCGCGATTCGCTGAGGTTTGAATGCCTGGTCATCACTGCCACTGGTGTGCGATCAGGGCTATCGACTTTGGCCCGATCACGCCTGCACACTGGCACAGCTTTGGTTCGCGCCGGGGTGTGCTCAAGCCAATCGGGGTGAATCGAATCGACGATTGCCTTACTGTCGTAGGCGCGCTGAATGAGCTCCTGCCACTCAGTTCGCGGTGCGGTTCCCACTACGTCGCGATAAAACAGGGTGGCTGACGACGAGGGCCGAAGGTGGGCGGCAGCCACAAAGGTTCCGTCGTTTTGTCTCGTCCAAAAGACAATGTCAGCAAACGCCAAGTCGGCCATCAGCTGGCCCTCGCCCACGACCTGTTGGAGGGTTTCTGCGTCTTCTTCGCTCAACACCGCATAGACGGAGGTGGAAGCGTTAGTGCGAGACACCCCTTCAGCGTAACGCGATGAGGTTGGTGATTTTCTTCACCAGCTTCGACTCGCTCTTGTTCTTCCCTTCATCGCGGTCATGGCCGGCCGGTGTGCGCGAGGTGCGGGCGTTAATGAGGGCCCGCAAATCCTCAACCGGTCCAGACAACGCCTGGATGATGGGCTGTTTCCCCCCTAATGCCGCAAGCCCCTCCCCCGCCATACGCGCGCGCTGAGTCGATACAAAGTCGTGGGGAATTGACCAGTATTCACCCACACCGGTAAAGCGCCACAACGCCTCCGACAGCACTGCTTCATCACCCAAAGCGCGCCTGGCAGGGTCTACTTTGTTGAGCCAATATCGCACTGGCTTACCTGATCGCACCGCGTCAAAACCCGACTGGGCTCTGGCAAACCGCGCCACACCCACCGGAGATGCGTCAATGACAGCCCACACCACATCGGCTTCTTCTAAGAGTTGTGCGTTTAGCGCCGCCCCCGGGGTCGACTCCTGTGGTGCGCCTTGATCTGAGGGCGGAAGGTCAGACCCTAAATCGATCACGATCGCCTCATAGTGAGATCGGAGCGCCGCCATTGCCTGGTCAACACTGTCTCGTTGTGCATCTGTGTCTCGAAGGGTGCGGGCTAAACCCGTGAGGACATCAATCTCTCCGCCGGGAAACCGATACCGACTCGCCAGTCGGTCAATCTGAGTCGAATCCAACTCTCCGCGAGCCGCCAGGCGGCAAATCGCCACAAACCCTGGAACCTCATCGAGCAAGCCTAGGCTTGTCGCCACTGTTCCACCCCGCGGGTCGGTATCAATAAGAAGCGTGCGCGCAGTCTCACCACCCAGCATGGTGGCCAGGGTGGTTGCCACCGTGGTCCGCCCAGGAGCTCCCATTGGCCCCCACACCGCCACAACCAGACTGAGCTCATTGCCCAACGGGCGGCGCCTACTCGATTGGCCCCTGGACACCAGCTCGAGAAGATCTATGGGCTGTCGAATGAGGTGCCCCACACCGCGCTTCGAGGCGATTTGCTCACTATCTGGTGAGGTGATGAGCGCGGCGACCACTATCCCTCGCCGATCTGCTTCCTCCACTAAATCCGCGGTGAGCAAGTCTTCTGTCGCTTCCACGACAACACACTCTGGACACTCCTGCTCGCACAGCCTCTCCCATTGGGGATTCTCGTGACTGGTGAAGGCGATCTCAATGATGGGGTCGAGTCCTGGTTGGACTATTTCCCACGAGGACACAGTGATGACAAAACCGACACTCATGGCGTATCTCCCTGGGTGGACACAGGGCTTAGTTGAATCGAATAGCCGTTTGCTTTGGCGTGGATCAGTGCGGCGATACCCCTTCGCGGGACCAATAGGTCAACGGTTACTCGAGACGAATCGGCGGCGAATCCCTCATCGACACGCACTCCCGTCACCAACGCTCTGGGTGAGGCCACTATCGGGACCGAGAAATCCTGATCCTCGAGAGGGGCAGCGACCCATATTTCTACCCATTCCCCCGCCCCCAGCCAAGGGGCCCCTCCGATATCGAGTTCAACGGTGAAAGTGGTGGAGTCTGCCGGCGGTGGCGTGCCCACCATTCGTTGATCAACCAAACTCCCCGCAGGCAGAGCGACATCGGTGGCGCTCTCCGCCAGGGCGTCTTTGGTCGATGGAGAAAGATACGGCAATGCCACTCCTGGTGCAGAAAGATAGGCCAGTTCAAACTCGATATCTGCTATCCGTGTGCCCGCTGGGACTGATGAGGCGGTGAGTAAATAGGGCTCCAAGTGATTGGTTTCCTGAACCACCCACCATGCGCCCGCTCCGGCAATGACTATCAATGCCGCACCCACACTGCGGCGCAGTGAGCTGGCTCCCGGAAGACGCCTTCGAAAAGTGCCCCTCTTTTTGTGCTCGGTCTTTTCGTGTGATTCAGAGCGTGCCATGCTCGCTCACCCCTTCCACAGACACCATGTGGCGAAAGGGGATCAACCACCTCGCCGGCTTCCCCGAGCGAAGGCTGAACAGTGTGACACCCAGATCCGACACATCACCGAGCTGGCCGACAAAATCCTCGGTACGAGTTGTCACCCGAATTGCTTCTCCCCTGTTTTTCCAGATTTGGAGGACACCCGAAATAGAAATGGGGGCAAGAGCGCTTTGCCCTCCACTGCGTTGTTCCTCTGAGTGAACCGCCACGATGGCCTCCAGCAATATGATCCGCTCGCCCCCTGACCCCAATCGACCAGAGACCCAATCGCGGCCGACCGCGCGGGGGGTTAACCAGAACTCACCGCCTCTCACATCGAGGACTAACACCGCTTTTTTGGCGGACTGTGCGGCAAGAAGTAACTCTCCGAACAAGTTCGGAAACTGATTTGGGGCCTTAGGGGTCGGCGCCGACTGGTTTGCCAATAGCTCCTCGAAGCCGTTTTCTAGCTCATCAAAGAGCAAATTCCATCTCATAACCCCCAAAATTGACAGATTTGACCGGTCAAAAATTTTTTTGCCCACAACCCTGTGGAAAAGAACCAAGGATTTTTCAAGATGTTCGCTAGCTTGACGCCCAATTGGTGAGGCCACCGGGGCTCCGCCAGCTATCGGAAGGCGGTGAGTACCGTGACTGATAACCAAGAAGTACAGAAAGCGAAGAGTGAGTCGAACGACGGAGAAGACCGAACTCGACCCCACTTCCGACACATTGAAAACCAGGAAGCGTTTGGGCCACAACCCACGCCCACATCGGAGCTACCTGACCCGAGTGAATTCGCCACACGCCTCGTTGGTGGAATCATCGAATGTGTTCATGGATTACGAGAACCCATTCAATTCACTAGATACGTCACTGAAGACGTCTATCACGCGCTTGCTCAACACGCTAAGCGGCTGAGCATCGCACACGGCGAAACTCACAAGAAGCGACCCCGGCCGCAATTCACGATGGGACACGTGGTGATTAACAACCCCAGAGACGGAATCGTCGAAGCTTCCGTCATCGTCCACGGGCCCGCGCGAGTGCGCGCGGTGGCACTGCGCTTAGAAGGAATCGATCACCGTTGGAAGGCGACGTCCTTCAGCATGCTGTAGCTACTTCTTGCGCTTTTTCGCCGCGCGACGCTGCGCGCGGTTAGCCGAGGGAGCTTGGCCTTGCTGAGGCGCGCTTGGCTGACCGAACGCTCCCGTTGCCCCACCCTGCTTGGGCGCAGGCTGCTGAGCCTGGCGGGCCGCTGGAGCACTCACTGCCGGTTGGCTTGGCCGCTGGAAAGCGTTGGCCTGTTCTGGTTGCTGCACAACCTGACCCGACTGGTTTCGCACTTCCACTTCACCATCAGCAGTCGGTGCCGAGTAGCTAAGCCCCTGCTGAGGAGCCTGCTCCATCAGCCCCTTCGCAGAGACAATCGGGCCAACCTGAGCGGTGGGCTGTTGAATCTGGACTTCGAGGTTAAAGATGTATCCGGTGGTGTCTTCACGGATTTGGCCCATCATGCCCTGGAACAGAGAATAACCCTCGCGCTGGTATTCGACCAAAGGATCGCGCTGGGCCATAGCGCGCAGGCCAATACCGTCCTTGAGGTAGTCCATTTCGTAGAGATGATCGCGCCAACGGCGGTCAATCACGCTCAATACAACGCGACGCTCGAGCTCGCGCATGACGTTTTCACCGAGCTTTTCTTCGCGCTTGCCGTACTGGATAGTCACATCGGAGAGAACTTCGCGCACGACGTCCTCGACGGCGGGCCGTGAGCCAAGCTCTTCGAGCAGCTCATCTGTACTGATGTCAATGGGATAGAGGGTCTTCAGCTCAGTCCACAACTGCTCCAGATCCCACTCTTCCGGTGGAAGATCGGAGAGCTTCTCGCTGACCACCGTCTTGATGGTCTTTTCGATGAAGTCGTGGACCTGCTCGGTGATGTTGTCGCCTTCGAGGATGTGTCGACGGTCGTCGTAAATTGCCTGGCGCTGACGGTTCAACACGTCGTCGTATTTGAGCACGTTCTTACGCACTTCAGCGTTTCTGGCTTCAACTTGGGCCTGGGCCGATTGAATCGCCCGCGAAACAACCTTGGACTCGATGGCCAAATCTTCTTCACCGTCTGCTGTTCGCGCCATCAGGGACGCAGCGGCACCAGCGTTAAACAGACGCATCAAGTCGTCTTCGAGCGAGAGGTAGAAGCGGCTCTCGCCGGGGTCACCCTGACGACCGGATCGACCGCGAAGCTGATTATCAATGCGTCGAGATTCGTGACGTTCGGTTCCCAGTACATAGAGCCCGCCCAGTTCACGGACTTTGGCAGCTTCGGCCTCACAGGTGGCGGCCATGTCTTGGAACACCTGGTCCCATGCTGCTTCGTATTCTTCTGGGGTGTCGACGGGACTCAAGCCACGCTCTGCGAGGGCTTGAACGGCGAGGAATTCGGCGTTTCCCCCGAGCATGATGTCGGTTCCACGACCGGCCATGTTGGTTGCTACCGTCACGGAGCCCTCACGTCCCGCCTGAGCAACGATGGCAGCTTCACGGGCGTGGTTTTTTGCGTTGAGGACCTCGTGGCGCACACCTTGTTTGGCCAGTGCCTGGGAGATTCGCTCACTCTTTTCCACGCTGGTGGTTCCCACCAAGACGGGTTGCCCCTTTTGGTGACGTGCCACGATGTCGCTGACCACCTGGCGATATTTTGCCGACTCGTCCCGGTAGATCAGGTCAGCTTTGTCCATCCTGATCATGGGTTTGTTCGTGGGGATGGGGATAACGCCCAATTTGTAGGTCGCCATCAACTCGCCCGCCTCGGTCTGGGCAGTACCGGTCATACCCGAGAGCTTGCGGTAGAGGCGGAAGTAGTTTTGCAGGGTTACCGTGGCAAGAGTTTGGTTTTCTGCCTTAATCGGCACTGCCTCTTTGGCCTCAATGGCCTGGTGAATACCTTCGTTGTAGCGACGCCCCGAGAGGATACGACCGGTGTGCTCGTCCACAATCAACACTTCTTCGTTGATCACGACGTAGTCCTTGTCGCGACGGAACAGCGCCTTGGCCTTAATGGCGTTGTTGAGGAAGGAAATCAGGGGGGTGTTTGCCGACTCGTAGAGGTTGTCAATACCGAGGTAGTCCTCGACCTTTTCAATACCGGTTTCTAACACACCCACGGTGCGCTTTTTCTCGTCGACTTCGTAGTCGTCTCCTGCAATGAGGCGATCGGCGATCTTGGCGAACTCGGAGAACCATCGATTTGCTTCGCCCGAAGCGGGACCAGAAATAATCAGTGGGGTCCTTGCTTCATCGATCAAGATCGAGTCGACCTCATCGACGATGGCGAAGAAGTGCCCGCGCTGAACGAGGTCAGCTTTGGTCAACGCCATGTTGTCGCGCAGGTAGTCGAACCCAAACTCGTTGTTGGTTCCGTAGGTGATGTCGGCTTGATATTGAACCCGACGCTCTTCTGGGGTCTGGCCCGAGAGGATGCAGCCTGTGGTCATACCCAGAGCGCGGAACACGCGTCCCATCAACTCTGATTGGTATTTCGCGAGGTAGTCGTTCACCGTCACCACGTGCACACCGCGAGCAGGGATGGCGTTGAGGTAGGCGGCAAGAGTTGCCACGAGGGTTTTACCCTCACCAGTCTTCATTTCCGCAATGTTGCCGCGGTGAAGGGCCGCACCACCCATCAACTGGACGTCAAAGTGGCGCAGGCCAATGGTGCGCTTTGCTGCCTCACGCACAGCAGCGAAGGCTTCAGGCAGAAGGTCATCGAGCGATTCGCCCGCGGCATAGCGCTCGCGCAGCTCATCGGTTTCTTCGCGCAGCTCATCGTCGCTTAAGCCCACAAAGTTTTCTTCCAAGTGGTTAACAGCTTTCACGCTGTTGCCCAGCTGGCGCAGAATGCGCCCTTCGCCTACGCGAAGAACGCGTTCAAAAACGTTTGCCACGAAAGTTACCTCGCCCCATCATGTTTGGGCGATTTCGCCCCAAACGGCAATGCTACCAAGCCTGACTTAGCTCTCTTCGAGCGCGATCACGCCGTATTGCCAGCCCTTGCGGCGGTAGACCACGCTGGCACGGTTCGAATCGCTGTCGATGTAGAGGTAGAAGTCGTGTCCGACAAGCTCCATCTGGTCGACCGCATCGTCTGCGCTCATCGCCGCGGCGGGGAACACCTTGCGACGAATCACCACGGGCGATTCTGCTTCGTCCATTTCGGCGAGGTCTTCTTCGCTGACAACCGGGATACTTCCCGTTTCCACGCGACGAATGACTTCAGAACTAGCCGGGGTTACGTCAATGTCAGCAAAAGCGTCAGCGCTTACTTCACCCATCGACTTTGCCCGGTGGGCGCCGTGGTGGGGGCTTCGCTTATCTTTTGCGCGGCGAAGGCGACGGACGAGGTGATCAACAGCCTCATCAAAGGCCACGTATTTGTCCGCGTGACGGGCTTCAGCTCGGATTACCGGGCCCTTGCCAATCACCGTGAGCTCAACAATGTCTTCCGAGGGTCCACCCCTCGACGAGTTTTCTCGAGACACCTTCACCTGGAAGGTCATCGCTCGCTCCGCGAGTGCGAGAACGCGGTCCGACTTTTCATTGACGTAGTCGCGGAATCGATCCGGGAGAGACACGTCGTGGGAAACAAGAGTGATGTCCATGATTGGCCTCCTCAGCTATCGGCCTGTGATGCTCTCCAGCGTAGTCCGGTTGCCAAAGAGGTGTCACCATAATTCTCAGCTTCAGTCGGGGGCGGGCTCTGCCTCGTCGCACTCGCCACAACGATCGCCCCCGCCACCTCGGCTCCCGCCTCCAATATCGCCCTCGCCGCTGATTCCAGTGATGCTCCCGTGGTCACCACGTCGTCAACAATCACGACCGAATAGCCCCGTAGATCAACGCGGCTTTGATAGGTCGGTGTGTTGATCAGACGCGCTCGACGCCTCATGGTCTTTCGCGGTTTACTGGCAACCATGCCCGTGCGGCGAAGGGCCCTCACTGCGCGGCTGGCCGGAACTTGCCGGGATAAATGAGTCGAAAGAAGCCACGTGGGCTCATACCCCCGACGCACTTTTGCTCCGCGCGCGGAGGGAACAGGAACGACCAGGAGTGGGTGCCCCTGCCCGAGGTGATGGGCTGACCAGGCTTCAGCCATGAGCGCAGCTAGTGGCCTTGCAAGTGTGTGCATTCCCTTGTCTTTAAACGCCGTCACAACGGCCTTGGCGCGAGGGTCATAGTCACACACCGCGATAACCGGACGCCCGAAAAGGTGGCGCGAAATCGCAAGTTGGACCAGGTGGGACTGCTCAGAGAGGGCGCCGACACATTCGTCACACAGCGCATCACCGTCCACACCGCACCCTGCGCATTGCCGTGGCAGGAGGAACTGCACAGTGTCGCGGATTGTCTCCTCGAGAGGTGTCATAGCCGCCATTTAGCCAGCAGAGTGCGGCCGCTAAGGAATAGCCCACTAGGTGAGTGGAAAACGCGGCAGAAAGTGCGGTGTGGACTACCTCTGGGTGACGAGCACGTTGGCGCGCTCACCGGTGTCTTGCCATCCATTTCCGCGAGGCTGAAGGATCTGTCCCTGCGCATTAATCAGGCGAAGACCAGGGACTCCACCTACTCCCCCGACCAGCGTGACCGGCGCCGAGGGGCGACCCGCAGTGAATGCCCGACCGGACACGTCTTGGATGACGACTTCTCCCACCTGGTCTTGACGAGCCACCACGGCGACCTGTGATTCGTCGACAAACGCAGCATCAACTGCTTGACCGGTCATGGGAGTGAGCTCCATAAACTCACCAATACCCTCCGGCTCACACGTGCCAGAGCGCTCAATTGCAGTAAGCAGGACGCGAACACTTTCTCCTGCCTGCACCAGCAACAACATTCTGGTGTTGTCACGGGCAAGCTCAAACGAGACCACTTCGGACCCCTGAGGAAGCTCAAGCGACAACGGGATCACGTCCACTTCTGGGTCTTGAACGACGACCGGGAAGACCCTGATCGCACCATCGCCCGGGGTGTCTGCAATCGACCAGGTGTAGCCACACGAATCAATCACGGGACGCACCAGGTTCGCACGGGTATCGAGTGGTTCAGCAGATGCACCATCCACGGTGACCCGCCAGAGTCCCTCCTCACCGACAACCGCAGCGCGGTTGAAGACCGCCGAATAGAACACCTTGTCCGGGCGAAGCCCCGCAATTCCTGCCTCGACACCGTCAATGCTTTCGATGCGACCCGATTGGACGTATCCAAAATCAAGGCCTCGAATCACTAATGGTCTGGGGTCTCGACCCGTGGTCAGGGTCGGCTGGCTCTCATTGGTCACGGGAATAGAAACCGGGGTTTGGTTCACCGTGATGGCTACATCCGACACATCAGAAATCTGGGTCAACGTGGTGGTGAGCTGCCACAACATCCTGGTTTTTTGGGTGTCGCTGAGATCAAGAACCATCTCGCTTAAGTCAACCCGTGCTTGACCCTCCACCACGGGAACAGGCGAGAGCACGAGCTGAACGCCAGACGGGAAAGCCGACACTGTTGCGCCTTGGTTGAGCCAGTAGGTGGGGGGCTCCAACAATCCCCTAATCACCGTGGTGAGGAGATCACCCCTGGAGGCAAACCAGCGCATGTCAGGCACGAGCTCTCGATAGTCAGAGGAGTAGTAATACAAGCGCACGGATTCATACGCTTCCCTAAACGCCAACTCACCCAACACCACACCGTCTGGGGCGTCGCTAATGCGCCATTCGCCGCCCACCTCGCTGACGACAAAGAGGAGGTCTTGGGTGGTCTCACGGGCAAGCGTTTCGTAGCGTCCGGCTTCGTCGACACTGGCAATGACCGGAATCGAATACACCCAGGACCCATCAGCCTGTTCGGAAATAGCGGGCTCACCACGTGAAATCAAAACACTTTGGCTGGGGTTCCACTCATCCCGGTGCACCTCATCGAGGTAGGAGCGGGCGACGCGGTAGTTGTTTTGGGCGGCCGTTCCCGCTGCCACAAATCCTTGAATGATTTCTTCTGGGCTCGCTCCGGCAGAAGGCCCTGGTGCCAGGAAGTCCACAGTGGACGAGCTGATTACAGAGCCCGGGTCTACCGATTCAACATCTCCGGTGGTCGGCAGTTGTGTGCACCCGGAGAGAACCAGGGCGAGGGTGATGCCGAGAATGCGCTTCATCATGTGGTTGCCACCTCGGGAGATTCTGGTTCCACGAACACCCCGGTTACATCCACCAAATCTGTTTCTGGCGGAAGCCCCAGCGGCGAGTGGTCGACTGATCCGCCTTCTGTGCGCGGCAGGGTGACCCGGAAACAGGTTCCCGCTCCCGGATCGCTCCAGACGTCGATCTTTCCGCCGTGCACCAGAGCGTCTTCTTGAGCAATAGCCAGACCCAGACCCGTTCCCCCAGTGGTGCGCTGACGGGAGGGGTCGGCTCGCCAGAAGCGGTCAAATACTCGAGAGGCTTCTTTCTCGCTCATGCCCACTCCCCAGTCGCGAATAGCGATGGCCACGCAGTGCTCGTTGGAGTCCACAAACGCCACAATCGGCTTTGATTCGCCGTGGTCGATGGCATTACCCACAAAGTTCAACACGATACGGCGAAGCCTTCTCGCGTCAGCGTCCACATCGCCGTATCCGCCCAGCACTTCCAAAAGAAGCGGGGACCCCTTTTGTTCCGCCAGTGGGGCGAGTTGGTCCAAACAGTCTTGGACGAGCTCCACCACGTTCACGTCGTCGCGGTCGATTTCCACCGCACCCGCGTCGTAGCGGCTCATCTCGAGCAAATCGGTCAACATCACTTCGAAGCGTTCGATCTGGGTTTCCAACAGCTCGAGTGACCGCGCCGATTCGGCGTCGAGTTGGTCGCGTTTTTGGCTTAGGACGTTGGCCGCGAGACGAATAGTGGTCAGCGGCGTGCGCAGCTCGTGGGATACGTCTGAGACGAATCGCTGCTGGAGTTTTGACAAACGTGCAAGGCGCACAATTTGGCCCTGCATGCTGTCGGCCATCTTGTTAAACGACCTCGCCAATACGGCGATGACGTCGTCGCCGCCTTCTTCAATGCGCTCTTCGAGATACCCCTGCGCCAAGCGCTCGGCAGTGTTTGCTGCCACCTTGACCGGCCTAATGGCGAGGCGAACGACGAGCCACGTCACCAAGGAAATGGTCAACACCAGAAGGAGCGAACCAGCAATCAGGGTTTGTTGCACCAGGGTTAGAGTCGCTTGCACATCTGAAAAGTCATAGATCAGATACAGCTCGTATTGGCCGGCGGTGGGAACTTGGATAACCGAGGCAGTCACCACTGCGGGAACGACCTCACCGTCCACCGGCAAGCCCACGGATTGGTGGTGGAGCGATTCCGGCGCTTGGACGACTGCTTGGCGGAGCGAGGCGCTCAACACCGTGAGATCCAAGCCCGACGTCGAGGTGGAGGTCATCGTTTGCAAGGTGATTTGGCCAGGGGTGCGCAAAATCGCGAATCCCCCAGAACCGGCAACACTCTGGTTGGTGCGAATTGCGGTCTGGGCAGAAGAGTTTGCCGTTTCGACGTCGATAGTTCCCGCAGGCGTCACCGAGTTATCAAACAACGCTTGGATCTGGGTGGAGGTGCGAACACTCTCGGAAATCACCTGATCGAGCCGGGAGTTAAACAAGCTCGACTGGATGGTCAGCGACATGTAGCCACCAATGACGGTCACAGCCATACCGGAGAGGACAGTGGTCACGACAACCGTTCTGGTGAGCAGCGACTCCCGCCACACCCTCCGAGGTGCAGCGAGTAGGGCTTTCACCTCTCGCCACCACCGCCACATCATTCGGCTGGAGTCACTCCCTCAGCAGACGCCACGGCCTTACCGGAGCGATATCCCACACCTCGGATGGTTTCGACGATGACGGGGTTATCCGGATCGATTTCAATCTTTGAGCGAAGACGCTGGACGTGAACGTTTACGAGCCTGGTGTCGGCCTTGTATTGGTAGCCCCACACCTGCTCCAGAAGAGCCTCCCGGGTAAACACCTGGTGGGGTTTGAGCGCCAGGGTGAGAAGAAGCTGAAATTCCAGCGGAGTGAGATTAATCCTGGAGCCAGAGCGACGCACTTCGTGGCCTGGGACATCAATTTCGATGTCTGCAATGCAAATCAGGCTGGCTTGGGCATCGGTGGTGGGACGAAGGCGGGCACGAATGCGGGCAACAAGCTCTTTGGGGTTAAAGGGCTTGACCACATAGTCGTCGGCGCCGTTTTCAAGACCTCTCACCACGTCAGTCGAATCAGACTTTGCAGTGAGCATGATGATTGGCACACCGCTGACGTCGCGAATCCGTGCGCAGACATCCATGCCGTCCATTCCCGGCAGCATCACATCGAGCAACACTAGGTCAGGGTTAATCGATTCGAGCTGGTCGAGTGCGAGTGCACCGTCTGCAGCGTGGTGGGTGACAAAACCTTCGCCGCGGAGCATGATCGAAATCATTTCCGCCAACGCAAGGTCGTCATCGACCACCAGGATTGTCGCGCTCACCCTTCACCTCCACCTACTGCGGATAGGCCGCGGCTAAGCGGTAAGCCTACACCGACCAACGGCCAGTGTTCCTGGTCGCTTAGTAGCGGTAGTGCTCGACCTTATAGGGGCCTTCTTTGTCGACACCGATGTAGCGAGCCTGCTCGTCGCTCAACTGCGTGAGCTCCACACCCAATGCATCAAGGTGCAAACGGGCCACCTTCTCATCGAGCTTCTTCGGCAACATGTGCACACCCAGTGGGTAGGCATCCAGGTTGGTGAAGACCTCAATTTGGGCGAGGACCTGGTTGGTAAACGAGGTGCTCATCACGAAGCTGGGGTGTCCGGTTGCGTTTCCAAGGTTCATCAAGCGTCCCTCAGAGAGCATCAGAATGCTGCGTCCGTTAGGAAGCAACCATTCGTGCACCTGGGGCTTGATTTCCACACTGGTGGCACCGGCGAGGCTCTCCAGCCCTGCCATGTCGATTTCGTTGTCGAAGTGTCCGACGTTGGCCACGATTGCCTGGTGCTTCAAACCCAGCAAGTGGTCAACGGTGACAACATCCTTGTTACCGGTGGAGGTCACCAGAATGTCGACCTGGTCGATGACCTTCTCAAGAGTGGTCACCTGGTAGCCGTCCATCGCTGCCTGCAAGGCGTTGATCGGGTCGATCTCCGAGACAATGACGCGAGCGCCCTGGCCGCGCAGTGACTCAGCAGATCCCTTACCCACGTCACCGTATCCGGCAACAAACGCGACCTTTCCACCCATCAGGGTGTCGGTGGCGCGGTTGAGACCGTCAATCAGCGAGTGGCGGATTCCGTATTTGTTGTCAAACTTCGACTTGGTCACCGAGTCGTTGACGTTAATTGCGGGGAACAGAAGTGTTCCGTCTTTGAAGAATTCGTAGAGGCGGTGAACACCGGTGGTGGTTTCCTCGGTCACACCCTTGATGTCTTTTGCCATCTCGGTGTACTTCGAGGGGTGTTCTGCGACGGACTTGCGGAGAAGTCCGAGCACCACGCGCCACTCGGCGGGGTCGGATGCCTGTGGGTCTGGAACAGCACCTGCTGCTTCAAACTCGACACCCTTGTGGACCAAGAGGGTGGCGTCGCCACCGTCGTCCAAGATCATGTTGGGGCCAGCGGCTCCGTGGGCAGACCAGTCGAAGATCTGCTCGGTGCACCACCAGTACTCCTCCAGGGTTTCGCCCTTCCAGGCGAATACGGGGGTTCCCTGTGGGTCTTCGGGGGTTCCCTTACCCACCACGACAGCGGCAGCTGCTTCGTCTTGGGTGGAGAAAATGTTGCAGCTTGCCCAGCGCACTTCAGCGCCCAAGGCGACGAGGGTTTCGATGAGCACTGCGGTCTGCACGGTCATGTGCAACGAACCGGCGATGCGGGCGCCCTTAAGCGGTTGGCTCGGGCCAAATTCCTCGCGAAGAGCCATGAGACCTGGCATTTCGTGTTCGGCGAGGCGAAGTTGGTGGCGGCCTGCCTCAGCAAGAGACAAATCGGCGACGCGGTACTGAAGTGGGGTAGCAGTCAACATAACCACCATTCTGGCACCTTAAAACCTGAAAAACCCTCTGAGGAGATGAACTCTTGCTAACCAGCGGTAATGATGGCCAACACCTCGGCGGTGAGGGCGTCGAGTCGCTCTGTGGTGGCCGCCTCGACGTTGAGGCGAAGGAGTGGTTCGGTATTGGACGCACGCACGTTAAACCACCACATGTCGGCGCCTGTGCCGACCACACTCAAGCCATCAAGACGGTCAATCTCACCTTTGCCCGCATAGGCGTCTGCCACAGCCTGAACGGTGGCTTGGGTGTCTGCCACTCGGGTGTTGATCTCCCCCGACTGAACGTAGGGGCTGTATTCGGCTCCAATGGCGCTCAACGGGCCATCTTGGTTGCCTAGCTCTGCCAACACGTGCATCGCGGCCAACATTCCAGAATCTGCACCGTAAAAGTCGCGGAAGTAATAGTGGGCAGAGTGCTCTGCTCCAAATACAGCGTTCGTGCGGGCCATTTCATCTTTGATCAGCGAGTGACCCACCGGGGTGCGCACCGCAGTGGCGCCCTCTGCTTCGATTGTCTCTTTGACCACGTTGGAGCAAATCAGGTTGTGCAACACCGTGGTGGAGTCTTCGCCCAGTTGCTCGCGCACACGGGTGATCTCTCGCTTTGCCACTAATGCGCCAATGACGCTGGGGCTCACAGGCTGGCCTTTTTCATCCACCACGAAGCACCGGTCAGCGTCGCCGTCGAAAGCAATTCCAATATCGGCGCCGTGCTCGACCACGGCCTTTTGCAGGTCGACGATGTTTTTTGGCTCGAGGGGGTTTGCTTCGTGGTTGGGGAAAGTGCCATCGAGTTCGAAATACATCTCGGTGACATCCAGCGGCAACGCCGCAAAACCTGCCCCCTCACCAAACACCGCAGGCACGGTGAAGCCACCCATACCGTTTGCCGCGTCGACGACCACCTTGAGTGGGCGAATGTTCTCCAGCGCCACCAAGCTGCGCAGGTAGGAGACATAGTCGCCCAGCACGTCGGTGGAGTGTGGCTCATCGCGCGAGAAAGTCGGCTCCGGGTGTTGCTCGAGATAGGCGATGGCGCGGTCTCTAATGCCTGCGAGACCAGTGTTCAGGCTCACACCTTTCGCGCCTGCTTTAGCGAATTTGATGCCGTTGTATTCAGCCGGGTTGTGGCTTGCGGTGATCATGGCCGCTGCGGCGTCAAAGTGGCCGGAGGCGAAATAGACCATGTCGGTCGAGCACAAGCCAATCGGCATCGGATTCGCACCCGCCTCGGCCGCTCCTGCTTCGAGAGCGCGAGCAAGCTCAGGAGACGAGGGGCGCATATCGTGGCCCACCACGAAGGGTTTTCCAACGAGTCCCAGCTCTTCCACAACCGCAACACCGAGTGCATAGGCAACCTGGGGGGTTAGTTGAGTGGCTACCAAGCCACGAACGTCATAGGCCTTGACGATGTCACGGAGCGCACTAGTCATGGCTCAAGCCTAGGTCAGAAGATTTCTGGCTCGGGGCGGTAGCGCACCACCCGCCACCCCTTGGGAACGGTCAACCGACTGGCGTGGTCCACACACAGGTCATAGGAGTGTGGTTCTGGGTGAAGAGCAAGCGGGCCGACAACTGCTTCTTGGTCGGAGTAGACGTAGGTGAGGGTGGCGTCTGCGCTGTTGCTGCAGCCGACTTTGCTACAGGTCCTGATGGCCCGTCGACGCTCCCGCATGATGGGGTCAGTGTATCCGGCTGGGGTTCGCTAGCGTGGGAGTGTGAGCGTGTTGCACGGCAGGTCGAGGCGAGTAAATCGCTCCCTCCCCGTCGGTCCCCTCGTGGCCAGAAAGCGCCGTCGCGCCCAAGCGTTTAACGACACCGTGATCGCGATGTTGGACTATCTAAAGAAGATTGCTCCTCAGGAGTTAGACGGGGTCACCGTCACCATCCATGCGATGCCAGACCAACCCTCCACCCTCCCGGGCGTTGCGAGGTTTCACGTCGACAAAGATGCAAAAACCATCAAACTCTTCCGTATCCCCATCGAACGCCTCGGGCACCACCATCCTGGGGACCGCTGGTATGAACGAATGATCATCGAATCAGTGGTGATTAAAGCTGTTGCTGAACTCATCGGCACAGACCCCTGGCGGCTCATGCCAGGAAAAGAACCCTGGATTTAGCGGGCGAACACCGACACTTCAGGAAGGCTTGCGGGAGGGGCCACCACTGGCAAGGTGGCAATCGAACCAGCCTCCAACAAGGCCACCGAGAGTGCCACCTTGCCGGTGGTCTCAAACAGGTAGTTTCCGCCCTGGCTACCAAGACCCTTGGTGGCAAATTGCCCGGGGCCGAGCTCTTGTGAGCCTTGGCCGAGGACACTTTGGCCATCGTCAGAGACGCGCGCGAAGGTGACGGTGGTGGCCTCATCCGAGGCACTCGTCATCTGCACCACCGCGTCAATGTTTCGTGGCACCACCACGCTGCCAAGCCCCTCGATCAACGCCGCGGAGGGCACCCACGCAAGATCTGTCTTGTTCTCACCCACGGACGAGTGTCTAATGCCTGCGACGATGGGCTGATCGGCGTCAATGCGCACACTCGCCCAGCCTTGGCCAAGCTCATCAAGCGACACGTCAAACACCCGGCCCGCCTGAAGCTCCACACCAATGGACACGTCGCCGCTTACCGGGCGCACTAAAGAGATCGTGGCGGATGCATCAGCGTCTGGTGAGAGAAGGCGCAGGATGGGGCCTACGTCGGAGTAGCCCTCAATGCCGAGGACTGATCCGAGTTGTTCTTCTGATTCCAGCCACAGACCAGGAAGAATTCTGGTGGTGGTGGGAGGCAACTGGGTTGTTGCCACATCTAATCCGTCGGGCTGCAGACCGCGGGTGAGAGACACATGCAGGCTGGCCGTCACCGGAGTTCCAGCCGATTGAATGCGAATCACCGGAGAAGACTGGTCAGGGGCCAAACCAGAGAGGCTAAACACGCGGCGCTCGCCCGGCTGCAACAAGATGCCGCGGGCAGCAGGGGCTGAGATCACACCCGTTGTGCCAAAAATCTCTAGGTCGACAATGGCTTGAACACTGCCGGGGTTAGCGAGTGAGACCACGGAATTTCGACCCGTGGTGGTGGAGCCTGCCACTAGCCACGACTCGGAGGCTGGCGTCTGGCAAATAGAGGCCTCATAGCCTCGGGCAAAAGGAGTGTCGATGTTGGTCGCTGATGAACCGGCTAAGAATCCGGCCTCTGCAGCCTGCTCGGCGAAGATCGGAAGGGCGGCAATCTTGCCGTCAGTTCCGGCATAGACATCCAGCAGGTCTTCTGAGGCAAGGGGGATCTGCTCAAACGCCGAACCCAAGATGTTCAGGCTCGGCTCACCAAAGCCACGGGGTGTGGTTTCTTGCTGGACAAACCCGAGAAATGGTCCTGCACACACCACTTGGCGCACGGGAGCCTCGGCGGACACCAGCGAGGGTGTCATCACGTCTGGCTGGGAAGGCAGGGCGCCGACAACGGCTTGAGGAACACCCTGAGCCACTAGGCCAAGGGCAAGTGCCACCACACCAAAGCTCGTGGCGGACGCGGCCAATCTACTCATCGAGGTGGGCTCACTCATCAGCGTCCTCCTCGAGCAGTGCAGCCAGTGAGTTCTCGTCATCGCCTTCGCTGCTGTGGCGGCGTGGGGTGCGCTCGGTGGGGAGAGCCAATATTCCCCACAGCGCAAAGGTGATCCACAACAGCGCGTCAAAGCCTGCCTGTTGGGCAGAGGGCGCGAGGGTCGCATCATGTGATTGGCCCACTCCTTCTACCTTCCACAACAGCGCATTTGCGGTTTGGCCGGAGGGGATGAAGTCTGCGCGCCTGCCCATAGCGAGTGCGGCCTCGGATTCTGGATCCCCGGTGAAGAGAATGAACCTGATTCCACGCTCGCGAAGCATCGGCAGCGGGTCAGCCGATGAGGGCTGCACGATTGCTGCCACCACGGAAGCGATCTCGTAGGCGGGAGCTGATGGCTCAACGGGTCGCAGGCGATAGACGCTGCTGTGTCGATCAAGAACCTGCCCGCTCCCAGAGACAACAGAGGCTCGGAATGACTCACCAATCTGGTCAATGACCAAGGTGTTTTGGTTCGGAGTGGTGAGCGATTCAGCAGTGACCAAGGCGGGAAGGGTGCGGGCATCTGCAATACCGCGAACGGTGGAGTCATCCCGCCACGCCGATCCAACTTCGCCGGCGACAGCGATCAGGCTCGAGGCTGCAACGACCAGCACGATGGAGCCTCCGGCGACCCGGCGCAGCGTTGCTGATTTACCAAATTCGAAACGCTCTGGAATGAGTTGGTCAAGAGCTGCCGAGGCGGCAAGCACCAGACCGAGCCCAGCCAGCAGCGCACCCGAGCCCGACCACACGGTGACACTGCTTTCTGCCAGGTAGCCCTGTGGGGTTGTCGATGCTCCCACGGCAGTAAGAAGGCCCGCAGCAACCAACAATCCAGACGTCACAATCAGGTCACCACGTGGAGTTGTGAACACCATCACGGCGAGCGCGACCAACGGCAGGGCGAGCACGAGGGTGATCAGCGACCAGTCGATTCCTGCTGGCAGAAGTGCGGGAGCGTGGGGTGTACTCGACCACCCGACGAGGTGGTGCCACCAATTAAGTGGCTCTGATGTGAGAGCGACCCCCGGGTCGGCCACGAAGCGGCCAAGGCCTGGAACGAGAGCAAGGGAGCTTGAGGCAAGAATTCTCGGGGCAGACAGCACGAGAGCCGGGATGAGGGCAAGGGGAAGCGTTCCTGCCACCGCACGAAGGGGTTGTCTCCAACCGGTCACCAGCACGATCACCAGCCAACCCAGCACGACGGCCGGCCAAAGCGAAGGGGCAAGGGCGGTAACCACGGCAGTAGCCACACCCGCTTGGGCGGCACGTTGCCATGAGGTGTGAGCCGTCAGCGCCGTGGCCACTAGCCAGGGCAGGGCAATGTGGAGCAAGACTCCATAGACACGACCCTCAGCGAGTGAGCTTAAGAAGGCGGGCTGGAGTACCCATAACACCGCAAATACGGTGGTGGGTACTTGGCGGCGAAGAAGCTGTCCTGCTGACCACCAGGCCACAAGCCCTGACACCAATGGGGCGGCCACCCATGCCCAGACAATCGCTAGCGAAGGGCTCCACCAGGTCAGTGAACCGATCAGGGCAAGCACTAGCACTCCTGGGTCGGCGGGAACCAGTGTGTTTCCCCACACCTCACCCACACTTGCGGGCTGCAACCAGCGCACCTCTGACCACAATTCAGAAAGCGAGGAACTAAGCGGCAGCAATCCTCCCCCCACCAGGGCACTCGAGCCCATCAAGGGCCCAGAAAGCAGCACTCCAAAGACCGCAAGCCCCAGAATCAGCCACAAACCTGCTGGCCAAAACGCGGGCTTGATGAGGACTTGAGCTTTTTCTTCGGCCCGGGCAAACCTTGCTTCTGCTTCCAGCTGGCGCCTGCGCCTGCGCTCAGTGGGCGACATTTCAAGGGGGCGAATAGCCGACCATCCCACTGCGCGGGATTGGTCAATCCGTGATTTGGCAACAATTGCGCGGGGCAGGGCGACTAGCGCGCTCACCGACGCGATCAGATCGGCAACAGCGAAGTCAGGGCGCTTGGTCGCAAAATGCCAGGCTGCCCGCGCGGCGGAAAGAGGCAAGGTCCATAGCACGAGGGGCACCAGCGCCCACCAGGGTGAATAGGCAAAGCGACGGTAAATCCAGGCGTGACGGTCCAGGCGATACATGTGCGCCGAACCCAGCTTCTTCCCTGCACGCCAATCGGCGGGGCCTCGCTCAACAAACACAATGGCCGCAGGCACGGCGACGACGCGGTGACCGGCGAGGCGTGCACGAAGGCCAAGATCGAGTGGGGCATCTAGTGGGTCAAGGCCGGTGTCTGCTCCACCGAGTTCATCAAAGACGCTGAGGCTCATTAGAGCACCCGCGTCGCCGACTGCCAGAACGTCACTCATCCGGTCGTATTGGCCTTGGTCGAGCTCGCGCTCAACGATTGCTTGGCGCTGACCCCAGCGGGTGGTGGTTTCGCCAAATTCCCGGAGCCAGCTTGGCTCGTCCGCCATGCGCTGTTTGGGCCCTGCCATCACGACCGAGGGAGCGCCATCCACCGTGGTCATCAACGCCTTGAGGGCGCCGGCATCAGGCGTGGTGTCATCACGCAATACCCACACCCACCCGTCGGCGGGAAGGGACTCTCGGCCGAGGTTCACCGCGTCCGACCAGCCCATGGTGTTGCGGCCTTGGACGATGGAGACCGTGTGGTCTCGGCCAAGTTGTTCCCGAAAGACTTCTTCCGAGGTGTGGTCGTCGGTGAGGTCAACGACCGTGATGGAGTCTGGTTTACGGGATTGGGATCGAAGTGCCTCGAGCGTTTGGATGAGGCGATCGCCTCGCCGCCTCACTATGACGAGTGCGTGAACCGCTCGTCGCATCCCTAGTTAAGCTCGCCGACGCAGGCGACGACGCTCGCGCTCTGAGAGGCCACCCCAGATGCCAAATCGCTCGTCGTTTTGAAGCGCATAGTCAAGGCACTGTGCGGAAACTTCGCACTGCCCGCAAATCTTCTTTGCTTCGCGGGTTGAGCCTCCCTTTTCGGGGAAGAACGCTTCTGGATCTGTCTGTGCACACAGCGAATCGGCCTGCCATGCGAGGGCGCCATCGTCCTCGCTGCGGATGCCGGGGATCCCGAGGTGAACCGGGTCAACGAACCAGTTGTCTGGCACTGAGTTGCGAAATTCCGCCACTCGAATCTCCTCTTCTCGCGTCGCCCTGGCCGCGACGTTGCAAGTATTACACCGTTGTAATTACCCCCACGTCAAGTCGGAAAAGGACGAAAGCCTCACGCTTCACTGGAGGGTTAGGAACCGGTTCCAGTCCCTTAACCTCGGTTAGAGCTCAAAAACAGCCAATTAACGGAGATTAAATTGACCTTTTGGCTATTTTTCCGACACGCCGTGGGCGGCCGAATATTCACGCCAGGCGGAGCTCACCATGTCCTTCACCGACTGCTCCATCGACCACTTCAAATCACGCGCGGCGAGGTCACCCGAGGCCACAACCTTGAACGGATCTCCTGGCCTGCGGGGGCTTGCATCGGGGGTGAAGTCAATTCCTGTTGCTGTCGCAATCTCGCTCATCATCTCCTGCACGCTCGTGCCGGTTCCGGTGCCGAGGTTGTAGGCAGGCTCAATCTGGTCACCTGCGAGCAAACGCTCGACGGCCACCACGTGGGCATCAGCCAGGTGTTGGACATGAATGTAGTCGCGAATACAGGTGCCATCAGGGGTGGGGTAGTCGGTTCCAAACACCTTCGGGGACTCACCACGACCGAGCGCTGCAAACACCATCGACAGCAGCGAGTAGGGGCTGGTGTCATAGATTCCCTCGACGCCCGAGCCCACCACGTTGAAGTAGCGAAGTGAGCAGTGCTTCATCCCCGTGGCCACACCTTGGTTTCGAAGCATCCACTCACCAATGAGTTTTGATTCGCCATAGGGCGACACAGGGTTCTTGGGCGCATCTTCGTGGATCACCGGAGTGTCCACGTCGCCATACACCGATGAAGAGCTCGAGAACACAATGGTGGACACCTGGTGTCGGACCATGGCCTCGAGGAGCCTCAGCATTCCTTCAACGTTTTCGGAATAGGTGTGAAGCGGCTCATCAACGCTCACGCCAGCGTGCTTAAAGGCAGCAAAGTGGATGACGCCGTCAATGCCGTGGCGGAAGGCCTCGTCGAGGGCGCCGGGGTTTCTTGTCGACCCTTCGATGAAGGGCACGCCTTCTGGCACAACCTCGCGGCGACCAAGCGACAAATCATCAAGGACGACGACCTCGTGGCCTGCGCGAAGAAGAGAGTGGACAGTGTGGCCGCCGATATATCCGGCGCCTCCGGTAACAAGAAGCTTCATGAGCTCAAGGCTAATCGGCGAACGCCCACCACAGTTGACCAGTGCCCGTGAGTCGAAGGGTTTCCTCCGCGGAGTCCACTAACGCAGCCTGGCCGGTGTGCAAAGAGAGTGAATTGTGTGCGCCCTGAAGCACCCATTCGCCTTCGGTACAGACCACCACGGTGGCCCCCGACACAGCGTGCGATGCGCTCGCCTCGCTGCCCTCGACGAGTCCGAGAGAAAAAGTCTGGCCAGCTGGAGCGAAGACCACTCCACCACCTGGCAGAGCCTGCGGCTCCAAACGCGGCGGATCGGTGGGGGTGAAGTCGGTAATCGCCAGTAGCCCTGGGACGTCGACGTGTTTGCTCGTGAGTCCCCCACGCAGCACGTTGTCACTTGGGGCCATCAACTCAATCGCGAAGCCTTCCAAATAGGCGTGGAGTTGGCCCGCATCGAGAAAAAGTGATTCACCAGGCAACAAGGTGACGCGGTTCATCAGCATCGCCACCGCGATACCGGGGTCGCCTGGGTAGTGGGCGGCAAGTCTCGACAAGGTGTCGTCACTGCTGGAGCGAGCTTCCAGGTCGCTCACCAAGTAGGCAACGTCGTCTCCGCCACCGAGTAGCCACGAAATCACCTCGCCCACGGATTCCGAGGACAAGCGATCCACAAATGAACCGATTGCGTCTGAACCACCACCGAAGGCCTCGAGAACAGAAATGGTCTCGTCGACTGGCCTAATGCCGGCTAATGCATGGAAGGGCCCGCCCAATGCGACGACGAGTTCAGGTTTGGGGTGGGGATCTTTAAACAACCTGGCCGGAGCATCGAGAGCGATGCCGTCTGCTTCTTCCCGGGCAAAACCCTCCTGTGCTTGCGCGGCAGAGGGGTGTACTTGCAGAGACAGTGGCGAATGCGGGGCAAGGATTTTGAACAGATAGGGAAGCTCAGGCGCTAAGCCTTTAGCCTCAAGCCACGTCGAGACTTCTTCACCTTCGACGGTGTGGCTTGGGCGAAGCGGATGGGTGCCAAGCCACCATTCGGCCTCCACGGACTCGGAGTCGGGCCAGCCCAGCAGCCTAGAGAGTGCGTTCACACCACCCCAGGCGTAGTCGGCGATGCCTCCGTGAATTTGAACTATTCCCACGTGTCCCCCACAGAAGTGGACCAGCCGTGGCCAAGCAGTAGGGCCATAGCGGCGCGGTTTTGCTCGATGGTTTGCCCGGCCACCACAGGGTGGTCGGGCATGGCCGCTTTGATCGAGCGGAGCATGTCGATTACTCCGCGGTCTGTTGCCATATGGGTCTTTGCAATGCGGTGACGCTTAGGCATGTGCAGGCGCACACGAAGAATCGTGATGGGGCCCTCAGAGAGTTGGTGGGTGACTGCTCGAAGCTTTCCCTTGTCGTAGATGGGGACAAACTTCAGCGCGTGTTCTAAATCCTGGACATTTCGCTCTGGCAAAGACAGTGACCATTCGCGAATCACTTCGGAGTCTGGCGGCAAAAACGGTGGCAGCCATTCCTGCAGTGGTTGTTCGGTCGATGGGGTCACAATCAACGTGTCAGCACCCGTAGTGGCCATGATCCGGTCCACCTCGTGGTCCATGGCAACGAGTGCTTCGTCTGGGAAGCCGTGGTTTCTAAACCACTCCCTGCCATAGGGGCGAAGCCTTCTGCCTCGCCTGACATCAACAGCAATACTTTCTTCGTCCACGGCGAGGGCCAGCGCCATGCGTTGTGCTCCATCGAGTAACTCACCCGAGCGTGAGACACCCACGGGATAGCGAGGATCGATGCCTCCGGCAGCGACGATTTTGAGTAGTTCTTGGAAGGCGGCGAGGTTTTCATTACTGCCGCGCTTGTCATACATCTGCTGATACCAGCCGACGAGGTTCTTTCTGGTGCTGCCGCCTGCCAATAAATGCCTCGCAGTCATGGTGCGAAGGGCGATGTCGTAGCGAATAAACCGCCTGGCCGACCACTGGGAGTGCACCAATGCGGCCATGGGCAGGTGGTGTCGAAGAACAGGAGTGATTGCGCGAGAGGTAAACAGTCTCGATCCGGGCAAGCTCATGATGTGGCTACCCTACTGCCCCGACGTTTCCATCCCCGGTAGTCTTGCCGGATGAGCACGGTGGCGATTATTCCTGCTCGGGGTGGCTCGAAAGGCATCACCGACAAGAACTTGCAGCCTGTCCACGGAGTACCACTCGTGGTCAGGGCTATTCGCGCGGCCACCATGGCAAGCTCTATCGACGCCGTCTATGTCTCCACTGACTCTGAGCGCATCGCCGCCGTGAGCCGCTCAAATGGCGCCGAGGTAATCACTCGCCCTGATGACATCTCCGGAGACACCGCAAGTAGTGAATCGGCGATCCTCCACGCGATCGACAACATCCCAGGCGTGGACACTGTCGTGTTCATTCAAGCCACGAGCCCGTTTATCGACCCCTCAGACATCGATAAAGCCTGCGACATGGTGAACTCTGCCCAATACGACATGGTGCTCTCTGGCACAGAAGACCACGGCTTCCGCTGGGAGCTTCGAGACGGATCCTTCCGCCCAATCGGCCATGAAGCCTCGTCGAGGCCCAGGCGCCAAGACCTCCCCCACCGCATCCTGGAAACAGGCGCGTTTTACGTCTTCAAAGCCAAAGGCATCAAAGAAGCAGGCAGCCGCTTCCACGGTCGAATTGGTGTGGTGGAAGTAAGCAAACGAGACGCTCTGGAAATCGACACCCTGGATGATCTTCAAATGGCCAGAGAGCTCGCCCTCGATAGTGAGCCGTCTGGTGCGCTCTCACACATCGAAGCAGTCGTGTTCGACTTTGACGGGGTCCACACCGACGACCACGTCTACCTCACCCAAGAGGGCGTAGAAAGCGTTCGCCTCAAACGCGGCGACGGCATGGGCATATCGCTCCTGAAAAAAGCCGGCTACCCGGTCCTGATCCTCTCCACCGAGAAAAACCCCGTCGTCACCGCACGCGCCAAAAAACTTGGCATCGACGTGCTGCAAGGCCAAGACGACAAAGCAGCCGCACTTGAGGGCTGGCTGAAGAAGAAAAAGATTCCAGCAAGCGACGTTGTCTATGTCGGAAACGACATCAACGACGAAGGCTGTTTGACTCTGGTCGGCTGGCCCGTGGTCGTCGCCGACGCTCACCCCAGTGTTCGCCCACTCGCCAGGATGATCCTGACGAACAAGGGCGGCCTGGGAGCAGTGAGAGAATTGTGTGACCTCGTGTTGAACTCCAGGAAGGCCTAGTCCCAAACAATGAGTACCCCCTCTGTCACCATCGGTGACCACATCATTGGCCCAGGCCACCCCTGCTACGTGATTGCCGAAGTGGGTATCAACCACAACGGTGAGCTCGACAACGCCAAGAAGCTGATCGACGTCGCCGCGGAAGCGGGCTGCCAGGCCGTGAAGTTCCAAAAGCGCACCCCCGACATTTCCACTCCCGAGGCTCAAAAGAACATCCAGCGGGAAACCCCCTGGGGCACGATGACGTACCTCGAATACAAACACCGCATCGAATTCGGTGACGAGGAATACCGCGAGATCGCCAAGTACTCCGCCTCCAAAGGCCTCGACTGGTTCGCATCCCCTTGGGATGTCCCCTCGGTCGAGTTTTTGGAAGAACACGGTGTGGGCGTGCACAAGGTGGCAAGCGCCTCGGTGACCGACATTCCCATGCTCGAAGCTCTCCGCGACACCGGTAAGCCGATTATCTTGTCGACGGGCATGTCGACCATGGACGAAATCGACAAGGCCGTTGAGGTTGTCGGAACCGACAAGTTGGTGCTCATGCATGCCACCTCGACCTATCCGCTTGACCCCAAAGAAGCGAACCTGCGGATGATCCACACTCTTCGTGAGCGCTTCGGTGTTCCCGTCGGATATTCGGGCCACGAAACGGGCCTCCAGGTGTCTCTCGCCGCTGTGGCACTGGGTGCAGATGCTCTCGAGCGTCACATCACTTTGGACCGTGCGATGTGGGGAACCGACCATGGAGCGTCACTTGAGCCAGGTGGTCTGACCAAGCTCATCCGCGATGTCCGCGTCATCGAAGAAGCACTTGGTGATGGTGTAAAGCGCGTCTACGAGTCCGAAGAGGGCCCCAGAGCGAAACTTCGCCGGGTTTAGCGAAGTCTGAAACAATAACCAGGTGGCCACTAGCACCAGACGACGCACCCCCAAAAACCCTGGGGTCTATGTCGTGGTGCCCCTGTTTAACGAAGAGGCAGTGATCAAGGGTGTCATCGACAACCTCCACGCCGAATTCGACCAGGTCGTCTGCATCGACGATGGCTCCAGCGACAACTCTGCAGCCATTGCTGAGGAAGCCGGTGCCACCGTCATTCGACACCCGATGAACTTAGGCCAAGGTGCCGCGCTTCAAACAGGCTTCGTGTTTACCAGGCGCCAGCCTGACTGCGACTACGTGGTCACCTTCGACGCCGATGGCCAACACCGCGTCGAAGACGTGTTGGACATGCTCTCGTATTCCCGGCGCAAAGACTGCCCGATTGTGTTTGGTTCACGCTTTTTGGACAAGCGCACCAAGCCGGGTTTGGTCAAAAAGATTGTCCTCAAAGTTGCCGTTGTCATTACGCGTATCGTCACGGGCCTCAACCTCACCGATGCTCACAATGGCATCCGGGTAATTCGGCGGGACGCTCTCGAGCACGTGAATTTGATCCAAGATCGAATGAGCCACGCCACCGAAATCGTGCACCAGCTTGCTGCCACGAAAATGGCGTGGAAGGAGTACCCGGTTGAGGTGCTCTACACCGACTATTCAAAAGCCAAGGGTCAATCCGTGTTGAACTCAATCAACATCCTCTTTGACCTGATTGTCAGGACCTAAGGCAGGCGAGAAATATGCCCTCACAGTGGATTTTGCTCATCGCACTTTTCGCGATTGCGCTCTACATCCTGCGCGCCAAGCCCACCGCTAAGGGCCAAGCGATTAGACGGCTCGTGCTCGTCATCGGTGTGCTCGGTGGCATCGTGCTCGTACTCGTCCCTGACCTTCTCTTTGGCACCGCGACACTGTTGGGCATCAAAGAAGGAAGCGACTTGCTGCTCTATTTGTTCATCGTCGCCATGATGTTCTACGTCGTCCACCAATATCGACGTCTGATGTGGTTTGACAAGATGACCACCGATTTGGCCAGAGAGATCGCCCTTCTTCGCCACGAGCTCGACGAAGTCGATAAGAAAGCGTCTAAGAAGCGCTAACTAGTCGACTCGTACCAGCGAGCCCACCTCGAGGGTGGAATCAGACTGCAGCGACGAGTTCAGCGACAAGATCTTTGCCACGCTCACGTCTCGAGCGTCGGCGATGATTGAGACGGTGTCGCCTTCTTCCACAGTGTGGAACGACTGGGTGACTGACTTCTGGCCGACAATGAAGCGCTGGCCCACATAAATCAGGTTCACGTTCTTAATCGAGTTCCAGTTCTTAATCTTCGTCACCGTGGTCGAGTTGCGGTAGGCAATTCGGTAGAGGGTGTCACCCTTCTTCACCACATACACCGTGTCGGTTGTTCCCTGCTGGGTCACCAGCGGCTGGAGCACACGAGCAGGGGTCTCGGTGGTGGTGTCCTCAGTAGTTGAGTCCGTGGTGGTGTCGGTGCTCGAATCACTGCTGGAGTCCGTCGTGGTCTCATCAGTGGTCGAATCACTCGTGGAGTCAGTCGTCGAATCCGAGGTGGTGTCGTCAGTAGTCGTATCGGCCACGACAGGATCAGCACCCTCAATACCCAGTGAGGCTAGCGACACGTGTGAGGAGTGTGGCTCGATGGGGCTTGTGATCTCGGAGACTTCACCCGTCTTCGTGATGGTGAGTGCTTGACCCACCTGAATCAGTGATCCGCCACTGGGAAGTTCGTTTTCGTCAACGACTGCTTGCACGCTCACACCATTAGCACTGGCAATTGCCCACACAGTGTCACCTGACTTCACGGTCACGTTGGTGACAAATGTTTGTGGACCAGAGGACGTAACGACCTCAAGAGAGTCCCAATCCTCGAGGTTGTCGGTCTCGTAGGCCGCACCCTTCACGGTGAGCACCGCGATGTTGCCGTCGTCGGTGTAGCCAAACTCGGCGATGCGGTTCGAGCCGCCGACGTTCGGAACAGTGGTGGTGCGCGTCCAGTTCACACCATCGGTTGAGGTGGCGAGATATCCATCGCCGTCAACGGCGAGGAGGCCGTCGTCATAGGTGGTGACGAAGGTGCCAAACTCGCTGGTTTCGTTGAACCAGTAGTTGTAGAGGCGCCAGAAGTTTCTGTTTCCATAAGCAGAACAGCTATCGCCCGTGCCGGTCAGGTTTGCCATCGCGGCAGCGTTCGGGGTGTAGGGCGTGTAGTAATAGAGGCCCGCAGTGGCCTGGTTCTTAATCGCTACCGGGGTCGTGCCACAGGAGACACGGGGGTGCCAGCGCACAGCCGCCGTGTTGCCTACCGGGAACCAGGTGAAGAAGCGTGAGGTTCCAGGAGGGTTGGCGTAGCGCTTGAACTGCTTGGCAGCGTTATAGACCTGGTTGTAGAAGCCGTAGTAGCGCTCGTCACAGGGAGCAGTGTCGGGGCAGGCGTAACCAGTTGCCTTGTCGAAGCGCCAGTCAGAAGGCCAGGTGTGGGTGACTAGACCCATTTCCTTTTGGACCAAGACGATTAGTGCTTCAGCAGAGACTCCACAGGCTTCGGAGACGTTGTAGATGATTTCTGCGGCGGTCTCGTCGTTCTTTCCGTCGTAGGCCTTACACAACACCGTCTCATCGCGGTCGTAGGTGTCTTGTTCAAAGTCTTTGAGACAGGTGTAGCCGTCTCGACACTGATCAACCTTGCCGTCAAAGAATGCCTGGATCTCATCAACACTCATCGAGCCACTGGAGAAGAACTCCTCGTCGCTGATGATGTTTCCCGGGTCAAATGCTTCACCCAGGGGGAAGACGCGCACTGTCCACGACTTTCCATCGCTTGAGCGGGCATAGGAGAAGAAGGAGGTGGCGATGAACTGGTTACCGGTCCAAATCAGCGAGGTGACACCGTTTTTGTCCAGAGCAGTGCCGGAGTTGTTCCATGTTCCATCTGCTCCACCATCAGCAGACCACCAGAGTGTGCCGTCGTCATCGGCGCCGACAACGACTGAACCGTTGGTGGCTGCGTGGTCAAGGGCAGGGGTTGCCTCGCCTGCGTAGGCGGGGGTGGGCGCAAACGAGTCCGCAAAGGGGACAACGCCGGCGGACATGATGACACCGAGGGCGAGCACGCCAATAACCTTCAACCACTGCTTCACCCTGTAAACGCTAGGGGTGTAGGGGGCAAAAACCCGGTATTTCAGACCCTCGGCCG
>JAYOHK010000011.1:31995-34285 GCA_038118225.1 Cellulomonadaceae bacterium | reverse complement strand
TCAACATACAACTCAACCCCGTTGCCTTCTGGGTCATCAAAGTAAAAGGCTTCCGAAACAAGGTGGTCAGCGCTTCCGGTAAACGAGGTGGGATATTTCTGCGCCACGCTCGCAACAGCAGCAGCAAGCTCTGCCTGGGTGTCAAACAAAAACGCAGAGTGGAACAGGCCTGCCTCATTCTGAGAGGCGTGGCGAAGCTCGGGTTCGTGTTCGACAATCAGTGCCGCGCTCGACCCATGACCCAAGACCACGGAATTTCCCGAGTCGGAGAGCACCTCGAGCCCCACACCATCGCGATAGAAGGCGACAACTTTCTCCATGCCCGAAACCCTGAGGGTCACGGCCCCCATCGATAGTGACGAAGGAAGTGGCAAATCGGCTCCTTTATTGATTTGCAACGACGTAGGGCGGACGGGACTTGAACCCGTGACCGACGGATTATGAGTCCGCTGCTCTAACCAGCTGAGCTACCGCCCCGTGACCGCCGAAGCGGTGCTGGCCAAGATTATCAGCCGCAACGGTGATGGCTTCTGATTGTCAATTACCAGAAAGACGGCGCATTTCCGCCTGAATCTTCTCTTCACTGGGACCACTCGCCCCAGGTCCATAAGCCTCGAAACCAATGATCGGGATAGCAACAGCCATTCCCAACATGGGCCATGCAGGCCAGAAATATCCAGCGGGTGAACTGATCCACCAAATACCTACCAAAAGAGCATTCACTCCAATGTAGACACCGATGTAGCGCCAAAAATCCTGCTTCTTCTTCAAACTTTTCTCAGCAAGGACACGAAGTTTTTTGTCATCCATGTTGTCAATCAGTCCTATCTTTGTGTCCATTATTCCTTGCGCAGTTGGTCGTACACGGCTTTGGCGGAGAGGATTGCGCGCTCTATGCCAAAGAAATTATCGGGATTGTCGCCAAAGCCATCTCCGGCCATCCAAACTCCAGATACTTCAGGGTGTCGCCAATAGGGCTTCGGGCGTGGATTGTTGGTCATCGCATAGCGCCAGCGCATTACCTGGGTGTCCACAACACGGGCCTTGCCGATGAGGAGTCCAAGCTCCAGCAAAAGCCTGCCGTGAGAAATTGTGGAGTCGTCATTCCAGGTCGCCTCACTCCAGCCTTCACGAGCAGTGGCCTCAATCCCCAAGAGGCCCTCGTGATGGGGCCGAAGATTAATCGACTCGATAATGTCGGTCGACCACTGCGAATCTGGCGCGATTCCATCACCCTCCATCGTCGCAAGCAGCACCTGTCGGCGACGATAGGCAACCTCATCCAGCGCGTAGTCCAGCGCCAAATCGCTGTAGGCAATGATGGCCTGCGATTGCGGAATCGGAGCGGTCAATACAACGGACTTTCCCCAGATCGCTTCACCAAACCCGTGGCGCACGACCCCGATGTCACCGTCTTTGCCGACCACAAGGTGGGTGATGTGGCTTCGTTGAACGCGTAGCCCATGCGACCAGTGCTCTGCGATATCGCGACCAGAATTCGCAAACTCCCAAAACTGGCTTCCTGGTTTTTCTCGACTAGGCGACCATTTGACGCCGTGCCAGCGAGTGAGAAGTTCTTGAACTCCCGAGTCCGAACTCCACATCTTCTTGGGACCCGGGTCAAGGTGGAGTCCCCCGACGTTCTTGGTCGACAGCCTGCCTCCCGGCCGGTGGGACTTATCCAGCAGCAAGACACTTGCACCGTCGTCGTGGAGCATACGGGCAAGGCTCAAGCCGGTCGCACCAGCGCCCACCACGATGACGTCCCAGGGTTTCATGTTCCAAGCCTAAGCGGGCACACTGGAGGAGTGTGCGGACGCTTTGCCCTCGACCTCGAACTAGACGAGTTGATTAGCGAGTTTGTCGCGCAAGAACACCGCATCCCCGACTGGGCTCCACACTGGAATATTGCACCGACCTCCACCATTCCGATCGTCATTGATCGAGCCGAAGGCGACACCTCAGTGAGGACGATCGGCCCGGCCAGATGGTCGCTGACCCCGTCATGGTCAAACACACTCGAGCTGAAATACCCCACCTTTAACGCCCGGTCGGAAAGCGCTGCACAAAAGCCCACATTCAGGGACGCGGTGAAACATCACCGGTGCCTTATTCCCGCCACGGCCTATTTTGAATGGCACACAGAAGGCACAAAGAAGACCCCTCACGCCATTACCCCCACGAACGACTCTGTGTTCGCCTTCGCCGGCCTCTATTCGGTCTGGAGCGGCGGGGAGACTCCGGTGGTGACTGCGACCATGCTGACAGCTGATGCAACCGCCGAATTGTC
>JAYOHK010000011.1:0-31895 GCA_038118225.1 Cellulomonadaceae bacterium | reverse complement strand
GTAGTCAGCGGTAATCACCTCAACATCGGAGTGGATGCCGTGTTCTCCCGCGAAGTTCAACATGTCCTGCAACTCGGCCACCGAACCAATCATGGAACCCACAATGGAGCGACCCTGGTTCAAAATGGTCGGCGCGCTAAAGCAATAGGGCTGACCGCTGAGACCAATTTGAACGAACGTGCCGTTGTAGCCCAACAACTCCAGGTATTTATCGACATCGATGGGAACCGACACCGCATTCAAGATCAAGTCGAAGTGGAAGCGGTGTGCGTCCATCTGTGCCTCGTCGCTTGAGACAAGGAAGTGGTGCGCACCAAGTTTCTTAGCGTCTGCTTCTTTTTCCGGCGAGTGAGAGATCACCGTGACCTCAGCACCCATTGCCACAGCAAACTTCACACCCATGTGGCCTAGACCACCCAGTCCCACAACGGCCACCTTCTTGCCGGGGCCCGCTGCGAAGCGCTTGAGGGGCGAGTAGAGCGTGATTCCGGCACACAACAGTGGCGCGGCGCCTGCCGGGTCAAGCGCGTCTGGCACGTGAACGACGTATCCCTGGTCCACCACGATGTGGGTGGAATAACCACCCTGGGTCCAACCCTCGTGGTGACGCTCTGGGTTTGCATACGTTCCCGTCATTCCCTTCAGACAGGCGTGTGAGTGTCCCGCCAGGCAGTTGTCACACTCGCGGCACGAGTCCACATAGACGCCCACTCCGGCATAGTCGCCGACTGCAAAGCCAGTGACATCAGAACCCACCGCGACCACGCGGCCTACGATTTCGTGCCCGGGCACAATCGGAAAATGCTGGTCGCCCCAGTCGCCGTTGACCGTGTGAATGTCCGAGTGACACACACCGGCGTGAGTGATTTCAACCTGCACATCGCCAGGCCCTACATCGCGGCGCTCGAACTCGAAGGGAACGAGATCTTTTCCAGATTCAAGCGCTGCATAGCCACGTGCTGTTGACATCGTGAGGGTCCTTCCTAAGAACTGTGTAGCCACCAGGCTAACCTGACCGGATGAGCGTTTTGCCCATCCACATCACAGGTTCTCCAGTTCTTCACCAACGAGCTGGACGAATCGATGGTGTCACCGATGAGATTCGCCAACTTGTCGCCGACATGACCGAGACGATGCACGAAGCGCCCGGTGTGGGATTGGCCGCCCCTCAGGTGGGAGTGGGCCTTCAACTCTTTGTCTGGCACTACGACGACGGCGAGACACTCTCCGTGGGTCACGTAGTAAACCCATCCCTTCGATTGGCCGGGCGTCGCCACCACCGCTGGTTTGGCACACCCGATGAAGAAGGGTGTTTATCGATTCCTGGCCAACGCGCCCCACTGGCGAGAGCAGAGCGTGCAACGCTGGAGGGCGTTGACCTCGATGGCAACAGAGTGTTCGTCGCCGCTGAGGGGTGGCTCGCGCGAATCTTCCAACACGAGTATGACCATCTGCAGGGCTTGCTCTATCGCGACCGCCTGTCACACCGTGATCGTCGAGTGATTGACGCTGCCGTGGAAGAAAGCGGTTGGGGTGTCCCTGATCAGTCGTGGGTTCCAGGACCTGGCCACCGCGAGGTGGACTTTGTTGACGACGAGTTAGGGCATCCAGCCGAGGAATCGTAGAAGTGCCGCTACGGCAGCGGCCACAATAATCACCACGATGAAGGGCGCCCGAAGCCAGAGCAAGACACCCGCAACCGCCACGGCAGGAATGCGAGCGTCGACTCCGATTCCGCTGCCTTCCCCGAGGGTCTGAGAGGCCACCAGAGACGCCAATAGAGCCACCGTCACCAATCCGGCGACCCTGGAGATAGCTGGGCCTTCCAAGAGCTTCTGCGGCAACAAATAGCCCAGAAGCTTGATCAGGAACACGCTCAACGACGCCGCGAGAACAAACATCCACAGTGGGTCCATCTACGACACCTCCTCGCGCGGAGGCCGCTCGGGAGATACACGGTGTCGATAGAGCGCCACCGCGATGGTGACGGCAGCCACGACCACAATGGGAACCCCTGCGGGCAAGACGGGGACGAGCAGGAGCGTTAAGACACCTGCGCCCAACCCCACGGCGATGGGTTCACCACGGTTAAGCCGTGGCCACAACAGGCCCAAAAAAGCAGCAGCCGCAGCAGCATCCAGACCCCAGGTGCGCACATCACCCAAGACATCGCCGAGGAGTGCACCCACCAGCGTCATAGCGTTCCAGCCGGTGTAGAGCAGGATTGCAGTCCACCAGAACCCCGTCTTGTTCCCCGCCAACGATGGTTGGCCACTACCGACCGCCGTGGACTCGTCCACCGTGAGTTGGGCTGCAGCTAGACGCTTGAGCCAGCCTGGCCCCACGATGGGCGACATACGAAGTGAATACAGACCGTTCCTCGCACCCAACAATCCAGCAGAGGCAACCGCAGCCCACCCCGCGGCAAGACCACCGCTGGCCATTACCCCCACAAAGGCAAATTGTGATGCTCCGGAGAACATGAACAGGCTCAACACCACGGTCTGCCACACGCTAAAGCCTGAAATCACCGCCAACGCCCCAAAAGACAGGCCATAAAGCGATACCGCCGACGCGACAGATATCGCTTGGGAGCGAGCGGCGCGAATGTGGTCTGGGTCGTGGTGGGTCATGCGGGCCTAGCTCGAGGCACCCTCAGCCTGACCAAAACCGTGAACGCCGTTGTGGAAGCGAAGGGTCGGAAACGACGCCGAGACCGAAAAACCCACACCAGGGACCCGGTGAGCGGAGAACACTCCCCCGAATGCTTCGGCGCGGGTTTTCATGTCTTTCATTCCACGACCGGAGAGAATTTCGGTCAACGCCTTTTGGTCGTCAGCGATGGTGTAGCCACCGGCTTCACCCATTTGCTCACGAAGTGAGTTCTTCACTCTCGCACCGTCATCTTCGATGCGCAGCTGGAGGCCATTATTTGACCAGGCCATGGATACTTTGACCGTGGCGCCTGGGCCACCGTGTTGACGGGTGTTGTTGAGCGCTTCTTGGACGATGCGGAAAATACCGATTTCCGCACTGGAGCCCACAGGAAACGGCTCGCCGCTTTCTTCAAATCGGATGACAAGTCCCGACTCATCCATCGTCTGGAACAAACTCTCCAACGAGGTCACGCTTGGGCCATCTGGTGCGTGTTCTCCACCTTCGCGACTGACATTCACCACGCGACGTAAGTCGTTGAGCACCGCACGGGCAGTGTCGGCAATTTGCCCGGCAGCTCGCGAAGCGACCTCGGGGTGAGTCTCGGCGGAAAACTTCGCGCCCTCTGCTTGGGAGATCACCTGAGACATCGACACCGTTGCCGCGTCGTGGAGGTCACCGATAAGCCTCATCCGGTCGCGCATTTCGGCGAGGCGGAGCTCGGCGTCAATACGCTGGTTTTCAGACCTTAGTTTCGCGTCAGAACGGGTCTTCACGATGGTGCGGTTTTTCCACCACAACCAAGCGAACACACCAGCCAGCAGTGCGAAGGCAACAGCGACTGCGATGGCAACCCCATCGATTACTGCCGAGCTAGCACCCGTCACCATTGCTACCGATATCCGTTCACTTGAGACACGCGATGGCCCACATTGTGACCTGACACTATTGGCTCCCCGACTTGGACTCGAACCAAGAACCTATCGGTTAACAGCCGATTGCTCTGCCAATTGAGCTATCGAGGAATGACGTGCTCGAAGGGCAATGTTAGCAGAGGCTGAAGCCACTTCGTGATTAGTAACCAAGCGAGGGCGAGACCACACCTCGCAGGTCTCCCCCGCTGACAAAGGACGCCACATTGTGACTAATGCGGCTCGCCAAAAGTGGCGCGGTCATCTCCGGAGTATCAGCCGAATGAGAGGTGATGACACACTGCGGACGAGAAAACAACGGGTGGTCATTGCCAAGAGGCTCGGGGTCAGTCACGTCCAGTCCGGCGGACGCAATCTCGCCCGCATCAAGCGCAGCCACCAGTGCATCCGTGTCCACTAGGGCTCCCCTGGCAATGTTGACCAGCACCGCGTGCTCGGGCAATGCTGCGAATTCCTTAGCCCCCATGATTCGAGCTGTGTGGCTCGTTGATGCAGCCGCGAGGACCACCACGTCTGCTGTGGGCAACAGATCGCGAAGCCCCTCCGGGCCCACGGTCTGATTTGCGCCAGTGACCGCCACACTGGCATCTCTCCTCACCACGCTGATATTCACTCGGAAGGGCGAGAGAAGATCAATGAGCGCGTGCGAGATTCCCCCTGCCCCCACAATGACAACGTGGCGCCCAAATAGTGACAGGCCCGTGCGCGCTTCTTGCCAGACCGCGGCACGGGCTTTTTGTGGGATCTGCCTCAAACAGGCCTGCATCAGCGTCAAGGCGTGTTCGGCGACGGGTTCAGAATAAGCACCTTTGGCGCTGGTGACCACCGGCCGCTCGGACTCTTCACGGGTGGCCAACTCGGACAAGACATCCGAAAAAGCGTCCACTCCCGCCCAGGGAAGCTGTACCCATTCAATGTGAGGGTGGGCCCGCAGAATCTCAGCGAGTTCGTCGGCGCGCTTTTCTGAGAGCCAGACAAGCCCCCTGGTGTGGTCACCAAGCGGCTGAACATCTCCACCGCCGGCGATGACCGCATCGACGAAGAGTGGGGACTGCATCGGTTCGACCGCGACGGGTCCCGCGCTCACACTTCGGTGGCCACCACGGGTGGAACCGTAAGCGTCTTCACGGTGTTGGGACACCTAGCTCACTTCTTCCTTCAATGCGCGCCTGGTGGTTTCGATGTCGACTAGTTGCTGCTGGAGGCTTCGATACTCATCAGAGCCCGCCTCTGCGCGTTGGAGGGAGCCCAGTAGCTGTGCTTTCCGACGCAACAGGTCTTTATCGAGAAGAGTCGCTGTGACACCCAGGGCAAACCTGCCCGCTTGTTCTGCTTTTTCGGGAAGTGGGTGAACCGAGAGCTGTTGGACAAACACGTGCAGGCTTTCTGGCACCTCTGCTTGGACTTTCGAAACCCACCCGGGTTTTCCAAAGTCATCAAACACCGAAACGATGGCATCGCGCACCACGGCGAGAGCACCATGGGTGATTTCTGCCTGCAGCACCTTCACTGCACGCTCCTCGCCAACCATGTCCGGCTGCTGCAACAACACCATGAGAGCGTCACGCTCAATGACGGTCACAGGATCACCCGAGAGCGAACTGAGTTGATACGCGGGCGCTTCCGCCTCGGCGGGCGCTTCTGCAGTGAGTTTGGGGGATTCAGGGGTCTTCTGAGGGCCCCTCTGATACTCGCTTTGGACTTCACCAGGGTCCATACCAAGCCACCCCGCCAGCTCCCGGACATAGCCCTGTCGAACAATGGAGTCCTTAATGGTGTGCACGACACCGAGGGCAGCGCGAAGGGCGTGGGCTCGGCCCTCAACGGTCTGGAGGTTGGCGCCATCGAGCATGCGTTTAATCATGAACTCATACATCGGCCGGCGAAGCTCGATGACCTGTCGAAGCGCCTCGTCACCGCGGTGGAGCCTCACATCGCAGGGGTCGAGACCTTCGGGCGGGACGGCGACAAAGGTCTGGGCCGCGAACTTTGATTGTTCAGCGAACGCTTTCGTGGCCGCTTTTTGCCCGGCCTCGTCGGGGTCGAAGGTGAAGATGACCTCACCACGGCCCTGATCAGGACTCGTTTCAGAATCACCTAGGACTCGTCGAATCACCGGAATGTGGTCAGCACCGAACGCCGTTCCACAGGTGGCCACCGCCGTATCAATGCCCGCCAAGTGGCAGGCCATCACGTCGGTGTAGCCCTCGACAATGACCACCTGACGTTTTTTCGCGATCGCACGCTTGGCTAAATCGAGCCCGTAGAGCACGCGTGACTTGTGGTACACCGGCGTTTCTGGGGTGTTTAAGTACTTAGGGCCCTTGTCGTCATCGCTTAACCGTCTGGCGCCAAAGCCCACCGTTTGACCAGTGACGTCTCTAATGGGCCACATCACTCGGTTTCTAAAACGGTCGTACACTCCACGGTCGCCTTGGCCAACCACGCCTGCTTCCACCATCTCGGGAATGGTGAATCCTTTAGAGCTTAAGTACTTAGACAGCGCATCAAAGGAATCAGGCGAATAGCCCACCCCGAACTGCTCGGCTGCAACCTGGTCAAAACCCTTCTGAGCAAGGAACGACCTGGCATGCGCTGCCTCTGGCTGGTGGATACGTTCACGGAAGAATGCTTCTGCTTCTTTGTTGACCTGAAGCAGCCTGGTGCGCTGATGGCCGTCTTTCGCGGCTTCACCGTCTTCGTAGTGCAGCTGGTACCCGAGGCGCTCTGCGAGGCGCTCCACCGTTTCCGTGAAGCTCAGTGCATCCATCTTCTGCATGAAGGTGAACACATCCCCACCCTCACCGCAGCCAAAGCAGTGGTAAAAACCAGCTTGTGGGCGAACGTGGAAGCTGGGGCTCTTCTCATCGTGGAAGGGACACAAGCCCTTCATGGAACCGACTCCAGCTTGTTTGAGCGTGACGTATTCGCCGACCACGTCGGCGATGTTTACGCGCTGGCGCACCTCATCGATGTCGGTGCGCCTGATTCGTCCAGCCACCAGGCCAGTCTAGTTCGGGCCACCCACGAACTCTCCCGGGTTATCCCCCGGTGACCCGCTCGTGCAAGACGATGGCTGCCTGATCGGTGAGTGCTGCGACCTGATCCACGATCACGCGTCGCTGTTGGTCTTCAGTTGACGCCTGGGACAAGTCTGCGGCAAAGACTGGGTCGAGGTGTTGATCACCCGTGGCCCACAGCGCATCGAGGAGCTCAGTTAAGAGCTCTCGCTGGTGGCGATAGATCGGCTGCCTTGTTTCGTGGCTCATCACAGCGCTGGCCACAATCCCCTTCAACAAAGCGATTTCGGCCCGGGTGTCCGCGGGAACGCTCAACGCCCGCTGATACCGCTCGGGCAAAGAGTCATCGACATCGCGCGAGGTGGTTGACACACTGGAGGCGAAGCGCCCAATCGCCGCGCTGGTGAAATTCTTCAGCTGTGAAAAGGCAACGCGGGAGCTATCAAAACGCTCTGGCCACGCGTCCATCTTGCTTAAACGGTAATAAGCCTGTTCAATCTGGTTGCCATCGAGGCTCTCGCCCGCCCAGCTGACGCTCGAGGCCATCACATTGTCTTTGCCCTGGTCGCCAAAAAGCTCTTCAGGGTGGATGTAGCCACCGACGATCGCGTCTTCGAAGTCATGCACCGAATAGGCGATGTCATCAGCGAGGTCCATCACCTGGCCTTCGACGCTCACGTGGCGCTCTGGCATGCCCTGGCGCAACCATTCGAAAACTTCCCGGTCGTCGTCGTAGACACCAAATTTCAACCGTGTTTCACCCTCCACCACTGCGGTGTCAATGAACCAGGGATATTTGGTCGAGGCGTCGAGGCTTGCGCGGGTGAGGTTTAACCCTCTGGGGTTACCGTTTCGGTCAAAAAGCTTTGGCTCGAGGCGGGTAAGCGCCCTAAAGGTTTGAGCGTTGCCCTCGAATCCACCCCACGGAGTTGCCCACGCGGCGACGGCGGACTCCCCGTTGTGACCAAAAGGTGGGTGGCCAAGGTCGTGGGCCAGACACGCGGCATCCACAATGTCTGGATCTAACCCCAGTGAAAGACCAATTTCTCTCCCCACCTGGGCCACTTCGAGCGAGTGGGTGAGACGGTTTCTCGCAAAATCAACGCCCGCAGTGGGGCTGAGAACCTGGGTTTTTTGGGCAAGGCGTCTAAAGCCAGACGAGTGAATGATGCGACCCCGGTCTCGTTGGAAATCACCCCGATTCGAGCGGTGACCATCGTCAACAAAACGCTCCCGGTCAAACGCCGAGTACTCGATTGGCTTCACGCCCACGCTATCCCCCACTCGTATCGAGCTCTGCATCCACCAGGTTCACCTTTTGATTGTCGCTTAGATCTTTCGAATCCAACCAATTCTCGGGAAGTGCCGTGCGCTTGGGAGACCCCGCGCGACCGCGAGGCCCTTCAGCGCCATCGCCGGGGTAGCCCTCGTCGGGATCTAGTGTGCCAAGCAGATCATCCATCTGGGCGAGGCTCTCCACAGCGGCCAGCTTGGCGCGCACATCTCCCCCAATGGGATAGCCCTTGAAATACCAGGCGACGTGTTTTCTAATGTCACGGCAGGCTCTCGCCTCATCGCCCTCAAAAAACTCCACCAGCAACTCGGCGTGACGCCTAAACGCGTGTGCCACCTGGGCAAGACCTGGGCGATGCCTAGTGTCTTCTCCCCTAAACGCAGCCGAGAGATCCCCAAAGAGCCACGGGCGGCCCAAACATCCGCGTCCCACAACGACGCCATCACAATCACTCTGCGCCATCATGTTCAGCGCGTCTTCGGCCGACCAAATGTCGCCGTTTCCGAGCACAGGAATAGAACTAATCGTCTGTTTCAGCGTTCCAATGGCGTCCCAGTCGGCGTGCCCGGAGTAGAACTGGTCGGCGGTTCGACCGTGCAGAGCAACAGCGGACACTCCGGCGCCCTCTGCCGCGCGACCAGCCTCCAAGTAAGTCAAGTGATCTGAATCAATGCCTTTACGCATCTTCACGGTGACGGGAATATCGCCCGCAGCCTTCACCGCGCGCTCGACGATGGCGCGAAACAGCTCCAACTTCCACGGCAGCGCTGCTCCCCCACCCTTCTTGGTGACTTTGGGAACGGGGCAACCAAAGTTCAAATCGATATGGTCTGCTCGGTTTTCTGCCACCAACAGCGTCACTGCTTCGCCGATGGTTTTCGGGTCGACCCCGTAGAGCTGAATACTGCGCAGCGTTTCTGACTCGTGGTGGTTAATCAAGCGCATGGTGTTGGGCGTGCGCTCCACGAGCGCGCGCGAGGTGATCATTTCGCTGACGTAGAGGCCCGCCCCAAATTCACGGCACAACCGCCGAAAGGCAGTGTTGGTAATTCCTGCCATGGGAGCCAGCACCACGGGCACCGACAACGGAATGTCACCAATGCGCAACGAGTCTGCGCGTTGGTCAACGCTCCCGGCGCTAGCCGTCATGGCGCTTAGGCTCCGAGGAGTTGTCCGGCGAGGTAGCCAGGAAGCTCGTCAATGGCAATGCGCTCCTGACTCATCGTGTCGCGCTCACGCACCGTCACGGCCTTGTCCTCCAAGGAGTCAAAGTCGACGGTGACGGCAAATGGCGTTCCAATTTCGTCGTGGCGACGGTAGCGGCGACCAATGGCACCGGCGTCATCAAAATCAACCATCCAGTGTTGGCGAAGCTCTGTGGCGAGTTCTTTCGCAATCGGAGAGAGCTTCTCATCGCGAGACAGGGGCAACACGGCGACTTTGATGGGGGCAAGTCTGCGATCGAGCTTTAACACGGTGCGCACGTCAGTGCCACCCTTTGAATTAGGCGCTTCGTCTTCGTGGTAGGAGTCAACGAGGAACGCCATCAGCGACCTGGTCAATCCGGCCGCGGGTTCAATCACGTACGGCGTCCAGCGCGAATCTTTTGCCTGGTCGAAATACGACAGGTCCACACCCGAGTGCTTCGAGTGGGTGGAGAGGTCAAAGTCAGTGCGGTTAGCCACACCCTCCAACTCACCGAACTCGCCCGAGGCGAAGCCAAATCGGTATTCCACATCGACGGTGCGCTTGGAATAGTGCGAGAGCTTCTCTTTGGGGTGCTCATACAGACGCAGGTTCTCGGGGTCAATTCCCAGATCGACGTACCACTGGAAGCGGTGGTCAATCCAGTACTGGTGCCACTCTTCGTCAGTTCCCGGCTCCACGAAGAATTCCATCTCCATTTGTTCAAACTCGCGGGTGCGGAAAATGAAGTTTCCGGGAGTGATTTCGTTTCTAAAGCTCTTTCCCACCTGGGCGATACCAAAGGGGGGCTTCATGCGGGCTGCCTGCATGACGTTGGCAAAGTTCACGAAGATGCCCTGTGCAGTTTCTGGCCGCAGGTAGTGCATTCCCGCTTCGTCGTCCACGGGGCCGAGGAAGGTCTTCAGCAGACCACTAAAGGCACGAGGTTCCGTCCACTGCCCCTTGGTGCCACAGTTCGGACAGTTAATGCCGGCCATTCCGCCTTCTGGAGCGCGGCCCTTCTTCTCTTCAAATTCTTCAATCAGGTGGTCTTCGCGGAAGCGCTTGTGGCAGCTGGTGCACTCCACCAGCGGGTCAGAAAACACGTCAACGTGTCCACTTGCTTCCCACACCTGCTTAGGCAAAATCACCGAGGAGTCGATACCCACCACGTCGTCGCGGGTTTGCACCATCGAGCGCCACCACTGGCGCTTGATGTTTTCTTTCAAGGCAGCACCCAAGGGGCCGTAGTCCCATGCGGATCGGGATCCGCCATAGATTTCTCCTGCTTGGAAAACAAAACCACGACGCTTTGCCAGCGCGATGACTTTGTCGAGCCGAGATTGGGCTGCCACGAACACTCCTTCCACACGCCGAGATTCGCCTCGGCCAAAGGCCTAGCCTAGCTGGCCAGGCTTTAGCTGGTGGGCAAGGGAGCGTCTATCGCGCCGCCAAATCTGCGCTGGCGACGCTGATACTCCGCGATTGCCTCCCACAGCTGGAGGCGGGTCATATCCGGCCAGAGAGTATTGAGGAACACCATTTCGGCGTAGGCAGACTGCCACAGCAAGAAATTACTGGTGCGCTGCTCCCCGGACGAGCGAAGAAACAGGTCAACATCTGGGGCATCTGGCACGTAGAGGTGTTTTTGAATCGTCGATTCTCGAACACCACTTGGCTTTTGGCTCCCGCGGGCGACATCTTCGGCGATTTCTCGCACCGCATCAACTAATTCGGCACGGCCGCCATAGTTGACACACATCGACAGGGTGAGGCCTTTGTTTGTCTTGGTACGCGCTTCTGCTTCTTTCAGGTCTGAAATCACACTCGACCACAGCTTCGGGGTGCGACCAGACCAGCGAATGCGCACCCCCCAGTGGTCGAGCTGATCACGCCGACGTCGCAGAACATCGCGGTTAAAGCCCATTAAGAAGCGCACTTCTTCAGGTGAGCGGTTCCAGTTCTCGGTCGAGAACGCATAGACCGACAAGTGAGTAACACCAGCTTGAATGGCTCCTGCGACCACGTCGAGCAGTGCCTGTTCGCCTGCTTTGTGGCCTTCAATACGGCTTAATCCGCGCTGGTTGGCCCAGCGTCCGTTTCCATCCATCACGATGGCCACATGGGAGGGAATATTCGCGGGATCAAGCACTGGGGGTTCTTGGCCTGTCCAGTTCACGGGAAGAAACTCGCTCATCGGCCTGCTTCCTCCCTTTTTTCTCGACGAACTCTGGACACTTCACCCAGTGCGCGCAGTCCTCGCTCTAAGTGGAATTGCACATACGCCTGGACCAGCCCCGAGGCTTCCTGCCTGGCTTTCTGCTCAGACGCCTCTGCTACTGACCATTCTCCGTGGAGGAGTGCCTCAAGCAGCTGCGCAGTTCCTTCGCTCAGGGTAGCCGACCCGGGCGGCGCCACTTCTTTGGCCACTACTCCCCCCAGGGCGGGGACAAAGTGTCGATGGGGTCCTGGAGCCCCGGTTTGAGCGCAATCGCGCACACTCGGCGTCCAGCCCGCAAGAGATAGGGCCCGCAACAAATAGCTATCAGCGATGAGTGAGACCTCGTGCTGCTTTTCGGCGAGGGCTCGAAGTCCCCCCACCAACAACAAAAACTGCTCGGTGCTTGCTTCATGCTCGGTGAGTTTGTCGGCAGTTTCTACCATCGCGGCAGCCGAGGCATATGCGTCATAGTCGGCACTTAAGGCCATGCCGTAGGAGGCTTGTAGCTCGACTTGTTGAACTATGGCGAGTGATTTGCCCTCCGCCCATTGCACATCGACGAGGGTGAATGGCTCCAGTCGTGAGCCAATACGGCTCGTTGTTTTCCTTACCCCTTTTGCAACGGCACGGATTTTGCCGTGGCTGCGCGTAAGCAAGGTGATGATGCGATCTGACTCACCGAGCAAATGCCACCGCAGCACGATGGCGTGATCGCGATTGCTCGGCATAGCTACCAGTATGGCCAGCTGGGCTGACTGAGAGCCTTAGTGAGCGGCGTTTGCCATGGCGGGGTGGTGGTTGTCCAAGCGAAGTGCTCGGTTTACCGCCGACACAATGGCTTTGAGTGACGCTGTCGAAATGTCGGGGTCGATTCCGACACCCCACAGGGTGCGACCGTTCACATCGAGTTCTACATAGGCGGCGGCTTTCGCATCGGCGCTTGCACTCATCGTGTGCTCGACATAGTCAAACAGGCGCACATTCACACCGTCTCGACCAAGAATCGACAAGAACGCATCGATCGGTCCATTTCCTTCGCCCGAGAATTCTTTCGTGTCCAGGCCGTCTCTCATTCGCACCTGCAATGCAACGGAACCACCGAGTTCGCTTTGGGTCGCGGTCGAGAACAACTCGAAACGACCCCATTTGGCGGCTTCATCGTCGACAGGCAGGTACTCGTCTTGGAAGATGCTCCAGATCTCTTCGCTCGAGACTTCGCCACCTTCAGAATCGGTCTTCTTCTGCACCACTTGGCTGAATTCAATTTGTAGCTTGCGGGGAAGATCCAGGTGGTGGTCTGTCTTCAACAGGTAGGCCACACCACCCTTACCCGACTGAGAGTTCACCCGAATAACGGCTTCGTAGCTTCGACCCACATCCTTCGGGTCAATGGGGAGGTAGGGAACCGCCCACTGCACATCGGCAACGTCTTTGCCGTCTGCCGCAGCGGTGCGCTCCATCGCCTCGAAGCCTTTTTTGATGGCGTCTTGGTGGGATCCAGAAAATGCGGTGTAGACCAAGTCTCCAGCCCACGGGCTACGCTCTGGCACAGCCAACTGGTTGCAATATTCCGCAGTGCGCTTGAGCTCATCCAGATCACTCAGATCCAGCTCGGGGTCAATACCCTGGCTAAAGAGGTTCATTCCCAACGCGATGAGGTCAACGTTTCCGGTGCGCTCACCGTTTCCAAACAGGCAGCCTTCAATGCGATCTGCACCGGCCATGTAGCCAAGCTCGGCGGCGGCAATGGCGGTTCCACGGTCGTTGTGAGGGTGGAGTGAAATCAACACGTTCTCACGGTTGTTCAAGTTCCTCGACATCCACTCGATCGAGTCGGCGTAGACGTTCGGGCTCGCCATTTCCACAGTGGCAGGAAGGTTGATAATCAGCTTCCGCTCGGGGGTGGGCACGATAACTTCCATCACCTTGTTACACACCTCGGCGGCGAACTCGAGTTCGGTGCCAGTGTAGGACTCGGGTGAATACTCGTAGAAGATTTCAGTGTCTGGCACCATTGCTTCTGCTTCGACGCACCATCTGGCACCCTGCAGAGCGATGTCGATAATTCCCTGCTTGTCAGTGTTGAACACAACTTCGCGCTGCAAGATACTCGTCGAGTTGTACAGGTGCACGATCGCGCGCTTTGCGCCCACCAGCGACTCGTAGGTGCGCTTGATCAGGTGCTCGCGCGCCTGGGTCAACACCTGAATGGTGACGTCGTCTGGAATCAGGTTTTCTTCGATCAGGCTGCGCACAAAGTCAAAGTCGGTCTGGCTCGCAGAGGGGAACCCGACTTCGATTTCTTTAAAGCCCATTCCGACGAGCATGTCGAACATGACGCGCTTTCGCTCAGGGCTCATCGGATCAATTAGTGCCTGGTTTCCATCGCGCAAATCAACAGCACACCAGCGGGGCGCCTTGTCGATTCGCTGAGTCGGCCAGGTGCGATCAGGCAGTTCAACCGAGATCATCTCGTGGAATGGCCGATAGCGGTGAATCGGCATGGAGCTTGGTTTTTGACGGTTTTCCATCAGTTCAATCCTTCTTACAAAAAATGTGGGGCCTAGTGAGGCCAATGCGAACCTCCGCGGCGGGGGTGGCCTTAGAGTGAGGCCCCGTCGCGGCTAAGAAGAAGGAGGTTGTTTCCCACGCCCCCAGGGTAACACTCTCCCCGAAAACCCACTAGTGAGGCTTAGAACCCCAAGCGACCCAGCTTTTTGGCGTCTCGTTGCCAATCCTTTTGAACGGTGACGTGAATCGAGAGGAAGATCTTCTTGCCCAAATCCTTTTCGATTTCTGCTCGCGCGCGAGAGCCAATGTCTTTGAGTCTCGAGCCGCCCTTACCAATCACAATCGACTTTTGGCTATCGCGCTCAACCACCAGGTTGGCAAAAATTCGCTCCAAGCCGTCTTCACGCACGTTTCGCTCTTCAATTGTGACCGCCAACGAGTGGGGAAGCTCATCACGCACACCCTCAAGCGCTGCTTCGCGGATTAGCTCGCCAATCCTGGTGTCCTCATCATCGTCGAATCGATCCGTTTCTGGATAGAGCGGGTCAGACTGTGGCATCAAGGCAATGAGTTCGGTGACAAGAACATCCAACTGCTCACCAGATACTGCGGAAATAGGAATGAGCAGATCCCACTCCCCCAACTGGTCTAGTTCGATCAGACGCTCGGCAATCTGCTGTTTCGTTGCCTCATCGACTTTGGTCACAAGGGCGACCTTTTTGGCCCTGGGTGCTTCCATGATGGTCTGGTGGATAAACCGGTCACCTGGCCCCACCTTGTCCGTTGCCGGCACACACATGGCGATCACGTCGACGTCGGCCAAGACACCCTGCACCATGTCGTTTAACCGCTCACCCAGCAGGGTTCGGGGGCGGTGGACGCCAGGAGTGTCGACAAGAACCAGCTGGCCATCAGGGTGGTGGACGATTCCTCGAATGGTGCGCCTAGTCGTCTGCGGCTTGGATGAAGTAATCGCTACTTTCTCACCCACGAGCGCGTTAGTGAGGGTGGATTTGCCGACGTTGGGCCTGCCCACGATGCTCACAAAACCTGCGCGGTAGTCCTTTGTCATGGCAGCTCGATTTCGCCAGTAAGCGTCTTATCCAACTCACGCCTGGTGCGAAGTGCTTGGTGAAGCTCACTCGTGGGTTCCACGACAATCCATTCGACGCTTGCTTTTCGTCCCGCGGTTTTTTCTGCAGTGAGCACCAGCCCGTACACCTCGGCGACACTTCCCGATTCGGGGAGCTTGCCGAGGGTCTTTGCCATGAGCCCACCGACAGTGTCGACGTCGTCTTCGTCAATGTCGATGTCGTAGAGGTCAGCCAAGTCGTCGACGGAATACCGGGTGGCGACGCGGTAGCGGTCATCTCCCAGTTCCGTGATTTCGCCTTCGTCGAGGTCGTATTCGTCGGAGATTTCTCCCACGAGCTCTTCCATCAAGTCTTCGAGGGTGACAAGACCGGCGATTCCGCCATATTCGTCGACCACCAATGCCATGTGGTTTTGCTCTGCTTGAAGCAGGCGAAGAGTGTCATCTGCTTTCTTGCTCTCGGGGATAAACAGAGCAGGCTTAGCGAGCATCGCCACAGTGGTGGCGGCCATTTTCCGCGGCGATTGGTGCTGAATACTGGCCACATCGCGCAGATAAATCACACCAATCACGTCGTCAGAGTCTTTACCCACCACGGGCATGCGAGAAATTCCCTCCTCGAGGAACACTGCAATGGCGTCTCGAAGGGTGAGGTCTTGTTCGATGGTGACCATGTCGGTTCGAGCGACCATGATTTCTCTCACAATCGTGTCGCCAAATTCGAAGACAGAGTGCAACAACTCTCGGTCTTCTTTTTCCAACACGTCTTGGTGCGCCGCCTCATCCACCAGGCTGCGAAGCTGCTCTTCACTCGTCAGCGGGCCGCCTTTGGGGCTTCCTGGGGTAACGATGCGACCCAACACGATGAGCGCTTCCGCGACGGGGCCAAGAGACACCCGAATCGCACGGATCAGCGACGCAAACATCCGCACAATGGAGCGCGAGTTTGCCACGCCAATGCTCCGGGGCGATGACCCCACGACCACAAACAACACCGCGACCATGATCGCCGTGGCAATGAGGAGAACTTCCCACCAGACACTCACCAGGCGGGCAACCGCCAAGGTCACCAGGACACCGGCGAGTGCTTCTACAAGAACCCTCACAAAAGTGAGTGCGCTGATGTGTCCGGCAACATCTTTCGCGACATTGCGAAGCGGGGTCGGGTTTTTCACCTCGTCGGCTTCGTCGAGGATGTCCCCCCGGCCCAGCACACTTAAGGCACCGTCAATCGCAGTGAGCAAGCCACCGAACACGACGAGGACGATGGCGGAGAGAATAAACAGTGTGATCACGCGGTGCCGTGTTCTGCTCTGAACGCGTCCAAAATGCTGTTTTGGAGACCAAACATCTCTTTTTCTTCCTCAGGCTCTGCGTGGTCATATCCCAAGAGGTGTAGCAGCCCGTGGACGGTGAGCAGTTGAAGCTCCGCTTCTGTGCTGTGACCGGCAGCGTCGGCTTGTTTCGCCGCCACGGTGGGGCACAAGACAATGTCGCCCAAAATTCCAGACACTGGTTCGTCACCGGGCTTCGGCGGGCGAAGCTCATCCATTGGGAAGCTCAACACGTCGGTGGGGCCAGGCTCGTCCATCCACTGGATGTGTAATTGCTCCATCGCTGGTTCATCAACGGCAATGATTGCCACATCGGCTTCCTGATTGACGCGAAGCGACGTGAATGCAAAGCGCACAAGGTCGTGGAGCGATTCCATCGGGACGTCGATGCCCGATTCGTTATTGAGCTCGATACTCACTTAGTCCCCCTGGACTCGTCATATTTCGCATAGGCATCAACGATGTCGCTGACAAGCTTGTGGCGGACAATGTCGTCGGCACCTAGGCGCTGGAAGCTAATTCCGTCGATGCCGTCCAAAATATCCACCACTTTGCGAAGGCCCGAGTGCCCGCCGGGCACATCGATCTGGGTGATGTCACCGGTGATCACCATTTTGGAATCAAATCCGAGGCGGGTGAGAAACATCTTCATCTGCTCCGGAGTGGTGTTTTGGGCCTCATCAAGCACGATGAAGGAGTTGTTGAGCGTGCGGCCGCGCATATAGGCAAGTGGCGCCACTTCCACCGTTCCACTGGCAAGAAGCTTGGGAACAAGCTCTGGATTCATCATTTCGTGCAGCGCATCAAACAACGGCCGCAAATACGGGTCGATTTTTTCGCTCAGTGTCCCTGGCAAGAAGCCAAGCCGCTCCCCTGCCTCAACAGCGGGCCTGGTCAAGATAATCCGGTCAACTTCTTTGCGCTCAAGCGCAGCCACTGCTTTGGCCATGGCCAAATAGGTCTTTCCCGTCCCCGCGGGACCAATGCCGAACACGATGGTGTTGTGATCAATTGATTCGACGTAGCGAGCTTGGCCAAGGGTCTTGGGGCGAATCGTGCGTCCACCCCGGGACACGATGGGTTGGCCCAACACACTGGATGCGTCGTGGTCGGACTCCCTCGAGATTCGTGCCGTCTGGATCACTTCACTATTGGACAACTGCACCCCTGTTTTTGCTAACGAAATGAGCTCTTCGACTACACCCATCGCCTCTTCGGCTCGGACACGATCACCCTCAATGGTGATTCGATTCCCGCGGGCGTGAATGGTGAGGTCGGGAAACTCTCGCTCCACTTCCGCCAAGACGCGGTCGTGCACGCCGAGCACTCGAATCATCGCAACGTCGTCAACGTCGAGAGCGAGTGACACGGGGCTGCCTGAGGGCATCGTTTTATCCGTCGGCAAGGGACCCCTCGGAGAGTCCGCCCGCAAGGACGTGGGCGTGGACGTGGAAGACGGTTTGACCTGCAGCTTCACCGGTGTTGAAGACCAAACGGAACTCGCCATTTGCGTATTCGCTCGCGATCTCCTGAGCGACCGAGACTAGTTCGGCGAGTAGTTCTGGATCTCCCGCAGCAAGTTCGACCACATTCGCGTACTGGGTGGTCTTTGGAATCACCAGAATGTGTACAGGGGCTTTGGGCGCGATGTCTTTAAACGCCAGGATGCGCTCAGAATCGCGCACAATATCTGCGGGAATCTCACCCGAAATGATTTTGGAGAAGATGCTCTCTTCGCTACCTGACATAGCCCCAGTCTACAAAGCGCGACTGGATGGGCGCGTGGACCGTTACCAATGACCCAGTCGCTGGTGAATGAGCGCGATGGCGATCGGACCAGCACTCGATGTGCGAAGAACTCCTGGGCCCATTTTCGCCACCGTTGCACCTGCGTTCTGAAGAGTTTCGCGCTCGGCCTCGGAGAAGCCACCCTCTGGACCAACCACGACCGCTACGGGCAAAGCTCCTGCCGAAGAATCAAGCTCCACGTCCGCCAATCGCGCCTCTGCGCGATGATCCAAGACGATTAACTGCCACGAGGAAGCATCGTGGGCGAGGTCGCTGGTGCTCAGCACGGGCAACACCTGAGGGGTGTGCGCTTGGATTGCCTGCTTGCTCGCTTCGGTCACAATGCGCTGCCACCTGGCAACCCCTGATTCCAGCTTGTCGCCCTTCCACCGCGCAACACAGCGCTCCGCATGGAGGGGAATCACTCCGGCAACTCCCACCTCCGTGGCGGCTTCGATGGCTTGTTCGTCACGGCCCGACTTAGCCAGAGACTGAACAAGCCACACTCCCGGAGTGTCCGCCTCGGTGTGGGTTACCGAGACAACCACGAGGTGAACCTCTGTGGCATCAACCTGGCTTGCTTCGGCTTGTGCAACGGCTCCTCGACCATCACCCACCAAAATTCGCTCGCCAACTCGGAGCCTGGCTGCTTTGGCAGCGTGGCGTGCTTCATCGCCGGTGAGAACAATCGTTTCGCCTGCGATCAGGCGGGACCCAGTGGGGGCGAGGTAGAAATGCGCCACGAATTAGCCGCCAAACAGGCGGTCACGAAGCCGCTGGAAGGTGCTGGGGTGGGCCGCCTTCAAGTGGGGGGCGTGGGGCTTTCGCATCTCGCGAAGCTTCTTCACCAGTTCGCTTTCTTTGCTTGCGAGCTTGGTGGGGGTCACGACGTGGACGCTGAGCTTGAGATCTCCCCGCCCCGCTCCCCGCAGCTTCGTGACACCGCGGCCCTTGATCGTAAGCACGTCTTCTGATTGGACCCCTGGCCGAATGGTGATGTCGACAGGTCCGTCGAGGCTTTCGACTGTGGTTTCGGTACCCAAGATCGCGTCGGTGAGGTCAACCTCGATTGTTGCGACAAGGTCGTCGCCTGCGCGGGCGAAGGTGTCATGCGGTGTGACGGCAAATTCGAGATACAAATCTCCTGCCGGCCCGCCACCGTGTCCGACTTCACCAGAGCCGGGAAGGTGAATGCGTTGGCCCGATTCGATACCTCCAGGAATATCCACATCCAGTGAGCGAGACGCGCGCACGCGCCCCTGACCGGCACAACTCGGGCACGCGTGCTCAATCACCGTTCCAAAGCCACGGCAGGAGCCACACGGGCTTTGGGTCACCATGTTGCCCAGAAGGCTTCGCACGGTGCGCTGGACAGAACCGGAGCCGCCACAAATGTCACAGCGTTTGGGCTCGGTCCCCGGAGCACAGCACGAGCCTTCACAGCTTTCACAGACCACCGCGGTGTCGACCTCGATGGTTTTTTTGATGCCAAAAATCACGTCGACTAAGTCGATATCCACGCGCAACAGCGCATCTTGGCCTCTCTCGCGACGTGAGCGCGGGCCTCTGGATCCGCCTGCCGCACCGCCGAAGAAGGTTTCAAAAATGTCGCCAAAGTTCCCGAAACCACCGAACTGGTCGCCGCCTCGGTCATAGCGGTCGCGCTGTTCGGGGTCGCTTAAGACTTCATAGGCGTGGGTGACGAGCTTGAACTTTTCTTCCGCGCCGTCTTCTTGATTGACATCCGGGTGCAGCTCGCGGGCAAGCTTGCGATAGGCCTTGCGGATTTCATCGGTGCTCGCTTCGCGCGCAACACCTAAGACTTCGTAGTGGTCAACACTCATGAGGGGGAATCTTCCTGCTGGTTTTGTTGTCCCAAGGCACGGGAGAGATACCGCGCTACCGCGCGCACGGCCGCCATATTGCCGGTGTAGTCCATTCGAGTGGGTCCTAACACGCCGAGCACTCCCGCATCAGCGGTGTTGGCTTGGTAGGAACCTGCCACGACGGAAGCCTCTGAGAGGGGGCCTCCCAATTCGCTACCGATTCGAGCTCCCACATCGAAGCCGTCTTCGCGCATCTCATGGAAGAGCTTCAACACAGTGACTTGCTCTTCAATGGCCTCCAACACGGGATACACACTGTGCGAGAAGTCCGCTTCGGTCTTGACGAGGTTTGCAGCTCCCGACATCAACAGCCTTGTGGTGCGGTGTGCTTCGAGGGTGCGGCAAATACCATCGCTCAGTTGCTCAAAGAGGGTTCGTCGACCAGGGTGAACATTTTCTGGGACACTGCTCAAAAGGTGTGGAACCTCATCCAAGCTCTTACCAATCAGCACTTCGTTGATTGCGGCCCTAATTTCACCAATGACAGATTCGTCGGGCAGTTCGCCCCAGTCGACCACGCTTTGGTCCACCCGGCCGGAGTCAGTAATCACGATGACCATCACACGAGCCTCATCGACCGGCAATAGCTCAACATGGCGAACTTTCGCCTGTCCAAAGGTGGGGTACTGAATCAGGGCCACTTGGTTGGTGAGAGTCGAGAGAAGTCGAACAGTCCTCGTCAACGTGTCGTCGAGGTCAACAGATTCTTCTAAGAAGCGTGAAATTGCTTGACGCTGGGCTCCGGTGAGGGGCTTGTGGTTGGTCAGAGTGTCGACGAATACGCGATAGCCCTTGTCGGTGGGCACGCGCCCTGCAGAGGTGTGTGGTGCAGCAATGAGCTCTTCTTCTTCAAGAAGCGCCATATCGTTTCGAATAGTCGCAGCCGATACCTCAAACCCTGGACGCTCGGCGATTGCCTTAGAGGCCACCGGCTCACTGGAGTGGATGTAGTCCTGGACAATCACGCGCAAGACGTTTAAAGCCCGCTCCGATACCACCGACACCACCCCTTCCCACTAGCAGTCTGGTTACCCGTCTGCTAATTCTACGAAAAAGCCCGTCACGGTTCCTGAAGGCACCTTGCTATTGGCCGACCAGGCGAAGAGCGATTTGATCGGCGATGAGGCGACCGGCCCTGGTTAACACGAGCGTTCCCTGAAGTGCAGCCGCAGGCTCGACCAACGATTCAGCGATCGCCCACGCCACGACGCCTTGGTGCCCGGGTCGAAGGGCCGAGGTGTCTAAGCCCTCTTTGGTGCGAAGCCTCAGCATCACCAATTCCATGTAGCGCTCGTTATCTCCCAATATTTCTCTCGCGAGCGCTGGTGAGTGTCCCTCCCTGACGCGGTCGGCATAGGCCTTGGGGTGTTTCACGTTCCACCACCGCACGCCGCCCACATGAGAGTGCGCACCGGGCCCAATCCCCCACCAATCGGCTCCTGTCCAGTAGGAGAGGTTATGCCTGGAGCGGGTATCCACACCCCGCGACCAGTTGCTGACTTCGTACCACTCAAAACCAGCGCGAGCGAGAGCGTCATCGGCAAGCTCGTAGTACTCGGCGTGGACATCGTCGTCGATGGGGTCGACTTCTCCCCTATTCACCCGCCTCGCCAATGCTGTCCCTGGCTCGACAATCAGCGAATAGGCCGACACGTGGTCTGGTTCAAGCTCGAGGGCTCGGCTGAGGGTGTGACTCCAGTCCTGTGCCGACTCTCCCGGTGTTCCATAGATCAAGTCGAGAGACACCTGCATCCCCGCTGCCTTGATCTCCTCCACGACTCCTGGAACGAGTTCTGGATTGTGGGTGCGATCAAGGGTCGAGAGCACGTGGGGAACAAACGACTGCACACCCAGTGAGACTCTGGTCACGCCACCTTCTACGAGAGCCTCGAGATACGCCTGATCGAGCGTGTCGGGGTTGGCCTCAACAGTGATTTCTGCCCCTGGCTCTATCCCCCACAGCTCACGCGCTCGCTTAATTACTCCGGTGAGGTCTGTCGCGGGCAGAAGTGTCGGTGTTCCTCCGCCAAAGAACACAGTGGAGAGGTGCCGCCTGGCGACCCCCGAAGTGCCAAGAACCTGGTCGGCAAACTCAAGCTCGTTGATCGCAAGGCGTGAATAGTCACCGTGTGCCACCCCTGGCATATCGGATTGCGTGTACGTGTTGAAGTCGCAATAGCCACAGCGGACCCGACAAAAGGGGATATGGACGTAGAGCCCAAACTGATCAGCTGCGTGGTGCGCCGCTGTGTCAGGGAGGAGCCCGTCTCGAGGCGCCGGGCCGCCCTCGGGCAGTGCGGCCACTAGATCACCTGGATGAACCAGATGGCATACATCCGATACATCATGACTGCGAGAGAAAACCCAACCACGACAAGCGCCCAGGTTGCCCATTTCGTGCGCTCAACAAGCCCCCACACAATCGCGCCGGGGGCGAGAACGAGAGCGGTTCCGAGATAGGCCCAAAATTCGACGATGTCTCCGGTGGGCTGTGCTCCCTGAACCTGTAACACCACAGTGAGGATGGCCTGGACAAGCACTGAAACCCCAAGAACTGCGGTAAGCCCCAGCGTGTAGTCATTGGGCGGGGTGGAGCGAAGGGCGAACAGCAGAGACACCAGCATTTGGATGAGAGCAATGCCGATGATGGCAAAGCCAACCCATGCGATCATCACTCCCCCTTAGGACTCTGGAAACCCGACCAGGATACGGGCGCGACCTGATTCAATGGCCACAATCGCGATCAGACGCCCACTCGGGTCAACTACACCCACAGGCGAGTCTGCTGCGTGACCATCTGGAGCCTCGAGAAAGACCTGCTTACCGTGGCCAATCTCAACCGTTTGTGCCGCGGTGGCGCTCACAACGGGCATGATCGCCGAGGCCACCTCTGCAAGGCTTAGTAGCCGATCAGGGGAAATAGCGTCTGGGCTACACGCTTGTGACACATCGAACGGGCCGACGTGGCTTCGACGAAGCATGGTGAGGTGTCCTCCCACCCCGAGCACATCACCTAAATCCCTCGCGATTGCTCGGATATAGGTACCAGAGGAGCACCACACGTCCACATCCACGTCGATTACGCCATCACCGGGAGTGATTTGCCCCACCTCCAACTGGTGGATGGTGACCCGGCGGGAGGGAATGTCTACTTCTTCGCCGGCGCGAACGCGGTCATACGCGCGTTTTCCATCGATCTTGATGGCACTCACGCTGGAGGGAACCTGGTCGATCACCCCAACGAAACTAGACAGTGCGGCACGAATACCTTCTTCGGTGAGCGACAACACCGTCGACGCCTCTGCGGTGACAACAATGTCGCCTTCGGCGTCGTCTGTCGACGTGGCGTGACCGAGCCGAATGGTTGCGTGGTAGCGCTTATTAGCTCCAACTAGGTAGGTCAACAGCTTTGTGCCAGGACCAATACCCAGGGTGAGTAGCCCCGACGCCATCGGGTCAAGCGTTCCTGCGTGTCCTACCTTCTTGAGTCCGAGAGTCCTGCGAGTAATCGCAACAATGTCGTGACTGGTCGGGCCTTGCGGCTTGTCGACAAGGAGGACGCCAGAGAGCACCTAGCCCAGAGCTTTCGTGTGCCAGATGGTTTTAATCTCGGTAAACGCGCTTATCCGCTCGAGACTGACAGCAGGGACACCCTTCACCGGTGTGTATACCCGCTTGAGGGTCTCGGCAGCAGCCGCCTCCATGCTCGTCCAGTCAAGCTCGCCTGCACCCATCAGGTCCAGTGCGTTGACGTCCGCGTGAGACGCCACCCAGGGCGCAATCGAGGCGCGCTCTCCGGTCAAAATGTTCACCACGCCGCCTGGCACATCGCTGGTGTGAAGCACCTCGGCAAAGCTCATGGCAGGAAGAGGCTGACTGGGGTGAGAAAGCACCACAACAGCGTTTCCGGTCACGATGATCGGTGCAATCGTCTGAACCAGGCCCAAGAGGCTTTGGCCTTTTTGATCCTGGGGCGCGAACGCCACCACCACGCCGCTTGGCTCCGGGACACTGAGGTTGAAAAACGGCCCAGCGACGGGGTTTGCCCCGCCCACAACTTGGGCGTGCTTGTCCGACCAGCCCGCGTACCAGACCCATGCGTCAATGGCCTGGTCTACCTGCTGGTTGGCCACACGCGCGCTGACAGATTCACCCTGACGGATTTCTTCCACGAACTGTTCGCGTCGACCCTCGAGCATCTCTGCGATGCGGTAGAGCACCTGACCGCGGTTGTAGGCGGTTGCTCCCGCCCAACCAGACTGGGCGCCGCGTGCCGCGACAATGGCGTCACGGGCGTCTTTTCGACTCGCCTGGGCGACGTGAGCGAGGTGCTCACCAGAGCCAGAGACAACCGGCATGGTGTAGCCCGACTCACTGCGGGGGAATTTTCCTCCGATGTAGAGCTTGTAGGTCTTTTTCACCGCAACACGCTCGCTCATTTGCGACCTCCCGTTCGGGTCGGGGTTTTCAGGTAGGCCAGCAGACCGGCCACACCACCTTCGCGTCCGTAACCAGACTCTTGGTAACCACCAAAGGGGCTGGTCGGATCAAACTTGTTGAAGGTGTTTGCCCAGACAACGCCCGCCTGGAGCTTGTCGACGACGGAGAGCATCCGGCTTGCCTTCTCCGTCCACACGCCTGCCGAGAGGCCGTATGGAGTGTTATTGGCTTTCTCGATTGCCTCTGCAGGGGTGCGGAAGGTGAGCACAGACAATACGGGCCCGAAGATTTCTTCTTGAGCCACGCGGTGGGATGCCTGAACACCGGTGAAGACAGTGGGTGGGAACCAGAATCCCTTGGACGGAATCTCACAGGACGAGCTCCAGCGGCTTGCTCCCTCGGCCTCACCCGAGTTGGCGATTTCGGTGATGGTCTCAAGCTGACGCTTGGAGTTAATCGCACCAATATCGGTGTTCTTATCCAACGGGTCACCCAAGCGAAGAGTTTCGATGCGACGGGTGAGCTTGGAGAGCACGTCGTCGTGGACGTTTTCCTGGACGAGCAACCTCGAGCCCGCGCAACAGACGTGGCCCTGGTTGAAGAAGATTCCAGAGACAATGCCTTCAATAGCTTCATCAATGGGCGCATCGTCAAAGACGATGTTTGCACCCTTTCCACCAAGCTCAAGGGTGAGCGCGGTGGAGCGACCAGCAAGTGACTGTGCAATCTGTCGACCCACTCGAGTAGATCCAGTGAAGGCAACCTTGTCGATTCCTCGGTGTTCGACCAGCGCTTGTCCGGTCTTTCCCGCACCAGTGATGATGTTGACAACACCAGCGGGAAGATCGGCTTCCTGACAAATCTCGGCAAAAAGCAGTGCAGTCAACGGCGTGGTTTCTGCAGGCTTCAACACCACCGTGTTTCCCGCAGCAAGCGCCGGAGCGACCTTCCACGCCAGCATCATCAGCGGGAAGTTCCACGGAATTACCTGTCCGATTACGCCATGCGCCTCAGGCTTTGCGCCACCGGTCGCGAATTCGAGTTTGTCGGCCCAGCCGGCGTAGTAGAAAAACCATGCCGCAGCAGTCGGGATATCAAAGTCCCTGGTTTCTTTGATGGGCTTTCCGTTATCGAGCGTTTCTGCGACCGCGAGCTCACGGGAGCGCTCTTGGATGATTCGAGCGATTCTAAAGAGGTACTTTGCACGCTCTGATCCCGCCATCCGCGACCAGACCTTGTCATACGCCACACGGGCGGCCTTAACCGCCTTGTCGACGTCTGCGGGGGTCGCCTCGACCACCTTGGTAATGGTCTTTTCCGTAGCAGGAGAGATTGTCGCAAACGACTTGCCCCGGGAGCCCTGGAACTTGCCGTCGATGAAGAGGCCGTATTGCTTCTGAAGCTTCAGAATCGACGTGGATTCTGGGGCGGGTGAATAGTCGAGGAAGCTCATCGTTAGTCCACGCTCACGTAGTCGGGGCCACTGTAGTGACCGGTGGTCATCTTTTGTCGCTGCATGACAAGGTCATTGAGCAGGCTGGAGGCGCCAAATCTAAACAGGTGCGGATCTAGCCACTGCTCTCCCGCAATTTCTGCCACCGCGACCAGGTAGCGAAGAGCGTCCTTGGCAGCTCGGATACCACCTGCTGGCTTGTAGCCCACGAATTCGCCGGTGGCGAGATACCAGTCGCGTACGGCCTCCAACATCACCACCGACACCGGAAGGGTCGCAGCAGGCTGGACCTTTCCGGTCGAGGTCTTAATGAAGTCGGCACCGGCCAAAATGGCCAACTGGCTAGCCATTCGGACATTGTCCAAAGTGGCAAGCTCGCCCGTTTCCAAAATCACTTTCAGGTGGGCGTAGCTGCCATCTGGGCGCTTGCAGGCTTCTTTGACCCGAACGATCTGGTCAAACACTTCTCCGAGACGACCCGACAAAAACGCACCGCGATCAATCACCATGTCGATTTCGTCGGCGCCCGCAGCAACAGCATCCTCAGTGTCGAGAAGCTTCACCTTCATGCTGGCTCGGCCACTTGGAAACGCGGTGGCCACTGCGGCAACGCTGATGCCGGAAGGATCTTTCGAGACGTGCTTGTTGCCCAGTGCTTCAACAGCATGGCCAACCATGTCGCCATAGACACATACCGCCGCCACAGACGGCGCAGAGTGGTCGAGTGGGTCAGTGTGGATGGCGTGGCTCACCAGTGAGCGCACCTTGCCGGGTGTGTCCGCGCCTTCCAGGGTGGTCAAATCCACCATGCGGATGGCCAAGTCAAGGCCCTGGCGCTTGGTCTCAGTCTTGAGCGAGCGGGTTTGGAAGTGGCCTGCACGAGCGTTGGCGCCAATGACATCAACGCGAGGTAGACCATTGAGGTAGCGGCGAAGCGACTGCTCGCTGAGATCTCCCCCTAAAACGCTGGTTGCCCGCGATGCGGGCGCAAGAGCTTTCGATGCACTCACCATGTGGCACCGCCTCCTCGCTCGTGTTCCATTTAGTGCAAGCTACGACCCTAGCGCCTCTAGGGCTGCAGGGTGATAGGCCCGGTGGGCACGCCTTTTTCTTCCAGTTCGAACTCGATCGTGCGCTCCTTGCCCAACACCCAATAGGCCGGGAGCACGGCGGCCGAAAACACCGTCAATACGACAAGGCTTGCGATCCAGCTACCGGTGATTTCGTGCAGTGCTCCCACCACGATGGGGCCCAGGCCCGCCACGACGTAGCCCACGGTGTTCACGAATCCGGACAACTCTGTGGCCATCTGGTGTGTTGCCGTACGCGCTCCAATGAGCGCAAGCGACATCGAAAAGGTCAGAGTGTTTAACCCGGTCAGCACAGACCACAAGAGGACCGAAAACGACGGAGCAAAGATGAGCCCCAAGAACCCGACAACCCCACTAAAGGCGGAGAGCAACACGAGACGCTTTGACCAGCCAGGCCGAACGGCCAAGTTCGGCACGATAAGTGACATGGGCATTCCCAAAAGCGCGAACACAGTGAGTGCGAGCGCTGCTTGCTCAGCGCTCGAGCCCGCATGGTCGCGAAGAATCTGAGGAAAAACCCCAAAGGTCGTGTAAGCAGTGAAACCTGAGACCGAGAAGATCAGCATGATGGACCTCGCCGTCGCAGAGCGGCCTACTCTCGCCGAGCGGGCAGAGCGCGGAAGGCTCGCGTAGATAGCCTGTTCACTCGCTCGCCGGCGAAGCGCCAGAGGCAACAAGATGAGATAGGGCAACACGGCCACAATGCTGATCAGTGCCCAACTAGCAAGCGAGAACCGCCAACCATACTCTCTGGCTAACGCTAGGCCCACAGCCGATGGCAGAGCAGTTGAAATCGCCATCATCGTCGAATAGAGCGACGTAATCAGCCCAATGCGATCGGGGGCGTAGAGCTTCACAAGCCCCGGCAAAATCACGTTCAACACGCCAATTGCCACCATCAACACCACGGTGGAGGCAAACAGGCCGAAGTAGTTCGGCGTAATACCGCGGCCGAGGTGCGCAAGGGCGGTCACCACGGACACCAGAATCGCTGCACCCTCCAGGCTCAGTTTCCTGGCCACCCAGGGGCTAAACAATCCTGCAACGGCATAGGCAACGGGAGGAATCGCGCCAATAATGGCCAACCACAGGCCATCCACCGGAAGGTCGAGGTCTAGTTCCCCTGCGATCGGAGAGAGCGCTGCGACCCCAGTTCGCCCTCCGAGCGACAAGATCAAGACACCCGCAACACCCAGCCAGGCGATGGTGCGAGCGGAAAGCGTCGATGCCGACGTCGTCATGAAAGGAGGGCCCTGATTGCCGCTGCGTCTTGATCCATTTGATGAGAAAGCGCCTCAGCGCCCTCAAACTGCATCATGGGACGGATGTAGTGGATGAACTTCACATCAACAGTCCGGTCATAGAGGTCCTGGTCAATATCGAACAGGTGTGATTCGACCATGCGCGCGTCAACGTCACCAAAGGTGGGGTTGAGGCCAATCGAGGTGGCAGCGGGATAGTCGATTCCATCGACGCTCACCATCGTTGCGTACACGCCATCGGCCGGAACAAAACCTTCTACCGGGTTCTCCAAGTTTGCGGTCGGGTACCCCAGGAGGCGACCGCGCTGGTGCCCGTGAACGACACGAGATCTCACCGAATGGGGGCGGCCCATCAGCTCTGTGGCCTCAGACGCCTTCCCCTCCGCAAGAAGGGTCCGGATTCTGGTGGAGGAAATACGCTCTCCCCCGGTGTGCACCACATCATCAACTGTGTGCACGCTAAAGCCGTGTCGCTCACCTTCTGCTCGAAGAGTCTCGAGAGTGCCCTCGCCGTGGTGGCCGTATCGGAAGTCTTTTCCCACCAAGACAACACTCGCTCCCAGCCCGTCGACCAGGATGGTCTTCGCAAATTCATCGGGGCTTAAGTCCGCAAAGTCCTTCGTGAAAGGAATCACCGCTACGCGCTCGGCTCCTGCGGCCTGAAGTGCGTCGACTTTCTGCTCATTACTCAACAACGGCTCTGGGCAGTTGTCGGGATCAAGCAGCTGCCTGGGGTGGCGATCAAAGGTCACCACAGTGACTTCAGCGCCATCTGAGAGCCTGGCAAGTTCGGAAATTACTTCCTGGTGTCCACGGTGGACGCCATCGAACTTGCCGATGGTGACCGCGCGCTTACGGTCAGCCCCCGGGAGGTCGCTCACGCTAAAGGTCGCGCTCACGATTCGTATCTCCGACGAAGCCACCACAGGCCCACAAACGGCAATACCAGTGGGATGAATACATATCCCTGGCCAAAGTTCGACCACACTGTGTCCGCGGGGAAGAGGGCGGGGTCGACCACGGTGAACGTGCCCACTCCGACCACTCCGAGGGCTTCAAAGGCGAGTGCCCAGGTGGCAATAGTGCGACCGCTGGGGTGGGCGGCACTAATGAGTGCGATTGTGGCCACCAAATAGACCAGAGCGGCGAGCGCGGAGAGCCCATAGGCCAGAGGGGCTTCGTCGAACTTGGTAGCAATTTGATAGGCCGAGCGGCCCAGAGCCGCGAGAGTCAAGATGACATACACGCTCACAAGAAGGGTGCGAACGCCCCTGCCCGCAGCTACCTGGTCACTCATGGCTACTCTTTCTTGGTTTCCATCTCGCCGGAGAGGGCTTGAATAAAGGCTTCTTGGGGGACTTCCACACGTCCCACCATCTTCATTCGCTTCTTACCCTCTTTTTGCTTCTCCAACAGCTTTCGCTTTCTGGAGATGTCACCGCCATAACACTTTGCCAGTACATCTTTACGAATTGCTCGAATAGTCTCGCGCGCAATCACCCTGGCGCCAATAGCCGCCTGGATGGGCACCTCAAATTGTTGGCGAGGAATGAGCTCACGAAGCCTTCCCGTCATCAACACGCCATAGCTATAGGCCTTGTCTTTGTGGACAATCGCGCTGAACGCATCGACGCGATCGCCCTGGAGCAGAATGTCCACCTTGACGAGTTCTGATTCTTGAACGCCTGCTGGTTCATAATCCAGCGAGGCATACCCAGCAGTCTTTGACTTCAACTGGTCAAAGAAGTCAAAGACGATTTCTGCAAGCGGGATCACGTAGCGAATTTCGACGCGGTCTGATCCGAGGTATTCCATTCCCTGCATGGTTCCGCGGCGAGATTGGCACAGCTCCATAATCACGCCCACATAGTCCTTGGGCGCCAAGATGGCTGCGTTCACTACCGGCTCTTGAACACTTCCCACACGACCAGTCGGGAATTCACTGGGGTTAGTCACCTGCACCTCTTCACCCGTATCCAGAGTGACTTGGTAAACCACAGAGGGAGCGGTGGCGATCAGATCAACACCAAATTCACGCTCGATGCGCTCGCGAATAATCTCCAAGTGCAACAGCCCCAGGAAACCACAGCGGAAGCCAAAGCCAAGGGCCACCGACGTTTCAGGTTCATAGACCAACGACGCATCAGAGAGTTTCAGTTTGTCAAGTGCTTCACGAAGGTCTGGATAGTCGCTGCCATCGATTGGGTAGAGACCAGAGAACACCATGGGTTTTGGTTCGATGTAGCCCGCAAGGGCTTCAGTCGCCCCATCGCGTGCCGTGGTCACTGTGTCACCCACCTTGGACTGGCGCACATCTTTCACACCGGTGATGAGATAGCCCACTTCACCCACTCCTAAGCCATCAGAGGCAATGGGCTCTGGAGAGATCACACCAATTTCGAGCAGCTCGTGGGTCGCCTTGGTCGAGAGCATCTGAATACGATCCCGAGGCTTCAGGCGGCCGTCGATCATACGCACGTAGGTCACCACGCCGCGATACGCGTCATAAACCGAGTCGAAAATCAGAGCCCTGGCAGGAGCATCAGCGTCGCCCACGGGCGGCTTTACCTTCTCGACCACGCGATTGAGAAGCTCAGGAACCCCATCCCCGGTTTTGCCACTGACGCGCAAAACATCCGCGGGGTCGCAGCCAATGAGCTGCGCGAGTTCCTCGGCGTAGCGATCAGGGTCCGCAGCGGGCAGGTCAATCTTGTTCAGCACCGGGATGATCTCAAGGTCGTTATCCAGCGCCAAATACAAGTTCGCAAGCGTCTGAGCTTCAATACCTTGAGCAGCATCCACCAGCAAGATGGCACCCTCACAGGCGGCAAGAGAACGAGACACTTCGTAGCTAAAGTCCACGTGGCCGGGGGTGTCGATCATGTTGAGCGCAAACATTTCACCGTCAACCACCCAGGGCATGCGCACCGCCTGGGACTTAATCGTGATTCCGCGCTCGCGCTCAATATCCATTCGGTCGAGATATTGGGCGCGCATTTGTCGTTGGTCCACGATTCCGGTCAACTGAAGCATGCGGTCTGCAAGGGTTGATTTGCCGTGGTCGATGTGCGCGATGATGCAGAAATTGCGCAGACTCGACGGCTTGGTAGCCGCCGGACGCAGTGGGGCCGGAGAAGATGAAGACATTGGGATTGATTCTTTCACGCTCTAGCCTTTGTCATGAACGATTCCGGGTGGTATCGTTTCTGTTTGGCCCTAATTGCTCAATGCATCGGGCGCAGGCTTCTAGAAGGATCCACTTCTAAATCCCTTTTGATCGCAATCACTTTTGGAGATAGTCACTCGTGGCAAACATCAAGTCGCAGATTAAGCGCAACAAGACCAACAAACTCGCTGAAGAGCGCAACCGCGCAGTGAAGAGCGAGGTCAAGTCCTCTGTCCGTCAGGCACGCGAAGCAATCGCTGCGGGCGACAAGGACAAGGCTCAGGCTGCAGTGAAGGTCGCATCGCGCAAGATCGACAAGGCTGTCAGCAAGGGTGTCATTCACAAGAACCAGGGCGCTAACCGCAAGTCGGCTATCGCCCACCAGGCTGCTGCGCTCTAACCAGCCATTTCCGCGGCAGACTTGCCGCGTCTAGACACGATGTCTACCGCTCGCTCAAGGGCGTAATCAGGGTCATATCCAAGACCTTTAATTGCCGCGTCTGTGCGCGCTACTTCCATAATCGCCACACCGAGGCCAATTTCATCCCAGCCTTGGAGTTGAGC
>JAYOHK010000010.1:6399-37175 GCA_038118225.1 Cellulomonadaceae bacterium | reverse complement strand
GCCCTCGTAGCTCAGCGGATAGAGCAGAAGACTTCTAATCTTTTGGTCGCAGGTTCGATTCCTGCCGAGGGCGCCCCGCCGGAGCCGTGGATCAGCTCATTGAGGGGCATGCTCGTTCGCTTGGCTGGACACTTGTGACCAGTAATCTGCGCCACTTCGCCGATGTTTCGGATCTCGTTGTTGAATCGTGGCGCACGTAGGTCCTATCGAGGCCCCTCGCGCTTAAGCGAGCTTTTCAGCGAGCTCTATCCAGCGTTCCTCTAACTGATTTCGCTCAAGGACAAGACTCGTTCGCTTGTCACTTAATTCGGTGAGAGCGGCAATGTTCGAGTGATCTGTTTCGAGCAACTGACCGTCCACATCGGCAATGTGCTGGGAGAGAGCCACTAAGCGCTTGTCGATCCGGGCATGTTCCTTTTCGGCCTCTCGGTGCTCTTTGCTTCCTGGGCGAAGCTCTATGCCGGCTGATTCCGGGCGCTCTGGTTTTGGGCTTGCTGGTTGTCCCGGCTGGGCCAGTTCGTGAAGTGTTTTTTCCGTCGATAAGGATTCCATCTGCAAGTATTCGTCGATGCCACCTGGAAGGTGGCGGAACTGGCCATCGAGGATGGCATATTGCTCATCGGTGATGCGCTCGAGCAAATATCGGTCGTGGGAGACGACGATGAGTGTTCCTGGCCAAGTGTCGAGAAGGTCCTCCATTGCTCGAAGCATTTCGGTGTCGAGATCGTTGGTGGGCTCATCGAGTAACAACACATTTGGCTCATCGAGCAGCTCAAGGAGAAACTGAAGGCGTCTGCGCTGTCCGCCGCTTAGTTCAAAGACGCGAGCTGAGAGGTGCGCGGAGGTAAATCCGAGGCGCTCCAGCAGCTGCGCGGGGGTGAACTCGGCGCCGTCCGCCTTGTAGGTGCTCTTTTGACGGGCAATCACGTCGCTCACACGGTCGTTTTTGATCTCGTCGAGGCTTGCAAGCCGTTGATCCAACACGCGCAACTTCACGGTGGAACCTCGCGAAATGCGACCGCTTGTGGGGGAAATTGTGCCTGCGAGAAGGCCCAGAAGCGTTGACTTGCCCACACCGTTGGAGCCGAGAATTCCTGTGCGCTCACCGGGGGCAAGGCGCCAGGTGAGTGGTTTCAAGACTTCTGTGTCACCAAACGACACCGACACGTCGTCGAGCTCGATGACCTTCTTGCCAAGCCTCGTGGTGGCAAGCTTCGCCAGACTTACAGGGTCTCTGATCTCTGGAACGTTACTAATCAGCGCATTCGCGGCGTCAATTCTAAACTTCGGTTTTGATGTGCGCGCGGGTGCGCCGCGGCGAAGCCACGCGAGCTCCTTTCGCAGCAGGTTTTGCCTCTTCGCCTCGGTGGCCGCTGCGCTTCGTTCCCTCTCCACGCGTTGTAAGACATAGGCGGCGTAGCCGCCCTCGTACACGTCCACCACTCCGTCGTGGACTTCCCAGGTGTGGCTTGTGCTGGCATCGAGGAACCAGCGATCGTGGGTGACCACGACGAGGGCGCCGGTATTGGTGGGCCACCTAGTCGCTAAATGCTTCGAGAGCCACGACACCCCCATCACATCGAGGTGGTTAGTGGGCTCATCGAGCACCAACACATCCCATTCCTGGACTAATAAAGCAGCAAGTGAGACCCGCCTGCTCTGACCGCCACTGAGAGAGCCAATTTCGGCGTCCCAGGACACATCGGAGAGAAGGCCTGTGATGACGTCTCGAATCCTGGAATCACCCGCCCAGACGTGCTCAGGAGTATCACCGACCACTGCTTGTTTAACGCTGAAATCTGCGGGTATTTGATCGCTTTGATCCAGCAAGCCCACCCGAAGGCCTCGTTGGCCAATGACTTCCCCATCGTCGGGAGATTGTTTACCGGCAAGAGCACGGATAAGGGTTGATTTACCCTCACCGTTTCGCCCGACTACGCCTATTCGATCGCCGTCGTTGAGGCCAATGGTGACACCTTGTAATACTGCTTTGGTGGGGAACTCGACAACAAGGTCTTTAGTGCCGAGTAGATGAGCCACCGTGTGAGCTTAGCTTGCTCGTGAGCGCTAGATGCGAGAGCTAGCAGCAGTTCAGGGGGAGTGAGCCGCGCTCGGCGCGAAGTTCGGACTTAGAGTTTTCCACTTCGAGTACTTTCTTCGCGTCTGGGTAATACCCCTCCGGATAGGTGGGGCAGACCGCTGTGTATCCATTGTCGCGCTGCAGAACATAGCCCGCGAAGTCTTTGCTCCGCATGTATTCCTCGGCGCTCTCTAATGATTCGAATGGTTTCGCGCATTTTGTGTAGTTCCACTCCGACATAATCCCACTATATCGACAGTGGTCTATATACACACCTGGCCGACTACCGCGAGGGAAATCGGCCAGGTGTCGCGTCTAGTTAAAGAGAGTGTTGTGCGATTCTGCGGCTTCGCCAAGGAATGTCGCCACACCGCCGAATTCAACGCCGTCAATAAGGTCCGTATCGGCAATGCCGAGCAGGTCCATGGTCATGTTGCAGGCCACAAACTTGGCGCCCGCGAACTTGGCCGCGTGCATGAGCTCGGGCAGCAAGCGAGGCGCCACCAGCGACGCCCCCGACAACAACGAGTTTCACGGGTTACTCAACTTCTTTAATTTAGTTAGTGCCTTGTGGGCAGACGTATCGGGTTAGTCCTTGGTGGGGCTTCCCGGTTTGTAGCTGTGCCAGAGGATGTATGCGGCGGTCACGACCCAAACAGCAATGAATAACCACATGTTTCCCACTACGAAGGTGGAGAGGTACGCGCCGAGGATCATTCCTACGGCAACCAACGCCAGCTTGATGATGGCAAGTTGCCACCAGGTGTAGGTATATGAGCGGAAGAGTTTCATGGTGGGCTCCTTTCTCAGGCGCCTTAGCTCAATAGGTCTTTCATTCCTTGGTAAATCATGTTTGCCGCCAAGTCGGGGTGAACCCTGTTCATCGCCCACATCGCTTTAGCGTCGGAACCAATCACGATGCGCTTCTTGGACTGCTCTACTGCGTCGACGATCTCTCGTCCCGCATCGGCGGGCGGGGTGACTTTGCGCTCTGGAGCATCGGCTGGCATTTCCAAGTGGAGGCCAGAGTTTTCGGCAATGTTGGTGCCAATAGCTCCGGGGTAGATCACTGTTACCGCGACATTGGTGCCCTTGAGTTCGCTGCGAAGGCCTTCCGAGAGAAGGTTGATTGCTGCTTTAGATGCTCCGTAGAGGGTTTGGCCTGGGACCGGGGCGTACGAGCCCATCGAGGACACATTTGCAAGGTGTGCTTCTGGGCGATGGAGCAACCCGGGCAGGAACGCTTTGATCAAATTGGTCGGGCCAAAGAAGTTCACCGCCATCACGCGGTCGATGGCGTCAAAATCGAGGTCATTGATGCGCACAAACGGTTGGATGATTCCCGCCACGTTGATTAGTCCGTCGACGGGGCCAAGAGCCTTTTCTACCTTGGCGGGAAGCGCCTGGACAGTGCGGCGGTTGGTGATGTCGACCGTGAGTGGCAGGTAGGTGTCTTTTTCCACACCTGCGAGCCCGGCCGTTTCGGCCAGCCCGGTCTTATTGACATCGATTCCGGCGACACGTGCGCCTCGGCGGATGAGCTCCAACGTGACTTCGCGCCCAATTCCTGCGCCTGAGCCAGTGACGACGAATGTTTTTCCGGCGATGTTCACGATTTACTCCTCGCTTGCTTGAAATCCACATTACGCCTGTTTTTTCTCCCACGGGGACAGCATGAGGAGCGTCTTAATTGACGGCAGTAAAATGTGTCCCACAACCGAAATCTGGAAAGAAACATCGTGACCACCCAGTCTGTAACCCCCTCATCGAGGGCTGCTTGGGCGAAGCGCGCCGTGATTTCGGGCACTGTGGGCGTGGCGTCAGGCTTCATCGCTCACGTAGCACTGGGCGGGAGCATCCCCGGACTCTCAGGGGTAATCCCTGCGGGGGTAGCAGCGACGTTGGTCAGCCTTGCAGTCTTGTACAAGCCAGGTGCGGTGCGCACTTTGGTTGCGACACTTCTGTCGCAGTGGCTTTTTCACAATCTCGCAGCTCTTGGTTCTGCCTCCTCCTCAAGTGGTCACGTTCACGGGGCGGTTGAACCGCTGGTCGCCGTTGCAGGTGCCGACATTGCGATGGGCTTGGGCCACATTGTTGCGGCAATCGTCACTGCTGGTTTCGTCCTTGGGGTATTTCGCGTCAGCGCGTATGTGCGCACTGTGAAGGCTCTAGCGGCTGCTCTTGTTCCCTGGCTGCGACGCACGTCCGTAGTGGTCATTAATGGTCTTGCTTGTGTTCCTGTTGAGTCTCACGCACACGGGATCAACGCGTCACAGCGTGAGTGGTCGGCCAGGCTACTCCGCGGTCCACCCGCACTCCTTTCGAACTAATTCGCAGTCGCGCCGCCGTGGCGTGACTGTTTAGCCATGAATTGGAGCGACCTGGTGGTCGCTGACGAGAGGACTCAAGAAATGATTCGCATCTATTCCCCTGCTGCCGTGGTGGCCGCGCTCGGCCTTGTCGCCGCACTGTCTGGTTGCCAAAATGAGCCAGCTGAACTCGAAGTAGAAAACGCCTGGGCTAAAGCCGCAGACTCTGGAATGACGGCAGTCTTTGCTGACATTTCAAACCCCGGCGGCGAGGACATCACCATGGTGAGTGGCACTACCGATGTTGCCCAGATGGTTGAACTCCATGAGGTAGCTGACGGTGTCATGCGTGAAAAAGAAGGCGGCCACGTAGTGCCCGCTGGTTCCACCATCAGCCTGATGCCTGGAGGTGACCACATCATGATCATGGGCCTCAACGGGCCGCTGCTTCCTGGCGACACCATCACCGTCAGTATTGAGCTCGATAACGGCGATGTCGTAGACATCACTGCGGACGTGCGCGACTATCAGGGTGCGAACGAGGAGTATCACGAGACTGGTGGCATGGACATGGACATGGACATGGAACACGACGGCGAAATGCACCAGAACGGGGCTGAATAGCTAATGAGTGATGCACCACGGATTTCCAGGCGAGCACTTCTGGGTGGATCCGCGGCGGCAGTAGGTGCCGTGGGCCTGGGGGCAGCAGGTGGTGCTGCGTACCAGGCCCAGGCCGCTCCTGCGGTCTGGGGCACGTCGGAGGTGCGGCCGTTTTACGGGCCGCACCAAACGGCTGTGTATTCGCCACCCACCGCGCATGCCCGCTTTATGACCTTTGATCTTCTCGATGGCGTAGATCAGGGGGCCATCAGACGGATGCTTCGGATTATTTCCGAGGACGCCGCCGCCCTCACTGCCGGCAAGGCACCCATCGCCGATCCGGAACCTGAGCTGTCGGTAGTACCCGCCAACTTGATGATCTCTTTGGGCTTTGGCCAGGAGCTTGTGAGGCGAGCTGCTGGTGAGGCAGCAGTTCCTCGCTGGCTCAAGCCGCTTCCCGCTTTTGGAATCGACAAACTTCAGGAGCGATACACCGGGGGAGATCTGTTGGTGGTTGTTCAATCAGACGACCCCATCACCATTTCCCACGCAGCGAGAACCATCCTTCGTCAGACGGTGTCGTTTCTGTCGCTTCGCTGGGTGCAAGATGGCTTCCGTCGCGCTCATGGCAGCGAGCCAGAGGGCACCACGATGCGAAACCTGTTTGGTCAAGTAGATGGAACGAAAGGCCCACACCCGTTGGATGATTCGTTCTCCCAGTTTGTGTGGGGAGAAGGCCTCGACCACGGCAACCCCGCCTGGCTAAATGGCGGCACTGGGTATGTGCTTCGTCGCATCACCATGGACCTCGACACCTGGGACACCGTTGATCGGCCAGACCGAGAGCGCTCCATGGGGCGCACGCTCGCCAACGGTGCACCACTCACGGGGGAGAAGGAGAGCGACGAGCCTGACTATGAGGCCAGGAATGAATTGGGCCTTCCCGTCATTCCAGACTTCGCCCATATGCGCCGAGCCCACACAACCGGCCAGGGCGATGTGATCTCGAGGCGCGGCTATAACTTCGAAGCCGATTCGACTGAGGGTCCTGGCGAAGCGGGTTTGTTATTTGAGGCGTTTGCCGTGGACCCAGTGAAACAGTTCGTGCCGATTCAACGACGACTTGATGAGATGGACATGTTGAATTTGTGGACGACACCTACGGGTTCGGCTGTGTACGCGATTCCGCCCGGATGTCAGCCCGGTGGCTACATCGGAGACACTCTGGTTTAGTCGCCAGAGAGGTATGCGACGTCGTCTGGGCTGAGGGTCACCTCGGCAAGGAGATCGTCTAGTTGCTCAATGCGTGAGGCGCTCGCGATGGGGGCGCTCACGCCTGGTCTGGTGCGAAGCCAGGCGAGGGCAACGGTGGCAGGGGCTGCCCCTAGGCGGGTCGATACGTCGAGTAGTCGATCGAGGGTGTCGAAGTTTTCGTCACTGATGTAGTCATCTTCCACCCTGCCCATTCGCACGGAGTCGTGGGATTCGCCCCGTGTGTACTTACCGGTGAGGAAGCCACTGGCCAAAGCGAAATAGGGCAAACCCCACAGCTGATCCTGCTCGACAAGTGCCGCCATGTCAGATTCAAACGGTTCCCTCGCCACCAAGTTGTAATGGTTTTGCACCGCCACATAGCGGGGCAGATCATGCGTGTCAGACAGCTCTAGCGCCTGGCGAAGCCTGGTTGAGGTGTAGTTAGAGGCACCAATGTGTCGAACCTTCCCCTCGTCAATCAGTTCACTAAACGCCCCCAGAGTGTCCTCGAGGGGGACGGATTCATCATCGAGGTGGGCGTAATAGAGGTCGATGGTGTCTATGCCCAATCGTTGCAACGATTCATCAGCCGCGGCTTTGATGTTTTCTGGACGTAATCCTGGTCGGGTGCTCATTTTTCCCACCTTTGTGGCGATCACCACGTCATCGCGGTTGACCCCCGAGGATTTCAGCCACGCCCCCAACGCTCTCTCCGATTCACCGCCCGAGTTTCCCTCAATCCACTGGACATACATGTCCGCTGAATCGAAGAAGTTCACCCCGCGAGCAAACACCTCATCGAGAAGCCGGTTGGCGACTGATTGGTCGTGGATGGACCAGCCAAATACGTTTGCGCCGAAGCACAGTGATGAGACGGTAAGCGATGAATCGGGCAGAGTGATGGGGTGGACCATGGCCTCAGCCTAAACGACCGGTGTTTTTTGACTCGAGGTATCAGCTTTGGCGTCGTAGTCTCGACGTAGGAGTTGATAATCGTGCACACCACGGTGTTTGAAAGACATGTCGTTTCCGAGTCGCTCATCGAAGAGTCACTTGCGCCCTCCCAGTTGGCATCGTTCTGGGTCGACGACGCTGATATCCCCTCGCTTCCTCGATGTGCCGGAACGATCCACTGTGACCTTGCCGTCGTCGGTGCGGGATACACGGGGTTGTGGACGGCGTTACTGGCCAAACAGCGACACCCTGACTGGCGTGTGGTGGTTGTCGACGCGAAAACTCCAGGTTGGGCGGCTTCTGGACGAAACGGTGGGTTTGTCGAATCAACCCTCACCCACGGCGAATCAAACGGCAAAACTCGATACCCGAGTGAATATGAGGTTCTCGATCAGGCGGGCCTAGACAATCTTGATGCTATTGAGAAGACCGTCAATGACTTCGGCTGGGACTGCGATTTTTGGCGCTCGGGTTCTCTCGCTGTCGCGGTAGAGCCACACGAGGTCGAGTGGCTACGCGAATCCGCAGACGGCGAGCGAGAGATCTTTCTCGACCAGGCAGAACTCCAAGGCAGGGTTAACTCGCCGACCTATCTGGCCGCGACCTTTGCCCCCAAAGACACCGCCATGGTTCACCCCGGCAAGCTTGCTCGCGAAATGCTCAGAACTGTCCGCGAGCTGGGGGTGGAAGTGTTTTCCCATTCCCCGGTGACATCACTGGCCGCGAGTTCTGAGAATGTCACGTTGAACCTGGGTGGGGGAGACATCCGGGCGAGAAGGGTCGCGCTTGCGACCAATGCCTTCCCGTCTCTTCTTCGCCGCTACCAGCTTCACACCGTCCCGGTCTATGACTACGTCTTGATGAGTGAGCCCTTGAGTGCTGCTCAGAAAAAGTCAGTGGGGTGGTTGGGCAAGGAAGGTATTGCTGATTTAGCAAACCAATTCCACTACTACCGAATTACTGCCGATGATCGAATCCTCTTTGGCGGATACGACGCGATTTACCATTACGGCGGAAAGATTAAGCGAGCGTACGACGATCGCCCAGAGAGCTATCGAAAACTCGCCTCTCACTTTTTTACGACCTTCCCGCAATTAGAAGGCGTGCGCTTTAGCCACCGATGGGCGGGAGTAATCGACACCTGCAGTCGCTTCAGCGCCTTTTTTGCCACTGCCCACCAGTCCCGCGTGGCCTACGCCGCTGGCTTCACAGGTCTCGGTGTCGCAGCCACCCGCTTCGCGGCCGATGTGATGTTGGACCAGTTGGAGGGGGAGCAGACGTGGCGGACCGAGTTGGAGATGGTGAAGTCGATGCCGATGCCCTTCCCGCCAGAGCCTCTCTGTTTCCCCTCAGTACAGGCAACCAGAGCAGCACTCGACGCAGCAGATCACAACTATGGAAAACGTGGGGTGTTCCTCAAAACACTTGATGCGCTCGGATTGGGGTTTGATTCATGATCACTACCGATGCGATAGCGCTGGAGCTTGAGCGTGAAGCTGTGCCCTCAGCCCAGGTACTTGAGGGACGCCCCGACACCGGGTGGGTGGAACTCGAGTCAACTGGCCAAGGGGAGTGGGGAGTATGGGAGATGACGCCTGGTGCCATGAGCGATGTCGAAGTCGATGAAACCTTCGTGGTCGTCGCAGGTCGTGGCAGCGTTGAGCGCACTGTTAATGGCCAGCTAGTAGTCGAAGAGCTGTACCCCGGCGTGTGTGTCACCCTGGTCGCCGGCGAAGAGACGATTTGGCGCGTAAGCCAGACGCTGCGCAAGGTGTATTTCGCGCCAGCGCCCTAAGCCTTAGCGGTTTCCTCGGGAAATTCCTCTGCGAGCTCCGGAAGGATAATGGGGCCAGTTTCTAATGCCAGGTCGCCCGAGATGGGCACGGGAGAGCGCCGTGCGGTCTGGGCGAGAATGATGCCACCGAGCACGATGATGGCGCCTGCAATCTGGAAGCCGCCGAGGGTCTGATCAAGCCACAACCAGGCGGCGGCGAAGGCAAACGCGATTTCACTGGTGGCGGCAATACCCGCCGCCGTTGCCGTGAGCTTCTTGATGGCGGCGAGGCTTAACAAGAACGGTGCGAATGATCCGAGCACGATGTTGAACGCCATCATCGTCCACAGCGACACCTCCACGCCGGAGAGGTTGCCCTGGAGAGAAATGGGGGTGGAAAAGCTAGCCCAGTCGATTTCCCACCACTGGGAGAAAAATGCCCAAAACACCGCCGCCACACTCATTGACCAAAACATCAGTGCCAGTGGGGAAATCGTCTCCATTTGGCGCTCGCCGACGAGGAAGTAGGTGGTCAAGCTGGCCGCGGCGACAAGGCCCCAGAACACGCCAATGAGGTCGAGGGAGAAATTCCACACCTGGGCCACGATCGAGAGTCCGCCCATGATCAGGCCAATCGATATCCAAATACGCCGCCTGACGCGTTCTTTGAAGAAGAAAAAGGCAATCAGGGCAACGCTCGGCACGGCCAAATACTCAATGAGCAAAGCGATTCCCACCGGGAGGCGCTGGATGGCGAGTGCGTAGCCTGCCTGGAGCATGGCCACACCCGCGATACCCATTGCCACAAGCGGCCAGATTTGGCTCTTGGTCACGCGAAGCGATTTTCGATCGAGCACGAGAAGCACCAAACCGGCGACAAGGGCCGCGCCGACGACGCGGAACTGAGTAACCTGCAGAGCACTTAATCCCGCGTCAATCATCACTTTGGTGAGTGATCCGTTGGCGCCAAAAAGGATGGCTGCGGCGAAGGCGTAGAGGTATCCCACGGCGATAATCATGACACAGGAAATCACCGAAATTGACCGCTTCTCCAGCCGGCATTTATAGGGTGTCGGGTATGAAAAATTATGTGCTGGCGGGTGGCTGTTTCTGGTGTTTAGACGCGGCCTATCGCGTGCTGGACGGGGTGGTTGACGTGGTGTCTGGCTACACCGGAGGAACTACGGAAAACCCCTCCTACGAGCAGGTCTGCACGGGCTCTACCGGGCACGCTGAAGCGGTGGCGATCACCTTTGACCCCAATGTCATCCCCTCCGACGTCATCCTCGATGTGTTCTTCACCATTCACGATCCGAGGCAACTCAACCGTCAAGGAAACGACATCGGCACCCAGTACCGCTCCGGTATGTACTTCCGAAACGACGAAGAGAAAGCTCTTTTTGACGCGGCTAAGACACGGGCCGAGGGAATCTGGGACGGCGAGATCGTCACCGAGATAGAGCCTTTGGGTGACTTTTATGACGCGGAGGAGTATCACCAAGACTTTTTCCGCAAGAACCCGGGGCAGGGCTATTGCCTGGCTGTTGCCGTTCCCAAGGTCAATAAGGTCCGCCAGTCGTACCTGCCGTATCTGCGAAGCGAATAGTCCACAGCCTCGAACTCACGTCCCTGATTCCACGAACTGAGGGGTCGCGCTGCCGACCGAGTGTTGTGCGGGCATGCTCTGCTCACCTCAACCAAAGGAGCAGAACATGGACACCATGAGTGTGACGGGAATCATTGCCACCTCGCCCCGTCACGTCGTGACCAAGGAGGGTTTCGACGTGACGAGTTTTCGATTGGCCTCGACCGGGCGGAGGTTCGACAGGGGCCAACAGGCCTGGGTCGATAGCGATACCAACTGGTTTACCGTCGTCTCGTTTCGGCAGCTCGCCCACAACGCCAACCTCTCCCTCACCAAAGGCGATCGAGTCGTGGTGCGCGGAAAACTCAAAGTCCGCGAATGGTCACATGATGACAAGAGCGGCACCACCGTCGAGATTGAGGCTGAATCACTCGGCCACGATCTGTTGTGGGGCACCACCACGTATGAACGCTCGAGCGCTAGTAGCGATAGCGACGACGAAGCCGAGGAAGAAGAGCCCTTCTAGCCCGTTAAGCAGGGCCCCAGAGGGGACTGGAGGGTGCTCTCCAGTCCCTAGACTGGGGTATATGGCGGAATTTATTTACACGATGATCAAAGCCCGCAAAGCGGTCGGCGACAAGGTCATTCTTGACGACGTCACAATGTCGTTCTTCCCCGGAGCCAAGATCGGTATGGTCGGCCCCAACGGAGCGGGAAAGTCCACGATCCTCAAGATCATGGCGGGGCTCGACACCCCGAGCAATGGTGAAGCAGCGCTGAGCCCCGGCTACACCGTGGGCATCTTGCTGCAGGAGCCCCCGCTGGATGAGTCAAAGTCGGTCATTGAAAACGTGCGTGATGGTGTTCGAGAGATCTACTCAAAGGTCGAGCGCTTCAACGAAATCTCCGCCCAAATGGCAGAGCCAGACGCAGATTTTGATGCGCTTTTGGCTGAAATGGGCAAGCTTCAAGAAGACATTGACGCAGCAGATGCGTGGGACCTTGATAGCCAGCTCGAGCAGGCCCTTGACGCCCTGCGATGCCCACCCTCAGATTCCCCTGTGACCCACCTCTCCGGTGGTGAGCGCAGGCGCGTGGCGCTGTGTAAGTTGCTGCTGGAAAAGCCAGACCTTCTCTTGCTGGACGAGCCCACAAACCACTTGGACGCTGAGAGCGTGTTGTGGCTCGAGCAGCACCTGGCCAAATATCCAGGCGCTGTTATTGCCGTCACACACGACCGTTACTTCCTCGACCACGTTGCTCAGTGGATTGCAGAAGTCGACCGCGGTCGCCTCTACCCCTATGAGGGCAACTATTCGACCTACCTGGAGAAGAAGGCAGAACGCCTCGAAATCCAGGGTAAAAAAGACCAAAAGCTGGCCAAGCGCCTTGCCGACGAACTCGACTGGGTTCGATCCAACACCAAGGGTCGGCAGGCAAAATCGAAGGCGCGTCTTGCCCGGTATGAGGAGATGGCCGCTGAAGCCGAGCGCACCAAGAAGCTTGACTTCGAAGAAATCCAGATTCCACCAGGGCCCCGTCTTGGATCGCAGGTACTGGAAGCGAGCAACCTCAAGAAGGGCTTCGGAGAACGAGTCCTCATCGACAACCTGAGCTTCTCGCTGCCTCGAAACGGCATCGTCGGAATCATTGGTCCAAACGGTGTGGGTAAGTCCACACTGTTTAAGACCATCGTGGGGCTTGAGCCTCTCGATGGGGGCGACCTGAAAATCGGTGAATCCGTCAAGATCAGCTACGTCGACCAGGGCCGTGAAGGTATTGACCCCAACAAGAGCCTGTGGGAGGTCGTCTCGGATGGACTCGACATCATCCAGGTCGGAAATGTTGAAATCCCCTCTCGCGCATACGTGTCTAGCTTCGGATTCAAAGGCCCCGACCAGCAGAAGAAGGCAGGGGTGCTCTCGGGTGGAGAGCGAAACCGTCTGAATTTGGCGATGACCCTCAAGCAGGGGGGAAACCTCTTGCTTCTTGACGAGCCGACCAACGACTTGGACGTTGAAACCCTGTCCAGCTTGGAAAACGCCCTGCTCGAATTCCCCGGATGTGCTGTGGTGATTACCCACGATCGGTGGTTCCTTGACCGCGTGGCAACCCACATCCTCGCCTATGAAGGCACCGAAGAAGATCCTGCGAACTGGTACTGGTTCGAAGGAAACTTCGAAGCCTACGAAGAGAACAAGGTTGAGCGTCTCGGCCCTGAAGCTGCCAAGCCTCACCGTTCGACGTATCGCAAACTCACCCGCGACTAGGTCATCAATGTCTGAACAATTTGCTGTGGCCACACACGGCGAAGCCGCTGACTTGGTGAACTATTTTTCCCGAGCCAGGCGGGTCAACGATGCATCGGCCCGCTTGGTCGCGACCGGCGGAATCCTGATGGCCTACGTGGGCGTCTTGTTCCCGAGAGGCCTTCTTGACCGGACTCCCACTGTGTTGGGGTTGCGAGTCATCCGCCTCGTGAAACCAGTCGAGTTTGACGAAATTGTTCCGCTTGAGTCTCTCGTGGCTCGAATAGATTCAGCGATTAATGCCTCAAACGGTGTCGAGGGCCCCATTTCGGTATCACTACCTGCCTCGTCGCCGTCGATCGCCTGGGCGTCCATTACCCCTCCGAGGGACGGCTGGAAGCGCCACTTTGGCGTGAAAGCAGATGCTCTCGCTTCTGCTGCTGAAGAGGGAGTTCGTGCGGTGACTGAGGCTCTGCCTGATGCTGCAGGTGAAGCCGTTGTGCAAAAGATTCGCGCAGAGGTGTGGGGCAAAGAGCTGCCCAAGAAGAAGGCGATTCCCTATGCGGCTGCGTTCGCTGCTGACGCGTTGGGATTTCTTGATGCCAAATCACTCAGCGTCCACAGCGTGGACAACTGGGTCCGGCTCACCTCTCCGTCTGGTTATGTGCTCGTGAGACTCTTCGACACACCCGATTTTTCAGACGACGAGTAATTACGCTTCGAAGGTGTTGACCATGGAGTGCGCTGCGCGCTCCAGGTAGTCCCAGAACATCGCACGATCTAGCTCGCTGAGCTCCACCGTGTCCAATGCGGCAGACATGTGGCTTAGCCAACGGTCCCTCGCCTCAGGGTTTACTTTGAAGGGTTGATGGCGCATCCGAAGTCTCGGGTGCCCGCGTTGCTCCGAATACGTCTTGGGTCCTCCCCAGTACTGCTCTAAAAACGCGCGCAGGCGCCACACCGCACCGTCCATGTCGTCATCGGGATACATCGGACGAAGAACGGGGTCGTCTTTTACGCCCTCGTAGAAGGCTTCTGCGAGACGCTGAAAGGTCTCGTGCCCACCGATCTGGTCGTAGAAGCTCGTGCTTGAGTCGTGATTGTTCACTCGTCTCCACTTACGTCATCGGAGAGTTGCTCGTTGGTCGGGGTGTGCTGAGTGGCTGCCCTTCTGGAGGGAGTGCGAACACCTTGAATGCCATCCAGAACCATACGGTTGAGAGGGGAGAGGTCAATGCCTTCCATGTCGAGCGTCTTCTTAATGTCGGCGTGGAGTGCGCGCTTTGCGGCCCACTGCTCTCCACCTCGCACCTTCACCACCAAACGGACAACGAGCGCTTCAGCAGAAATTGATTCGATTCCCCACACTTCGGGGTCGGCAAGAATCTTGCGCTTCCATTCGGGGCGCTGACGGAATGCCCGGGCGGTGTCCAAGAGTCGCTCCTGCACCCTGGTGACATCCGAGTGGTAGGGGACGGGAATGTCGAGGATGACGCGGGCCCAGTCTTGAGAGAAGTTACCTACGCGGACAATTTCGCCGTTTCGCACAAACCACAGCGTTCCATCGACGTCACGAATTTCAGTGACTCGAATGCCCAGGCGCTCCACCACTCCTGAAGCTTCACCGACGTTCACGACGTCGCCTACGCCGAGCTGATCTTCAAAGACCATAAACAAACCGTTGAGGAGGTCCTTCACGAGCGATTGGGCACCAAAACCAAGCGCTGCACCAATAATTCCGGCGGAAGCAATCAGGGGAGTAATGGATAGGCCTGCTTCGCTTAAGACCATAAGCAACACGATGATGCCGATGGTCCAGCCGGCGAAGTTGTTGAGCACAGACCCGAGTGTGCGGGTGCGCTGTACTTGGCGCATCGCTTCGACGGGACTGGTCTCTAACGCCTGAGTGTCGTCCACGCCGTGGGCTTTCTTCACCCCGATGACGACTTGGTGGACGACCCGTTTGATGGCGATGCGCACGATCAACACAGCAAGGAGGCCGCCAAGGACAATCAGAATCGTCATCGCAAATGGGGTGCCGGAATTAAACCAGTCACCCAGTTGGCTAAACCAATTATTCGTTTGCTCCACGGCCCCATGCTACGTCAGCGTGGGGTTGCGCCAGCAGTTAATTAGGCCTGGGCGGCGTCGAAGGCTTGGGCCTTCTTCGCACGGAGGACTCCAGCCAGGTTTTCTTCCACCATCCGGCGAAGAGCAGGAGGAGCATCGGCTGTATCCAGCCACATCTCCGTTGCTTCTTGGATGTGGTCGTTGACCAGTGAGACGGGATAGAGCCCTTCCACGAGGTATTCCGCGATCTTGTAGGTCCTCGACTCCCAAATCGGAAGAAGAGCCTCAAAGTAGGACTCGACCAGACCATCCAAAACGGCAGGATCATTGACGTGGTTGTAACCCATGGTTGCCGAGCGGATGATCAGGTTCGGTAGCTCGGTGGAGGCGACCAGCTCCTCGAAGGTTTCCTTCTTGGCGTCGGCTGACGGCCGCATTGCCCGAAGCCGTGCCGCAGCTTGTTGACCATTTGACGTGTTGTCGTTGGTTAATGCGGCAGCGATCTCGGCTTCTCCGGCGACTCCAAGAAGCACGAGGCCTCCGAGCAGCTCCCAGCGAAGATCCGTGTCAATCTCGAGACCCTCGAGCTTCAGGGTTCCCTCTAACAACGCGTTGAGGTTCGCCGCGTGGGCATCATGAGTCACCAGTGAGGCAAAGGCCTTGACGAACTGGAACTGCGCGTCAGAGCCAGCGTCTGCCTCGGTAGTCCAGCGCCACAGGGTGTCGGCGACGACCTCTTGAGCGTCGGCAGTTGTCGCGGGGTCGGCATAAATCTTGGTGACCAGCGAAAGCTGCCCCAAAACGGTTCGAATCGTGGTGCTCTCAGTTTCAGAATCCAGATTTGCCAGCACCAACGTGCGGTAATCACGCGCGGGCATCTCAGCATCACGGGTTGCATCCCATGCTGCGCCCCAGACAAGCGCGCGAGTTAGAGGAGAGGCGAACCGGGAGAGGTTCGTAAGGGCAAATCGGAGTGAGTCGTCGTCGAGACGAATCTTTGCGTAGGCCAAGTCGTCGTCGTTGAGCACGATGGCGTCGCCGCGGTGAAGTCCCACCATGGCGGGAACATCGCTTAATGCGCCGTCAATGTCGCACTCCACGCGGTGGATACGCTCCACACTCTCGCCCTTGGCTTCGTAGACACCAATTGCAAGACGGTGCGGGCGAATCGTGGGCCAATCTTCAGGCGCCGTTTGTTCAATCTTGAAAGAGGTGATGATCCCCTGGGCGTCAGTCTCAATGACAGGGCGAAGTGTGTTGACACCTGCGGTTTCCAGCCATTTCTTGCTCCAGCCGACAAGGTCTCGACCACTGGTGGCTTCGAGCTCCGCGAGGAGGTCAGAAAGTTCAGTGTTTCCCCACTGGTGGGTCTTGAAATAGTTCTGGACTCCAGCAAAGAAAGCGTCTTCACCCACCCACGCGACAAGCTGCTTCAACACAGACCCACCCTTGGCGTAGGTGATTCCATCGAAGTTGACCTGGACGTCTTCTAAGTCGTTGATCGTGGCCACCACCGGGTGGGTGGAAGGCAGTTGGTCTTGGCGGTACGCCCAGGACTTTTCCATCGCGAGGAACGTGGTCCACGCTTCCGTCCACTCGGTGGCTTCCGCAGTGGCGATGGTGGACGCCCATTCGGCAAAGGATTCGTTGAGCCACAGGTCGTTCCACCAGCGCATCGTGACTAAGTCGCCAAACCACATGTGGGCGAGCTCGTGCAAAATCGTGACCACACGGCGCTCGCGGACAGCATCGGACACCTTGGAGCGGAAGACGTAGGTCTCGGTAAACGTCACGGCGCCAGCGTTTTCCATCGCCCCGGCGTTGAATTCGGGGACAAAGAGCTGATCGTATTTATCAAAGGGGTAGGCCATGCCGAACTTCTCTTCGAAGTAGGCGAAACCCTTCTTGGTGATGTCGAAGACGTAGTCAGAATCGAGGTAGTCAAACATTGACGCCCTGGCAAACACTCCAAGGGGAACGGTCGTGCCATCGCTGCTGACAAGCTCATCGCGGACAACCGAATAAGGCCCTGCGATGAGTGCGGTGATGTAGCTCGAGATTCTGGGAGTGGGGGAGAACTCAAAAATGTTGAGCTCGCCGGATGCCGTGGGGTCAGGGGTGGGCTGGTTGCTCACGACCTGCCATGAGTTGGGCGCGGTGATAGTGAACGCAAAGGTGGCTTTGAGATCGGGCTGCTCGAACACAGCAAACACGCGCCTCGAGTCAGGCACTTCGAACTGGGTGTAGAGATACACCTCGTCGTCGACCGGGTCAATGAACTTGTGCAGGCCTTCACCCGTGTTTGTGTAGGAGAAGTCTGCATCGACAATCAGGGTGTTGTGAGCCTGGAGCCCCTCGAGTGCGATACGCGCACCATCGGCCGCGGAGGTGTCCACGCTGATTCCGTTGAGCGAGATGGAGTGGACTGTGTGCGTAATGGCGTCGATGAAGGTGGACGAACCTTCATCGGCGAGAAAGGAGACTTCGGTGACCGTGCGGAAGGTGGTGGAGGTGCGCGCGTCGCGGAGGTCGATTGAAATGTCGTAGGAGCGAACGGTGATGTTTTTTGCCCGGGCGCGAGCTTCAGATCGAGTGAGGTTTTCTCCGGGCACAACAAGCCTTCCTGATGACGTGATTACAGTGCACAACTACACAACGGCCTACAGCCTAGAACTCCTTGGGCCAGTGAGCTGACCAAGAATTCTCAGAAAAGCCGGAGTTACTTGGAGTCTGACTCAATCGAGATTTCGACGGCCTCGAGGACCTCGTCGATGTCTGAGGTTGACTCTTCCTGAGCAGACACCTTGGGGGTGGGGGGCTTCACGTTCTCCAGGCTCGGTGGCTCCAAACTGGTGATTTGAAGGTCCACTTCGTTGGCGGCGTGACGCATCTTCGCGACGTACTCTTCCAACATGGTCTGCTGGCGACGCAGATCACTCATGTGGCTCTCTGCATCCGACACCATCGAGTTCACGAGCTCTTCGGTATCGCGCGCAATTGAGCGCGAGCGGCCCACCGTGTCGGTAATCAGGCGCTCGGCGTAGGAGCGAGCATCGCGAGTGAGCTCATCGGCGCGCTGTTGCGAGACGGTGAGGATTTCGTCTGCTTCGTGACCGAGATCAGCCGCGCGCTTGGCAGCATTTTGAACGTGCTGGTCGGCCTGTTGGTAGGCCTTTTGCGCGTACGCGTCAGCTTCTTCGTGGATAGCAGCCCTTGAGCGCTCTGCCTCATCGATCTGCTGACGAATAGAGGCGTCGGTGGCCACAGCCCGCTCTTGAGCAGCGTGCAACAACTCTGACGCTTCACGTTTGATCTGCTCAACCTGACGAGACGCCTCCGCTTTAATGTCGGCTACCTGCTTCTCGGCCTGGCTGATCATCGTGGCCGCGGCACGCTCGGCACGAGTCCTCGTGTTAGTGGCCTTTGCAATTTCATCAGCAGCCTGCTGGCGAAGCTGGGCAGCTTCGCGCTCTGACTCGAGACGGAGGTCTTCAGCGGAGCGCTGAGAGTCGTTAACGAGTTGCCGGGATTCTTTGGCAGCGTCTTCGCGAGTGCGGGTCGCTTCGCTTCGTGCATGGGCGAGAACTTCGGCCGCTTCAGCAGACGCTTCTTTCACAATCTTTTGAGATTGTGATTCAGCAAGGCGCAGAGTTTCTTCGAAGGCAGAACCCAATTCCGCGAAACTTGGTTTGGCGCGACCGGCGCGCTCGTTAGCATCTTGCAAGTCGCGGGTGAGGCGCTGCACGCTGCGCTGGGCTTCTGCTTCCTGCTCTTCTAAGCGAGAAATGCGGTCGCTGAGCTCGCGGACAAAACGCGACACTTCGTCCGGGTCGTAACCTCGAACGGCACGACGAAACTCAGGGATGTTCACAGATATCTCCCAACGCGGAAATCAACAGTGCCTACGATACGCGATATTGACGGGAATTTCCCGGGAGGTTCACCATCGGCAGCCCTCGTAGACTGATGTCATGCGCATTCACCTCGCCACCGACCACGCTGGACTCGATTTTTCCCGCCAAATTGCTGAGCATTTGAGCCAAAAAGGCCACGAAGTGATTGACCATGGTCCGACTTCATACGATGCGCTCGATGACTATCCAGGTTTTTGCATTAGCGCCGCCGCAGCGGTGGTAGCTGACCAGCAATCAGGCATAGAGGCGCTGGGCGTGGTCTTTGGCGGCTCGGGAAACGGTGAACAAATTGCTGCCAATAAGGTGGCGGGAATCCGCGCGGCACTCGTGTGGAACCAGTCCACCGCGGAGCTAGCCAGACAACACAACGACGCCAATGTGTGTGCGATCGGTGCCCGTCAGCACGAGGCCAACGACGTCCTGGCTCTCATCGACACCTTTATTGCAACCCCTTTTAGCGGCGATGAGCGTCACGCACGACGCATCGGACAGATCCGCTACTTCGAGGACACGAAGGCCGTTCCCGAAACAGGCGTGAACTACTAGACACACCATGCCAGAGGGCCATACCGTCCATCGCGTCGCACAACTCTTCCGCGACGTTTTCGTGGGACACCACGTGTCTACGAGCTCTCCGCAGGGTCGTTTTGCAGACGGAGCGGCAGCGCTCGATGGTCGCTTAGTGGAGTCGGCGCAGGCCGTGGGCAAGCAGTTGTTTGTGTATTTCGAGGGCGGGCTGGTTCTTCGCGTCCACCTGGGAATTTACGGTGCCTGGAGTGTGACAAACCGGGTGGAACACCTCTCGCTGGGGGCGCCCCGGGTCCAGCGAGAAGAAGGACTCGTGGAGTTCGATGCCGAGTTGTTTCCCCCAGAACCAATCGGTCAGGTCCGACTGCGAGTCGCCACCGATGATGTCGTAGCTGATTTGCGAGGCCCCACCGCCTGCGAATTAATCGACCTCGACGAGGCCGCTGCCGCAATCGACGCGTTGGGTCCGGACCCAATGGTGGGTCCACAAGCGAAAAGCCAAGCGCAGTTTGTGGCGCGAATGAGCTCAACCTCCACTCCGATTGCACTTGCCTTGATGAACCAAAAACTCGTCGCAGGAATCGGCAATGTCTATCGCGCCGAGTTGCTCTTTCGGCATCGTGTAGATCCGTTTGCGCCGGCCAACAGCCTCGGTGAGGACATGCTGGTGGAGGTGTGGAAAGACTGGACGACACTCCTCGCAGATGGAATCAAGACCGGCGTAATGCGCACCAGAAATGACTTGAGCCCTGCGCAGTTTAAGAAATCCCTCATGGATTCGCGCATTCGCTATTTCGTGTACAAGCGAAATGGTGAGCCGTGTCGGGTGTGCGGGACGTCGATTGTGATGAGTGAGCTTGGTGGAAGAAAGCTCTATTTTTGTCCCTCCTGTCAAACAGCCCACTAGATAGAGTGCGAGGGTGATTCTTCGACGCGCTCACCTGTTGGGCCACTCCGATAGCCAACCCGTTGACGTCCTCATTGACGCGGGGGTCATCGCCCACATTGAGTACTCCGGGCACATTCCCCCTTCGGATGATCACGAAGAAATCGACCTCGATGGACGCGTCCTCTCTCCTGGTTTTTGGGACGAACACGTTCACCTGGGTGCGTGGGCGGAATATCGACGAAGCATCGACCTAAGCTCTGCCCACTCGCCTGCCGAAGCGGCTGCACTGATGGCAGCTGGCCACAAAGACGGTGGTGAGAAATTCCTAATTGGTGTGGCCTACCGCGATGGGCTGTGGGTCGAAGACAAGACGCGGGCGCTCTTAGATGAACACTCAGGTGACCGCCCGTGGGTGTTGTGGAGTGTTGACGTTCACTCGTGTTGGGTGAACTCCGCCGCAGTGAAAGCCCTTGGCCTTACCGGGGTCGACGAATCTGGGGTGTTGCGTGAACACGATGCCTTTGCCTTAGCGGGCCAACTCAGCGACATCGATCCGACAGTGCGAGACGGATGGGTTGAGGATGCGATTGTAGAAGCGAACAAGCGAGGAGTCGTCGGTGTTGTCGACTTCGACCTCGCTGATAATTACGCCAACTGGACGAGGCGTCGCCACGGCGCTAGCAACTGGAACCTGCGCGTTGAGGCCGCTGTCTACCCAACAGATCTTGATGCGGCGATTTCTCGTGGCCAGAAAACTGGTGACGAGATTGCGCCGGGTGTCACGGTCGGACCGCTGAAGGCCATTACGGACGGTTCTCTCAACACCCGAACAGCATTTTGTGTCGAGCCCTACTTGGGAATTGATCACACCGAGCACGGTGCGATGAACTATGAGGTCGACGAGCTTCGCGCCCTCATGGAGAAGGCTTCGTCGAACGGGTTCACCCCGGCGTTCCACGCCATTGGCGATGAAGCCAATCGCATCGTGATTGACATGTTCGCCGAACTTGGTATTCCAGGCCGCATCGAACATGCCCAGTTGCTCCGAGACAGCGACTTCGCACGCATGGCCGAAGCGCGGATCGTCGCGAGTGTTCAACCCCAGCACGCTGTGGATGATCGCGAAGTGGCCGACAAGTATTGGGCCGATCGCACCCACCGCGTCATAGCCCTTCGCAGCATGAGGGACGCGGGTGTCCAGCTCGCCTTTGGCTCTGACGCACCCGTTTCTCCACTTCATCCCATGCAGCAAATTGCGGCCGCGGTGACCAGAACCGACGATGAGCGGCACCCCTGGGAGTCTCACCAGCGTCTGAGCGTTACAGACGCAATTGAAGCGTCAACTAGGACAACGATTGAGGTGGGTCAGCCTGCTGACCTGATTGCCTTCGGAGCAGACCCTCTCTGGCTTGAGCGTGCCATGGCGCATGACCCGAGCGCGCTGTATAACGCGCTTATCGCTGTGCCGATTGAGCTGACCATCGTGGATGGCCGCGCGCAGCACAATCTGATTTCGTCAGAGAGATAAGTGGAGGGGATGACGGGAATCGAACCCGCACCATCAGTTTGGAAGACTGAGGCTCTACCATTGAGCTACATCCCCGAGGTGGGTAGTGCCTAGATAGCGTAGCGCACTGTCTTCGAGAGCGTGACATGGGCACTAGACTGTTCGCTGGTCGTCTCGTCGAAACACCTTTCAGTGTGTATTGATGGGGGATGGCTTGTGGGCCATCGGGGCGTAGCTCAGCTTGGTAGAGCACCCGCTTTGGGAGCGGGGGGTCGCAGGTTCGAATCCTGTCGCCCCGACCAGCCCGCAGTACGAAAAACAATTCATGGAGAGAACTCTTGCCCACCACCACTACTGAGAAGCTCGGCCCCACTCGCGTGAAGCTCACCATCACGGTGACTCCTGAAGAGCTCAAGCCCAGCATCGACCACGCTTATAAGCACATCGCCGAGCAGGTCTCCATTCCTGGTTTCCGCAAGGGCAAGGTTCCGCCACCCATCATCGACCAGCGCGTCGGACGCGGCGAGGTTCTCAACCACGCCGTGGGCGAGGGACTTGATGCCCTGTTCCAGCAGGCTGTCGCCGAAGAGGGCATCCAAACCCTCGGCCGCCCAGAAGCAGACGTCACCACCTGGCCCAAGGAAGAAGACTTCTCGGGTGACCTGGTGATGACCGTTGAGGTCGACGTCCGTCCCGAGTTTGAACTGCCTGACTTTAAGAAGTTCTCTCTCGAAGTAGAGCCCGTCAGCGTTGACAAGAAAGCTGTCGACGCCGAGCTTGACTCGCTTCGTGAGCGCTTCGCGTCACTAGTCAGCGTTGAGCGCCCGATTAAGTCTGGTGACTTTGTTCAAATTGACCTGATTGCAAAGATCGGTGACAACACCATCGACACCGCAAACTCCATTAGCTACGAAGTAGGTTCCGGCCAACTCATCGATGGAATCGATGACGCGTTGGACACCCTCACCGCCGGTGAGTCCACCACCTTCTCCTCTGAGTTGCTCGGTGGCGACCACGCGGGTGAGAAGGCTGAGATTGAGGTCACCGTGTTGAGTGTCAAGGAGCGCGAGCTTCCCGATGCCGACGATGACTTCGCTCAGATTGCGAGCTCCTTCGACACCATCGACGAGCTGCGTGAGGACCTGAAGAAGGAAGTAGAGCGCAAGGGCAAGCTGGGCCAGGCCCAAGAAGCTCGCGACAAGTTGGTCGAAAAGCTGCTCGCTGAGCTGGATCTTCCCGTTCCAGAAGGAGTTGTGGAGGCTGAGGTAAACCGTCACCTCGAGCAGGAAAACCGCCTCAAGGATGACGAGCACCGTAAGGAAGTCACCGAGTCGACCGAGAAGTCGCTTCGTACCCAGTTCATCCTCGACGCACTGATTGCCAAGACCGAGGTGGAGCCCACCCAGGAAGAACTCTCTGCCTACATCATGCAGTCGGCAAGCCAGTACGGCATGGAGCCCGCAGAGTTCATCCAGGCACTGAGCCAGGGAAACCAGCTGGGTGCTGTGGCCAACGAGGTCTCACGCTCCAAGGCGCTCAGTGAAGCGTTGAAGGCTGTGTCGGTGAAAGACACCAAGGGCAAGAAGGTCGATTTGTCGGAATACCTCGGTCAAGCCGCTGAAGAAGGCGTCTCGACCGACGATCACGACCACGAGCACTAAGCCACACCCCTTAGCCCAGGGCGAACAGGCCCCGGTATTGGAGTGTCGCCAAGTACGCTCGTAGAGACCCCAGTTTTCTACCTGTGAGGACACAATGGCCGAACCGATGATGCAGCAGAGTGTTTTTGACCGTCTGCTGAAAGACCGGATTATTTGGCTGGGCTCTGAAGTCCGTGACGACAACGCCAACGAGATTGCGGCGAAGTTGTTGTTGCTGGCTGCAGAAGACCCAGAAAAAGACATCTACTTGTACATCAACTCACCCGGTGGTTCGATCACCGCGGGTATGGCCATCTACGACACGATGCAGTTTGTTCCCAACGACATCGTCACCGTGGGAATTGGAATGGCTGCCTCGATGGGTCAGCTGCTTCTCACCTCTGGCACCAAGGGCAAGCGCTACATCACGCCAAACGCCCGCGTGCTGCTTCACCAGCCACACGGTGGCTTCGGAGGAACCGCGAGCGACATCCAGACTCAGGCTCAGCTGATTAACGACATGAAGCGCAGCCTCGCAGAAATTACCGCGGAAGCGACCGGTAAGACGATCGAGCAAATCATGGCCGATGGTGACCGCGACCGTTGGTTTAACGCAGAGCAGTCCCTCGAATACGGCTTCGTCGATCACATCCGGGCATCAGCCAGCGATGTGATTGGTGGCGGCGGTACCGAGCAGGGCAAGAAGTAGTCGGGGAGAGACACTATGGACAACCGTTTTATGCCCGAAGCCCGCTACATTCTGCCGAGCTTCGAAGAGCGCACCAGTTACGGCTTCAAGCGCCAAGACCCCTACGCGAAGCTGTTTGAAGACCGCATCGTCTTCCTCGGCGTCCAGGTTGATGACGCATCGGCCGATGACGTCATGGCCCAGCTGTTGGTGTTGGAAAGCCAAGACCCCGAGCGCGACATTGTGATGTACATCAACTCACCCGGTGGATCGTTCACCGCGATGACCGCGATCTACGACACCATGCAATACATCCGCCCCGAAATCCAGACTGTCGTTCTGGGTCAAGCGGCCTCTGCTGCAGCAGTGATTTTGGCCGGGGGAACCCCTGGTAAGCGTCTTGCTCTTCCCAACGCCCGCGTGCTGATCCACCAGCCCATGGTCGGTGAAGCAGGTCGTGGACAAGCCTCGGACATCGAGATTCAGGCGAACGAAATTGCTCGTCTGCGCAATTGGCTCGAAGAGACATTGTCCAAGCACTCGAACAAGTCGGTTGAGGACATCAACCGCGACATCGACCGCGACAAGATCCTCACCGCGTCAGAAGCGCTCGAATACGGTCTGATTGACCAGGTGTTGACTTCTCGTAAGGGCAACGCAGCTCCTGGCCCCCAGGCCGTTGCTGCCAGCTAACGACGCTTCCGGCGAATAAGCACGGCGCTGATAGCGCCGATTGCAGTGAGCGTTCCGACCACCCCTGCAATCAGGGTGCCAGGCCCTGGGGTGGAATTAGCCTCGCTCGTTTCTGGCTCACTCGCCACGACGGGGGAGGGTGCTGGATCCCCTTCTGAAAAATCTGGGTCCTCGCCACACACCGGTGGTGAGGACTGCCCCTTCGCTGGACTGTAGTCACCAGTGGGGGCGTAGCTGAAGCTCCAACGGTCTGAAATGGTGTGGCCGTCTGCGCCCACGAGTTGGAATACCACCTCGTAATCACCTGGCTCTCCAAGATCTACCGTGGTGGTCATTGTGTCATCAGTGAGTTCGACACAGCCGGTGCCGTAGTAGAGACCTGCTTGGTCTCTCGTGACCATGGCGAAACCTGCCGAGCGGCCGCCGAGATCCAGCAAGATCTCTAGAGTCGTCAACGACACCTCCACGGGGGAGTTAGTGATGGTTTCACCCGATTGTGGAGTGGTGTCCACCACGTTGTTGTGGGCGGTTGCAATCACCGGCACGCCCACAGCGAAAAGGGCAATGAGGGCGATTGATACGCCGCGGAAAAACCTGGAACACACAGTGTCAGTGTAGAGGGGGCACCTTGGCCGACACAGGTGGGCGTTAGTTCCTCGAAATGTGGGTGGTGGCGGGTAGCCTTTTAGCAATTGGGCACCACGATGAGAGCGGGGGCGGTCCACTATGGCGCGTGCTGGTGAGAGTGGCGAGCTGTTGAAGTGTTCCTTCTGTGGCAAGAGCCAGAAGCAGGTTCAGCAACTTATTGCGGGCCCTGGCGTATACATCTGTGACGAATGCGTCGAGCTGTGTAACGAGATCATCGAAGAGCGCCAAGCAGAAAAGACCGCTGAGGGCATCGCCGACTTTGATTTGCCAAAGCCCAAGGAAATCTATGACTTCCTTGAGGAATACGTCATCGGGCAGGAAGCGGCCAAGAAGTCTCTCTCCGTTGCGGTCTACAACCACTACAAGCGTGTGCGCGCACAAGCCCACTCGAGTGTCGAGCACGACGATGTCGAGATCCAAAAGTCCAACATCTTGCTCATTGGCCCCACCGGATGTGGCAAGACCTACCTCGCCCAAACCTTGGCAAAACGGCTCAACGTCCCCTTCGCCGTTGCTGACGCCACCGCGCTTACCGAAGCAGGGTATGTGGGTGAAGACGTCGAAAACATCTTGTTGAAGCTGATTCAGGCCGCTGACTATGACGTCAAGCGCGCCGAAACAGGAATTATCTACATCGACGAGGTCGACAAGATCGCCCGTAAGGCTGAAAACCCCTCGATTACCCGCGATGTGTCGGGTGAGGGCGTTCAGCAGGCACTGCTGAAGATTTTGGAAGGAACGGTCGCGTCAGTTCCTCCCCAGGGTGGACGTAAGCACCCCCAGCAAGACTTCATCCAAATCGACACCACGAACGTGTTATTCATCGTGGCCGGCGCCTTCTCTGGTCTTGATGACATCATTTCCCAGCGCGTGGGTCGTCATGGAATCGGGTTTGGTGCGCCTCTTCACACCAAGGGAGCAATCGAAGATCTCTTCAGCGAGGTCTTGCCAGAAGACCTGCACAAGTTCGGTCTGATCCCCGAGTTCATCGGGCGACTTCCCGTGGTCACAACGGTCTCGCAGCTTGACCGCGAAGCCTTGATGGATATTTTGCAGACACCTAAGAACGCGCTGACCAAGCAGTACAAGCGCATGTTTGCCCTTGACGACGTGGAGTTGGAGTTTGAAGAGGGCGCGCTCGAAGAAATCGCTGACTTGGCGGCACTTCGACAAACCGGTGCTCGAGGTCTGCGTGCGATCCTGGAAGAAGTGTTGGGTCCGGTCATGTTTGACGTTCCCTCGTCAGATGAAATCGCCCGAGTGGTCATCACGCGAGACGTGGTGTTGAAAAACGCTTCGCCGACGATTGTTCCGAAGTCCACTAGGCGTCAGGAAAAATCGGCCTAACCTTCGAGTCTGACTCCGCCGTCTAATTCCACAATCGGACGGTTTTCTAGCCAGGTAAGAGTCCAGCGCTTGTGTGCTGCCTCTTCTGTGCTCAACCCTGCTTCCGCCTCTCGAATGCGAGTGGCCAAGTCCTCAGAAATTCCGCGGGGGAGATCTGCTCCCACGCTAAAGCGAGATCCCAGCATCATGAGGGTGAGTCCGTTTCTGTTTCGTACATCACCCAGCTGGTCTTGCTGGCAATCTGGTCGTAGAGGCCCTGAGCGGTGTGGTTATCTGAGGCGGTGATCCACCGCAGCGTTCCGCCGCCGTGGGCGAGGGCATAGTCCTTGAGGTGACTAATTAACGCCCGGGCAATGCCTCGACCGCGGTGGGCGGGGTCGACAAATAAGTCGTCTAGAAACCAACCAGGCCCTGCGGTAAAGGTGTCGACTTGGCGCTGGAGATGAGCAAAGCCCACCACAACACCGTCCTGTTCGGCCACAAAACACTTTTCGGGGTGGCTCTCATCCATCAGCCAGGAAAACACTCCAGAGAGAGTGTGGTCATCAAACGATGTCTCATAGAACACGCCGTAGGCGCGAAAGAGCTCCCGCCACGCCTGCTCGTCTGAGGCGTGAAGCGGTCGAATCTGTGTCGTCATGGACTTACTCGGGCTCTGGTGCCTCAAACTCCACCAATTCGATGGTGTCTGAGTCGGTGAGCTCGAGAGTTTCGATGTGTCCGAGAGCCTTGAGATCATCTGCAGCCTGGCCCAGGAGACCAGGTGCTGCCAAGACCACACGGGTGACCGGGTGGCGCTGCGAGAGCTGACGGTCCGTTTTGGCGCGGCGCACCTGAATCAGTGCGTCGCTTGCCACGGCGAATACGCCCGCTGCGGGGTTGGCCGGAAGGTTCAACTCGTCCGTTGTGGGCCAGCTTGCCTGGTGGATGCTTCCCTCGTGGCGCCAGCTCCACACTTCCTCGGTGGCAAAGGGCAAGACCGGGGCGAGAAGTCGCAGCATGGCGTCAAGGGCCAAGCGAAGAGCGGTGACCGCGCTTTGCTGGCCAGGGTCGCTGGCGTCGCGATAAGCACGCTCTTTCACAAGCTCCAGGTAGTCATCGCAGAACGTCCAGAAGAACGACTCGGTCACCTCAAGAGCACGTGCGTGGTCAAACGCCTCGTAGGACTTAGTTGCTTCGTTAATGACGCCGGCAAGCTGGTGAAGCATGTCGATATCGAGTGGTTCGCTGAGAGCTCCACCGTCACCGGCGAACGAGTAGGCGAACTTCGAGGCGTTTAGTACCTTGATCGCGAGACGTCGACCAATCTTCATCAGCTTGGGGTTTTGCGGGTCAAACGCTGCATCTGTTCCGAGCCTCGAGGAGGATGCCCAGTAGCGAACAGCGTCGGAGCCGTGGTCATCGAGCATCGCTTGCGGAGTGACCACGTTGCCCTTGGACTTGGACATCTTCTTGCGGTCGGGGTCCACGATGAAGCCAGAGATCCCCGCGTTCTTCCAGGGGATAACGCCGTGTTCTAACTGAGAGCGAAGCGCGGTGGAAAACAGCCAGGTGCGGATGATGTCTTGGCCTTGGCTGCGCAGGTCATAGGGGAAGACCAAGCCAAATAGTTCTGGGTCGCTCACCCAGCCACCCGCGATTTGTGGAGTCAAAGAGCTGGTTGCCCAGGTGTCCATGATGTCGACTTCGCCGACGAATCCACCGGGAACACCGCGCTGGTCTTCCGTGTAGCCAGGTGCGGGGTCAGATGCAGGGTCAACCGGCAGTGATGCTACGTCTGGGACGATGACGTGGTCGCGAAGAACCTCGCCGTCGTCGTCAACTTTGTACCAGACGGGGATGGGTACACCGAAGAAGCGCTGGCGGGAGATCAGCCAGTCGCCGCTTAGACCACCGACCCAGTTGTCGTAGCGCACCCGCATAAAGTCGGGGTGGAAGGCAACTTCTTGTCCACGGTCGAGCAGGCGCTGTTTGAGGTCATCATCTCGAGCACCATTGGAGATGTACCACTGGCGTGTGGTGACGATTTCAAGGGGCTTATCGCCTTTTTCAAAAAACTTCACCGGGTGGGTGATCTTTTCGGGCTCGGCGAGGAGATCTCCTGATTCAGCGAGCATCTCGACAATGCGAGCCTTTGCCGAGAACACGGTCTTTCCCGCGAGCTCTGCGTATTTAGCCTGCGCCTCGCCGCTCTCTAGCCATTCAGGGGAGTCGGCGATGATGCGCCCGTCTTCGCCGAGGATCGGACGGGTAGGGAGGTCGAGCTCCCTCCACCACACCACGTCGGTGACGTCACCGAACGTACAGACCATGGCGATACCTGTTCCCTTGTCTTGCTGAGCAAGGTGGTGGGCCTTGACGGGAACCTCCACACCAAACAGCGGGCTCTTTACGGACGTGCCAAAGAGGTGTTGGTAACGAGGGTCGTCTGGGTGGGCCACAAGTGCCACGCAGGCGGGAATGAGCTCTGGCCTGGTGGTCACAATGGTGACGCTCTCACCAGCGTCCGGGCCGTGGAATGACACCTTGTGATACGCGGCAGGCTGGTCGCGGTCTTCAAGCTCTGCCTGGGCAACGGCGGTGCGGAAGGTGATGTCCCAGAGCGTAGGAGCGTCTGATTGGTAGGCCTCACCGCGAGAGAGGTTATTGAGGAAAGCCTGTTGTGCAGTGCGCTGAGAGTGGTCATCAATGGTGCGGTAGGTCAACGACCAGTCGACGCTTAAGCCCAAGGTGCGCCAGAGGTCCTCGAACTGTTTTTCGTCTTCGACGGTGAGTTTTTCGCACAACTCGACGAAGTTACGCCTGGAGATGGGCACTTGTTGGTGGTCTTTTGCGCCCTCACCGCGCTCAAAGGGGGGAGTGAACGAATCGTCGTAGGGAAGAGAAGGGTCACAGCGCACGCCGTAGTAGTTCTGCACCCGGCGTTCGGTCGGAAGACCGTTGTCATCCCAGCCCATGGGGTAGAAGATTTCTTGCCCGCACATGCGCTGGTAGCGCGCCTGCAAGTCCATGTGGGTGTAGCTAAAAACGTGGCCGATGTGCAGGCTTCCCGACGCGGTGGGCGGGGGAGTGTCGACCGAGAAGACACCCTCTGATCCGCGCTCGAAACCGCGCTCGCGGTTAAAGCGGTAGGTGCCCTGGTTATCCCACGAGCTAGACCATTTAGCTTCTAAGCCCTCCAGCTGCGGTTTGTCAGGAATCGAGCCGGTCATGGGGCCTGCTTTCTATAGGCGGCACTGAGTCCAAAGTGCCTTACATAAAGGTGTATGACTATCGTACAAAACCAGAGGCTCCCCGTTTGCTTAGAACGGAGAGCCTCTAGCGTTGAGTATTTGGTTACAGAGAGTCAGAGACTTTCATGCGACCTGCCTGTGCGGCTGACACCAGGGTGATCAGCGACAAAGCGGCCAGGACAATTCCTGGGTGCCACCAGGCGTTGTTGGTGGCCTCACGCATAACAACCAGCAGGAACGGCAAGGTTGCTGCCACCGATGCTCCGATGTTGTAAGCCAGGGCAAGGGCGGTGTAGCGGGTCTTCTCGTCGAAGATGTCGCTCATCATTCCGCCGAGCGCTGCCCACGAGGCAGTCGGCAAGATTCCACCGATGACCATGATCAACACCAGGGTCAAGAAGGTGGCATCGAGGATGATCCAGTACAGCGGGAAGCTCACAATGAGCGTTCCCACTGCACCCCACAGCACAACCTTCGCCGAGCCGTACTTGTTGGCAAGCCATCCGAAGGTGGGGATGGTGATCAGCTGAAGAAGTGATCCGATGGTCAACGCCATGGTGAACTCCATGGCCTGGTAGCCAAGGATTTCCACGCCGTAGTTGGTGGTGTAGGTGTTCATCAGCGTGTACGAGCCGTGTCCGAGCAGAGCACCACCTACGGCGATGAGCAGGACGAAGGGGGAGCGCTTGAGGACCTCGATGAAGGGGTAGCGAACGCGTGCGTCGCTTTCTACGAGCTTCTTAAACACAGGGGTCTCATCAATTGACCAGCGCAGATACAGCGCAATGAGCAACAGCGGGAACGCGGTCAG
>JAYOHK010000010.1:0-6299 GCA_038118225.1 Cellulomonadaceae bacterium | reverse complement strand
GCGTAGACGTACTGGTCGTAGGACTCGAGTGCGGTGCCCACGAATGAGGCGACGGCGACTTTCCTCGACTGCTTGGTGGTAAGCGGACTCGCGGAGGAGGCCATAGTGATCCTTTCGATAGGAAATAAGACAAAATAGACTGAGTCTAAAAACTAAGAAGTCCAGTATAGGAGACGACATGGCCACGATGGGACGCCCGAGGGTGTCATCTCAGGCCGTGTTGGAAGAAGCCGCCACCGAGCTGTTTTTGGAACAGGGCTATCAGGCCACGTCAATTGACGACATCGCCTCGAGGGCAGGAGTCTCCCGGGCAACCTTCTTCAACTATTTCGGCGGCAAGGCAGATGTCTTGTTGGTTGAAATTGATCGCGCACTGGACGCTTTTGGCCAGGCCGTTCAGGCCACGGGAGACATCGCAGCCGCGATAGTGAGTGTGGCTTCGTCGATTACGCGCTCCGACATTCCCCTTCTTGCCCAACAAGCAGACACCATGGGCGCGACTGACGACGTGACCAAAGCACTCCTAGAGCGATTCTCAAGGCTCAAAGACCACGTCGCTGGGTCGGTGACTGAGCCGGTATGGCAGTGGGCAGTCGCCGGAGCCATCGCCGAAGGAGCCTCGCGGTGGGCCACCGGTCGTGACGGCGGTTCGCTGCTGGAAGCAATCACCGATGCGGTGAACCAATTGCCCCCAGAGTTCACACAAAAACCAGATCAATAGTGTCCTAGGATTCTCATGACGCGTTGATCCGGCCATCACCGGGGAGCTAACGGAAGAAAATCGCTTCGGTGGTAAGTAGAACCGTTCGGTCGGGCCCGAAATCGCCCCACAACGAGAGGTGTGCATCGCACACAAGCGGGGTGGTACCGCGTTGGAGACAACGTCCCCGCAGTACGTAGAAAACCGTTGTTGGGAGCCCCATGACCTACCCCCGTCACCGCGACGACGCCTCTGTCGTCGCCTCGCCGTCTTTCCCGTCGATCGAACACGAGGTTCTTGCCTATTGGGCGGGACACGACACTTTCCAGCGCTCCATCGACCAGCGGGAAGGCTGCGAAGAATGGGTGTTCTACGACGGCCCTCCCTTTGCCAACGGTTTGCCACACTATGGCCACCTGCTCACCGGATACGCCAAAGACGTTTTCCCGCGGTTCCACACCATGCGCGGAAAGCAAGTACACCGCCGCTTTGGATGGGACACCCACGGGCTCCCCGCGGAGTTAGAGGCTGAGCGCCAACTCGGCATCACCGACAAGTCACAGATCGAAGCGATGGGAATCGCCCAGTTCAACGCTGCGGCCAAAGAATCGGTCCTTCGCTACACCAAAGAGTGGGAAGCCTATGTGACCCGCCAGGCGCGATGGGTCGATTTTGACAACGATTACAAGACACTCGACATCACCTTTATGGAAAGCGTCGTGTGGGCGTTTAAAACCCTTTATGACAAGGGACTCGCCTATGAGGGCTACCGGGTATTGCCCTATTGCTGGAGAGACCAGACGCCACTGAGCAACCACGAATTGCGCATGGATGATGACGTCTACCAGCAGCGTCAAGACCAGTCGGTCACGGTCGCCTTCCCACTCCACGGCGATAAAGCAGACGCTCTTGGATTAGAGGGTGTTCGAGCACTTGCCTGGACGACCACCCCTTGGACGCTTCCGACCAACATGGCGCTCGCAGTGGGGCCAGAGATCAGCTATGTCGTGGTTCCCTCAGGCCCTAATGGTTCTGCCGATGGTGAAAGCGGAGAGCGCCGACGTGACGGTCGTTACCTTTTGGCCAAAGACACCCTTGGCGCCTATGCCAAGGACTTGGGATTCGAATCGGCAGGCGACGCAGCAGAGGCTATTGAGCGCGACATCAAGGGTTCAGAACTCGGTGGCCTTCACTACGAGCGCCTCTTTGACTACTACGCCGACACCGAGAAGTTTGGTACCCAAAACGCCTGGCAGATCCTCGTTGCTGAGTATGTGGCGACAGGTGAGGGTACGGGAATTGTCCACCAGGCTCCTGCCTACGGTGAAGACGACCAACTCACCTGTGAAGCAGCGGGCATCCCTGTCATTCTCTCCGTCGACGACGCCGGGGTGTTCTTGCCCCAGGTCGACGATGTTTCGGGTACCCAGGTGTTTGAGGCCAACAAGCCGCTCACCAAACTGGTGGCCGCCGCGGGACGTCTGGTGCAACAGCGAAGCTACGACCACTCGTATCCCCACTGTTGGCGCTGCCGCAACCCTCTGATTTACCGTGCCGTATCAAGCTGGTTTGTCCGCGTTACTGAATTTCGCGACCGCATGGTCGAGCTCAATCAAGACATCACCTGGGTTCCCGGCAACGTCAAAGACGGCCAGTTTGGAAAGTGGCTCCAAGGCGCCAGAGACTGGTCAATTAGCCGAAACCGCTACTGGGGCTCTCCCATTCCGGTGTGGAAGTCAGACAACCCTGAATATCCCCGTGTCGACGTCTATGGGTCACTCGATGAGTTAGAAGCCGACTTTGGGGTTCGGCCCACCGATTTGCACCGACCCGCCATTGACGAGTTGGTTCGGCCAAACCCCGACGACCCGACGGGTCAGTCGATGATGCGCCGCATTCCCGATGTGTTGGATGTCTGGTTCGACTCGGGGTCGATGCCCTTTGCTCAGGTGCACTACCCGTTTGATAACCGCGAATGGTTTGACTCTCACAACCCCGCAGACTTCATCGTGGAATACATCGGCCAAACCCGTGGCTGGTTCTACACGATGCATGTTCTCGCCACTGCGCTGTTTGACCGCCCCGCCTTCTCGCAGGTAATTAGCCACGGAATTGTGTTGGGCTCTGATGGCCAAAAAATGTCGAAGTCACTTCGGAACTACCCAGACGTGTCTGAAGTATTCGAGCGCGACGGTGCAGACGCCATGCGCTGGTTCCTCATGTCGAGCTCGGTGATCAGGGGTGGAAACCTCGTCGTCACCGAAGAAGGAATCCGTGAGGGTGTGAGGCAGTTCCTCCTGCCGCTGTGGAGTACCTACTACTTCTTTAGCTTGTACGCGGGAGAGCACGAGCCCACCTGGCGCACCGACTCCGCTCACATCCTCGATCGCTACTTGCTTGCCAAACTGCGCGACACCATTGACGTGGTCACCGATCATTTCGAACACCTCGATAGCCCACTGGCGGCTGCGGCACTGCGTGACTTCGCCGATGTGCTGACTAACTGGTACGTGCGCAGAAGCCGCGACCGCTTCTGGTCGGGTGATGACACTGACGCAATCGACACGCTCTACACCGTGCTTGAAACACTGTGTCGAATTGCTGCTCCGATGGCGCCGCTGATCACCGAAGAGGTGTGGCGAGGACTGACGGGTGGAGAAAGTGTTCACCTCACCGACTGGCCAGACGCTGAGCAGTTTGGCAAAGACGACGCGTTGGTCTCAGAGATGGACTTGGTGCGCGATGTTGCTCGCGCTGGTCTCTCGCTTCGAAAAGCACACCAGTTGCGCGTGCGTCTGCCGCTGTCTGAGCTCACCGTGGTGACGGGAAACCCCGCCCAGCTTGAGAACTACCGCGACATTATCGCCGAGGAGCTCAACGTCAAAACGGTCACCGTGGTGCAACAAACTGACGACACTGCCGCCTCCTTTGGAGTGACGAGGAAAGTGGTTGTCAACGCACGCGCTCTGGGGCCGCGCATTGGAAAAGACGTCCAAAGCGTCATCCAGGCCACCAAAGCAGGCGACTACGAAATCACCCCCGAGGGTGTCGTCACCGCAGGTCACACCCTGGTGGAGGGCGAATATGAACTCGTACTGGATGTGGAAGACCAATCCCGCGCGGTCGAGTTCATCGGAAACAACGGATTCGTTCTCCTCCACACCACTCTCACCGAAGAGTTGGAGCGAGAAGGCCTTGCGCGGGACATTGTGCGCGTGGTCCAGCAAGAGCGAAAAAACAGCGGTCTCGATGTGTCGGACCGTATTTCGCTCACGCTCGATGGTGACGAGGCTGTCGCCAGTGCGCTCTCTGTTCACGGGGAGATGATTGCCGGTGAAACACTGGCGACTTCCGTTGAGATGGGTGTGGCTTCGGGCGAGCGCCACCCCGTCGGGGATGGATCCAGCGTGGCCGTATCGATTGCCAAGGTGTAGCCGATGGCCGTACACGACGACGCGCACGCAGTCATTGACGAGCTCTATTCGCGTATTGGCGAGGGCTCACCCCAGCCACGCTTGCAGCCAACCAGGCGGGCGATGGAACTGCTGGGTGACCCGCAACAGATGTTTGGCGTGGTGCACATCACCGGCTCAAATGGAAAAACCTCAACCGCGAGGATGATCGACTCCCTGCTTCGGGCGCATGGTCTGCGCGTGGGGCTGATGACGAGTCCGCATCTGACGGTGCTAAACGAGCGCATTGTGATTGATGGGGAGCCAATAAGCGATGACGCATTAGTGGCCAACTACAACGACATCGAGCCGTTCCTTGCCATGGTCGACACCGAGCTCGAAGGACAGGGCGAACCCGCTCTTACCTTCTTCGAGGCTCTCACCGTGCTGGCCTTTGCCTGTTTCGCTGATGCTCCAGTTGATGTTGCCGTGGTGGAAGTGGGGATGGGCGGCGAATGGGACTCCACCAATGTGGCCAACGCCGACGTGGCTGTTTTGACCTCAATCGGGCTCGAGCACGTCGACAAGCTGGGACCCACCTTGGTTGACATTGCGCGGACAAAATCCGGCATCGTCAAGCCCGCCTCCCGTGTGGTGTGTGCTGGGCAAGAACCAGAAGTGATCGACGTTCTGGTTGACGCCTGTGAGAAAAACGAAGCCCCATTGTTTGTTCTCGGCCGAGACATTACCCTCGGCTCTATCACCCCCGGAGTGGGCGGTCAGCTGATTGACGTGAGTACCCCTGCGGGGTCCTACCCGCAGCTCGCTCTTCCCCTCCTGGGAACCCACCAGGCAGAAAACGCTGCGCTGGCCATCGCCGCAGTGGAGCAGTTCCTGGGTGGGGGCGAACACTCGCTCGAGCGTGACGTGGTCGCCGAAGGCCTTGGTCACTCTTCAAGCCCCGGTCGTTTACAAGTCATTGCGACCGAGCCGAGCATCATCGTTGATGCTGCCCACAATCCTCACGGTGCCGAAGCACTCAGTCGCGCCGTGATGTCCTCGTTCCAGTTCGACACGTTAGTGGTGGTCTTGGGTGTCCTGGGCGATAAAGACGCACGGGGAATCGTGGAAGCACTCGACCCGGTAGCCGACTATTTCGTGGTCACCCAACCCACCTCGGAGCGAGCCCGTGAAGTTGCCGATCTTGCCGACACCGTGAGCCAATTAGCCGGTCCTGATCGAACGTCGTGGCGTGCCTACTTAGGCGACGCGATCGAGCTTGCGAAGGAGCAGGCTGGCCCAAGCGGGGGAGTGCTTATTACCGGCTCCGCCGTGATGGTGGGCGAGGCGATGACGATTGTGAAAGGTGAGTAAGTAATGGCAGAGGGAAACCGAAGTGCCACCACGGCACTCGTTCGCATCGCGGTAGGCATTGACCTGGCGGTGTTGTTTTTTGGCGCACTCGCCCTCCGCGGCGTGGGTGCCATCGACGGGGTTTGGCTCTGGAGTGGGGTAGGCGCATCGGTCGTGGTGTTGTTGGTGATCATGCGCACGGCACCCTCTACCTTTTCCCTGTGGCTTGGTCACGTCTTCCACGTGGCGCTGCTGGGGCTTTTTGCGATTGATCCCGTTGCAGGAGTGAGCATGTTGGTGCCGCTTGGCTATTGGCTCTTTGCCGCCATTCGAGGGCCGCAGCTTGATGGCATGGCTCGGGGAGACCAGGCTTAGTCGACCTACACTGGTGGTGGAAAAACCAACAAGAAATGAGTGAGTTGTGAGCGATATCGAAGAAACCCTTGTACTGATTAAGCCAGATGGTGTGGCCAGAAACCTCACCGGTGAAATCCTTCGCCGCATTGAAGCCAAGGGCTACCAGCTCGTCGACATCAAGCTCATTCACGCCGATCGCGCTCTGCTTGCTGAGCACTACGCCGAGCACGAAGGAAAGCCTTTTTACGAGCCATTGATTGGCTTTATGGAATCTGGGCCAGTGGTGGCCATTCGTGTGGCAGGACACCGCGTGATCGAAGGGTTCCGCTCACTGGCGGGAACCACTGACCCCACCACGGCGGCTCCCGGAACAATCCGAGGTGACCTCGGCCGCGACTGGGGTCTCAAGGTTCAGCAAAACCTTGTTCACGGCTCCGACTCTCCCGAGACTGCGGCTCGCGAGCTCGCGCTGTGGTTTAGCGCCTAGCTAAACAACA
>JAYOHK010000009.1:0-48966 GCA_038118225.1 Cellulomonadaceae bacterium | reverse complement strand
GTCACAAACTTCTTGTCGTGGTCCACAGCGGTCACAGGCGCCGTGATGACACGAGTCTTGTTTAGGTGGCGACGGTGGGGAACAATCGCGTGACGAGCCTCGATTGAACCAGCGGCCACCTCCGGCAGGAACGGCTGGTACGTCATGTAGGGAAGCGGGTCAATCAGGGTGACCTGAGCCTCGCCCCTCTTGAGGAGTTTTTCTAACTTAAACGCGGTGTAGAAGCCGGCGTAGCCACCGCCGACGATCACAATCTTGTGCACAGCAAAAACTTTCCGATTGGGAGATGAGCAAGCTCTAATCTACCGGCTTTCTGGCGCCTCGATTCACCGAATAGAGCGCGAATCCACCCACACCAAGAAGTGACACCAGAAGCAGAGTGATCATCACGGCCGGGATCGACTCAGATCCTTCTGGCCGCCAGGTAGATGGAATCTCACCAATCTGCCTGGCCTCGGGGATGACGGGCGGATCGATGGGGCCGAGAGGATAGACAACCTGCTCGTCATTTCCCCGCCGGTACACCGAAATCCAGTCCTCCAGAGTGCCCAGTGGATTGCTGGTGACCCGGGGAACATCGGCGACAACGGCTTGATACGCGTCAACGAGTCCGTAGCCATAGAGCGGGTCTGGGGTGGTCTGGGTGACAGGGGTTGCCGTTGACAAGATTCGATTAATGACGTTGGCAGCATCCAAATTGGGATACGCCGAGCGCACCAGTGCCACGATTCCCGCAACAATTGGAGTCGCACCGCTAGTGCCCGCCCATTCGGCGTAACGATCTCCCGGGTATGCGCCGACTAAGTCTTCACTCGGGGCCATCACACCAATCGTGATTCCTTGGCTCGAAGCCGTCGCGCTAGCAAAGCCGCCACGGTCGACCCCACCAACGGTGAGCACACCCGGCATCGTTGCCGGAGCACCAACTGCTTCGGTTCCCGCCGAGCGATTGCCCGCAGCGGCCACAACGACAACGTCGTTGTCTTCGGCATACCCAAAGGCGTCGTCCCAACTCACCGGCCAGTCCCTGGTGTTTCTGGTGAGCGACAAGGAGATGACATCCGCTCCGTTATCGACCGCCCAGATGACGGCTCTGGCAATTTGATCATCTGCCGGAATTGAGGTCCCTTGGAAACTCATCGAAACACTCAAGATGGTCGCTTCTGGAGCACTTCCAATCACTCCCGCATCATCATCGTGGCCGCGGCCCGCGGCCAACGAGGCGACCATCGTTCCGTGTTCGCTGGATACTCCCACAGGGGTTTGGCCATCTGGAGCCCCAATTCCGGACACATCGGTCCCCCCGATCACGACTCCTTGAAGGTCAATGTGGGTGGAATCCACGCCAGTGTCAATGACGGCGATCGTGACACCGGCACCTTTAGTGAACTGCCAGGCTTGAGAAATTCCGTACTCCTGCAGCCAGTACTGACGATCGCGCACTTCATCAGCAGCGGCAACCTGTGGCAGCGCAACAGCAGCCGTCACGAGGGCGGCAGAAAGAACAGCCCTTAGAGATCGTCTGGTCGACACTGGCATTTGTCTATGCTCCACGAGGAATCGGCGAGAGCCCAGTCCCCCACGGGGTTAACGCCTGTGCCAACCGCAAGAGAATGGGCCATCAGTGAGTGCAAGCATTTGACGCGGTCGGGCATTCCTCCCGCGCTAATTCCGTCGATTTCGTCGACAACTCCCAGTTGTGTGCGGGTGTGGAGAAAACTCTCGTGCGCCTTCTCATACAGAGCCTTCGCCTCGGAATCTTCAGCGAGGCGCTCCTGGTACTCGACCATTTTTCCCGCTGCCTCGAGACGAGATGCTTCTTTGGTAGCTTCCGGCAAGCTCATGTAATACAGGGTCGGAAACGGGGTGCCATCGGGCAGTCTGGGCTCCGTGACCACAACTGCTGGGGCCCCACAGGCGCACCGGGCCGCAATTCCGACAAGCCCGCGCATCGGTCGGCCTAGCTGTTTTTCTAAGGCCTGATAATCAGCTTCTGTGGGAGAGTCCCATGTCACTGCGAATCACCTTGTCCAGTGTTTTCTGTGGGTGAGGGCAACAAGCTTGAATCCTGTTCCACCTGCTCAGGCCCAACGGTTGTCCGAGTCGTGGCTGCGACGAGATAGCTAGCGAACAAAGCGTCTCGCCAGTTGGTGGTGGTCACCTGAATATCCTCAGAAATCACCAGGTCAGATTCCTCGTCAACCTCTGGCAAGTCGTCCAACACCAAATACGTAATGTCGCCGGGGTAGACAAACATCAGACGCGAACGCGCCTGGGTTTCCACAAAAACGCGGTCATTCCAGCGCTCCAGCTGGTCTTCTAGCAACATGACTTGCTCGTCTGTGGCGAGCAATTCTGCCTCCAACTCGGCAATTTGCTGCCTCTGTTCGGCCAAGACCTGAAGCGAGGGAGATAACACCACCACTCCGGTCACAATCAGAGCCAGAATCGTGGCGGTGAAACCGGAGGCTTGAAGCGAAATGGTGAGCGAACGCGCGCGAGGTTTCTTCGCCTTGGGTTTCTTGTTCGCGCCAGCCACCTCGCCAGTGTAGGACTGGCGAGGTGGGCGAGGCTTGGCGCCTCGCGGACGATTCACTACGCGCTAAAGCGCGGGTAGGCGCTTGCGCCTGCGTAACGGGCCTGTGGGCCAAGTTCCTCTTCGATACGCAGCAACTGGTTGTACTTCGCCACACGCTCACTTCGAGCAGGTGCACCAGTCTTGATTTGTCCACAGTTGGTGGCTACCGCAATGTCAGCAATGGTGGTGTCTTCGGTTTCACCAGAGCGGTGGCTGAGCACAGCGGTGTAGCCGCTGCGCTGAGCAAGGCTCACCGCGTCAAGAGTTTCCGACAGCGAACCAATCTGGTTGACCTTCACCAAAAGCGAGTTCGCAGCACCGCGCTTGATTCCATCGCCAAGGCGTGCAGGGTTGGTCACGAACAAGTCGTCACCCACGAGCTGAACCTTGGAACCAATGGCCTGGGTGAGGGCAATCCAGCCGTCCCAGTCGTTTTCATCGAGTGGGTCTTCGATGGTGACCAGCGGGTAGTCCGCGACAAGCTGGGCGTAGTAGTTGACCATGTCTTCGGCCGACTTCTTCTGACCCTCAAATGAGTAGGCACCGTTTTCGAACAGTTCGGTAGCTGCAACATCCAGGCCAAGCGCCATGTCTTTTCCGGGGGTGAAACCAGCACGCTCAATTCCGCGCAAAAGGAAGTCGAGTGCTTCACGGTTGCTCGGAAGCTCAGGAGCAAATCCACCCTCGTCGCCGAGGCCAGTAGCCAGACCCGCGGTCTTCAGCTCCGACTTCAGCGCGTGGTACGCCTCTGCACCCATGCGGACGGCTTCAGCCATGGTGGCTGCGCCAATAGGAAGAATCATGAATTCTTGAATGTCCACTGCGGTGTCTGCGTGTGCTCCACCGTTAATGACGTTCATCATCGGCACAGGTAGTACGTGGGCGTTTGGTCCACCGAGGTACTGATACAGCGGCAAATCAGCCGAGTCAGCACTTGCCTTCGCCACTGCGAGAGATACACCGAGAATCGCGTTTGCGCCAAGGTTTGACTTGTTGTCGGTGCCATCCGTGGAGATGAGAACCTCGTCAACGTTTCGCTGCTCACTTGCTTCCATGCCCTCAATAGCGGGGCCAAGCACGTCAATCACGCTTTGGACAGCGCGCTGAACACCCTTTCCGAGGTAGCGATCCTTGTCGCCATCACGAAGCTCATACGCCTCGTACTGGCCAGTAGATGCTCCCGAGGGAACAGCGGCACGGCCAATGGTGCCATCCTCCAGAAGAACCTCCACCTCGACGGTGGGGTTTCCACGAGAGTCCAAAATTTCGCGAGCGGTTAACGCTTCGATGAGTGCCACAGGCAATCTCCTTGATTGTGAGCCAACGTGCAAAAAGCTCTTCAATCCTATGCGCGCTTTGGCGACGCAGAGTTAACGATTACCCAACTCTCGCCACTGAAGCGCACTCGAGGCAGGAACTTCGCCATCCACCTGGGCGACCGCGTGGAATCCTTCGGCTTCAAGGCGCTCAAAGATCGCCTTCATATTGCGCGTCGCGACAACCAGGCGAACCGACTTGCCCTCTGCAATGAGAGATGTTTTAAGCCCCAGTAGCGATGCGACGTCGGTGTCGGGGGAATAAATCAGTGCAACCCGGGTGGAATCAGTGCTTGCCGCGTCGTCTAGAACATCCATCAAGCGCTCAAATCCGAGCGAGAAGCCAAAGGCAGGCATGTCTTTGCCGAGGAACCGGCCGACCATTCCGTCGTAGCGACCACCGCCACCAAGGGACACCCCAAGCTCTGGGTGTTCAAGCTCCACGATTGAACCCGTGTAGTAGCCCATGCCGCGCACCAAGGTCGGATCAAACACCACCTTGTCTGCTCCGAGCAGGCTCTGGAGATCACTGGCCCATTCCACCAGCGAAGCCGCAACTTCGGCGTCACCCATCAAGGCAGAAATCACTGACGCGTCAAGGGCAATGTCCCCCGATTCGACAGCGGAGAGCACCTCACCAATGACACCCAGGTCGACACCACCGGGGTGTCTCGCATCGAGCTCGTCGAGGACTCCTTGGCGGCCAATTTTGTCGAGCTTGTCGAGGGTGACCAACACCGACATGTGAGAATCCTCTGCCACACCGGCCTTCTTCAGCACTGCCTGAAGCAGGCGACGATCGTTTACTCGGAAGCGGTAGTTAGTGACACCGAGGGCGCCAAGCGCATCGGAGGTAGCAAGCAGTACTTCCCGCTCTGCGAGTGCGCCCCACTCCCCGACAATGTCGATATCGCACTGGACAAATTGGCGGAAGCGACCCTTTTGCGGACGCTCTGCGCGCCAGACCGGACCAATGTGGAGGGCGCGAAAAACAGGCGGCAAGTCTTGGTGGTGGCTTGCCACATATCGCGCCAAAGGCACAGTGAGGTCAAAGCGAAGCCCTAAGTCGCTGAGTTCATCACTCGACGAGGCTCCAGAGATGTCTTCTGGAGAGAGTCCGCGCTTGAGAATTTGGAAACTCAGTTTTTCGTTGTCCCCGCCGAGCCCCGAGTGAAGAGTGGCGTGGTCTTCCATGACGGGCGTTTCGATTGATTCAAACCCGTGGTGACGGTATGTCCGTGCAATGGTGTCGACAACGAGGTCGCGCTGGCGCTTGTCACCGGGCAGGAAATCGCGCATACCCCGGGGCGGGTTGACCTGTTGAACCATTGCTCCAGTCTCTCACCTGTCCGCGATTGAGAGGCGACTACCCCGCCTGGCCAGTCTCAGATTCCCGCACCCGCTGTTCAAATGCCCTGGTTGCCTCACGAAGGGCGCGGTCGCTATCAAGTCCCAACGTGGTTGCGCGGGCAATCAGGGCAAATAGCTCTCGGCCCAACGTGTCTTCATCAACAAAATCCGTCGTCGCGGGCTCATCCGGGTGTTGATCTATTCGCGCCGCGCGCTCAATAACTGCTTTCGTTCTGGCCACTCCCTGAAGACTTGAGGGGACCCCGTCGAGAACACTGGTGCGATCTTTCTTTTCTTCAGCCTTGAGCTTTTGCCAATTGGCTTTGATGTCCTCAACGCCCTCCACACTCACATCACCAAATACGTGGGGGTGCCGTCGACGCATCTTCTCGTTGGTCACCCTCGCCACCTCGTCGATGTCGAACGGGTCGTTGGGATCGACTCGTGCAATATCGGCGTGAAAGAGCAACTGGTAGAGCACATCACCGATTTCTTCGCGCATTTCGACGCGGTTGCCCGATTCGATGGCGTCAACGAGTTCGTGGGCCTCTTCGATGAGGTATTTCACGAGTGATTCGTGGGTTTGCTCGCGATCCCATTCACACCCGTTAGCCCCCCGAAGGGTCGCCATCGTCTCAATCAAGCCCTCGAGATTCGGGTAAGTGCTCACGCGTTTAGTGTCTCAGACGACGAAGGAGCTGGATAGAGCGCTTCAATCACGCCCTCTACCCACGCCACCAGAGCGTGGTCGCTATGGCCCTCGGGAAGCGGAATCAACACAACACGGGCTGGCGCGAGGTAATTGCCCTTGGGATACATCCGCTGCAAGCGCACTTGGAGAGAATCGGGAAGCGGTGGTCCGACCACGCGCAACTTGGAGCCCATCACCAGCACTTCAGACAGTCCCGCTAACTGGGCCTTCCGGCGAAGCCTGGTGACCAACACGAGGGTCTGGACGGGAAGAGGTGGTTCGCCATAGCGATCATCCAGCTCAGCAACCACGTCGTCCACGACACCGTCCTCCACGGCGGGCCCTGCCGCGTGGGAAAGCTTTTGATACGCCTCCAGGCGCAGACGGTCGCTGTCGATGTAGTCCTCGGGGATGCGCGCATCTACAGGCAGCTCGAGACGAAGCTCCGTTTGTTCGGGGTTCACATCACCTCGGAATGTGCCAATGGCTTCTGCCATCATCCGCAAATACAAGTCGAATCCAACACCTGCGATGTGGCCGGCCTGTTCAGCACCCAACAGGTTGCCGGCGCCGCGAAGCTCGAGGTCTTTCATGGCAATCTGCATGCCGCCCCCCAAATCGCTGTGGGCCGCAAGGGTGGACAGGCGCTCGTGCGCGTGATCGCTGAGGTTAGCCTCTGGGTCAAATAAGAAGTAGGCGTAGGCGCGCTCTCGGCCTCGGCCCACTCGTCCGCGAAGCTGGTGGAGCTGGGCGAGTCCGAAACGCTCCGCACGCTCAACAATCAACGTGTTGGCGTTAGTGACGTCGATACCGGTTTCGATGATGGTGGTCGAGACCAATACGTCGTAGTGGCCTTCCCAAAATTCGACCATCACCTGCTCCAACTCACCCTCGGCCATTTGACCGTGGGCAACAGCAATCCGTGCTTCAGGAACCAATTCGGCGAGGCGGTTAGCCACCTGGTGGATACCTTGCACGCGGTTTGAGACATAAAACACTTGGCCTTCGCGAAGAAGCTCTCGCCTGATCGCCGCAACAATTTGCTGGTCAGAGCGTTCCCCGACAAAGGTCAAAATCGGGTGCCTGTTTTCTGGCGGAGTTTGAAGAGTCGACATCTCACGAATTCCCGTCACCGCCATTTCGAGCGTGCGGGGAATTGGTGTGGCGCTCATCGACAACACGTCGACGTTTGCACGAATCTTCTTGAGTTTGTCTTTGTGCTCGACACCGAAGCGTTGCTCCTCGTCGACCACAATCAAACCGATGTCGTGAAACCTCACCTGGTCAGATAGCAACCGGTGGGTTCCAATTACCACGTCGATTGTTCCCTCGGCGAGTCCCTGGATCACTTTCTTCGCCTCTGCTGCCGTGGAAAAGCGCGAGAGGCTTGCGAGGCGAACGGGGAAGGGCGCATAGCGCTCTTGGAAGGTTTCCATGTGCTGTCTCACCAGCAACGTCGTCGGGGCAAGAACCGCCACCTGTTTGTTGTCTTGGACTGCTTTGAATGCGGCCCGCACAGCAATTTCTGTTTTTCCAAAGCCCACGTCGCCAGCGATTAGGCGGTCCATCGGGATGGGCCGCTCCATATCGGCCTTGACCTCATCGATGGTGGAGAGCTGATCGGGGGTTTCGACAAAGGCAAAAGCGTCTTCTAGTTCCCGCTGCAACTCGTTGTCGGGGGCGAAGGCATACCCAGGCTGGCTCATCCTGGCCGAATAGAGCTTCACCAAATCGACGGCGATGTCGCGAACAGCTTTTCTGGCCTTTGATTTTGCGGCCGACCATTCTTGGCCGCCCATTTTGGAAAGCGCCGGCGCCTCGCCACCCACGTAGAGGCTTAAGAGATCGAGCTGATCGGTGGGAACAAAAAGCTTGTCGGGGGCGCCGCCTCGTTTACTGGGCGCATATTCGAGAACAACGAACTCTCGCTCAGACTTCTTCGCGTCTCGACCACCGGTCGATACCTCCCGGCGAACCACCTCAACAAAACGCCCAATGCCGTGGGTGTCATGCACGACAAAGTCACCAGGGGTGAGCTCGAGTGGGTTTACTCCCCCGCGTCGCTTTGATGCGAGAGTTTTTTGCGCCCGGGGTGAGGCGGTCGATGCGCGTCCAAAAAACTCGCGCTCGCCCACCACCGTGAGGTTCAACTCGTCGAGAACAAACCCGTCGGTGAGACCTGCCTGAACAATGGTCACCACATCAGAGCGAAACTCGCTCTGACCCGGCTCCATTTCTACGGCAGGGATATCGGCTGCGGCGAGCACCTCGATGGCGCGCTGCACCAGGCCGTGTCCCTGAGCGCACACCACCACGGTCTTCCCCGCGTCCACACTCTCCCGTACGAGAGAGATTGCGTGATCTCCGCCAGGGGTGTCCAATTCAATCGCGGAGGCGTGGATTCGTTTATTGCTGGTCGCCCCAGAATCAAGCGCAGCAAGCGAAAGCCAGGGCCTCGGCCCTGCGTTTTCAATGAGCTGCTCGGGCGAATAGAACTCTCCGGTGTGAAAGTCAATGGGCCGCTCGCTGGCCCCCGCTGCGGCGGTTTCCCACGCCGCCTCGAGAAATTCCCGGTTGGTGTCGATTAAGTTTCTGGCCCTGGTGCGCACGCGCTCGGGTTGTACTTCAACAATCACCGTCGATTCAGGGAAAAAGTCAGTGATTGGACCCATTTTGTCGACCAGGACGGGTTGAAGTGACTCCATCCCGTCAACGGGTATTCCCTGAGAGATCTTTTCCAACATCCCCTGAACGCCGGGGTATTCATGAACAAGTTCTGTCGCCTTTGCGCGAACCGAATCGGTGAGCAGCAGCTCTCTGGCAGGAGGAATATCAACGTGCTCCACTGATTCCAGCGAGCGCTGGTCGGCCACGCTGAAATAGGTCAAGTCATCAACTTCATCGCCGAAGAAGTCGGCGCGCACCGGGTGGTCACTCAGCGCCGGGAAGACATCCACGATTCCGCCTCGCACCGCGAACTCGCCACGACGGGTGACCAGGTCTACCCGCTGGTAGGCCAGTGACACCAACGTTTCGATGAGCTGCTCGAGGCTTTGACCGCGAGCACCCTTGCTCAGCTGTGCCCAAGAAACGGCTGCGAGTTGATGGTTAACCGGTTGAATCAGCGAGCGCACAGACGCCACGACAACAAGGGGTGAACCAGTTGGGAGCTGCCCTAATTCGCGAATGACAGAAAGTCGTCTGGCAACTGTTTCTGGGTGGGGGCTCAGGCGCTCGTGGGGAAGTGTCTCCCAGGCCGGCAGGTCCCATACATGCACTGACGGATCAACCAGGGTGCGAAGGGCGTCCCGAACCTGGTCTGCTTCTCGGCTACTGGGGGTGAGGACGAGAACAACAGGTGGCGCATCGTCTGCTGCAACAGCTGCCGCAATCATGGGCACGTGGAGCGGTGCAGGGGCAACCACAGGGGTCATGCCCGAGCGAGGAGAAAGGACTTCTGCGAATGCAGGGTGAGCTAACAGCGCGCGGGATAAGGGCTGAAGGCTCACTCAGGGCAGTCTAGATGGCCTGTCTGGGCGAGAGGGCGCGGTTACTGGGGGGCGTGGAAGCGCTGCTGCGCCTCGAGCAAGCCGTGAGATACCAAAGCCTCAACGGCGTCGATCGCCTGGCTCTGCATGAGTTGAACTTCTGGGCGCTCACTCGAGCCAAAAGGCTTCAAGACATACGCTGCAGCATCCATTCGGCCGGGAGGACGGCCAATTCCCATGCGGATGCGATGGAACTCTGGCGAACCGAGAGCTTTGTGAATGTCCCGCAAACCGTTGTGCCCCCCGTGTCCGCCACCTTTTTTCAGGCGGAGTGTGCCAAGGGGTAGATCCAATTCGTCATGAAGTACGACCACGCGCTCTGCGGGCACTTTGAAATACTTCGCCAACGCGCTCACCGGGCCACCAGAGGTGTTCATGTAGCCGGAAGGGACCGCTAGAACGATGGGCTGGCCAGGGATCCTGGCTGTTACTCCCCAAGATTTTTGTTTGGAGAGACTAAGTCCGCGCTCACTTGCCCAGAAACGAATAACCGCCTCCCCGACGTTGTGTCGGGTCTGGCGGTATTCGTCACCGGGGTTACCAAGACCGACGACCAGCCAGTCGCCTCCATCAGAAGATGGTTTCGTGCCAGCTGGCCGCAGGAACAGGGATTACTCCTCGGTTGATGCTTCGGCAGGAGCCTCGGCTGCAGCTTCGTCGCCACCTCCGGCAACGCCCTCTTCGCCTTCGGCGGAGGATTCCTCGGCTGCTGCCACACGAGGCAGAACAATCGCGAGGATGAGCGTTTCTGGGTCGGACAGCAGAGTCGATCCTTCGGGCAACGTAAGGTCGCTGGCGTGGATCTGGGCACCTTCTTCGAGGCCCTCCACCGACACGGTGATGGACTCTGGAATGTGAGTGGCTTCTGCCTCAACCGACACACTGGCGTGGTCAAGCTGAACCATGGTGCCTGAGAAGGATTCGCCTTCGACGTGGATTGCCACGTCAACGGTGACCTTCTCGCCCTTGCGCACGACAACGAGGTCAACGTGCTCAATGATCTGGCGTACTGGGTCGCGCTGAACGTCCTTCACCAGCACGAGCTTCGAGTCAGAACCGATGTTCAACTCGAGCAGAGCGTTTGCGCGGCGGGTAGCCAGCATGAGCTCGTGTGCAGGGAGGGACACGTGGGTGGGCTCTTCGCCGTGACCGTAGATCACACCGGGAACTTTGCCGGCAGCGCGGAGCTTGCGAGCAGCGCCCTTACCGAAATCGCTACGGGCATCTGCTGCCATCGTGAGGTTATCTGCCATGGTTGTGCTTCTTTCTTACCTATCGGGCCACGGCCCGTTGACTGTTCTCGAACTCGAACGCCGAAGCGTGAGGAGAGACCGTGTGCCTCGCCTACCGCGTCGATTACGGAGCATTCGCTCCCTCGCCGAAGTGCGCCGCTAAGCATACCGGACGGGTACGCTACTAAGCGAGCCGGGTTAACCGGTCACTCTCCGGAAGGTTTCTCTTTTCTTATGTCGCAGGCAAACATCGGTGTTATCGGCTTGGCCGTCATGGGCTCCAACTTGGCCCGCAACTTGGCAAGCCGCGAGGGCAACACTGTTGCAATCTTTAACCGAAGCCCCGAAAAGACCAGGGAGCTCGCAAGCAACCACCCCGAAGCGGGCTTCATCGCCGCAGAGTCGATGCAGGAGTTTGCGGACTCACTCACCAAGCCCCGCACCGCAATCATCATGGTTCAAGCAGGAGCAGCGACCGACGCCGTCATTGACCAGCTCACCGAAGTATTTGAGCCCGGCGACATCATCGTCGATGGCGGAAACGCTCAGTTTGCTGACACCATCCGCCGTGAAAACGACCTCGCCGCGAAGGGCTTCAACTTCGTTGGTGCCGGAATTTCTGGTGGTGAAGAAGGCGCGCTGAACGGACCCTCCATCATGCCCGGTGGCTCCGTTGAAGCATGGAACACCCTCGGCCCCATCCTCAAGTCAATCGCTGCAGTGGCCGAAGGCGAGGCCTGTGTCACCCACGTGGGAAGCGATGGTGCAGGTCACTTCGTGAAGATGATCCACAACGGCATCGAGTACGCCGACATGCAGCTGATTGCCGAGGCATACGACCTGCTGCGCAACGTCGCAGGTCTCGAGCCACAAGCAATCTCAGAGATTTTCCGCAAGTGGAACGAGGGCCAGCTCGAGAGCTACCTCATCGACATCACCGCTGAAGTTCTTGCCCAGGTAGATGCCGAGACGGGCAAGCCCCTCGTGGACGTCATTGTTGATCAGGCCGGCTCCAAGGGAACTGGCGTCTGGACCGTTCAGACCTCCGTGGGCCTCGGTGTTCCCGTCACCGGTATTGCCGAAGCAGTATTCGCCCGCGCAATTTCTTCCTCTGCTATTCAGCGCCAGGCCGCCGCTCACTTGCCAGGCCCTCACGCTCCTGCCGGAATCGATGACGTCGACGGATTCGTTGATGCCGTGGGCCAGGCTCTCTACGCCTCCAAGATCGTCGCCTACTCGCAAGGCTTTGATGCGATTGCTCAAGGTGGCGTGGAATTCAACTGGTCAATTGACCGTGCAGAAGTGGCCCGTATTTGGCGTGCTGGCTGCATCATTCGCGCCCAGTTCTTAAACCGCATCACCGAGGCCTACCGCGCACAGCCTGATTTGCCGCTGCTCATTAGCGCCCCGTACTTCACCGATGCTCTCGTCTCGGCTCAAAGCGCATGGCGCGATGTCATTCACCGCGCAGTGGACGCTGGAGTTCCCGTCCCCGCATTTGCCTCGTCGCTTGCCTACTACGACCAGATTCGCCGCGACCGCCTTCCCGCCAGTGTGATTCAGGGGCAGCGTGACTTCTTCGGTGCACACACCTACCGCCGCGTGGACAAGCCAGGTGTCTTCCACACCCTGTGGTCGGGAGACCGCAGCGAAGTACAAACCGACTAGTTGGTCGCTCTCGCTCGATTAATTGCAAACCAGAGCGAGCCAAGGGTCGCTGACACTGCTGCAGCCAGCAATGATTGCCACGGTAACGTCACCACGAGCAGTGCGCAGAGCACAAGCCCGAGCATCGGGACCACCCGCCATACGATGCGCTCCGACGGCGGTTGGCGCAAAGCGCTCAGATGTCCGATTGCGTAATAAGTCAAGACCCCTGCGCTTGAGAGTCCCACAAGCCACAACGGGTTGGTAAACACCACCAGCGCGATTGCCAGCAGCGCGATTACGACCTCAGAAGCCACCGGGCCCCCGGTCTTGGCGGAGATTGTGGCCAAGGGTGTGGGCAAGTCGGCGTTTCTTGCCATGGCCAGGCTCGTTCGACTAAGACCCGCAAGGATTGCCATGAGCGAGCCGAGCGACGCAAGCGAGGCAAGGGCAACGACGAGCCACGGGGTGGAGCCCGCCAAAAATTCAAGCGGTGACCTCGAGGCGGATCCGGCGCGTTCGAGATGGGGCATGACTGCGGTGGCCACAACGAGGTAGATCACGAAGACAACCCAGAGCGCACCAATAATCGCTCGAGGGAGCACCCGAGTGGGATTGATCACCTCCTCACCAAGCGTGGCCATTCGGGCATACCCGGCAAAGGCGAAAAAGATGAGCCCCGCAGCGCTCAACACGCCCATGAGGGATCCGTCTGATCCGAGGGTGATGGGCTCGGCCCAGACTTGGCGAGGGAAGGCCAGCCAGAGAAGGCCTAACGCAACGATCAGTGAAACAAAGATGCTGACCCGTGCAGCAATTCGAATCCCACTCATAATGAGCGCACTCATGAGCCCGATAGCGGCTACTGCGATGATTGTGGCGAAGCCTGGGGCAAGGTAGCTCGCCGCCACATAAGCAATGGCCCCTGCTGATCCAATCTTGCCGGTGAGGAACAGCCACCCCGCGAGAAAACCGGGATAGTGGCCGAGATAGTGCCGGCCGTAGGAATAGATTCCACCCGACACGGGCATCTGGATTGCTAGTTGGGTAGTGGAGAGCCCGTTCAGGGTCGCGACTACTCCTGCGAGCGCGAGGGACACCAGAAGCCAGGATCCTGCCCGCTCATACGCGGGCGCCCACACATAGAAGACTCCGGCGCCGAGCATGGCAGACATGCCAATCGCCATCGAGCCGACCAGACCCAGCTGTCTCTTCAGCATCGCCACAGCGTCACCCTAGGGGTTACACGTGAACGAACGCAGTTCGTGTGGTTACGCCTGACCGTCGAACATCGACGTCACCGAGCCATCGTCGAAGACTTCGCGGATGGCGCGAGCAAGCAATGGCGCAATGGGAAGCACGGTGAGGCGATCCCAGCGTTTGTGGTCGGGCAAGGGAAGTGTGTCGGTGACGACCACCTGGTCGATAGCGGGGTCTTGGAGCACCTCTGTCGCAGGGTCGGAGAACACGGCGTGGGTCGCCGCGACCACAACACCCTTCGCGCCGTTTTTCTTCAACGCCTCAGCAGCCTTTTGGATGGTTCGACCAGTGTCAATGAGGTCATCCACCAGCAAACACACACGGTCTTTCACATCACCGACGATTTCGTGGACGGAGACTTGGTTGGGAACCCTGGGGTCGCGGCGCTTATGAATAATGGCCAGCGGGGCACCCAACTTGTCACTCCAGATGTCTGCCACACGCACACGACCCATGTCAGGGCTCACCACGGTGAGGTCGTCGCTGCTCAAGCTCTTCTGGAAGTGCTCGAGGAGGACAGGCATCGCAAAGAGGTGATCCACTGGTCCGTCAAAGAATCCTTGGATCTGCGAAGCGTGCAGATCGATGCTCATGATGCGGTCGGCTCCAGCGGCTTTATAGAGATCAGCCACGAGCCTGGCCGAGATGGGTTCGCGGCCGCGACCCTTCTTGTCTTGGCGGGCATAGGGGTAGAAGGGAGCCACAACAGTGATTCGCTTGGCGCTCGCACGCTTGAGCGCGTCGACCATAATCAGCTGCTCCATCAACCACTCGTTGATCGGGTGAGTGTGGGATTGGATTACAAAGGCATCAGCACCTCGAACGCTTTCGCCGAATCGGGCGTAAATCTCACCATTGGCGAACGTACGGGCCTCAGTTTCGAGCAGTTCACTCTCGAGCTCTTTGGCTACGTCTTGTGCGAGCTGGGGGTGGGCCCGTCCCGACACCAGAATGAGGTTCTTCTTGTTTGCTGTCACCAGGGCCATAGCGTCCTTGCCTTACTTCCCGTTTTCGGTCGTCGCTGCTGAAGCGGCCGCGTCAGCAGAAGAGGTTCCTGGGCGGTTCTTTTCCACCCAGCCGTCAATATTTCTCACACTGGCCGCGGTGACGGCGAGCGCACCAGCAGGAACGGATCTGCGCACCACAGTTCCCGCAGCGGTGTAGGCACCTTGGCCAATCTCGACCGGAGCAACAAACACGTTGTCTGATCCGGTGCGCGCGTGCGCGCCCACAACGGTGCGGTGTTTGTTCACACCGTCGTAATTGGCGGTGATGGTTCCCGCACCGATATTGGCGCCGTCGCCGATTTCTGCATCACCGATGTAGCTCAGGTGGGGAACTTTGGCGCCGCGTCCAATCGTTGAGTTCTTGGTTTCGACAAACGTTCCGACTTTTCCATCCGCGAGGATCACGGTGCCGGGTCGAAGATAGGCAAAGGGGCCGACCTGCGCGTTCTCGTGGATTTCAGCGTCGTTGGCCACTGTGCGCACCACAGTTGCTCCTGCGGCGACGTCCGTATCGGTCAGGGTCGAATCGGGCCCAATGGTGGCCCCTTCGCCGACAACGCAAGACCCGTGGAGTTGCACACCCGGCAAAATAGTGACGTCTTTGGAGAGTTGAACAGACAGGTCAATCCACACCGACTGCGGGTCCGGGATGCTGACGCCGTCTCGCTGCCATCCGCGAATAATCATGTCGTTTAAGCGACGCTGCGTGGCCGACAACTGGATTCGGTCATTGATGCCCTCGAGTAACCATGCGTCTTCAACGACAACGGCGTCAACGACGCCCCCCGCTGACACCTGATGGGCAATCACATCCGTGAGGTACTTCTCGGCCTGAGCGTTCGCAGTGCCAAGCTCCGGAAGAGCAGCGGCGAGAGCGGAGCGGCTAAACACATAGGTTCCAGAGTTGATTTCGGCGAGCGCTCTCACGTCATCGCTGGCGTCTGCTTCTTCGACAATGGCGGTGACCTGACCCGATTCATCTCTGACGATCCGGCCGTAACCAGTGGGGTCATCAGCAATCGAGCTGAGGATGGTGACCGCAGCATCCGAGTCCCGGTGATAGGCCACAACCGCGTGGAGCGTATCGGAGTCAAGAAGAGGAACATCGGCGCTCAAGACGACAACTTCTTCGCAGTCTGAAGGAATTTCGGCCAGAGCCACCTCAACAGCCCGACCAGTGCCTGGAACGTCGTCTTGGTCGACACACACTGCGCTGTCGCTGTGTGATTCGACCGCCTCGCGAATGCGTTCTGCCTCGTGACGCACCACGACAACGAGTTGTTCTGGATCGAGAGCGTCGGCAGTGGCTAAAACGTGTCCAATGAGGGGAACACCTGCAAGGGGGTGAAGAACCTTGGGAGTAGCCGATTTCATTCGGGTTCCCTGCCCAGCGGCCAGCACGACAACGGCCAGCGGAGAGGGGCTCATGCCTCTAGTTTATTGCCCTTCCGGGCAATCTGCGGCGGGCATGCCCTGATCGAGCTAAAAATTGGCTCCGCCCCCAGGATTCGAACCTAGACCTAACAGCTCCAAAGGCTGTCGTGCTGCCGTTACACCAAGGCGGATTGCGTCATGCGCCCATACAGTCTGCCAGACCCGATAATAGGGGGATGCCAGAACGCTTTGACGACGTCGATCGAATTGTCCAAGCGTGGCGCTCGGAACGCTCCGATGTTGACTTTAAACCGTTGGAAGTTCTCTCCCGGGTGACCCGAATTTCAAAACACCTCGAGCGTCTGCGCCGGGCGGTCTTCAGTGTCCACGGCCTTGATGTGTGGGAATTTGATGTGTTGGCAACCCTGCGCCGTGCCGGTAAGCCCTACCAACTCACCCCGACTGCCCTGATGGCACAAACCCTCGTCACCAGTGGTGCGATGACCAACCGAATCAACCGGCTCGAGGCGAGGGGCCTTGTCAGCAGACGACCAGACTCTGACGACGGCAGACGCGTCGTAGTGGCCTTGGCGGAGCCTGGAAAAAAAGTCGTCGACCGCGCCCTGGACGACCTTCTCGCGGCAGAACAGCGCGCTCTGGAGCCGCTCAACACAGCGGAGAGGCAAGAACTTGTGGGCCTGCTTCGATCGTTAAGCCTCCACATTGAATCCCCCGAATAGGTGGGCATGGAATACTCGTGGAGGCCGTATGGCCTTTTTCTCGCTAAGACGAATGGATCACTGTGAGCACCTCACCTCGGTGGACGACAGCGTCGCTATGGATTTCTATCCAGGCTGTGGTGTGGATTGCGCTTGATCAAGCCAGCAAATGGTGGGCCGAGTCGACTCTCAACTTTGGCGAGTATCAGCCCCTGTGGGGAGACCTCTTTGGTCTTCGCCTCGTCTATAACCCCGGCGCTGCCTTTGGCCTCGCCGCAGAACACACCTGGGTCTTGAGCATTGTTGCGGCAATCGCTGTGGTGGGCCTGACCTGGTTTAGCCTCCGCCCCCACCACTGGTCGTGGACGCTAGGCCTTGGTGCACTGTTGGGTGGAGCAGTGAGTCACTTGTTTGATCGCCTCTTCCGGGAACCCGGCTTCGCCACGGGTCACATTGTGGACTTCCTCGACTACGCGGGCTTCTTTGTCGGAAACGTTGCCGACATCGCCCTAGTAGGAGGCGCAGGAGTGCTTATTCTGGCGAGCCTGTTTGCTCCGCAGGATCTGAGCGAAGATGAGCAGACCGCGGAGTCGACTGAGTCGAAATAGCGCGAAGCCCTAAGGCCACAAGGCCAGCTTCAATCTCCTCAGCGTGAGCAGCCGACTCGGCAAGGCCGATCACGCTCGGCCCCGATCCAGAAACCAGCGTTGCCAGTGCTCCAGCTTCGTTGACCTGATCTAAGGTCGCGGCGAGTTCTGGCATGAGTGACAAGGCGGCCGGTTGGAGATCGTTGTGGAGTAGCGGCGCGAGGGCCAGAGCGTCGCCCTTTCGCCACGCGTCAAGAAAATCATCACCGAGGGAATCTGGAACTTTGACCTGCTCTTCGCGGAGTCGGTCGAGCTCGGCATACACCTCGGGCGTAGAGAGGTGACCATCGGACATCACCACAACAAGATGCAGTGGCTTTTCCACCTCAATGGATTGCAACACGTCACCCCTACCTCGACCGATTGCCTGACCGCCCACCATCGAGAAGGGCACATCCGAGCCGAGAGCCCTGGTGATGTCGAATAACTCGTGCAGGGGCGCTTCGGTGTCCCAGAGCGTGGTCGCTGCAAGGATTGTGGCCGCCGCATCGGCGGAACCTCCCGCCATGCCTCCCGCAATCGGGATGGTCTTATCGATCTCGATCGACACGTTGGTATCGAGATCGTGATGCGCGCGGAGTAGTTCGACTGCCCGCCATGAAATGTTTGACCCGTCGCGGGGGACCAAAGACGTGTCAAAGTCGGCGTGACAGTGGATGCTCATCGCATCGGAGTCAGTCAAGGTCACCGTGTCCCAGACATCCACGGCTTGAAACGCGGTGAGCAGTGGATGAAACCCGGTGATATCGGGTGAGCCCACGTGCAATACAAGATTGATTTTCGCGGGGGCCGACGCGCTCACTCGGCGTGAGGGCATCGAGGTAGTCACGGGTTAAGCCTAAACAGCTGGCAAGTAATTACTGGGTGCCAGGCACAATTTCTGGCGAAATAGTTCGGTACACCACGAGCCCGACTGCTTCAACGCTTGCTTGGACCATGACGACAAGGGGCAAGAATCCCCAATATTCGGGGTCAAGCGCGAGCGTAATCGGCACCATCACTACACCCCCACGGCCCGCAGCGGCAATCAAAATTGCTCGCCTGCGATCGGCGGTCACACCCACTAACCCAGCAATCAGGAGACTCATCGGAGCCATCAACACCAGGAAGGCAATCGCGAGGGGAATAATCCAGGCAAGTTGACCTAAGCGCTCGGTGTGCGACGACCCTACAGACCAGGCAGTGAGGAAGAAGGCGAGGCTGATCCAAAACACGCTGTAGTCACTAAATCGCTGTCTCACCTGGTCGACGCCAAATCTCTTTCCCACAAATTGAATGAGAGCCGCGAGCGCTACAGGAAATGCGATGACCCAGATAATCGGAGAGAAAGTGGAGGGAAGATCGCTCCAGTGAAATTGGCCACCACTGAGCACAATCGCAAGCGGTGGCACGACTACTAACTGGCCGGCGAGCAGAAGGGGGGTGATACCGAGAACACTCTCCGCGTCACCACCGGCCCTCCGAATAATCGGGATGCTCAAGGCCACTCCTGGTCCAAGGAGGGCGAGTAACAATCCGACCTGCAAGTCAGGGGTGCGCCATTGAATGCGAGAGAGCACAAAGGCAAGCGCTGGAACGACGACAAGGTTGAGGACGAGGAGCGCTCGCCAGACCCGCCCAGAACCTACAACTCGACCAAACGACAATAAGGGAAGGCCGAGCGCAACGTGGAAGAGGGCTATCGCGTGAGCCACGAACAACACGCTCGTGGGAATGCCAATTGGCCACACGTAGGTGAGTGCCACACCCAGCATGAATCCCACAGCGATCCATAACGGTGAGCGAATAGACAACATGGCTATTTCTTCCAGGCGTGAGCGAGCGCCACAAAGTCATCCAGCGACCAGGTTTCACACCTGCTATCGGGGCGAAGACCTACCGACTCCATCAACTCACTAGCCTCGGCCACTGACCCGAGAACCGCAGACAGCGACTGTCTCGCCATTTTGCGCCTGGTGTGGAATCCCCCGTCGACGAGGTCGAACACCTTCCTACGAAGGATCTCATCACCGGGCGGCGTCGTGGCGTGCATACCGACTAAGACTGAGTCCACGCGGGGCTCTGGCCAAAAGACTCGCCTCGAAATATTGGACTCCACCGACCAATTTCCAAACCAGGCAACCTTCACACTCGGTGCTCCGTAGTGTTCGGTTCCAGGACGTGCAGCAAGACGCCATCCCACTTCCGCTTGGACCATGACAAGTACGCGCGAAAAGGCGGGGTGTAACTCGAGCAGGTGAATTAAGACGGGAACGGAGACGTTGTAGGGAAGGTTTGCAACCAGCGCGGTGATGTCAGCGTCAAGGGAATCAACGGTGAGGGCGTCAGCCTCCACCACGCTAAATTCCGCGCCTGGAATCCGTGCCGCCACGGTCTGAGGCAACAGGTTGGCCATTCGTGGATCAATTTCAATGGCCGTAACCCGGTGTCCCGCCTCGAGCATTCCCAGGGTGAGAGATCCGAAGCCTGGTCCTACTTCCAAGACATGGGTGTGGTCGCCCAAGCCCGCCTGGGACACGATTTTTCTCACCGTGTTGGGGTCGATGACAAAGTTTTGTCCTCGTGCTTTGCTCGGCTGCAAATCAAGCGCAGCAGCGAGCGCCCGAATATCGGGAGCCAAGAGGAGTGCGCTACTAGGAGGCATGAAACGGTGATGGCTCGAGGGTGCTCCACGGTTCACCAGTCACCGGGTTAGTGCGGACACTCGGCGGGTGATCGTCCCAGCGTCCATATACGTCGTAGGTGTTGTCAGTGAGTTGGGCCGCCAATACCTCTTCATCTGATTCCAGCAGTGACGCCATAAAACGCAGAGTGTGAGGAATTAAATAGGGGCTATTGGGCTTGCCCCGGTGGGGAGCAGGAGTGAGAAACGGCGTATCCGTCTCAATAAGAATGTGTGAGCGGTTCATCACCGTAAGGCCTGCTTGGATACCTTTAGCGTTCTTAAACGTCACGTTGCCCGCGAAGCTCGCGTACCAGCCGTGCTCATTCAAAATCTCTGCCATTTCAGCATCTCCACTAAAGCAGTGGAACACTGTGCGCTCAGGAGCACCCTCGGCGAGCAGGATGTCAATGACATCGCTGTGCGCATCACGATCGTGAATCTGCAGCGCCTTGTTGTTTTTCTTCGCGATGCGGATGTGTTCGATAAAGCTTCGACGCTGTGGGGCCAGCAGGGGGCCTTCGGTGCGGAAATAGTCCAAACCGGTCTCCCCTACCGCGACTACGCGAGGGCGCTTCGCCAAGTCATCAATCACGTGGAGGGCATCATCCAAGGTTCCCTTTTGGTGAAGCTCTGGCGCCTCATTGGGGTGGATGGCTACCGCGGCCAGCACGCGCGGTTCAATCGCGGCAACGTCAGCCGCCCACAGTGAGGTGGGCACATCGATACTCGCCTGGACAACACCTTGCACTCCGACAGCCCCTGCGCGGTCAAGATGTTCGCGGTAGTCCAGGGGGTTTTCACCATCGGCGATTTCAAGGTGAGCGTGGTTATCAAATACCGGCACAACAAGCTCTTTGGGCGAGGCGGGGTACTCGAGCTTTCTATCGCCTGGCTCCATTGACCCGCGTGTACGCAGGTGGCTGGGTATCTCTTTAGACTTCTTGTCCGCCACGCTATTCCGTCTCAATCCTGGGGAACAACGGTTCTAGTTCGCCCAGGCGGTGTCCCGCGGGGAGCAACCCCGCGTTTCCTGCTTCAGCCAGGTTTTGGCTCTCGAGTGCGCCGTGGGTGTCTTCCATTCCCAAAGCACGCCACAGCTTTGCTGTTGCCTGAGGAATCACCGGCGAGAGCAACACCGCCAGAGCGCGAAGACCATCGGCGGCGGTGTACAACACTGCTGCTAACCGCTCACGTTTGGCCTCATCCTTGGCAAGAACCCACGGCTCTTGTTCGGTGAGGTAGCCGTTTAGCTCTTCCACGATCTGCCATACCGACTGGATTGCTTCGTGAATCATGAACTTGTCCATGGCCGCCTGGGCTTTAGTGGATGCCTGGCTCATGACCTGGCGAATGTGCTGGTCCGCTGAGTCCAGTGCCGCATCGTCAACCTCTGGCACAACGCCATCGAAGTAGCGCGTCATCATGGCGATGACACGGGAGGCAAGGTTTCCGAAGCCGTTGGCAAGTTCTGCCTCGTAACGGGCAGAGAGGTCTTCCCAGCTAAACGAGCCGTCTGAACCAAACGTAATCGCACGCATGAAGTAGTAACGGAAGGCGTCAGAACCAAAGACATCAGTAATTTGCGAAGGAGCAATACCGGTGAGCTTCGACTTGGACATCTTTTCGCCACCAACAAGAAGCCACCCGTGGGCAAATACGCGTGCTGGCGGGTTCAGGCCAGCAGCCATCAGCATTGCTGGCCAAATCACCGCGTGGAAGCGGGCGATGTCTTTTCCAACCAGCTGTACTGCTGGCCACCGCGTTGCAAAGGTCTCGTCGTCGACACCCCAACCTGTGGCGGTGATGTAGTTAAGCAGCGCGTCAAACCACACGTAGGTGACCTGGTCGGGGTCAAAGGGAAGCTCGATACCCCACTCCAAGTTGGCGCGCGAGATGGAGAGGTCGTCGAGTCCGCGGCTGACAAACGCGACGATTTCGTTTCGTACGCTCTCTGGCTGAATGAAGTCGGCCTGGGTCTTGTACAGCTCGAGGAGCTGGTCTTGGAACTTGGAGAGGCTAAAGAAGTAGTTGGTTTCGCTTAAGACTTCGACTGGGCGACCGTGGATGTGGCACACCTTTTGGCCGCCAAATTCCTCGGTCCCGTCTGCCAAGTCAGATGGCTGCTTGTATTCCTCGCAGCCCACACAGTAAAAGCCTTCGTACTCGCCCTTATAGATAAAGCCATTGTCGTAGAGGAGGGTCAGGAACTTCTTCACGCCCTCTTCGTGGCGAGGCTCGGTGGTGCGGATGAAATCGTCATTTGCGATGTTCAACGTCTCCAGAAGTGGACGCCATGCGCTCTCCACCAGCTTGTCGGCCCACTCTTGGGGCTCGACGCCGTTGGCCACCGCCGTGCGAAGAATCTTCTGCCCGTGTTCGTCGGTTCCCGTGAGGAACCATGTGTCGTTTCCGTTTTGGCGGTTCCACCTGGCTAATACGTCAGCAGCGACCTCGGTGTAGGCGTGGCCAATGTGGGGTACGTCGTTGACGTAGAAAATTGGCGTCGCAATAAAGAAAGAAGACGAAGAGGTCATAGCGTTCAATCCTACGCATCCCCACCCAGTAGCGCCGAATAGAGATCCCGCTTGGAATAGCCGGTTTCCTTTGCAATTTCTCGGGCCACATCGCTTGCTCGCTCCCCCGCTCCCACGCGTTGACGTGCATCAGCCACCGCCTCGTCAAAGCTCACCTCTTGGCCGTGGAAGCCTTCTACAACGAGAGTGATTTCACCTTTAGTGCCGTCTGCATAGTGCTCAGCGAGGGCGGAGAGGGTGTCGGTTCGCACCTCTTCAAACATTTTCGTCAGCTCTCGGGCCACACACGCCATCCGATCAGCACCGAAGACCTCACCCATCACCTGCAGGGTGTCTGAGAGTCGGTGAGGCGACTCAAAAAACACCATGGTGCGCTTTTCTGTGGCCAGCGCAGCTAGCGCCCCAGACTTGCCTTTCTTGGGAATAAACCCTTCAAAACTGAAGCGATCGGTGGGCAAACCGCTGGCAGACAGCGCCGAAATCACCGCGCTTGGCCCAGGCAGTGGGCTTACCGCAATTCCACGCCGATGGGCTTCTCTCACTAGGGCGAAACCGGGGTCAGAAATTCCCGGCATTCCTGCGTCGCTCACCAGAACAACAGTGGACGAAGCCGCAACGGCTAAGACTTTGTCGATTTGCGCGTTTTCGTTGTGCTCATGCAGGGGGAGAAAATCTGCTGCAGAGGTGATTCCCAGAGCACCGATGAGTTTCTTAGTGGTTCTCGTGTCTTCTGCCACGATCAACGCTGCTGACGAGAGAGCCTCCACAAGTCGTGGCGTGTGGTCGCCGAGGTTTCCAATAGGAGTGGCGGCGACAATCAGCATGTGTTTATTGTTCCAGCGCCTCGTGACACTGGCTAATCGAGGGACGACTTACCAGTTGCCATCCATCGGATGGGTTCCCACCCGCTTGCCCGCGTCCATGGCAGCGATTTCTGACATGTCAGAGGCGTCTAGCTCAAAGTCGAAGACGTCGAAGTTTTCTATCAGGCGTTCTTTTCGCACAGTCTTGGGGAACACGATCACACCTTCTTGGAGGTGCCAGCGGATGACCACTTGGGCGATTGATTTGCCGTGCTTTGCCGCAATGGCCACTAACCCGGGACATTGTTCTTCCAGTGAGTACTTGCCCTGTCCCAGTGGGCCCCAGGCTTCGGTGAGGATGCCCCGCGGCTCCTGGAATGCACGAAGCTCTCGCTGTTGGAAGGCGGGGTGGAGCTCAACCTGGTTCACCACTGGCATCGTGGACGAGTGAGCAGCTAAGCGCTCGAGATGCTCTGGTTCAAAGTTTGAGACACCAATCGAGCGCACAAGCCCTTCTGCGTGAAGTTGCTCCATCGCGAGCCACGAGTCAAGGTAGAGATCCTTGGCGGGCGCCGGCCAGTGAATCAAATACAAGTCAACGTAATCAAGGCCCAGCCGCTCCAGACTGCCTTCGAGCGCCGCACGAGGTTCGGTTGCCCCTTGATCGGCATTCCACAACTTGGTGGTGATGAAGAGGTCTTTTCGATCAAGCCCTGATTGGGCGATTGCTTGTCCGACACCTTCTTCGTTGTCGTAAACCTTCGCAGTGTCGATGTGGCGATAACCCACCTCAAAGGCCTCTGAGACAACACGGGCGGCGTCGTCTGGCTCCATGCGAAACACACCCAGGCCTAGTTGTGGGATGTCATATCCGCTGGAGAGGGACAGGGTGGGTACGCCGTTGCTACTCATGGTCTCCATTGTTCAGGCTTCGAACCCCGGTGTCGAGGGGGGTAAATGCACAGGAGGGAGGGGATGAACCCCTCCCTCCTGTGTGGTGGAAATTACTTGGACGACTGTGCGTTGACCTCGTAGGAGGTGTTGGTGGACTCGAAGAAGTTCACCAGCTGCAAGGTGTCGTTTGCCGTTGCCATCCACTTGGCAGGGTTTGCCACGTTGTACTCGGTTTCGAATCCGAGCTCTTCGAGGCGACGGTCTGCCAGGTACTTGACGTACTGGTTGATGTAGTTGGCGTTGAGACCGAGGATGCCGTTTGGCAGCAGGTCGTGGTTGTACGCCTCTTCCATCTCGACAGCATCGAGAATCATCTGACGAATCTCGTTAGCAAACTCTGGAGTCTGCAGGTCGGGGTTTTCTTCCAGCACAGTCAGAATCAGGTTGATTCCAAACTTCAAGTGCAGTGACTCGTCGCGAACGATCCAGTCCACGAGGGAGCCGAAGTTACGCAGGAGGTTGCGCTGGCGGAAGCTCAGCGCCACCATGAATCCCGAGTAGAACCAGATGCCCTCGAGGATGATGTTGTACGCCACGAGGTTGCGGATGAAGTCCTGCTTGCCCTCGGTGGTGGTCACATCAAGAGTGTCTTCGGTCATGCGCTTGATGAACTTGACTTCGAACTCTTCCTTGCGGGCCATCGAAGGAACGTTGACGTGGCTGTTGTAGGCCTGGTCGCGGTCGATCGGGAAGGTTTCGAGTACGTACTCGAAGCTCATGCAGTGGTTCGCTTCTTCCCACATCTGCTTGGCGAGGTAGAGGTGCGCCTCGGGTGCGTTGACGTAGGGGTACACACCGAAAGCGAGCGCCTTGTTGACCAGCAGTTCGCTGGGGTTGAAGTAGCTCATCAAGAAGGTGATGGCGTGACGTTCTTCGTCAGTCATCTTCTTGAAGTCAGCGATGTCTTCACCCAACTGAATTTCGTTGGGGAACCAGGTGTTAGCAACTGCCTGGTCGTAAAGGTCCATAGCCCAGCGGTAGGTCACCGGCTTGAGCAGCAAACCTTCTTGAATTCCTGTTCCGAGAATTCCCATGATGCCTTTCCTTTAACTAATTGGTGTGTGTGGTCTTACTGGCAGCTGTCGCATTGCAACAGGTCCATTGGGTCAACGGGGACGATGTAGTCCTCAGTGGTGGGTTCGTTGTTCATCACTCACCCCCTACTTAGCCGATCCGAAGCCGAAGCCCTTTTTCGCAGGAGCTCCTGCGGACACGGGTTCTGCCGATCCAGATGATGCTGCGCCGAAGCCCTTCTTAGGTGCTGCGCCCTCTCCGCTGGAGTTGATGGCTTCGGCCTTGTTGACCTTGACCGTCGACTGCTCGGCAGTGTGACGTGGCTTCATGTGCAGGTAGTAGGTGGTCTTCACGCCGCGCTTCCAGGCACCGGTGTAGATCGACATCAAGTCGTCGATGTCACGGGTCTCCAGGTACATGTTGCGGCTAATCGCCTGGTCGATCCACTTCTGAGCACGTGCTGCTACTTCGAGGAACGAGTAGGGCGAGAGCTGGAAGCTGGTCTTGTAGATGTCCTTAAGGTCCTGAGGAATCTCTGGGATTCCCTGGATGTCACCCTGGCTGCGCAGGATTGCTTCGCGGGTGGACTCCCACAGACCACGCTCGCGCAGAGCGTTGACCAGGTTGCGGTTGACCTCGAGGAACTTACCCGAGCTGGTTGCGCGGCTAAAGATCTGCGAGAACTGTGGGTCAAGACCAGGAGTGGTTCCTGCGACCAGACCGATTGACGCGGTGGGAGCAATCGCCATGAGGGTGGCATTACGCATTCCGCCCTTAACCTTCTCGCGCAGTGCGTCCCAGTCCAGACGTGACTTGCGGGTGACCTCAATTTCGATGCCACGGTCGGCCTCAGCCAGGTCAACGGTGTCCAGTGGCACCATTCCCTGCGACCAACGTGAGCCTTCGAAGTTGGCGTAGGAGCCGCGCTCCTTGGCGAGGTTTGCCGACTCGTCGATCGCTGCGTAGGAGACGTGCTCGAGGATTTCGTCGATGAGGTCGTAGGCCTCTTCGGACTCGTAGCTCAGTCCCAAGCGCTCGATGACATCGGTGAAGCCCATGACTCCAAGTCCCACGGCACGGTTTTGCTCGTTGGAGAAGTCAGCTTCCTGCACGCTGGAGCGGGTGATGTCAATGAGGTTGTCCAGCTGGCGAACAGCCACGCGGGCGCTTTCGTCAACGAGGTCCCAATCCATCTTTCCGTCGACCAGGTGGGTCGAGAGGTTGATCGACGCGAGGTTACATACCGACACGTTGTCAACGTCCTGCGGCAAGCAGATCTCGGTGCAGAGGTTCGAGAGGTGGATCGTGCCGGTGTTGTTGTTGATGGCACGGTTGTTGATGGTGTCCTTCCAGGTCAGCCATGGGTGGCTGGTTCCCTGGAGCGATACCAGGATCGCCTTGAACTGCTCGCGGGCACCGATCTTCTTGAACATCTTGATTTCGCCGGATTCGGCCATCTTCACGTACTCGGCGTAGCGCTGTGAAAACTCCTGGCCGTAGAGCTCGTTGAGGTCGGAGACCTCGAGTGGGTCAAAGAGGTACCAAGGCTCGTCGTTTTGAACGCGCTTCATGAACTCATCAGAGATCCACACAGCGGTGTTGGCGGTACGGGTACGACGGTAGGGGTCACCGGAGTTCTGACGAAGGTCAAGGAACTCAGGGAAGTCCAGGTGCCAGTTCTCCATGTAGAAGCAGAGTGCTCCAAACTTCTTGCCACCACGGCTCACGGCGCGAAGCACCGAGTCGATGGTGTGCATGAAGGGGATGGGGCCGGTCGAGGTGGTGTTGTTCGAGCGAATGGGCGATCCCTGCGCACGAAGCTTGGTCACCGACAGTCCGATTCCACCGGTTCCCTTGGTCAACCACATGACATCGCGGGTGGTCTTTGCGATGTGCTCGATGTCGTCTTGCATTTCCATGACGAAGCAGTTGGCCAGCTGTGGGTAGCTGGTGCCACCGTTAACGAGGGTCGAACCTGCAGCGAGGTACTCGAGCTTCGACATCTTCTCGTAGAAGCGCAGAGCCTGACTGGTGGGGTCTGCCTCGTTGAGGGTCAGACCCATGGCGATACGCATCCAGAAGTACTGAGGAACCTCGAGGGGGTCGCCGTTACGGCCCTTGATGCCGTAGCGGTTGTTCAGGGTGACCACGCCGATGTACTTCAGCAGGTCATCGCGCGATGGCTCGAGGGCTGCTGCGAGGCGCTCCAGGTCAAACATTTCGGTGAGACGCGAGTCGAGGAGACCCTCTTCCACACCACGCTTGATGTTTGCCGCAAAGTGCTCTTTGTGGAGCGTGTTCAGTTCAGCTTCGTCGCTGTAGTCACCGAGAACGCGCTTGTAGATGGTCTTGAGCAAAAGACGAGCTGCTACCACGTCGAATGCAGGGTCATCCTTGACGTTCTGCAGTGCGACCTGGATCACGGCTTCGTCGAGCTGCTGTGTGGTGATTCCGTCGAACAGGGTCAACTCCAGCTCGCTGGCGATTTGGGTCACCCAGGCGATGGAGTCATCGAGGCCTTCGGCGGCCTTCTCGATGGCGAGGTTGATCTTGTTGGCGTCGTACGACTCGCGAGAGCCGTCACGCTTTACCACTGAAATTGTCGACACTGTTGTCTCCTCTTGTGCGTCTTGTGTGTTGTCGTGTGTGTGCGCCGGGGCGCGAGGTCTAGGGACGCCTCAAAACCTCGATTTCGCCCTGGAAATGACTCCCGGGGACCCTCGCAGATCGAAGAGGCTTGACCACTATATCTATGGCCCCTGACAACTTGGGAACCCTAGATATTGTGGGCGTGTCCTCCACACCTGTGGACAACTTTCACGGTTTTTCCACAGGTTTGGGGACAGTTTCTACCGGCTTAAAACCCACAATTTCACTGACCTCTGACATCTGTGAAGCAGGCGTAGGCTGGCAAGGCTGTGAACAGATATCGCGACTTGTTAACAACTCCGGGAGTGGCCCGGATTATTGCTGCGCAGCTCACAGCCAGGCTTCCCTCAGGAATGATCTCTCTGGCGTATCTCATTCATGTTGAGCGAATCTTTGACTCCTATGGCCAAGCAGGTTTAGTACTCGCCGCCACATCCCTAGGCCAAGCCATTGCAGGACCCCTCACTAGCAGGTGGATGGGTCGTTGGGGAATGCGCCCAGTGATCGGCGCGACGATTGTGGTGTCGCTTATCAGCATGGGCGCCATCGCCTTCATCCCCATGGCTCTCGGGGGCTATGTTCTCTTTGGTCTGCTCGGAGGGCTTGCGACTCCACCTATCCAACCGGCAGTGCGCACGATTTACCCCAAGATGGTGAACTCCAGGCAGCTCACTCCCCTGTTCTCGTTGGATGCATCAGCCCAAGAAATCATCTGGATCGCCGGCCCCGTTGTCACCACCTTTCTTGCTATCCAAATCGCCCCACCTGTCGCCATTGGCGCCGCAGCGATCATGTTGATTGTGGGCGGGCTCTGGTTCCTCGCCTCTCCCGAAGTAGGAAGCGTGCGTATTCCTCCGAGCAGACGACGTCTCGGGACAGTACTCGCCAAGGGCCCCGTCCTTCTCGCCACCGTCGTGGGCTTCCTCCTTATTGGCTCGGCAGCCGCGGTCGAGGTGGCAGTCGTGTCTGTCTTTGGTGAAGAAGGCTCGGAAGCCGGGATCTTGTTGGCGATGTGGGCCATCGCATCCCTAATCGGAGGTCTCTCCTTTGGAGGTCTCCCCATTGGGCCGTGGGCCATGGCCGTGCGCATGGTGGTGGTAGCACTAGGAATGCTCCTCGCCATTGCGAGCACCAACTTCTGGTGGCTGCTACTCACCCTGGCTATTTCCGGAGCCGGCATTGCGCCCGCACTGGCGGTGATGTTTGCGATCGTCTCGGCAAGTGTGAAGTTTTCCGAAACCGCGGAAGCCTACGGCTGGGTCGGAAGCGGCCAGCTCATTGGCGCAGCCCTTGGCTCTGCCGTAGCGGGATTCACCATCGACGCCTTTGGATCGCCCGGTGGTTTTGTGGCCGCTTTCGCCTTCGCAGCCCTTGGCACACTTGTTGCGGCGGTGTTTAAGAGCGCCCACCCGGACCTTCGCGACCGGGACGCAAGCCCTATCCCCGACACCGAACCCGTCACTATCCAGAGCGGTGGCTCGTCGGTAGGTTAGGGGCCATGGCGATTCTCACTCTCCCCAGGCTTCATTGGGGTGACCCCGACTCACAGAAGAGGGCACTCCTCGTTCATGGTCTTGGCTCATCCGCACAGACCACCTGGCGACTAAGCGAAGCGCTGGCCGAAGCGGGCTGGTCAGCAACAGCCATTGATCTCCGCGGGCACGGCTACGCACCTCGGGGGTCGACCTACCGATTTGAGGATTTCGCGGGCGACATCCAGCACACCACGCCACACGACGGTGGCTCGTGGGACGTCGTGATTGGACACTCAATCGGTGCAGCGGCCGCCGTACTCGCCTCCGTTGCCGACTCAGGGTGGGCAAAAAAGCTTGTCCTGCTTGACCCTGCACTCTTGCTCAGTGACGAACGCGCCGAATTGGTGCGATCAGGGCAAATGTATGGCCACGATCACCTGACCGAAGACGAGGTGAGACGAGACTTTCCCCACTGGCACCCACTGGATGTCGAACTGCGCGTCTGGTCACACCGCACTGCCAGCCGATTCGCCCTTGAGCACGCGGTACTCGACAACCCCGGGTGGAGTGTTGTCGATCAGGCAAAGGCAGTCACTGTGCCGACTTTGATTATTGGGTCCGACCCTGACGTTGATTCCATGTTTACCGGAGAGCACGCAGAAGACATCTTGAGCGCTAACCCTGCGCTGACCGCGGTTGTCATTAAGGGCGCAGGGCATAGCCTTCATCGCGATAGGCCAGATGACACCATTTCTGCATTGCTGTCATTTGTGGACTAACTCACTTCTTCACAAGCCGGATGGGAGCTGTCGCTGGGCTTGGATTATTGATCAGGCGCACGAGCTCTTTGGCGAGCTTTGGCCTAATCACGTGATCCACTCCGTCGACTCTGGTCGTGGCAACTCCGCGTAAGCGCTCGACCACTCTGATTCCCGCGGGCGCCAGGAACGGATCGAGCGTTCCATATATGAGGTCAATCGGGCAGTGCACCTGAGCGAGGTCGGTGATGGTGGTTTGGGATTCGATGCACTTTTCAAGAGAGAGCGAGAATGCCCGCCAATTATCTTCGGTCACTTCAACCAAATTTCGAATCGGCGAGATCTTTTCCAACGCTTGAACGGCAGTCTTCGTGAAATAAGGGTTGTCGCGCATGAAGTCATAGAGCTTCAAATACGCGTCCATTTGAGCGCGGTCCACCGAGTCCACCATGGCTTCAGACGGCACATACACCGGTGGCGAGACCAGCACCAGGTGGGATACCCATTTGGGGAACCGTGCCGCAAGGCGAATTGCGATGAGGGCACCAAGGGAATGCCCCACCAAAGTAATGGGGCGTCGCACACGAAGTCTTTTCAATGACGTGACGATGGCGTCTACATGTTCGTCAATCGTGAACTGCGCGGAATCTGGGGCGACTGACTTGCCAAAGCCCAACAAGTCCAGGGCAATTACTTCGTGGTTTTCGCTCAAGTCTGGAAGGACAAATTCATAGGCGACCGCCGACGAAGCAATCCCGTGGAGCAACACCACCGGGGAACCAGCCTCGCCATGCAAGGAAGCATGAAGTGGAGGTTTTCTCCACATCGGCAACCAGTTCCAGAACATGCCCTCAGTATGCCTTTTCCTCACCGCTCACACTGGGTATGGCCCGTATAGTTTGGGCCATGAGACTTCGTCGCCTAACCCCCGCCCTCCTCGTGGCCGCTGTGCTCGCAGTGGGCGGGTGCTCCACCTCGGTCACCTCGATGATGAGCGATGGCGGTGGCGATTTTGTGGAATCTGCCCCAAGCGACGCCTACGACGAAGGCGTCTCGATGGATATGGCCACCGAGCAAATGGCCGTTGACTCCGGGGCCCGCGACAGTGGCGCAGTGGATCGCAGCCAAATCATCACCGGAGATGTGTATCTCACCGTTGACTCCCCCTCTGACTCGGCGAACGACGTGCAGGCGCTCGTAGAAGCAGCAGGCGGCCGGGTTGATTCCCGCAGCGAATACACCAACTGGGACACCGAGCTTCCGAGTGCCTACCTGTGGGTGCGCATTCCTGTTGATGCACTCGACGAGACCCTCGCGGCCATCGAAGACCTGGGCACAGTCGAGAGCAAGTCCATCAACAACCAAGACGTGACTCTTCAAGCAATTGACTTAGATGCGCGCATTTCCGTTCTTGAGGAGAGCATTTCTAAACTCCAAGAGCTCCAGGCTCAGGCGGCAACAACGGCCGAACTCATTGAGGTGGAAGCTGCACTGTCCGAGCGCCAAGCAGAGCTCGACTCTCTGAACTCGCAGCAAAACTATCTGTCCGACCAGGTCCAATACGCCTCAATCGGAGTGGATCTGCGCTCCCCCGACGTCGCCCCCGAGCGCGATCCTGGCTCCTTCCTGGATGGCATCATCTCGGGATGGAATGCAATGCTCGCGTTCTTCGCCGGAACCATCGTGTTCTTTGGCTTCATCGTCCCCTGGACGGCACTGCTGGCTGGTGTCGGTCTCGTGGTGTGGCTCGTGGTCTGGGCTACTAAACGCGCCAAAAAGTAGCACCCCACTTGTCATCAAAGAGTTGGTTGCCAGGGTTTATTGCCCTGGGCATCGTCTGGGGATCGTCGTTCCTCTTTATTGAATGGTCGCTTGGATCATTTAGCGCCATTGGGGTGGCGTTTCTTCGCGGCGCCCTCGGCGCACTCAGCCTGTTGGTGATGGTGGCCATCATGAGAGCGCCACTGCCCAAGAAGGCCACCGAGTGGATGCATTTAGCCGTTGTCGCAACGCTTTTAAACGCTGCACCAGGCTTCCTCTTTGCGTTTGGCCAGCAATACGTCACCAGCATCATGGCGGGAATCCTGAACGCTACAACCCCGCTCATGACGTTGCTCGTGATGTGGCTAATCTTTCGCGCCGAGAAAATTACCGCCAACCAAGTACTCGGCATCCTCCTTGGATTTGGGGGGGTTGCACTCGTCAGCGGCGTGATTCACGGGCTCGGTGAAAACAAACTCATTGGCGTGCTCGCACTGCTCTGCGCCACCCTGTGTTACGGATTGAGCTTCCCCTATGCGAGGCGTTTTGTGACTCCTTTGCCCTACTCAAACGCCTCACTTGCGGCCGCTCAAGTGACCTCGTCTGCGGTGATTTTGTTGCCGTTCGCGCTCGTTGGCGGAATAACCAGCGGGCCAATCACTACACACTCGTTGGTGGGTATCGCCCTGCTTGGGTTCCTGGGCACAGGGTTTGCCTACATCTGGAACTACCGCAACATGAAGCTCGCAGGCTCTGCGATTGCCTCGTCAGTGACCTACATCACCCCAGTAGTAGGGGCCATTCTTGGTGTGCTGTTCCTTCGAGAACACCTCAGCTGGGACCAGATCGCCGGTGGCGTGCTCGTACTGGTGAGCGCAGCGCTCATTCAGGGGCGAATTACCGTGATTCCTGCTTCGCGCCCTCAGACGCAATCACGCTAAAACACACCGGTGCGTGATAGCCCGCATCAGCAAATGCCGCCTCTACGCGAGCAATAACGTCGTCTACCTGAGCCGATTCGACCAGTGCAATTGCTGCTCCGCCAAAACCACCGCCGGTCATTCGCGCACCAACCGCCCCGACCGACAACGCGGTATCGACAGCAAGATCAAGCTCTGGGCACGAAATTTCAAAATCGTCCCTCATCGACACATGAGACGCTACGAGCAGGTCTCCAATTGCACGAGGTCCGTCAGCTTTCAAGACCGAGACAGTCTCGAGGACCCGAGTGTTTTCGGTGATGATGTGCCGGGCGCGACGATACGTCTCGTCATCCATGTCAGCTCGCTTCGCCTCGAGTTGCTCGATCGTGGCATCTCGGAGAGCGGCCACACCCAACATCTCGGCCGCTTTTTCACACGATGCTCGACGGGCCGAATAGCCCCCAGTGGCGTGAGAGTGCTTCACCTGGGTGTCCATCACCACAATGGCCAGCCCCTCGGACGCAACATCAAAAGGAATGGCGTCAGTCGCTAGCGACCTACAATCCAGGAAGAGTGCATGTCCGTCCCGCGCCATTAGCGATACCGACTGGTCCATGATTCCCGTGGGAGCTCCCACGGCGATGTTCTCTGCACGCTGGCAGATTCGAGCCAATTGAGCATCTGTGACCGAGAAACCCCACACGTCCCGGAGGGCAACTGCGACGGCGCACTCAATGGCGGCAGAAGAAGAAAGGCCAGCACCGAGCGGAACATCCGAATCAATGACGAGATCAAGTCCACTCACACCGGATAGGTCGTATCCCGCTTCACCAAGCGCCCACGCAACACCGAGGGGGTATGCCGACCACCCACTGAGGGCATTGGAACTCAATTCATCCAGAGAAACCTCAACGGCCGTATCTGATTGCTTACTCAGTACCCGGATGATTCGATCGTCCCGACGCCCGACCGCCACGGCGGTTCGTTGTTCAATTCCAAAGGGCAACACAAATCCGTCGTTGTAATCAGTGTGCTCGCCGATGAGGTTTACTCGGCCAGGCGCTGACCAGACTCCATCGAGCACAATGCCGATGCTGTTCGAGAAATCTTCAACACGTGACACTAAAGGTGTGGACATCCGCGTACTTCTACTTTCACTATTTTCTGCAAGCCAGGAGCGTTAACGAGGGGACGCGGCAGTGGGAGCGAGAACAAGCTTGGTGACCTGGCTCTCAAGCTCCTTGGCTACCGCGGGCTCTAATTGGTCATCCACAATCAACACGTCTGCGCTGGAGAGAGGGCCGAAAGAGCTGAAGCCCCGAACGTTCCACTTTGTGTGGTCAGCCAACACAACAACAGAGCTGGAACTTGCCATCACGTTTCGGTTGATGTCCGCCTCGAACATGTTTGGTGAGCTAAAGCCTCCCGACGGACTCATTCCGTGGGTTCCCATGAAGGCGATGTCGAAGTTAAACATTCGAAACGCCTGCTCTGCGAGAGGCCCTACGAGAGAGTCGGTCGGAGTTCTATCCCCACCAGTCAACACAATTGACCAATCTTTGGTGGGCTCTTCTCGAGCGAAATAATCCGACACCGGAACAGAGTTCGTCACCACTGTGAGACCAGGAATATGCGCAATTGCGCGCGCAAGGGCAAACACTGATGAACCACCCATCAGAGCTACCGCATAGCCTGGCTGGACCAAGTGGGCAGCTTCCCGAGCAATTGCTTCCTTCGAGTCTTGTTCCCTCTGGCTTGTCTTCGAGAACGCGGGCTCAGTGGTGGTCGAAAAACCTTTGGCGGTTACTCCCCCGTGGACCTTGGCGACCAAGCCCTGCTCGTCAAGCTGGTCGATATCCCGACGAATAGTCACCTCGGAAACATCGAGAAGCTCCGCAAGTGCGGCAACCTTGAGAGCGCCAGCCTTAGCCACTTCATCGAGAATCGTCGCTTTGCGTTGCGCTGCTAACACCTCTGGCCTCCTTTTCGGCTATTAAGGCTAACGAGTACGGTCTGAAGGTTAACGCGTTGTTGACTCGTCACGACCATTTCACCGCCCCTGCCGGAATTTCTAGGCCATCAAGCTCGGCAGACTCCATCGTGTGATTGATCACCACACGTTGGTCGCCGCGTTCAACCACCTCAAGATCGGAGTTGCCCTTACGTTCAATGTGAAGCGAATCCACAAATTGTTCCATCAACAGGCGCTGCGCACCCTGATCGAGTTTCGTTCCCACGTACCAGGCTTCACCCGAACCGCGCTTGTTCTTCGCAACAGCAGCACTCGACGATGCGATTCCCCTGGTGGTGTACCGGGCAATTACCTCAGCCGTCAGCGGCTCAGCTTTTTCTGACCATAACGACGCGGACCAACCATTGGAGAGCACCAGGCTTTCCCCTTCTCGCAATGGCACAAACTCCTCGATACGAAGGCCACAGGAGGTCGACATAAGTGACCCTCCATATCCGCCCAGGTTAACCGCGAGGGTGGAATCTGCAACACCAGAGAAGTAACTGGTAAGAATGTGGCCACCGCCTTGGACATACGCGTCAATGGTGTTAAACCGAGCCTCGTCAACGATGTGAAGCATCGGCAAGAAGACGGCCTTGTATTCGCGCCACTGGTCCAGAGGTGAATCTGGGTCGATGAAGTCAATCGGGATTCCTGCATCGTGGGCAGTGGCATACCAAGAGTGAATCGTGGCGGCGTAGTTCAGATCGACACTCGGGAGGTTCGGCTGTTGAAGTGCCCACCAGGAGTGATAGTCCAGCACCATGGCAACGTCAGCCGAGGTGGTCGACGTTGACGCAAGAGCATCCAGCTCTGCAACACGACTTCCGAGCTCTTTCATAGAACGGTAGACCCTGGAATCCTCACCCACGTGGGGCACCATCGCAGAGTGGAACCGCTCCGAGCCACCCTGAGACTGCTTGAACTGGAAGAACATCACCCCGTTACTACCTCGAGCAATGTGGCTCATGGCGTGACGAACGGTTTCCGATGAGTCTTTCGGCGCGTTTCGCGGTTGCCAATTCACTGCAGCGGGTGAGTGCTCCATCAACAGCCAGGGTTTTCCCTTCGCAAAGCCCCGGGTGAGGTCAGCTTCGAACGCCAATTCAACGTGAGCGTGAGGGTTGTCCGCCTCCGCATAGTGATCGGTGGAAATGAAGTCGACTTCCTTGGCCCACTTCCAATAATCCATTGCGCTGATGTGGCGCATGCTCATGAAATTTGTGGTGATGGGGTGAGAGTCATCAAATCGCCTGATGGTGTCGCGCTCTCCCACAAACAGCTCCAGGAGTTGATCGGACGAGAAATGCATGAAGTCGTGGAAATGGCCGGGGTTCGAAAAAGTCCCCGCTGAGGTCAGACTCGGGGGGTTTACTTCCTCAAACGAGCCGTAGCTCTGGGACCAAAACTTCGTGTGCCATCGGGCGTTGAGCTCGTCAACCGACGCGTATTTCTCTTTCAGCCACAGCCGGAAGCGTTCAGCCGCTTCGTCGCCATAACAATGCGGGGTGTGGCAACCAAGCTCGTTGTTGACATGCCACATTTCAAGAGCGGGGTGCGTGGCGTACCGAGAAGCCATCTGCTCGACAAGGTGGAGAGACTTCTCACGATAAACCTGGGAGCTGGGGCTGTAGTGCTGTCTGCCTCCATGCGAAAGGCGCACCCCTTCGCGGTTGATGGCCGCCACCGAAGGATACGCTTCGGTCAGCCACGCAGGAGTGGACGCTGTAGCCGTAGCCATGTCGATGCGAATACCGCCATCGTGCAATAGCCCGACGATTTCATCGAGCCACCCGAACTCGTACACGCCCTCGCGAGGCTCCAGTAATGCCCAGGAAAAGACCCCGAGGGTGACCATGTTGACACCCAAATCCTGCATCTGACGAATGTCATCAGACCAAGACTTCCTGGGCCATTGCTCGGGGTTGTAATCCGCCCCAAAATAGAGCCGATTCGGGGTCCACTTCATCTAGAGCGCCTTGACCTCGACGACAAATCCTGACTCGGGCGCAATCACCGGCGCGGGAAGGCCCACTGACTCGAGGATCGAGCCTGTCACACGGGCTCCGTCGGTCACCCACCCAGGAAGCGAATTGTGGGCGTGGGCAGGTATACCGGTGGGGAACGCTCCCTGAACCGAGTACGTCGTCGCGGAGTCCAGACCAGGAATCGTGAACCGTGGCGCAGTGGAACTAGAAAGGGTGTCCATCGCTACGTAGGCAAAGAGCGCTTCCTTCTTATCCAACGATACGACGCCGTGAAGCCAGATTGACTCCTCGGGCTGGTCCACACGAGTTACTTTGCCCGAGTGCAACAATTCGCGGTGCGCTTTGTAATACGAAGCCCACTCGGCGAGCTGAGCCCGCTCTTCGGCTGTCGCCTCGGTGATGTCCCATTCCATTCCCGCGTGGCCAAACAAAGCGGTCAGAGCTCGGAAATTGAGACTCAACACGCGACCTGTCTGATGCGATGCAGTCGGCCCGACGTGGGTTCCGAGCATCTCAGGCGGAATCGCCATCTGGGTATAGCGCTGGATGTTTTGGCGTTCTTTGGCCTCGTTGCAGTCCGAGGTCCAGAACCGATCAGCGTGGCCGACCATTCCGAGATCGATTCGGGCACCACCAGAAGAGCACGATTCGATTTCCAGACCTGGGAAGCGAGATTTCAACTCATCGAACATGCGATAAATCGCCTGGGTCTGAGTGACCACCGAGGGGTGTTCATTATGTGCGGGGTCGATCAGGGCTCGGTTGTGGTCCCACTTGATGTAGGAGATGTCGTGAGCGGCCAGGACAGCGGACACACTTTCCAAAATGAAGGAGTAAGCCTCCTCGTTGGTGAAATCAAGGACCTGCTGGTGCCTGCCCTCGGGTGGGACGCGGTCTCCTACCTTCAAAATCCAATCAGGATGCGCCCGATAGAGATCAGAGTCTGGGTTGACCATTTCACCCTCGAACCAAAGCCCAAACTCCATGCCCAACGAGGTGATTTTCTCGATGAGGGGGTTCAAACCGTTTGGCCAAGGCTCGTCGGAAACAGTCCAGTCGCCGAGGCCGGATCGGTCGTCACGGCGGGATCCAAACCATCCGTCGTCTAGCACCATTCGCTCCACACCGACGTCTGCGGCGACATCGGCGAGCTCAGAGAGTTTTTCAAGATTGTGGTTGAAATACACCGCTTCCCACACATTCAGCGTCAGCGGCCGAGGCTTAACCTTCGTGGGGTGTTGAGCGCGCGACCTAATCCACTGGTGATAGCCGGACGTCACCCCATCAAGACCCTCAGAGCTATACCCTGCAATGACTGGAGCCGAGTGGTGGGTCTGGCCAGGTTGAACGATAATTTCGCCAGGTAGCAAGACCATTCCTGCCACCATTGCTTTCTTTCCGGTGGGCTGGCGCTCAACTCCGTATCGCGGGTTACCGCTGAACTCAACACCCGCCGACCAGACTTCTCCCTGCTGGAACGATGCATTCTTGGTCATCGCGAGTTGGACGATGCTGTGGTCAAATCCAGGGCGGCCTTCTCGGCCTTCTCTCGTCCACACCCCGTATTGAATTTCACGCCGTTGCGGCTGACGCTCCTTGGCCCAGCGTCCCGTGAAGTCCATGGATTCAACGGCGCGGTCAGGCAAAGGAAGCCACACATCAAAGTCGTTCACCGTAAGAGGACTTGACCCCTGGTTCTCGAGGGCATAGGACACTCGGTATAGACCAAACCCGAGGGCCTCAAAGTGGGCGGTAACGGCGATTGCCGCGTGAGCGTCAACGCATGTAAGAGTAAGTGAATTGCCTGCGTGATCCGCAGAGCGAAGTTCAAAAAGTGGGCTGAAATCCACGCCGTTGCGGTGCGCGACTAAGGTCGGCCGGCCCAGGTGGCCGCGACCGTTTTCTCGCCAGATACCAAATGGGCGAACGATGTCCGAGTCATTGTGTGCGATTGAATCCGAGAACACGCTTCCCAGCTCGGCATCGCCAAGTTTTCCTTCTAAGCCGTTGCCCCAGTGCAGCACTTCGGGTGTTCCCGCATGGGTTCCCACTACGAGCGATGCGGAACCCGAAGGGAGGTGGAAGAAGGAGGGAATATTGGCCATGGAAGTTCTCGATTCTTTAGTGAAGCCACTCTGGGCGACAGAATAATCTGCCGCCCAGAGTGTTGCTGCTACCTATTTGCTATTAAAACAGCGCCAGGATCTGGTCGTTGACCGCGGTCAGCGAGGAAGCAGGAGCGTTTCCGCTCATCACAGCCTCCATAGCTGGGGTGATCAACTCTTGAACCTGAGACTTCTTGTCCGCGATGGGGAACAGGAAGGTGGAGCCGTTTTCAATGTGGACGTAGAACGGAGCCACATCGATGCCGAGCTCGCCCATTGCAGCCACTGCCTTCTCCGTCGAGGAAGGAATTGCAGGGAATACAACGGCGTAGCTAGCTACGACGTCCTGGCAGTCAGTGGTGCCCATGTACTTGACCCACTGCCATGCCTCGTCGGGGTGTTCAGTTCCCACGAAGATGTTGTCAGCAAGACCGTTGTACATCGATGCACGCTCACCGGTTGGACCAACAGGAGTCGGAACGAGGGTAGGCGTGAACTGTTCGTTGCCCTGGCTGAAGATGTATCCAGTCATCCATGAACCGTTGGATGAAAGAGCAACCTTTCCAGCGATGAGCTGGTCAGCCCATCCTGCACCGGACTGAATGTCGAAGGAAGGCATGTAGCCCTTCTCTACGAGCGAGTACCACCAGTCGATGGTCTCCTGGAACTTAACGTCGTCGTAGTGGTAATTGTTGTCCCACGGTCCGTCGTTAACCTTCCAGCCGTTAGCAGCAGCGAGGAACGACCACTGGGTCTGTCCATCTCCACCACCGGAGCCTTCCATCCAGATTCCGTAGACGTCGACGTTGTCCTTGTCGAAGCCTGGCTCATCACCGCGAACACCGTTAGCGTCAACGGTCAGGCGAGCGATTGCAGCCTCGTAGGAGCCACCATCTTGTGGGTTCCAGTCAAGGTTGTTCATCTCTTCTGCGGTCAGACCAGCTGCTTCGAGCATGTCCTGGTTTGCGAACAGTGCGATGGTGTCGAAGTCCTTAGGAAGACCGTAACGAGCACCTGCTGGGTCAGTCCACAGGTCAGCAAGGCCTGGCTGGTACTGGTTCACGTCGAAGCCATCAGCCTCGATGTAGCTGTCCAGTGCCAGAACCTGTCCGTTGTTGACGAACTCAGGGTAGAAGGCGAGGTGCGAGGTGAACACGTCGTAGCCGTCACCGGATACGAAACCTGCACGGACCTTTGCCCAGTAGTCGTCCCAACCGATCTGCTCGATGTTGACGTTGATACCGGTTGCGGCACTGAAGTCAGCTGCACACTGCTCGTAAGCAGGAAGCTGGTTTGCATCCCACAGGCCGTATTCCAGGGTTACACCGGATGCAGCGTCTCCTGCACCAGCGTCTTCAGAAGCTGCACCGTTGTCAGCAGCTCCTCCAGCACACGCAGCGAGCACGAGCGGGAGACCCGCAACCGCTGCCAATGCTGCACGACGAGAGTTCTTAATGACTGCCATCGTGTTCCTTTCTCTTGGTGGTTTTTCTCACGGTTGTGAGAAAGTCCTGCGGGTTTTACTTGACCGCAGAATCTTGAATTGATCCGACAATGCGTCGACCGAGGAAAATCATGAGCAACAGCATCGGAAGTGCTGCCACCAACGATCCGGCCATCAGGCCTGCCCAGTCGGGGTTTCCTTGCGGAGTTTGCGACTTGAAAATTCCCAGCGCAACCGTCAACGTCTTTGACGTCTCCTCTGAGCTACCGATATAGAGCGGCCAGAGGTAGTCATTCCAAATGGTGATGTATTGCAGGATGAAAACCGTAATGACCTGTGACCTGGCCATCGGTAACACGATTTGGAAGAAGATTCGGAAGTGATTCGCACCGTCAATCACGGCCGCTTCCACAATTGACATGTTGGTTCCCAGGAACACCTGTCGCAGGAAGAACACCGCAAAGGGCGCCATCAAGAGGTTGGGAGCCATCACACCGAGGAGGGTGTTCAGCAGGCCGATCTCTCTAATAAAGAGGTAATTCGGAAGGACGAGGAAGATTCCGGGGACCGTTAGTGCGAACAAGAAGAAGAAGAACACTACGTCTCGACCGCGCCACTTCAGCACTCCGAAGGCATAGGCCGCGGCGGCGCTGAACACAATCTGAGAGACCGTCGCTCCTGTGGTGGCGATCACCGAGTTCATGAAGTACTGCAGGAAGTCGAGCGACTGGCCAGAGCCACCTTCGGCGACCGACTGTTCCGACGACGCAATTCCCAAGACGCGTGCGAATGCACCCCAGGTGAAATCAACGGGAAGGATCGACAAAGGGTCGGATGAGAGTTTCCTCGTCGTCGATAGCGCAGTGCGAATCATGTAGAAGAACGGGAAGAGCGTGACGAGCACAAAACCCGTTAACGCAAGGTACGCCGTGGTGCGGGTGAACGCCGAGTTGCGCTTGCCCAAGACCACCTCGGTCTCACGCGCTTCCTTAGTCTTAGTCGTGGTCGCCATCTATCGCTCCAAGTCCGACTCGTTGCCGCGCAGAAGCCTCATTTGAAGCAGTGCAATGACAATCAGGATCAGCATCAAAATCACCGATATGGCTGCCGCGTAACCAAACTGATTCGAGTTCCACGCCTTATCGGTAATCAAAATGCTGAAGGTCCTCGTCGCGTTGACCGGGCCACCACCGGTGGTCACCGCGATGGTGTCAAAGATTTGGAATGAACCCGTGATGGTGATTACCAACACGAAGAACATCACCGGGCGAAGAAGGGGAAGTGTGACCCCGAAGAAGGTGCGCCACTCTCCCGACCCGTCAACTTCAGCCGCTTCATACACATCTTTAGGAATGGTGAGAAGTCCGGCGAAGATCAACAGTGCCGTGTAACCAAGGTGACGCCACACGTTGATCAAGGCAATCGTGCCCATCGCAGTGGACTCACCAAAGAACGGAATACGGTCCAAGCCAATGAAGTCAATCGCCGCGTTCACGTATCCGAGGTTGTAATCCAGAAGCCACAGCCACACCAGGGCGACCACGACGTTTGAGACCAAGTAGGGAAGCAGCATGACGCCTCGCACCCAAACCGACTTGGTGAATCGGTGCATCAGCACGGCAAGAAGCAAAGCGAATACGGTCTGGACTCCGATGTTGATCGCAACGTATTGAAGGGTGACCCCCAGGGCATTCCAGACGAATGGGTCGTTGACTGCCTTCGCGTAGTTGTCGAGACCGATGAATTCTGGATCCCGGAAGATGTTGTACTCCGTGAAGCTTAAGTAAATGCCTCGAATAGCGGGGTACAGAACGAAAATCCCGAGGCCCACCAACGCAGGACCCATGAAGACAAGAGCAGGCAAAAAGTCGCTTCGTTGCCGCTTGCCCTGGAAGAGCCTTACTAGGTCACTCAATGAAGATCCGTTCGCCGTTGAAGGGGTGTGACCACCAACCTAAAGCAAAAATAACCAAAAGTATGCAAAAAAAAACATTAGTAATCATTTTGTTATCTTTTTTTGCATTTTTCGTCAATAACAGTCGTTAGTGTTACTTTTCAAGCAGTAAAATGTGTGCGCTCACATCCCTGCACTTCGCAAAGGAGCAAAATGTCGACAACTGCCATCGCAGAACAGCGGGCCTATCTTGGCCACGCGGTGACGGCGACCCAGTTGAGCGATACTCGCAGTCTCCTTTACTTCGACGACTCGGCAACGCCTCCCACCACCAGACCTCATGACACCCGTGAGTCCACTGAGCGTTCTGCGACTCCAATGATGCGCCTCGATCCGCTCACCCGCGAATGGGTGTCGATCGCGCCGGCTCGCAACCAGCGGGCATTCCTGCCCACGAAAGAGTCCTGCCCTCTTTGTGCCCAAACCGACGCTAACCCGTCGGAAATCCCAGGCCCCTTTGACGTCGCTGTGTTCGAAAACAAGAGTCCCTCGTTTGGTCCCACAGTGGGATCGAGCAGCTCCCTCCCCTCCAAGCCTTTTGGCGCTCAGGCAGATGCAAGTGGCCGTTGTGAAGTAGTGGTGTTTAGCCAAGATCACCACGGGTCGTTCATCGGTCTGGACGCCCAGCGCATTGACACTGTCATTGCCGCATGGACTCACCGCACTGAAGAATTGAAGGCGCTTCCCGGAGCAAAAACCGTCTTCCCGTTTGAAAACCGCGGTGAAGACATCGGAGTAACTCTTCACCACCCTCACGGTCAGATTTACAGCTATCCCTTCATCCCCCCGCGCACGTCACAGCTATTGGAAAACTCCCGCACTCACGGAGCAGGTTTCTTCCAGGACTACCTTGAGTTCGAATCACGATCTGAGCGGCTTGTTATCCGCGGGGACAATTTCTCGGCCTTCGTTCCCTTCGCCGCGCGTTGGCCAGTGGAAATGATTCTCATGCCACATCGGCCGGTAGGAGACTTCACCGAACTGACTGACTCCGAGCGCAACGAGCTTGGCGTTCTCGTGCCCCAAATGCTCAATGCCGTTGATGGTCTGTATGAATCCGAAACCCCATACATTGCCGCGTGGTACCAAGCGCCCGTCGGCTCAGATGGTGAGGACTTCCGTTTCCACTTCCGCGTTACTTCCCCAAAGCGTTCAGAAAACAAATTGAAGTTCCTCGCCGGCTCAGAAACAGCCATGGGAGCATTCATCTTGGATGTAAAGCCAGAAACTCAAGCCGAACAGCTCAGAGCCGTTCTGGCCTAACGACAAAGACCGTCGGTGAACTCTCGGCAATTAGGCTGAGCCCATGTCAGCATCCGCTCGCCCCACGCCGACAGTCTCCCTGAGATGTGGTGACAACACCGCACGCATTTCCCCCATTGGCGCCTGCCTGGACCACATGCTGGTCCATGGCGCTGAGCTTATTCAACAGTTTCCTGAAGGCACTCCTCGACCGTTTTCCGCCGGAGCGTTATTGGCTCCATGGCCCAACCGGATCCGAGACGGGCGGTGGACACAACAGGGCCAGACGCACGAACTTGCCATTACAGAACCCGCCCGGAACAACGCTATTCACGGCCTTGTCACCGGGCGCTTGTTTGAGGTGAGCGACCAGTCGGAAACCTCCGTGACTCTGGAGTACGCGATTGACCCGACCCCCGGCTATCCCTTTTCTCTGAGGCTCACGGTGAGATATGAGCTCAACAACCAGGGAATCGAGTGCTCGATGTCGCTGCTCAACCGTGGTTACGCCAGTGCGCCGGTTGCCTTGGGTGCCCATCCGTACATCACGCTCGGCGAGACGCCGATTCGATCCCTCACGATAAGTGCCCCCGTGGTCTCCCACCTCATTACCGATACCCAAATGATTCCTGTGGCTGAAGAAGGCATCGCGGGTAGCAATGTAGACATCAGTTCCCCGATTTCACTAAAGAATCTCGAACTGGATACTGGTTTCCGCTTAGGGGGCGCTGTTCCCCATGTGACGACTATTGAATCCCCAGCGGGCAAGACAGTGACGGTCTGGCAAAGCGAAGAATTTGGTTGGTTGCAAGTATTTGTCACCGATGAATTTCCCGGACCCACCGGGCCCACTTCCGCATTAGCAATCGAGCCGATGACAGCGCCCGCTGATGCGTTTAACTCGGGTACTGACCTGAAATGGCTTGACCCGGGCGAGAGCTGGGGTGGCCGTTGGGGAATTTCGCTGAGCGAATAAGACAATCGCGCTCTTGGCGCAACGGATATAAGGTGAGCGCTAACAAAGTTGTTCGTGTCGCACGAGTCGACGCCCAATTACGAGGAGAACCTCATGTCCGCAGGCCAACAGATTTGGTTCATCACTGGTAGCCAATCGCTCTACGGCGAAGAGACTCTGCGCCAAGTAGACGTCCAGTCCCAGGCGGTCATGAACCAGCTCGGCTCCACCCTTGGTGGCCCAGCCACCCTCGAGTGGAAGCCCGTAGTGAAAACCCCTGAAGAGATTCGCGCGGTCATCATGGCGGCTAACGCCGACGACAACTGCGTCGGTGTGATCACCTGGATGCACACCTTCTCCCCCGCAAAGATGTGGATCAACGGATTGGCCGCATTGCAAAAGCCAATGCTGCACCTGCACACCCAGGCCAACCAGTCCTTGCCATGGGCGACCATTGACATGGACTTCATGAACTTGAACCAGGCCGCACACGGTGACCGTGAATACGCTCACATTCTTAGCCGCATGGATGTCCAGCGAAAGATTGTGGTGGGTCACCCAGAAGACGCCGCCGTAGTTGGTCGCGTTCGCGACTGGGCATACGCCTGTGCCGGTTGGGCCAAAGCGCAGTCGCTTAAGGTCGCTCGCTTTGGTGACAACATGCGCTACGTCGCCGTGACCGATGGTGACAAAGTTTCTGCTCAAACTCAGTTTGGAATGTCGATTGAGAGCCTCGGGGTTAACGTGCTCGCAGACGCGGTCGCCGATGTCTCAGACGAAGCGGCCGAGAAACTGTGCGCCGAGTACGAAAACCTTTACGACGTCCAGGACGAGCTGAAGGCCGGTGGTGCCCGCCACGAGTCACTCGTCTACGGCGCAAAGATTGAAATTGCTCTTCGTGGAATTTTGGAAGCAGGAGGCTTCAGCGCCTTCACCTCCAACTTCGAAGACCTCGGCACTCTCCGCCAACTCCCCGGTCTTGCCGTCCAACGTCTGATGGCCGAAGGCTATGGCTTCGCCGGCGAAGGCGACTGGAAGACCGCTGCAATGGTGGCTATCACTAAGGCGATGGCGCCAGCAGATGGGGCAACCTCCTTCATGGAGGACTACACCTACCACTTCGGTCCTGGCACCCCAAAGGTCCTCGGAGCACACATGTTGGAAGTCTGCCCAAGCCTGACCAACTCGAAGCCACGCATTGAAATCCACCCGCTGGGGATCGGCGGCAAAGAGGACCCAGTCCGCATGGTCTTCACCGCTGACCCCGCGCCCGGACGTGTTCTGTGCCTAGTTGACCTCGGTCACCGCTTCCGCATCATTGTCAACGAAGTAACTGTTGTGGAGCCGACTGAAGACCTGCCGAACCTTCCTGTTGCTCGTGCCGTGTGGGAGCCCAAGCCATCGCTGTCAACCTCAGCAGAGGCATGGATGCAAGCAGGCGGCAGCCACCACACCGTATTGACTGCCTCCGTGTCTAATGAAACCTTGGCCGACTTTGCTCGTATTGCTCGCACTGAATTGGTCTCGATTAACGATTCGACAACTGCCGGCGCGTTCGCAAACGAACTGCGTTGGAACGAGGCCTACTATCGGTTGACTAGTTCATAACCCTTAAGGATCACGCGTGGCCGAGAACAACAACACCGCTCGCTGGAGCTGGTTTGGCCCGGCCAAGAAATCGGTCAAGCCGCTGTGGGTGTTACTTGCCATCAGCGTGGTGGTCGCGTTTGAAACATTCGTGGAACAAACAAGGGCCTACCCCACCTACATGACGCTTGGAATCATTGCTGTCGCGGCATGGTTGGTGTACGAAGCACTCACACACAAAGCCATCGTCGGCCTGCTAGGTGTGTTGGTGGTCGTGCCGTGGCTTGGTCAACTACTTGGCACAAATTGGCTTGAATCCTCGCCGGTGGTTTTTTTCCTCAGCCACTCTTTCTTCGCTGTCTATGTTGCGGCCGCCGCGTATACCTATATGGGCCGGGGTGAACTCGCCAATGACTGATGGCTTTGTGGGGTTTCGGCCTTTGGCTAAAAAGCCAGTTGGGGTATCTGCTCGCACCCACCGAGTCGCCCTCGAGCTCGGCGCAGATGTGTCTCAGGTGTACACGACTTTGACGAGCCAAAACGGCATCGACCGAGTCATCGATGACACCGTGAAGTTTGACGCGAGGCAGGGAGGTCGTCTCCGCTTTATTTCCACGGGTGACGAGGGCTACGGCGGGGTATACAGCTCACTTCGGGTGGGCAAGAGAGTGATTGTGCTGACCGAACTGCATGGCCAGCTAGATTTTCGTCTCAAGAAATCTGGGACCTCAACCATCGTGGACATTCGCGCGAGCAAGCTACTTCGCGATGACGAGGTGTCCTCGTGGCACCACCTCGTTGACACAGTGGCGTCGAACCTGGCAAAGGTGAGCCATGCCTGAGCGCACACGCGGACCCAATATGTATGACGTGGCCAAGTTGGCCGAAGTCTCACACCAAACTGTGTCCCGGGTGATCAACAACCACCCCAACACGCGTCCCGAGACAAAGGCCCGCGTCTTGGACGCAATGGAGCAGCTGGGCTACCGTCCCAATCAGGCAGCACGCTCACTCGCGAGCTCAAGAAGTCGTATTTTTGGAATCCTGGTCTCCGACTACGACCTGTATGGCCCCTCCGGAATGACACGGGGAATGGAAGCTGCCGCCCAGTCGGTAAACCACTTTGCAGTGTCGTGCTCGATTGATCCCGAATCCGAGGGATCCGTCATGGATGGCATCAACCACCTCAAGGCGTTAGGCATTGATGGCGTGGTCATGATTACGCCCCGCACCGACGCGCTTGCCACAGCACGCGATGCCCTGGGTGCTATTCCTATCGTCACCGTCGACAGCATGTACCGAGTGGACGAGCTCTCGGTATCAATCGATAACTTCCAAGGCGGACAACTCGCCACCGACTACCTCATCGATCTTGGCCACCGGGATATCTTGCACATCTCTGGCCCCTCATCCTGGTTTGAAGCAACCGCCCGCGCCTCTGGATACGCGGCCGCGATGAGAGGTAGGCGACTAACCCCCCGCATCATCGAGGGCGAGTGGACACCCGGAAGCGGATATGAGATCGGAATCACACTCGACTTAGACGCCAGCAACATCACCGCAATCCTCGCCGCCAACGATGACTTGGCCATCGGACTCATGCATGCTTTCACCGATCGAGGAATCAATGTTCCGGGCGATGTGAGCGTCATGGGATACGACGATGTTCCCCACGCCGCGTTTTTGAACCCGCCGCTGACAACTATGCGGCAGGACTTTTTTGAGCTGGGCCAGCGCGCGATTCGCCTCCTTGTGGACACGATTGATGGGCGCAAAGGCCTTGCTCCAGAAACAATCGTTCCCGAATTAGTGGCCCGACAATCCACTGCCGCGCCCCGCAGATAATTCTGATTGGCAAAAACCAATTGTGAGCGCTAACATTGCCTCACCATCATCGACGACGAAGGAGGGGTGCTGTGAACGAGCCATCACCGACATTCACCCCCGCTCTTGATCCGTCAGTCGCCGCCAATCACGAGCTGATGGCCCCCAGTAACTCGGGCTTTTCTTTATCAGTTCGTTACCAAACTGTGTGCGGACAGTTATCAAAATTCTGGTCATCGGAGGTAATTCGGTGACACACTTTCTTCGTGGCCACAATGTGAGCGCTCACCTGACGGGTTTCCGGCCTGGTAATAGTTCCGCAGTGACCACGATTTCTGCTCGCCGCTACTTCGCGGTATGGCGCGCAGAGGCCGCTAACGAGATGGACGCGTTGGTAATCACATTCACGGGCAGTCCAGCCCGATAAGGAAAGGAACAGCACTTGTTCAAGAAACTCCTTGGGTTTGCAGCACTCACCTCCGCTGCAGCTCTGGTCCTTGCTGGTTGCGCCGGCGGTGGAGCATCCACCACCGAGTCGACTGGTGGAGACTCCGCATCAACTGAAGCTGCTGCTGGTGGCCTCATTGGTGTATCCATGCCGACTCAGTCCTCGACCCGTTGGATCTCCGACGGCGAGAACATCAAGTCCCTCATGGAGGCCGAAGGCTTCCAGGTCGACCTTCAGTACGCAGAAGACGACATCCCCACCCAGGTTGCTCAGCTCGAGGCAATGCTGACCAAGGGCGCAAAGGCCCTGATCATCGCTGCAATCGATGGCACCCAGCTCACCGACGTTCTGCAGACCGCTGCTGACTCCGGTGTTCCTGTTATCGCTTACGACCGCCTCATCCGCGACAGCGAAAACGTCAACTACTACGCCACCTTCGACAACTTCCAGGTCGGCGTGCAGCAGGCAACCTCGCTCCTCGTGGGTATGGGTGTCTACGCATC
>JAYOHK010000008.1:43925-54162 GCA_038118225.1 Cellulomonadaceae bacterium | reverse complement strand
AGCAGGACTATTTCTCCTCTGATGGAGCATTTAGCTTCTTTGCGGCGGCGAACAGATCAGAGCCTGTGGTGTTTGGTGGCGCTACAGACATGGGTGGCGTCTGGTCATCTTCGGACTACACCGGAGACCCCATCGTGGTGAACTTCTGGTTCGCTGGCTGCCCGCCATGTCGGCTAGAAGCATCCGATCTTGCCCAAATGCATAAAGACTTCGTCGGCGATGGAGTGCAGTTCATTGGCGTGAACATCCTCGACGAGCGGGAGACCGCTTTGACCTTTGCCAGGGAGTTTGGCATCGAATACCCCTCGATCATGGATGTGTCAGAAGGTCAGGTGCGTTTGGCCTTTGCCGGTAAGGCAAGCCCCAACGCTGTTCCGACCACGGTGGTGCTCGATCGAAACCACCGGGTTGCTGCCCGGGTCAACGGTTTGATCACCGATGTGGGTCTGCTGGAGACCATGATCACCGACGTCCTGGCCGAACACCCAGAACCGACTACTTAGCCCAGCCGCACTCCGCGGTCGTTCATAAAGACGTATGGGTCGGTGGCGACCATGTCGCGGCGGGTTTCAAAGTGTAGGTGACATCCCGTCGACGCACCCGTTGTTCCCACACGTGCAATGAGCTGTCCGGTTTGGACTCTCTCGCCAAACTTCACATAGAGCGATCCGCTTTGTAGGTGCATGTATCCGGTGGTGATGCCATCGCCGTGGTTCAAACGGATGAAGTTTCCACCCGTGCCCAGCCATCCGGAATACGACACTGTTCCCTCGTGTGCGGCATAGACGGGGTTGCCACAGCCATAGGCCAAGTCGATACCCGCGTGGAAGCGCACTGTTCCATAGATGGGGTGAACGCGGTTTCCAAAGTGGCTAGAGATATATCCACCAGTCACCCTCGCCCAGCCTTGGGCCGAGATTTGGCCGGGATCAATCATTCCCCGGACAACCGATTGTTGCCTGGCGATCACACCTGCTTGGTAGTCCTCTTCAGTGGCTTCACGCTTTTCAATCAACACTGCGAGCTGTGCTTCTAGCTGTGCTTGGTTTTCTAATTGCTCATCGAGCATGCGCTGAGCAGCAATCGCTGCATTGTTGGCAGCATCAAACGCCACCTGGGCTTCTTGCTCCAGGTCAGCCCTAATGTCAGAGGCCACTTGGGCTTGGTCAGACAAAGACTGCGCCGTGTTTTGATCAGCGAGTGCCTTGGCATAGATGCCGTCTGTTTGCTCGGCGATTTTGGCTGCGTATCCCAGGCGTTGGAGCAGACTATCTGCCTCGTCGGCGTTGACGAAGATGGTGGCCTGAAGGTCTCCCCCACCGACTCGGGCAAGCTCTGCCACAAACTGGCCTGCTTTCATCCGGGATTCTTCAGCCATGGCCGCAGCGTCGTCTGCTTCGGCTTGGAGTTGGGCTTGCGTATAAATCGCTTCGTCGAGGGCAAGCTGCGCTTCGAAGTAGATTTCACCAAGCCGCATGGCTTCTTCTTCGGCTGCTTGGTAGGCCTGAATGAGCTCTTCCAGGAGACCCTGGAGCTCTTTGATCTTGGCTTGGGTCTTCTTCTCATCGGCCCGGGCGTCCAACACGTCCTGCCAGGTCGGGTACTCCTTGGCGGATGCTGGTTCAGACACCACAAAGACTGCTCCGGCGATGAGGGTTAACACCGACAGGGTGGCCGTGAGCAGGCGCATTGAAGAGTCACGAAAACCGTGCACGAAACATCACGATAGTCACAACAGTCACAGCAAACCCTGAAGTAACAGGGTGTGGCTCACATAGCGTTTGCGCTTTAGCCCACTCGCCACCTACACTGTTCCAGTTGGTTTCATTCCACGGCCCCATCGTTTAGCGGCCTAGGACGCTGCCCTTTCACGGCAGTAGCACGGGTTCGAATCCCGTTGGGGTCACTTATAATTGAATATCGCAAGGCCCTGTAGCGCAGTTGGTTAGCGTGCCGCCCTGTCACGGCGGAGGTCGCGGGTTCAAGTCCCGTCAGGGTCGCAAGTCGGAGAGCTCCCACCAGGGGGCTCTTTGACTACAGGTGAGTAATCACCTGAGGCTCTGTAGCTCAGTTGGTAGAGCGTTCGACTGAAAATCGAAAGGTCACCGGATCGATGCCGGTCGGAGCCACCACTTCTTGTCTTCCGCGGTGGCAGAAGACTGTCGCTGTGGGTCACCCACAATAGTTGGATTGAACCAACAATTATTGGTGTGCCGACGAAGCTCGAATCAGTCGATTCGTCGAGATCAGCGCACCACCCAGCACTGCAGGGATTCCGCCTCCGGGGTGCACCGACGCCCCCACTCGCCACAACCATCGGTTGGTGAGCGAGTGATATCCCGGCTGGTGGAATGGGCCGCTTTGCCACCAGCGACGACCTGCTCCATAGAGAGCCCCTCCGGTCGCCCCAAATGACGAGAAGTATTCAGGGTGGAGCACGTGATAGTCCTCAACCAAATCAGACCATTTGGCGTCGATTCCCATGGCATCGACTGAGCGTTGAAGCTCGGCTTGGACCCACGGATCTGAGACTGTGGCGGGTTTCCCGTCTGCCGGTGCTGCCAGGAGGAACGCTGCGGTGGGTTTCTTATTGGGATAGATGTGCCCGGTCTTGTAGTAGTTCACAAAGGACATTGTTTGTTTGGGAAAGCGCCTCGAGAGCACACTGTCAAAGAGGTCGTCTGGGTCATCGGGCAACACCACCGAGTGGGTGACTGTCTCAGCGGGGAGGTCTTCTTTCAGCGCTGTGAACACGGCGATTCCAGAACACGAAAGGTTGTCGGGATCGGGCGAGGCCTTTCCCATCAGCCGCTCCAGCACTCCCGCGTCAAGAGCGCTCACCACGATGTCTGGGGTGTAGGTCTTCTCGGTCGTGGTCACGCTCTTCTTACCCACTGCCGTTACTGCCTCGCCCACGTGAATGCTCACTCCGGCGAGCAGGGCGAGGCGGTGTAGTGCTTTGGTGAGCTCATACACGCCCCCTGTGGGAACAAAGACTCCCTCGTCGGCCATCACCGCCGCCATCGTGGCAAATAAGGCGAGCGTTTGATTGGGGGCGACACCCGCGTTCAACGTGTGAATGGCGATGATGTCTCGAAGGCCCCCTGGCAAATCAGAGTGGTCGAGGTAGCTTCTGGTGCTTAAGTGGCGGCCATAGGTAGCCACAAGCTTCCCCGCCGCCGACATCATCGCCGGGTTTAGCGGATCGGTCGTGAGTAATTCGGTGATTGCTGGACCCAGGGGGGCGTGTTCTGCCTCAAACGCACTCCACGCATCGTGCCAGGGGTGGCCTTTCGCCACAGGGAGGTCGGTGACCTCTCCTTGATAGAAATATCGGCCGACTTCTGGCAGCCTCTCCAGGTTCAGTGAGGCTATTTCTCGTGCCTGCTCTCCCGCGCCCAATGAGTCGTAGCGATCAAAGAAGCGCTCGATCACCTGAGGAAAGGTCACCAAGGAGGGTCCGGTGTCAATGCGTTGGCCGGCGACCTCAATGCGCCGAGATTTTCCGCCCACCCAGTCATTTTTCTCAACGACCGTGACGTCAAAGCCCGCCTTGGCAAGGAGGGCCGACGCGGCGAGGCCTCCCAGGCCCGCCCCCAACACCACGACCGAGCGTGACATTAGGGATAAAGCCCCATGGTGATTCCGGCCACGAGTTGAATACCGGCAACTGCTCCTGCCACATAGGGGAAGGTGACAGAGAAGCGGTAGAGATCGCGAGCCTTCTCGGTCGTCGGAGTAATCCAGAGTGCAATCACTAGCCATCCCGCAATCAGCGCGTTCACCACCGCGACGGGAACGTTGACCATTGCGAACAAAGCCGTGGAGACGATCCACCAGAAGCCAGACCACACCAACGCACCCTTGGTGCCAAACGCCACGGCAGTGGTTTTAATGTTCGCTGCAGAGTCTTCATCGATGTCTTGGATGGCGTCGTAGACGTGCTTGGCCATACTCCACGCCATAAGCCCCAATGCCGCCGGCCACATTGGCTCTGCCCCCAAGGCAAAGGGAACAAACACCAGCGGGTAGGCGTAGTCAGTGTTGGAGAGTGAATCCCAGACGGGACGGCCCTTGAAGCGAAGTGGCGTCGCCGAGTATTGCCAGAAGGAGAAGGTGTAGGCCAGCATCCACGCCCAGGCCGGCCACGGCAGCGTGGCAATGAAGTAGATCAAGAAGGGGAGGTTCGTGAGCACCACACCCCAGACGATGGGCTTCGTCTCCGAGTCGGTGATTTTGGCACCGCCGTAGCCGCCTTTTCTGGCGTTTGGGTCATCGGTGTCGCGATCAAAAATGTCGTTGATGCCATAAATCAGAAGGTTGAACGGAAGTGTCACCCACACCAGGATGGGCAGAATGTTCCAGTCCCACAGTGTTCCGGTAATCCACATCGCGACCACCGTGGTCCCAATGGTGTTAATCCAGAGAACGGGGCGAGAGATTTCAATCAGGCGACGGATCACCTAGTCAGCCTAACTGTCGGACCTGACTACTTGGATGAGTCGTGATGGCGCACCTGTAGCGGGCCGCGGAAGGTCTTGTGCTGAGCTGACTGTGCCACAGGCTTCACTGTCAATAAGTCCACGTTGACGTGGGGTGGCAGCTCGAGTGTGGCCACGATTGACGAGGCCACATCTTCAGCGGTGAGTGGTCCGTCTACGTTCTCGTAGAGCTTCTCCATGCGCGCTCTATCGCCACCAAAGCGGTTGAGGGTGAACTCGTCTGTTTTCACCATGCCCGGGGCAATATCGATGACCCTGATCGGCTCACCGTTTAGCTCCAGACGCAGCACCTGCATCATCGCGTGCTCAGCGTATTTGGCGGCGTTATACCCTCCGCCGTTTTCGTAAGGCGTAAACGCTGCTGTTGATGTGACAGTGACGATATCCGCCATCCCAGACGCTTCGGCTGCTCTCCTGAGCGACGGCAAAAACGTGGAAATCATTCGCTTAGTGCCAATGACGTTGAGCTCAAACATCCCGCGCCAGTCCTCAATGGAGGAGTTCTCGACAGTATCGAAACCAAATGCGGCACCGGCGTTGTTGATCAACGTGTCAATAGGGCCACCCTCGGCAACCGCCTCTGCGAGCGCTGCCACCGATGCGTCATCGGTGATGTCGACTGTGTGGGCGCTGATGTGTGGATGAGTGGCAAGCTCGTCTAGCTTCTCGATTCGCCTGGCCGCAGCGATAACCTGCCAGCCTTTATCGGCGAGCAAGGTGGCAGTGGCGCGGCCGATACCGGAGCTTGCTCCGGTAATGAGGACGCGCTTGGTACGAGCCATACGGCCAGACTAGAGGGCTTTAACCGAGGTCAACACCTTCGTCAGCGACTCCTTGGCATCACCAAACAGCAAGGTGGTGTTTGGTTCATAGAGCAACTCGTTTTCGATTCCGGCAAAACCAGGTCGCATTGAGCGCTTCAAGAACACCACCTGTTGTGCTTCTCCCGCATCGAGGATGGGCATGCCATAAATGGGGGAGCCTTGGGTGGTCTTCGCCGCGGGGTTCACCACGTCGTTAGCTCCCACCACCAGGGCAACATCTGCGTTCTTAAACTGCGGGTTGACCTCATCCATCTCAAGCAAAGACTCGTAGGGAACGTTGGCTTCTGCGAGCAGCACGTTCATGTGTCCTGGCATACGACCAGCCACCGGGTGGATCGCGAAGTCGACTTCGATGCCCTTTGCCTCCAGTGCGGTTTGAAGCTCGGCGATGGTGTGCTGAGCTTGGGCAACAGCGAGACCATAACCGGGGACGATGATGACCTTGTTGGCATAGCCCAAGAGGATGGCCACGTCTTCGGCAGAACCCGAGCGAACGGGTCGATCGGACACTTCGGTAGAGCCGGCCGTGGATCCACCCTTGAAGGCACCAAAGATGATGTTGGCGACGGAGCGGCCCATGGCGTTTGCCATTTCCATGGTGAGGATCGTTCCACTGGCACCCACGAGAGTTCCACCCACCAGCAACAAGGTGTTTCCCAGCACCAAACCAGACGCGGCCACGGCCAGACCAGTCAGTGCGTTCAGAAGAGAGATGACAATCGGGACGTCTGCTCCACCGACTGGCAAGACAACGAGAACACCGGTTGCAAGACCGAGCAGCATCAAAGCAATTGCCCAGTTGAGCTGGCCCTGGGTGATGACCAGGTAGGCCTGGACGAGTGCGACCAAGACGACGGCACCCATCACAAACTGTTGACCCGGGAAGGTCACAGGCCTTGTGGTCATGAGCTCTTGAAGCTTCAAGAAGGTGATCACGGAGCCCGAGAACGACACCGATCCGATGAACACGGTGAAGGCGACGGCGATCAGGTATCCCAACGAGTCAGCATGGGAGAGCTCGAGCAGCGCCACCACGGCGGCTGCACCACCACCGACGCCGTTAAACAGGGCAACAAGCTGTGGCATCTGTGTCATTTGCACCATGCGTGATGCGGGAACAGAAATCGCTGAACCAATGGCAATCACCAACAAGATCCAGCCGACGTTTCGCAGTTCGTTCGAGAGGAAGACGGTGGCCAAACCAATGGCGGCACCGAGTGCTCCGAGCAGGTTTCCTCGACGAGCAGACTTCGGGGAGCTCAGCCCCTTCAGCGCGAGGATAAAGAGAGCCGCAGAGACTAGGTAGGCAAGTGCGGTGACTTCAAGGCTCAACAGGTTCACTTGGCCTCCTCCTTAACCTTCTTGTTCTTCGACGAGAACATCTCGAGCATGCGGTCGGTCACCACGAAGCCACCGACCAAGTTCACGGTGGCGAGCAACACTGCAAAGAGTGCGACTCCCAACACCCACGGGCTCTCGGCTTGACCGGCCACGATGATTGCCCCGACCAGGATGATGCCGTGGATGGCGTTTGCGCCCGACATCAGGGGAGTGTGCAGGGTGCTGGAGACTTTGGAGACGACTTCAAAGCCGACAAACACCGACAAGACAAAGAACGTCAACAGCGTGATGGCATCCATTACTTAGACCCCTTCTTCGCAGGCGCGAGCGCCTCTCGGGTTGGTTCATGGCGAATTTCTCCGCCGGCGGTCAAACAGGCACCTGCGACTACTTCGTCGTCGAAGTCGGGCTGGACCTTCTTGTTCGTCGTCATCAAGGCCAACAGATTCGAGACGTTTTTCGCATAAAGCCTGGAGGCGTCAAAAGCCATGGTGGAGGGAACATCCTTCATTCCGACCAGGGTCACACTTCCGCCCGTCACCTTCACCGCGGTGTCTTTACCGGCCACTGAGCCTTCGACGTTTCCACCAGTTTCCGCGGCGAGGTCGATGATGACCGAGCCTGGCTTCATCGAGGCCATCATCTTCTTGGTGATCAGGCGAGGAGCCGGACGTCCAGGAATTGCTGCCGTCGTGATGATGATGTCGGCCGCGGTGATGTAGGGGGTGAGAAGTTCCTGCTGACGCTTCTGGCGATCAGTGGAGAGCTCCTTGGCGTATCCGCCTTGGCCGTCTGCTTGAGTGTCGAGGTCTAAGTGGATAAAGGTTCCACCCATTGACTTCACTTCATCAGCAGATGCACTCCGCACGTCATAGGCCTGAACCTTGGCACCGAGGCGCTTGGCGGTAGCAATGGCTTGAAGACCAGCCACACCTGCACCCAGCACCAACACGTTCGCGGGAGGGACTGTTCCCGCAGCGGTCATGTAGAGGGGGAAAAAGCGGGGGAAGCGAGTTGCTGCCTCGAGTACGCAGCGATATCCCGCAACCAGTGCCTGTGAGGTCAGCGCATCCATCGACTGCGCCCGAGAAATACGGGGCACAAGTTCGAGAGCAAATGACGTGACCTTGTTTTTGGCAAGTGCCTTGACCGTGGGTCCTTCAGATGCGGGTGAGGCAAGACCAATGGTGATCGCACCAGACTTCAATTTGTTCACGGTTGCCGGTGCGAGGGGGCGCACGTGGGCGAGCACGTCCACGGTCGCGAGGTTCACACTCGCAACGATCTTCGCGCCAGCTTTTTGATAGTCAGCATCGGGGTAACCGGCTGCGACTCCTGCTCCCTTTTGCACCTGGACCTGCAGTCCTAAATCGACAAGCTGCTTCGTGGTTTCTGGTGTTTGAGCAACCCGGTTTTCACCGGCAATGGGCTCCTTTGGAACACCGACAATCATGGTGAGTTACCCGGCCTTCTTCGTTATGCCGACAAGCTGATATCGCTGATTTCCAGCGACATTGACAACGCTAGCAGTCGAAAACGGGCCCTACTCGGCCGATTCGTTGTCAAATTCCGGGTTTTTCACACCGCGCCGAATCGTGTCCTTCGGATTGTTATCCCACCAGGCCATGGCGAAGGCGGCGCCTGCCACTAAGAGTGCAATGACGCCGACGATTATGGCAATGACAAGGACGACGTTGACACCACCGGTTTCTGAATCCACCGGGAAAACCCAGCAAAACTAAATCGGATTAAGCGTATTGACGACGTGGTCGATATGAGACTCGATGAGGGCCTCGCGTTGGGCGATGGCTTCTGGAACTTGGGCCGAGGCCAAGTGTTGGCCTGAGTACCACACGGCGACACCGAGAGCCGCCCAGGCGACCGAGGACACCAAGGAAACAATTTCTGGTTGGCTGGTCAACTCCTCCCTCAGCTCAGGATTGATGCCAGTGGGCAGTTCGGAAAGAGTTCCCTTTTTCACATCCGAGATCAAAATAGCGAGGCATCCCAGGTTCCACTCAAAAAGTTCGTTGATCTCTTCTCGAAACTGAGAATCCAAGAGTGTGGTCACTGTGAGGGAAGTGAGCGGGTAATTCAACACTGCTCCCCAGCCCCCCATGGATTTGTTTGAGTTCACGATCGCCCTCATCCACACCTTCAGGCGCTTAATCGCGTCAGAGGGCGCCTTCGACACGGCATCCCACACCGAGCGGATGTGTCGGTCATAGACGACAAAGGCAGTGACCGCGAGGAGACCATCACGATTATCGAAGTAGTGATTCACCATGGGATGGGTGATACCCAGGCGGTCACACACTTCGGCAGAGTTGAAATTTGCGGGCCCACGCTCGGCCACCGCGTCCATCGTGAGGTAAATGATTTTTTCCCTCATCGGTGGCTGAGGATTATCGCCAAATTGGAGCCAAAAGTCGTCGGTGAGTGACGCATCAGGATGCGATGTGTCATTGATTCGACGTCTACCCACGGCTATTTGCCTCCTAGCGGGATCCGACCAACCCCTGGAATAAAGCGTCCCACCTGGGAGGCATAGGTGCCATAGTCGTCGTATTTCTTAAACAGCATGGATTCTTCGGCTCGTGCCTTGACAGAAATCAACACAATCAGGGCCACGAGGACAAGCACGTGAGATACCGACGCTCCCCGGAGGGCCAAGCCGATAGCGGCGAGAAGCAATGCGGAATATATCGGGTGTCGAACAAACCGATAGAGGCCAGACGTGGTGAGCTCACCGGAGTCCCGCGGAATCGGACTGGGGGTGAGTGAGCCGCCCAGGCGCGCTCCCGCCAACACAGCGATCACAATTCCAGCTGCGACAAGAGCACCTGCAACAACGGTGAGGATTGCACCCACCGGATAGAACCCGCCGCCGGGAAGGAGGGCGAGCAGGCCAATCAAGACAAATTGTGCGGTCACCATCGACCAGGCCTGCCATGACTTCACGCGTTTCACCCTACGCCCCGCGCACCTTCTGGTGTTCACCGACTGCGAAACTCGATAGCGAGTATACCCAGGGGGGTATAGTCTTGACCTAACGAAAGGGCGCTTATTTCTCATGGCAACAATGGATCTCACCTCAGCAGACTTTGAAGACACCGTCACCAAAGACGGCATCACCCTGGTGGACTTTTGGGCTGAATGGTGTGGCCCCTGCCGCGCGTTCGCCCCGGTCTACGAAGAAGCCAGTAACAAATACCCCGAGATTCGCTTTGGCAAGGTCGACACCGAAGCGGAAAAGGAACTCGCAGGAGCTGCCAACATTCGCTCCATTCCCACGCTGATGGCCTTCCGCGACGGCATCCTCGTCTTCGCACAACCAGGCGCACTGCCTGCGCCTGCACTCGAGCAAGTCATCACCGCGGTGAAGGACCTCGACATGGAAGATGTGCGCAAGCAGATCGAAGAGGCCGAAGCCAAGCAGGCATCCGACTCTTAGAGGCGTGAGCGGCCAAACAGGCCGCGGCGAACCTTCTCCACCAGATTCTTGGCGGGAGGCTCGTTGTATTCACCGGCGAATTCCTGGCCGCTGAGTTTTTGAATCTGTTCCATCAC
>JAYOHK010000008.1:0-43825 GCA_038118225.1 Cellulomonadaceae bacterium | reverse complement strand
GTCTTTGGCGAGGAAGGAGACCGTTCGGGGAGCAAGGAGGGTAATCACCACGCTGTCGATAAAGGAGAGGTGGTTGCTCGCCAGGATGACCGGCCCCTCCATGGGAACGTTCTTTGCGCCGGTCACCCGGGCGCGAAAAAGAACCCTCGCAAGAGGACCCAGTGTTGCGCGCAACACCGTCTTCAACATGGCTACGCCTTTCCTGCCAGGTTCTTCGCGGGGATTCCCACCGCGAGTGCTCCTGCAGGAACATCGTTCACTACTACGGCCGACGCGGCAACCCGAGCACCATCACCCACGACCACATCGCCCAAGATGCAGGCGCCTGCGCCGACGGTCACGTCAGAGCCGAGCTGCGGGTGGCGGCGGCCCTCGGTGTGTTGGCGATCTCCAGGTTTCTTACCGCCCAAGGTCACCCCGTGATAGATCAAACAGTCATCGCCCACGATTGCTGTTTCTCCGATGACAACACCCATGCCGTGGTCGATGACGAGTCGTCGGCCGAGCGTTGCGCCGGGGTGAATCTCTATTCCGGTGACCCGTCGCGAGCGGTAGGCAACCATCCGGGCCAGGAGTTTCCAATTGTTTCGCCACAGGCGATTGGCCACACGGTGCCACAACAATGCGCGAATGCCCGGTGAGGTGAGCAACACTTCAAAGGCGTTCCTCGCAGCGGGGTCTCGCTCCAGGACAGCCTCAATGTCTTCGCCGATGCGAGTACGGGCACTCATCTAGTTAGTCGCCAAGTCCTTCATAGAGAGGAGTGGAGAGGTAGCGCTCTCCGTAGCTTGCAAGGATAACGACGATTGTTGCTCCGGCGAACTCTGGGCGTTTCGCCAGTTCCACTGCAGCATAGGCGGTGGCACCAGACGAGATACCGCCCAGGATTCCCTCTTCTGACCCCAAGCGCCTGGCCATTGCAATAGCTTGCTCGGCGTTGACATCAACAATTTCGTTGTAAACCTCGCGGTCCAAAATCGGTGGCACGAAGTTTGCGCCAATTCCTTGGATCTTGTGCGGTCCCGGGTCGCCACCATTCAAAATTGGTGACTCAAGTGGCTCGACGCCGACAATCTTGATGTCGGGGTTCTTCGCTTTAAGCGCCTGGCCGGTTCCGGTCAGAGTTCCGCCGGTGCCCACACCGGCCACGAACACGTCGACGTTGCCATCGGTGTCTCGCCAGATTTCTTCGGCGGTAGTGCGGCGGTGAATTTCAGGGTTGGCTTCGTTTTCAAACTGCCTGGCCAAAACAGCGCCTTCATTCTCAGCAGCAATCTTTTCCGCCGCGGCCACCGCGCCCTTCATGCCTTCGGGGCCCGGGGTAAGCACGAGCTCTGCACCATAGGCGCGAAGGAGCATCCGACGCTCCATGCTCATCGTTTCTGGCATGGTCAAGATCGCTTTGTAGCCACGAGCTGCGGCCACCATGGCCAGGGCAATACCGGTGTTTCCACTGGTTGCTTCGACGATGGTGCCACCCGGGGTCAACTCACCGGAGGCCTCTGCCGCGTTCACAACAGAAATGGCGAGTCGGTCTTTTACGCTCGCCGTCGGGTTATAAAACTCAAGTTTGGCGAGCACTGTCGCGGTGGTGTCGCCGACAACACGGTTGAGGCGAACGAGCGGAGTTTGGCCAAATGCTTCAGTGATGTCGCCATATACGGCAGCCACGAAACCCTCCCAAGATTCTTCGGTCAACGAGACATCCAAGGGTACGCGTGGAACTCTGTGAGAAGTCGTAGTGTTACGTCATGCAGGAATTCGCGTGCTGACCGTTACCTTCGGCTTGCTCGCGGCATTGGGCTTTGGTGCAGCCGACTTTTTTGGTGGCATGGCCGCTAAACGCCTCCACACCATCGCCGTCACCGGTGGTGTCGCCCTGGTCGGGCTGATCGTCTTAGCCACGACATCGCTTCTCATGAGCGACCAGTGGAGTGTGGAATCACTCCTCTACGGTGGACTCTCGGGCCTCACCGGTATCGCCGCAATTGGACTGCTCTACGCCTGCTTAGCGCGTGGACCCATGAGCATTCTCTCCCCGACAACAGCAGTGCTTTCGGCGATTGTTCCGATGACGTGGGGGATTGTGACGGGAGTGGGCCTATCGGCCTGGGCGTACCCCGCCTTGGCTCTGGTTCTCATCGCAGTCGTGCTCGTGGGCTTCGTCCCCGACGACACCGCGGTGAAGCCCACCGCGACAGCATTGATGATGGCCATTGGCTCAGGCCTGTTAATTGGTGGCTTTTATATCCTGATTGACCTCACCCCCGATGACTCTGGTGTGACCCCGCTGGTGGCGAACCGCCTGGTTCAAACCCTGATTGTGGGACTCATCGTCGCGGTACTCCTCGCGACCAAACGATTGGGGTCGCTGCTGAAACCTGGCACGACACCCGTTCGCACCGTGTGGATGATGATGATTGCCGGCGGGGTCCTTGATGCACTCTCCAACGTCGCCGTCCTCGCGGGGTTCCGCCTGGGCAACATGGCCATCGTCTCGGTTCTCACTGCGCTCTACCCCGCCGGAACAATTGCCCTTGCCAGTATCTGGTTGCACGAGCGGATCAAACCCATCCAGTGGATTGGTTTGGCCCTAGCTCTGATCGCTAGTGGAATGTTGGCTCTGTGATGTGGCCTGCTAAGCGCGTCGCGCACTTTAGTCTCCGGCTTGTTCAGCTCTACGCCGGGTTGTTCCTCTTTGGCTGGGCTGCCGCCATGATGCTGCGGGCGAAAGTAGGAGTCGATCCATGGACGGTACTTGCCGACGGCTTGTACTTGACCACCGGGATTGGCTACGGCTGGTGGGTGGTCATCATCGGGCTCGTGGTGTTGTTGCTGTGGATTCCTCTGGGCCAACGACCCGGCATGGGCACCATCTTCAACGCGTTGCTCGTCGGGCCGTCGATGGAAGTGGGGTTGATGTTCATTGACACCCCAGACACGTTGATCCAGCGCTGGATCGTCTTTCTCACGGGAGTCTTAATGCTCGCCGTGGCCAGTGGCTTCTACATCGGCGCAGGCTTTGGCTCAGGGCCGAGGGATGGCTTGATGACGGGTGCGAACAAGAAATTTGGCTGGCCCATTTGGGCGGTTCGCACGGGGATCGAAATCACCGTCTTGCTCATTGGTTGGGCTCTTGGTGGTGACTTTGGTTGGGGAACAATCGTGTTTGCCCTCACCGTGGGGCCCCTGGTTCACCGAACGATTCCGGCGTGCACGGTTGCCCCTTATTCGGAGAATGACACCGGCAGGTAAATGTCCTGCACGCGGTTGTCTAATTCCGTGTGGTCGTTTCTGGTGAAGATGCCGCAGGCGTCCACCGTGCAATCAACGTTCTCGTCGGCCGAGGTGGGAATAAGGACATAGGCGGTAAATTCCCCCGTCTCCCGGTCATCAAAACTGCGAGCGCCAAAGAGTTTCCATGCCCAGTCGTCATTGATCCAGTTCGCGGGCGCCCAATCCACCGAACCAGGTGTGGGTTCTTGACCGGGCTCAAGCTTCGGCACACCCCCCAAACAGGGTCCAGGCTTCGTATCTGCTGTGTCTGGGACCTTGCACACCGCGACGTAAATTCCAGATGCTGCGTCAAAGCCTGTGCCGGAAATAACAACGTGGTCTCCGGGTGTTAGTGCAGAAAGGTCGATACTGCCTCCGTCTTCAGCGGAAGCACTCAGTGTTCTCGTGCGTCCGTCTTCACCGGTTGCGCTCACCGTGGTGGGGAATCCTTCGGGAGTGACTTGCCCTGACGAGCCCGCCGCAGTGCCCAAAAGCATGGGCACAGCGAGATAGGCCACGAACGCGATTGTGAGGGTCATCGCGACGGCAGCCACCCACAACACCACTTTGGTGGCGGCGGAATACTGTCGTTTTGGTCGACTCTCGTTGCTCACATCGCCCAGTGTAAGCCGGGTCGTACTAGCCTTCCGGTGTGCGCTTCCAGACAACGTTGCTCGTCGCCATTGGCGGCGCACTCGGTGCACTCAGCCGCGTGGGCCTGAGTGAATTACTCGGTGGCGAGGCGATTAGTAGCGAAACGCTCTGGGTCACCTTGGCCATCAACACAGTGGGTGCCCTCCTTCTCGCCCTCCTTCGACGCTTTGGTCCAGGCAGGCTTCAACCGGCGATCTCGGCCGGTATTGGCTATGGCTTCCTCGGAGCCTTCACCACATGGTCAGCGGTGATCGGAGCCACCATTGTGCTGGCTGGTGGAGGCATGATCTGGATGGGAACCCTCTATCTGCTCGGCACCCTCGTCCTCGGTGTAGGCATCGCCTGGCTCGTGCGCGGGGAGGTGGCGTCGTGAGTGCGGCAATGACAATCCTTCTTGTCGGCGCATTGGGTGCCGTCGGTGCGCTGATTCGCTACGGCATTCACGAAGGATTCCACCGTGCGAAGCGTTCCGTACGTGTAGCAACAGTGTGGTCAAACGCCCTGGGCTCCTTGGGCCTTGGGATCATTGTGGGCGCCGATTGGGGTCCGTGGTCATTGATTGTGGGTGCTGGGTTATTTGGAGCGCTCTCAACGCTGTCCACACTCGCGGTGGATGTGGCTGAACTTCTCACAATCGACCGTCGGCAAGCACTTCGCGTCGTGTCGGGACACGTCATCGGTGGTCTTCTTGCGTTTGGGGTCGGCTTCGCACTCGGCCTTGCGTTGTAGGGGGTACCAGGAGCTGGCCTAGCTTGCCGTGCTACACTCGCGCTCAGATTTTCGCCCCATTTGTGGGGTGTTTACCCCCGTATCAGCGAGTGACCATCTAGGAGTTTGTATGGGTCGCGGTCGTCAAAAAGCAAAGCACACCAAGGTTGCTCGCGAGCTGAAGTACTACAGCCCTGACACTGACTTGTCACAGCTCGAGCGCGAGCTTGCTACCAGCTCATCAGATGACGATCAGTACATCGACCGCTGGGCAACCGACGAGGATGACGACGAGGACTAGCCCCAGGCTCCTCGAAGTTCCACAATTCCGCCGCTCACACCCTTCGCTGCTTCGGCGACTGCGCCTTCAGCTGCTTTTTCAATGGTGCCTGCTACCCATGCCTTGTGACCCGAGGCTTCAAACGAGGCGATGACTGCGTCTGCGGTTCCCGCTGTGCAGATGAGCGCGAGACCAATTCCTAGGTTCCAAGTGTCTTCAACCTGGTCAAGACCGAAGCCGCCGTGGTGGGCAAGCCAGGGGAATACCGGGGGAACGTCCCAGCTGCCACGCTCGAGGGTAAGCGCCGTCCCAGGGGGCATGACGCGCTGGATGTTTTGTGCAATACCACCGCCGGTAACGTGGCTTGCCGAGTGAACAACACCCGGGTGATCAGACAACACCTTCATCATCGCTGAGGCGTACACAAGGGTGGGCTCGAGAAGAACCTCCCCGACGCTCTGAGAAATTCCGGGGACCGAATCATTGAGACCAATCCCCGCGTCGGCGATGATGCGACGAACCAGCGAATAGCCGTTGCTGTGGAGTCCGCTGGAGGCAACGGCGACAACCTCATCGCCGACCTCGACTCGGTCTGGGCCAAGAAGCTCATCGCGCTCCACCACTCCAGTCACGGCTGCGGCCACGTCATACTCGTCCACACCCAAAATTCCGGGATGCTCGGCGGTCTCGCCGCCGACAACGGCAACGTCTGCTTCATCACATGCCTTCGCAATGCCAGAAACAATTGCTGCGATTCGCTCGGGGTGGACTTTGCCGACGGCGATGTAGTCAGTGAGGAATAGAGGCTTTGCTCCGACAACAACGATGTCGTCAATCACCATGGCGACAAGGTCCTGGCCAATGGTGTCGTGTTTATCCATTGCCTGGGCAATAGCGATCTTGGTTCCGACACCATCTGTCGAGGTGGCAAGCACAGGGTGGCGATAGTCGCGCAACGCGCTGGCGTCAAAGAGTCCGGCGAATCCGCCCACGCCACCAATCACCCTGCCTTTGTGGGTGTTTTGAACGTCCTGGCGCATCAACTCGATGGCGATATCGCCAGCTTTAGTGTCGACACCAGACCTTTGATAGGCGGTCTGCTCGGTCACGCTCCAAGCCTAGTCGAGTGGCCAATTACTCCTCCACGACAATCCGTGTGGATAACTATCGAGCGCCGCCCTCGCTCTTCCCTAACGTCATTCATCGACAACCAGGGGAGGAACCCATGACTACACGCTCCTATCAGCGGCCCACCGTCATCGCCATCTCACTGGCTGCCCTGGTGTCGTTTAGTTCCCCGGTGGCACCTGTCTTTGCCGCTGATTTGGGAAGCGTGGCCACCTCGAGTGTGTCCTACAGTTCGATTGATTCCACCTCTGGGGTCATTAGTGGGGGAACCCCGCAAGCATTTGACCCTGCCTTTGGCGGCTGGCGGGGTCCCGCTTTTGACGCCATCGGGCAGTGGGGCCTTCAAAAGACCCTCCACACCGCTAACCCCGACCGCAGCGTGTTCGCAGCATGGAATGAAGCAAGCACCATCGAGCAAGGTGCGCTGTCGACTCTCAGTCTCGATGCCCACATCATCAGCGACTCCCTCACCAGGAACACAGCCTCCGACGTCATCTCGCTGCAGGGAAACTCGATCCGCTTTGTCATCGGCGTCGAAGAGTTTTGGGCAGGATCCTTCGAGCGCATGCGGATGTTCTTTAGCGCTGATCTCGCCGCGGGTGCACACGTGGAGTACACCTCGTTGGGTGATGGAGCACTACTAGCCACCGATTCAACGGGCGCCTCACCCTCAGTGGTGATCTCGGCTAGTGCCACCGTCGGCACAGTCGACTTTGCCTCACGCTCCAACCACACCGTCGCCCTCGCGGACGGTGATGCCGAGTTGACCCTGTACGTAAACGACTTGGCAGGAACGGCAACCGAGGTCACGATTTACGCCTTCGTCCTCGACGGCGACCCCTGCTCAGCCGATGCCCTCGCCAGTTACGCAGTCGACATCGCTTCAGACCCTGCTGGATCATTTGGCGACGTGCTCGATGTGTCCTCTTCGTGCCTCGCCTCAAACGACTGGGAGCTGCTGACCACCGCCGAGGCTGGCAGCACGCTCACCATCGCAGTTGACGACTCGGTCACTACTCCCGATGGCTCTACCAGGAGATTTAGCCTTGGAGGTGTTCCGGCCTTTCTCTCCGCCAGCGTTGATGACTCTGTGAGTCCTGCGGTGATCACCACCTCCTACTCAAGTGATGCGGTGGTGGGCGACTATTCATTAACTCTCAGCAGTTGGCTAGAAACCCCCACCGGCGGGAGCACGCGCTCACAGCCGATGACCCAGCTTGTAACCCTGTCCATCGCTGAGCCTGCACCCGAGCCGGAGCCCGAACCAGAACCGACTCCCGAGCCCGCCCCGGTAGTCGAAGTGGCATCAAGCTCAACCCCCGCTTCGTCATCGCGGGGCTCATCGAGAGACGATGAGGAAATCGTTGAGGTACTCGTCGCGCCTGCTCCAACTCTTCCCCGGCTCCCTGCCCGGCCGGCTGAACCAGTCGAGGTCGAGGTCGTAGAAACCGAGGTCAGCGAGCCCAATTTCGAGCTTCAAGAATCCACCCCAGCAACGCCGCTACCGGAGGCACCTCCAACCATTGAGAGTGCCGGTGTGACATCAGCGACGCCGACCGCGAACCTATGGACATCGTGGTGGCTCTGGTTGATCATCGGCCTCTCAGCCATCTGGTGGGCGTGGCTGGGGTGGTCTCCCTTCGCGGGACGAAAGGGCAAGCAGGTATGACAGACTAAGTCGCAGGCTCGCTCAATTCTGGAGCGACGGCGAAGGGGAGAACCGCCAGGTCATGTGTGGCATCGTGGGCATGGTCTCCTCCGGCCTGGTTAATCAGCAGATTTACGACGCGCTCGGTTTGCTCCAGCACCGCGGTCAAGACTCCACCGGTATCGCCACTCTGGACGGAGACAGCTTTCACATTCACAAGGCCAAGGGCCAGGTGCGTGAAGCTTTCCGCACTCGCGACATGCGAAATTTGGTGGGCAACACCGGCCTAGGCCACGTGCGCTACGCCACCGCCGGTAAGGCAAAGCGTGAAGAAGAAGCCCAGCCGTTCTATGTGAACTCCCCCTACGGCATCGTGCTTGTCCACAACGGAAACCTCACAAACACTCGTGAGCTGACCAGCCAACTGCGCGAGGTGGACCGCCGCCACTTAAACACCAGCTCCGACACCGAGCTGCTCGTTAACGTCCTAGCCAGTGAGCTCCACCAGGCAAGCCACGGCAAACCCTTCCACCCCGACAACCTCTTCGACGCAATCTCTAACTTGCACGACCGAGTGGAGGGCTCCTACGCGGCCATCGCCATGATCGGCGGACAGGGTCTGGTGGCCTTCCGTGACCCGTTTGGTATCCGCCCCTTGGTGCTTGGAAAGCGCCAAGCAGGACTCGTTGGAACCGACTGGGTTGTCGCGAGTGAGTCGCTGGTGTTGGAATCAGCCGAATACGAAATCGTCCGAGACATTGCCCCTGGTGAAGCAATCTTCATCGCGAACGACGGCACCATCAGCGAGCGCCAGTGCTCCTCCAACCCCCAGACTTTCCCCTGCTCGTTTGAATACGTCTACTTGGCCAGACCCGACTCGGTGATGAACGGTATTTCGGTCTATGAAGCACGTCTGCGCCTAGGCGATCGACTAGCCGACACCATTGCCAAGCACGCACCGGTTGATCAGATCGACGTGGTGATGCCGATTCCTGACTCGGCCCGTCCTGCTGCGATGCAGGTGGCGCGGAAGCTCGGAATCGAATATCGAGAAGGCTTTTATAAGAACAAGTACGTGGGCCGCACCTTCATCATGCCCGGCCAAGCTCACCGCAAAAAGAGCGTGCGTCAAAAACTAAACGCCATGTCGCAAGAGTTTGCAGGCAAGAACATTTTGATTGTCGATGACTCCATTGTTCGAGGAACCACTTCGAGGGAAATCATTGAAATGGCCCGTCAAGCGGGTGCCAAGACGGTGACGTTCACCTCTGCTGCTCCTCCGGTTCGATTCCCTCACGTCTATGGCATCAACATGCCCACCCAGCACGAGCTCGTGGCTGCGGGGAAGTCGATTCCTGAGATCACCCAGGAAATCGGTGCGGATTATTTGATTTACCAAGAAGTCGACGACATGCGAGATGCCATCTTGGAAGGCTCTGAGATTACCGACTTGGACATGAGCTGTTTCACCGGTGAGTACTGCACGGGAACGGTGAGCCCTGAGTACTTGTCGTGGTTGGAAGAAAACCAGTCGAGCTAGTTCTTTTCTCGCTCCACCGTCACATCGGTGGCTTTCTTTCGTGAGCGGCGATCAAGAATCAAATAGGTAATCAGGCCTACGGCAAGACCTGCGGCCACCCCAAAGATCGAGAAGTATCCCGCGAGCGCAGAAAAGCCGATTCCCGGGTCGGAGGGAAAGAGGGCAGTAAGGATCACGGTGATGGTGAATCCGCCAAACATGCCAATGCCCACAAACGGCCCCATCTTGGGAGCACGTCTAATTCGTGCAGTCTCTGCAGCTGGTTTCTTGGCGGGCACGGCGTCAGCCTAACGGCCACAGCGGAAGGAATCCTTGGAGATCTGCTCGGAGCCCCGACGCGGTGACCTGAGCATTAGCGAGTGCATCGTCAAATTGGATTCTTCCCGTCACGAGTCCCAGCCACACCTCAGCGTTCATTTCGATGACCGCAGGAGGTGTTCCCCTGGTGTGGGTGGGCCCGCCTATTGCTTGGACAGCACCAAAGGGGGGAACGCGCACCTCAACACTTGCTCCCGGCGCAGAATCTCGAAGAAGTTGGAGACCGTATCGAACCGCAAGGGCAACACCGTCGCGGTCGGCTAAAAGGTCTGACGGGTTGTCGACAAAGCGGCTGAGGGCAGCGTTGCCTTCGTCGTCTTTGATTCTTCTTAATGCCACCCTCACAGGCTAACGAGCAGACGGGTATGGTGGCCTCGTGAAGATATTGGTCTTGGGGTCTGGTGCACGAGAACACGCCATTGTGACGGCACTGGCCCGTGAAGGGGGCCACGACATCTTTGCCGCACCGGGCAATGCGGGAACCGCCCACCTCGCCGAAAACTTGGCTCTTGACCCCACCAACCCCAGCGTTGTGGCCCAGATCGCCAAGGACCTCGAAGCAGATCTCGTTGTAGTCGGTCCGGAAGCACCTCTTGTAGCCGGTGTTGCCGACAAGCTGCGAAAAGAAGGCATCCCCGTCTTCGGCCCCGATAAGAAGGCCGCCGCTCTAGAAGGTTCAAAGTCTTTCGCTAAAGATGTGATGGCTGCAGCAGGGGTTCCCACCGGAGCGAGCCAAACGGTGTCCACCGTCGAGGAGCTAGAAGCCGCTCTCGACGAAATCGGCTCACCCTACGTTGTCAAAGCTGACGGCCTCGCTGCCGGTAAGGGTGTCCTTGTCACTGAGGACCGCGCCGCAGCTGTCGAGCACGCCAGTTATTACCTCCAAGACGGAACTGTCGTTGTCGAAGAGTTCCTCGCCGGCGAAGAAGTGTCTCTGTTTTTCGTCTCCGATGGCACTCATGTGGTGCCGCTTGCTCCCGCACAGGATTACAAGAGGGCCTATGACAACGATGAGGGCCCAAACACTGGTGGCATGGGCGCCTACTCGCCACTGACGTGGTTGCCAGACAACTTCGTTGCTGACGTGACCGAGAACATTGCACTACCCACCATCCGCGAACTCGCTTCCCGTGGAGTTCCGTTTATTGGACTCCTCTACTGCGGGTTGATCATCACCGAGTCTGGCACCAAGGTCATCGAATTCAACGCCCGCTTTGGCGACCCTGAGACCCAAGTGGTTCTCACCAGAATGGTGAGCCCGCTATCGAGCCTCCTTCTCAAAGCAGCCACCGGAGGGTTAGCCGACGCTGCGCCAGTCGAGTTCTCAGCAGGTGTCGCGATTACCGTGGTCCTTGCCAGCGAGGGGTACCCCGAAAAGCCTCTTACGGGCCGAGCGATTGTTGGCCTCGACCGAGCACTGGAGCTTCCCGGCATCACGATTGCGCACGCTGCTACCGCTGAGACCGACGAGGGCCTCATCGCTACGGGTGGTCGTGTACTGAGCGTGATCGCAGAAGGCGTCGACTTCGACGAAGCCCGGTCCCGCGCCTACGTCGCACTGGGACAGATTTCTCTCGAGGGTTCGCACTTCCGCCACGACATCGCCCAGAAGGTAAGCGGTGGCGCTCACTGACAACTGGACCCTGGCTTACCAGGGAAAAGTGCGTGATGTTTATATTCCTGTTGGCGCATCTACTATGGCCGACGCCTCCGAGCTCTTGGTGGTGGCCACCGATCGCGTCAGTGCATTCGACGTTATCTTGGACCCCGCAATTCCCGGGAAGGGCGAAGTGCTCACCCGCATCAGTGGATGGTGGATGAACCAGCTGAGCGCTGTTCCCAATCATTTACTGGTAAGTAGCGTCCCTGAAGAGGTTGAGGGCCGCGCTGTTGTCGCGAAGTCGCTTTCTATGCTTCCCGTGGAATGTGTCGTTCGGGGTTACTTAGTTGGGTCGGGTTGGAAGGAATACCAAGCCTCTCGCAGCGTGTGCGGAATTCCACTCCCCGATGGCCTCTCTGAAGGAGACAAACTTCCCGAGCCGCTTTTCACCCCCGCCACGAAAGCAGCGGTGGGTGACCACGATGAGAACATCAGCTTCGAGAGAGTCATTGAACTCATTGGTGAAGAGCATGCGACTCTGCTTCGAGACACATCACTGGCCATCTACTCCCAAGCCTCCGAGATTGCCGAGCAGCGAGGACTCATCCTGGCCGACACGAAATTCGAATTTGGACTCGACCAAGAGTCGGGCGAATTGGTGCTCGGTGATGAAGCTCTCACCCCCGACAGCTCCCGTTACTGGGATGGTGTCGCCTACGCCGCGGGCGGTCCCGACCGACTCGACAGCTTCGATAAGCAAATCATCCGAAACTGGCTCGAGCAGAACTGGGACAAGACAGGTACACCACCCGTCCTCCCCGACCACATCGTTCAACAAACCTCCGATCGATACCTCGAATTGGAGCGACGCCTGACGGAGTCGATATGAACTTGACACTCGATCGAGGACCTCACTACCCCAGCCGCACACTCTGGCACTTTCTCTCACGGCCAGCGGGGCTCCTGATCTCTCCTCTGCTCCTTGGCCAAGGCCGATTAGTCCGCTCCTCCAATCCCCGACTTCCCAATGCGCCCCTGCCGTGGTCAGGAACAATCAGCGCGTCGAAACCACTGGCGCTCCTCGGTCTTGGTGATTCGACGATTGCTGGGGTGGGCGTGGAAAACCCCATGCAGGGCCTTACCGCCCAGGTCGCCAAAGCGCTCTATACAGAATTGGGCCGTGGCGTGGGTTGGGACAGCTTTGGTCAACGAGGAATCACCTCTGGTCAGCTCCTTAACGACTACCTCCCCCAAGCACTCACCGAGACTCCGCAGGCGGACATTGTTCTGGTGTCAATCGGGGCCAATGACGCTAAGAACCTTCAGCCTCGTCGCGCTGCGGTAAAAAACATCAACACAATTGTTGACCGAGTCCACGAGGCCTACCCCGACGCTCTGATCGTGGTGTCGGCGCTTCCTGCCTTCAACCAGTTCGACACATTGCCCAATCCACTTCGTGCAGTGATGGCAGGCCACGGAAAAGCAATTGAGGTTGGAGCAAGGCGCCTCATCGAGGCAAAACCCTTCGCGCTGATGTCTCCCCCGCCCTCGACGTATCCGCCGGGATTCTTCGCCCCTGATGGATTCCACCCCGGAGCGGAGGGTTATCGCATCTGGGCAGAGTTCGCCGTGGCCGATGCGGTGGGTCGAGGCGCCCTGGAGCACCTTCGAGCCAGGTAGAATTGAGCCTGATTTCATACTCAACCAATCAGGGGACATCAGGTGGCGACCATCATCATTGAGGTCATGCCCAAGCGGGAATTGCTCGATCCGGCAGGTAAAGCTGTCCACCGCGCACTCCTTCGTGACGGCATTTCCGACATCAACGAAGTACGTATCGGCAAGCGCTTTGAGCTACACGTCGACGGAGCCGCCACAGATGCGCAGCTCGCTACGGCTAAGAAGATTGCTGAGGACCTTCTCTCCAACGGAGTAATCGAAGACGTCGTCGACATTCGAGTAGAGGGCAACTAATGCGGGTTGGTGTTGTCACCTTCCCCGGTTCCCTTGACGACCGCGACGCCCTGCGGGCCGTGCGCCTCGCTGGCCACGAGCCAGTAGCTCTCTGGCACCAAGAACACGACCTTCACAGTGTCGACGCGATTGTTCTTCCTGGTGGTTTCAGCTACGGCGACTACCTGCGCTGTGGCGCGATTGCTGCCCGCTCCCCGATCATGGCCGACATCATCGATGCTGCCGGCAAAGGCGTTCCCGTTTTGGGTATCTGCAACGGATTCCAAATCCTGATGGAAGCAGGATTGCTCCCGGGTGGATTAATTGGAAACGACCACGGTCAATTCATTTGCCGTGACCAGGAACTCGTCGTGGAAAACACCGATACCCGCTGGACTGCTGGATTCCAAGACAACCAGCACATCGTCATTCCCCTAAAAAACGGTGAAGGTGGCTATATCGCCGACGAAGAGACCTTGAAGCGGGTTGAAGGCGAAGGTCTCGTCACCTTCCGCTATGTCGGAATCAACCCCAATGGTTCACTCCACGACATCGCCGGTCTTCGCAACGAGTCCGGCACCGTCGTTGGCCTCATGCCCCACCCCGAGCACGCGGTTGAAGAAGGCTTTGGCCCCGACACCGACCAGGCCATGCGAAATGGCACCGATGGACTGACGTTCTTTACCTCTCTCGCCCTCGAAGGAGTGCTTCGATGAGCACACCACGACACATCGACTCCGTCGAACACGCGGCCGCGACCCCCGAGGTGAAGCTGCCTTATCAAGAACTCGGCGTCACCGACAGCGAATACCAAGAAATCATTAACCTGTTGGGGCGTCGCCCCACCTCCGGCGAGCTGGCAATGTACTCGGTGATGTGGAGCGAGCACTGCTCGTATAAGTCCTCCAAGGTTCACCTTCGGCAGTTTGGTCAAAAGATGACCGAATCGATGAAGAAAAACCTCATGGTCGGAATGGGCCAAAACGCCGGTGTCGTGGACGTAGGTGAGGGCTGGGCCGTCACCTTCAAGATCGAAAGCCACAACCACCCGAGCTACATCGAGCCCTTCCAAGGTGCGGCAACGGGTGTCGGTGGAATTGTCCGCGACATCATCTCAATGGGTGCTCGTCCGATTGGCGTCATGGACGCCCTTCGCTTTGGTGCAATTGACCACCCCGACACCGCGCGCGTGGTTCCTGGTGTTGTCTCTGGAATTAGCTTCTATGGAAACTGCCTCGGTCTTCCCAACATCGGCGGTGAAACCTGGTTTGACTCCAGCTACCAAAAGAACCCGCTAGTCAACGCTCTCGCCGTGGGCGTGATGCGCCACGAAGACATCCACCTGGCAAACGCGAAGGGTGCCGGTAACAAGGTTGTGCTCTTTGGTGCTCGCACCGGTGGTGACGGAATTGGTGGAGCGTCCATCCTCGCCAGTGAAACCTTCGGCGACGACGGTCGCCCCGCGAAGCGCCCCGCCGTGCAGGTGGGTGATCCCTTCGCCGAAAAGGTGCTGATCGAATGCTGCTTGGAATTGTTCGAAAAAGACCTCGTCGAAGCAATCCAGGACTTGGGCGCCGCAGGAATTAGCTGTGCAACGAGTGAGCTTGCCGCCAATGGCGACACTGGAATGGTGGTCGAGTTGGACAAGGTGCTGCTTCGCGATGACACGTTGACCGCTGAAGAAATCCTGATGTCGGAATCACAAGAGCGCATGATGGCGATTGTGAAGCCAGAACTTCTTGAGAGGTTCTTGGAAGTAACCGGCAAGTGGGAAGTTGACACCAGCGTGCTGGGTGACGTCACCGACGATGGTCGACTAATCATCAACTGGCACGGCGAAACAATCGTCGATGTTGACCCCAAGACGGTCGCCATTGACTCCCCGGTCTACAACCGCCCCATGGAGCGCCCCTCCTGGCTCGATGCCCTCCAGGCCGACACTATTCACACCCGTGAGCGTGACAACACCTCGGCTGGTGTGATGGATCAGATTCGATCTGTCCTCTCGCATGCAAACCTGCAGGCGGCCACCTGGATTACTAACCAGTACGACCACTACGTTCTGGGAAACACCGCAATGGCGACGCCTGACGATGCGGGAATGCTGCGGGTAGACGAAGAGTCCGGTCTCGGTGTTGCTCTGGCAACCGACGCCAACGGCCGCTACGGTCAACTCGACCCACGCCAGGGTGCAGCACTAGCTCTTGCGGAGTCGTATCGAAACGTTGCCTCCACTGGAGCTACTCCCGTCGCGATCAGCGACTGCTTGAACTACGGCAGCCCCGAAAACCCCGAGGTGATGTGGCAGTTCGCTGAGGCAGTAACTGGTCTTGCAGACGCCTGCGTTGCACTCGATGTCCCCGTCACTGGTGGAAACGTCTCCCTGTACAACCAGACGGGCGAGACTCCTATCCACCCCACACCCGTTGTGGCCACCATGGGAATCATCGACGACGTTGCACGTCGCCTTCCCTCCGGCTGGCAAGACGATGGAGAGAACATTTATCTCCTCGGCACCACGGGCCTTGAGCTCGATGGATCGATCTGGGCAGACGCAATCCACTCTCACCTCGGTGGAATGCCTCCGAAGGTCGACTTTGACCACGAGAAAGCACTGGCGGAGTTGCTCAGTAGTGCAGCCCACGAGGGCCTTGTCACCTCTGCCCACGACCTCTCCACTGGTGGTCTTATCCAGTCGCTGACAGAAGCATGCCTGAGGAGGCATGTAGGAGCACGCATCTGGTTGAGTGAGCTCCAGGAGCGCGATGGCATTGACACCGTGACCGCGTTGTTCTCAGAATCGCAGGGCCGCGTGCTGGTCTCGGTCGCTCGTGAAGACGATGTGAAATTCCAGGGTCTCTGCGCAGGCCGCGGCATCCCTGTCCTCCGCGTAGGAGTCACCGATGCCACCCAGGGCGCACTCGACATCGCTGACGTCGGAGTGTTTGATCTCGACGAGCTCCACAGCCTTCACGAATCCAGACTCCCCGAAGCATTCGGGCCGCTTGTCGGTGGTCGGGCCTAGCCTGTATCGGATGATCGAACAAGACCGCTTCCTCGTTCCCTCTCGTGAGAGAGAGAAATGGTTAGAAGTGCGTCAAACCGGAGTCACTGCGACCGCGGTGGCTAAAGCGGTTACTCCCGCTGGTTTTCAAGAGGTCATCGACCAGATTCGCCGCCCTGGCGAGATTCCCGACAACGACTACATGCGCTTTGGCCGGGAGCAAGAGGGCCCGATCATTGAAAAGCTTCAAACGGTTGTCGACATTGAGCCAAACGACTGGCTAATCGCCCGGGATGCGGGCGAGAAGAAGTGGATGATGGCCACGCCAGATGGCCTCTCTAAGGACCACCAAGTCATTGCCGAAGTGAAGACCACGGGTCGTGACTGGGGAACGTGGGCAAAGGTTCCCGGTAACTATCACCGCCAAGTACAGTGGCAACTCTTTGTCACCGGAGCGCAGGCGTGCGTATTTGCGTGGATGCTTCGAGTCAACAAAGGCGGGAAAATGATTCCAGGGTGGCCTGGGCCCAAGTTTGTCGAAGTAGAACGTGACGAAGCCCTTATTGAGCGGCTAGAAGAAACCGCACACCGGCTCTATAAAGAGGTCTTAGCTATCCGAGGCTAATTGCTCGTGGTGGTGGATCACCTCGGCGATGATGAACTCCAGAAACTTCTCTGCAAACGCCGGGTCAAGATCAGCTTCTGCGGCAAGATCGCGCAGTCTCGAAATCTGACGAGCCTCACGCTCAGGATCAGACGGTGGCATCATGGCCTTGGCTTTGAGACGGCCCACCCGCATGGTGTTTTTGAATCGCTCAGCGAGCAGGTGAACCAAGGCCGCATCGATGTTGTCGATGCTCGCCCGCAGCTCTTCGAGCTCTAGCTGTGCGTCAGAATCCATGGCCCACAGCCTAGCTGGCTTCGTTATCCCAGCAGGTCGTGGCGAACGATGACTTCTTCACGTCCTGGGCCCACACCGATCACCGAAATACGCTGACCCAGCATCTTCTCGAGTGCCTCGACATACTCCTGAGCGTTCTTGGGGAGGTCTGAGAACTCACGCGCCTTGGTGATGTCTTCGGTCCAGCCGGGGAAGGTCTCGTAGATGGGCTTTGCGTGGTGGAAATCAGACTGCGACCAGGGAAGCTCCTCCATGCGCTTGCCGTCTACCTCGTAGGCAACACAGACAGGGATTTCCTCGAGACCGGTGAGCACATCAAGCTTGGTCAACACGTAGTCGGTCACGCCGTTGATACGCGTTGAATAGCGGCCAATGACTGCGTCAAACCAGCCACAGCGGCGAGGTCGACCAGTGGTCGTGCCAAATTCGTGGCCTCGATCGCGAAGCCATTCGCCCCACTCGTCCTCGAGCTCTGTCGGGAAAGGCCCTGATCCCACACGGGTCGTGTACGCCTTGATGATGCCTGCGACGCGGTTGAGCTGCCAGGGAGCAACGCCCGACCCGGTCGCTGCGCCACCCGCAGTGGCGTTTGACGAGGTCACAAACGGGTAAGTGCCGTGGTCAACATCGAGCATGGTGGCCTGGCCGCCTTCGAACAACACGGTCTTGTTGTCTGCCAGAGCTTGGTTCAACAACAGCGATGTATCGGCCACCATCGGGCGAATGCGATCTTGGTAGGACAACAAGTCATCAACGACTTCGTCGACTGAGATTGCCCGGCGGTTAAACACCTTCACCAGCAGGTGGTTTTTCTGCTCGAGTGCACCTTCTACCTTCTGGCGAAGAATTCCTTCGTCAAAGAGGTCTTGAATACGAATACCCACGCGGTTGATCTTGTCGGCATAGGTGGGGCCGATTCCTCGACCCGTGGTTCCAATCTGACGCTTACCCAAGAAACGCTCCGTCACCTTGTCCAAGGTGCGGTGGTAGTGGGTAATGACGTGGGCGTGTGAGCTCACCACAAGCTTTGACACGTCCAGACCGCGAGCGGTGAGTCCATCGAGTTCTTCGGCGAGAACTTCGAGGTCAACAACGACGCCGTTTGCGATAACGGGGATGACCCCTGGGGTCAAAATTCCACTGGGAAGAAGGTGGAGAGCGTATTTTTCGTCACCAATGACGACAGTGTGGCCGGCGTTATTTCCACCGTTGAATTTCACGACGTAGTCGATACGTCCTGCAAGGAGGTCGGTTGCCTTACCTTTACCCTCATCGCCCCACTGGGCTCCCACAATCACGACGGCAGGCATAGAGAAGTGTCCTCAACTGTCGGCTGCAATTACCAACACAGTCTAATCGGTTTAAGCAGGCAGCACTTTGAATCGGTGCTGCATCACCCACTGGTGCATCACAATCGCTGCGGCAGCAGAAGCGTTAATGGACCGGGTGGAGCCAAATTGGGCAATATCGATCACCATGTCTGAGGCAGCAATGGCTTCTGGGCTTAGCCCTGGACCTTCTTGGCCAAAGAGCAACACACATGACTCGGGAAGCCTGGTTTTTTCAATCGGGACAGAGCCTTCGACGTTGTCCACGCCAATAATCGGAACCCCGGCTTCCTGGGACCAGGACACAAAGTCCTCAACATCTGGGTGGTGCACCACGTGTTGGTAGCGATCGGTCACCATGGCCCCGCGACGATTCCACCGCTTTCTCCCCACAATGTGAACGGTGTCGGCGAGGAAAGCGTTGGCGGTGCGAACGATGGATCCGATGTTGAGGTCGTGCTGCCAGTTTTCAATGGCCACGTGAAACGGGTGTCGCTTGGTATCCAAGTCGGCCACAATCGCCTCCATTGACCAGTAGCGATAATGGTCTGCGACGTTTCTGGAGTCTCCGTTTTTCAACAGCTCCGGGTCATAGTGATCCCCTTCGGGCAGGGGTCCTACCCACGGCCCCACACCCCAGGTGGAGCGCTCAGGGTGAGCAGAGTTTTCTTCAGAAGTCACTTCGTTAGCCTAGGCCGATTACTCAATGACCAGCTTGTCGGTGAAGACTCCACCATCGATCCGAGAAACAAAGCAGCCGACGAGTCGATCGCCCCGCTGCCAGGCGTCAAGTCCCAAGGAATAGCTCGGGGTCACGATGAGGTCATCGAATCGTTCACCGCGGTCTAAGTCGTCTTGTTCCCAGTCGGCACAATTACCCGTCGCAAACTCTCGAATCGCGTCATCGCCTGGATATACGTCGTCGGCTGCCGTGCTGATGAGCGTTGCCCTAACAAACTCTGCGTGATGGGTGGTCACACAATTCACGACGGCAAAGGTTTCTTCCCACTCCGAGACATAGGGCATCACACATTCCCCACCGCGAAGCTCACTCCACGACCAGGTCCCTGGGAAACGAGGCCCGAGGCTGAGGTCAGGAAACTCAGGCGATGAGGCAACGACTTCTTCGATGACTTGGGGCTCGGTGGGTTGTTGCTGTTGGCCGATGGCCCAACCGATGAGCGCAGCGGGGATTGTGCCGAGTGCCGCAATGGCAATCCAGGTGTGGGTTTTCACGCCAAGCCGAGGTCAGCTAACCCCAGTGCGGCCCGGTAGGGATAGCCCGCCTCTTCAATGATTTGCTTCGCTCCGGTGTCGCGGTCCACAACAACAGCGACAGCCACCACTGTGGCGCCTGCCTTTTCCACCGCTTCAATGGCTTTAAGCGGTGAACCACCTGTGGTGGACGTGTCTTCCACCACAATGACCTTCTTGCCAGAAACATCTGGGCCCTCAACCTGCTTACCCATGCCGTGATCTTTTGGCTCCTTACGCACCACAAATGCGTCTAGGCCTCGACCTGCGATGACGGCGCGGTGCATGATCGAGGTCGCAATCGGATCGGCGCCCATGGTGAGGCCTCCGACTAGTTCTGCTTCGGGAAACTCAGCGAGCATCTCCACCATCACGTCGCCAATGAGGGGAGCAACACGGTGGTCCAGGCTGACCGCTCGGAGGTCGATATAGAAGGTGGCCTTCTTGCCGCTGGTGAGCGTGAAATCCCCGCGCTTGACGGCAAGATCGTTGATGAAGGCGGCGAGCTTAGTTTTCTGGTCAGTCACGGCGCCAGTGTATCGAGTGGCTAGCGCTCGAGGGTGAGGTGGACATCAACCACGTGTTCTTTTGTCTTGGGCCCGTCATAGACACCTCGCACAGGAGGCACGTCTGTGTAGTCTCGCCCTCGACCCACAATCACGTGACGATCAGAAATATCTCGGTCGTTCGTGGGGTCGTGACCCACGAAGCCTCCGACAAACCATTCCACCCAGGCGTGGGATTCACCCCGGACGGTCTCGCCCACGTCAGCATCCTGCTTGGGGTGCAAATATCCCGACACGTATCTCGCGGGGATACCCACTGAGCGAAGTGCGCCGACAACCAGGTGAGAAAAGTCCTGGCAGACACCCTTCTTGTCTTTCCAGGCATCTACCGCGGTGCTGTGGACCTCGGTTGCCCCAAATTGATACGTCATTTGCGAAGACACCCAGCTTGAGATGTGTCGGGCCAGCTCCGCCGGTGACAACAGCGCAGCTTGTTCCCGCGTGTATTCAGCGAGGTCGTCCGGTGGTGCGGTGAGCGGGGTGTTGCGAAGAATCTCGGTGAGCGACATGGACGTTTCGGCGGCCTGGCGCAGTCCGTCCCAGCTGATGTCTTCAAGAGTGTCGTGTGCCGGGAACAGCTCCACCAAGCTTTCTGCGACCACGTCGAGAGAATCATGTGGTTGAAGAATTTCGACCGAGCTCACCCTGGTTCCCCAGTAGTCAATAAAGGTTTGCTGACTAGTCAGCGGTGTGACTAGGACGTGTTCGGTTAAGACGAACTGTCGGTCTGACATCATCGGACGCATTCTCAATTCGTTGTAGGAGGCAAGGACTTCTGCCTCATACCGAAACGTTGTTTCGTGCCTAATTCGCAGACGGGTCATGAATCCTCCCGTATCCAGGTGGGAGCGCTCAGCACCGGGAAGTAGCGCTGGCGAAGCGCCTCAGAAATCTCGGACATACGAAGCTGGATGCGCTCCATATACGCCGGCAGGTCATGGAGAATCTGCTCAACGGGTTGGAACTCGAGCTCGCCTCTAATTTGGCCAAGCTCGCGGAGCACCGTGTTGGTAATCACCGAGCGGTCAAGCTGTGGCTCGATTTCTTGCACACAGGTTTCTGCACGAATGACTTGGAAGAGAATGCTTCGGGGGAAAAGCCGGTCGAGCACCAAGAACTCGGCCGCATTCTCTGCACTGGGCATTCCGCGATATCTGCGCAGATAAGCCTCGTAGGCACCACAAGAGCGAAGGATCGTGGTCCACGACGGCCCACCTTCCTCAATCAGCGCCCTGGTGGAAAGGAGCCTGGCGGTCATATCGGCTCTCTCGATGCTTCGGCCCACGGTGAAGAAGCTCCAGGTTTCATCGCGAATTGCCGAGGACTCCATGGTTCCCACCGCCAAGGCCGTGCGGTCACGCACCCAACTAAAGAACCCGTGCACTTTGTCGGCACTGACTCGCCTCGGCATCTTGGCCCGGTTGGTGTTGAGCACTTCCCACATTTCACTCGAGATCACTTCTCGAGCACGGCGAGCGTTCTCCCGGGCTTGGTCGAGGGAGAAGGCGATAGAGGTGGTGTTGTCGCGCTCTACTCCCAGAATCTCGAGCAAGTCGACCCTGTTGAGCTCACGGTCGTCTGGAGCTCGACTTCCCATCACGCTCAACAGCGCCCGGCAAGCGATGTCTTCTTCGACCCACGGGTCTTCTAACAACAGTTGGAGGTGAACATCCAACAATCGAGCGGTTCCATCGGCACGCTCGAGGTAGCGGCCAATCCAAAAGAGACTCTCGGCAATTCGACTCAGCATTGCTCGACCTCCCCCGTGACGGGACCGGTTTGCTGTTGTTGCTGTTGTTGCTGTTCACGCTGTGGCTCTGGCGCGGGACCTAACTCTTGGCTTCTGCCCGAGCTTCGACTTGGTGCCTGGTCATAGGCGGCAAGTTGCTCTTCGGTGATGATCGGAATGGCCTGAGTTGCCGCAACTTGTTCTAAGACAATTCCCTGGACATCGTGGGAGTTGCGCACCGATCGGCGCGCTCCCAACACCCAGGTGTCTTTAGAGCCCCCGCCCTGAGAGCTGTTGACCACGAGCTCCCCTTCGGGCAGCGCCACCCGGGTCAGACCGCCCGGCAACACCCATACGTCTCGACCATCGTTGACCGCGAAGGGGCGAAGGTCAGCGTGCCGCGGCTGCAAACCACCTTCCACCAGGGTCGGGATCGTGGAAAAGGCGATGACGGGCTGTGCAATCCATCCCCTCGGATCTGCAATGAGTTGTTTCTTCAGCTCCGCCAATTGACGCTTATTCGCATCTGGCCCCACCACAAGACCTTTTCCTCCCGAGCCATCAACGGGTTTCACGACTAATTCATCGAGCCGGTCGAGGACTTCGCTGAGAGCCTCTGGCTCTTCCAATCTCCAGGTGTCGACATTGGGAATAAGAGGCTCTTCCGCGAGGTAGTAGCGAATCAGGTCGGGGACATAGGTGTAGACCAACTTGTCGTCGGCGACGCCATTACCCACAGCGTTGGCAATGGAGACATTCCCGAGCCTCGCCGCCAGCATCAATCCCGGTGCCCCCAAGAGCGAGTCCACCTGGAACTCAAGAGGGTCCAAAAATTCGTCATCGACGCGGCGATAAATCACATCGACGCGTTGCGGTCCACGTGTGGTGCGCATCCACACTTGGCCACCTTGGCAATACAGGTCACGGCCCTCGACAAGCTCCACACCCATCAATCGCGCGAGAAGGGTGTGTTCAAAGTAGGCAGAGTTATAGACACCAGGGGTCAATACGACAACAGTGGGGTCGTCGACACCTTGGGGTGCTGCTTGCCGAAGTGCGTTGAGGAGTCGGGAGGGGTAATCGCCGACCGGTTCGACTTTCATCGATACAAAAAGCTCAGGAAGTGTTTGAGCCATCACTCGGCGATTAGAAATGACGTAACTCACGCCCGATGGCACTCGGACGTTGTCTTCGAGGACACGCCATCCACCCTGCTCATCTCTGATCAGGTCAATTCCTGCCACTTGGATGCGCACGTCGTTCGCGGCGACCACACCCGCTGCCTGGCGCAAGAAATGGGCAGAACTGGCCACCACTTTTGCCGGGATGATGCCGTCTCGAACCGCCACACCCTGACCATAGACATCGGCCAAGAACGCTTCCAGGGCGCGGACGCGCTGCGCAATTCCCTTCTCAAGGCCTTTCCATTCGTCTTCGGCAATCACCCTCGGAACTGCATCGAGCGGGAAGGGGCGCTCCTCACCCGCAAAGTCAAAGGTGACGCCCTGCGCCAAATACGAATCGGCGAGCGACTCCGCGCGACCGATTAATTCATCGGTCGACATCTGAGAGAGAACCTTGTGAAGTTCGCTGTAGGTTCCGCGAACTTTCTGACCTGTGGCGAACATCTCATCGAACGGGCTCGCCGTGGAGCCCGGATAGAGGTAATCGTCGAAGAGGTCGACCATAAACGAACACTACTCGGATTGATGTTTCCGGGAGATAACGAAAACGTGGGCAAATTAGACTGCCAGCAATCACTGAAAGGTATAAAGAGTGCGGATTGCGACGTGGAACATCAACTCGATTCGAACCCGAGCTGATCGAGTCGTCGATTTCTTGATCAACGAAGACGTAGACGTCTTGCTGCTTCAAGAAACCAAATGCAAGGACGAGCAATTTCCGCTCGAAAAATTCGACGCGATTGGCTACGAGGTGTTCCATTGGGGACTCAACCAATGGAACGGCGTGGCCGTGGTCTCACGGCTTCCTATTTCAGATGGCGAGCAGGGCTTCCCCGGAATGCCAGGTTTTGACAAGGCAGGCGTAGACCCTCGACCCGAGGCCCGGGCAGTAGGTGCCACAGTCGGTGGGATCCGACTGTGGAGTGTCTATGTTCCAAACGGTCGAGCACTGGACGACCCTCATATGCCCTACAAACTCTCCTGGCTCGATGCTCTCTCCCACCACTTACGAGAGTGGTCGTCGCAGAACCCCGACATCGGGGTACTTGTCGGCGGTGATTTCAACATCGCACCCGAGCCATCAGATGTGGGAGACCCTGCCTTCGTAGACGGTGTCTCCACCCACGTATCCCAGCCCGAGCGAGAAACTCTTAGTCGCTTCCTCGACACTGCACGACTTACCGACCTTGTGCGCCCCCTGATTCCAGAGGGCTACACCTACTGGGATTACACCCAGGGCAAGTTCCCCAAGAACCACGGCATGCGCATTGACTTTCTCTATGGGTCAGGCCAGGTGGCCGACCAGGTCAGCGCGGCACACATCGCGCGCGATCAGCGCACCGGAGAACAACCAAGCGACCACGTGCCTGTCATTGTTGACCTCGTCGATGACGATGAGGACTTCGACAAGCCATTGATTTTCTAGAAGGTTCCTGGAGCTACTTCAGCGAGTGGTTTCCTGGTGCGCTCAAGCAGTTCACGCTCTCGAGGCCCCTCAGGCAACATCGCAGGATCACCAATTTTTCCGACGGCCATCATGACTGATGGGCTAAACCGCTCTCCCAAGCCCAACACTTGACGCAGCGCCTCGCCATCAAAGCCAGACATTTGGTGAACGTGAAGGCCCATATGTGCTGCCTGGATGCTGAGGTGAGCAGCCGCTTGGCCCAGGTCGTAGAGCCCGTGGCGAAGTGGTTTTCCCTCTTCGCTTTCCAACTCGACAACATTCACAATCAGTGCCGATGCCCACGGTGTCCACACTTGGTTAAAACCAGCCAGCGTCTCGTGAATCTGGTCGAACAACGGCGTTCCGCGCTTGGCCACCACAAACTGCCACGGCTGGGTGTTGTTGGACGAGGGCGCCCAACGGGCAGCCTCCAGCATCGAACCAAGCTCCTGCTCCGACAGTTCGTAGTTTGGATCGAATGCCCGAGGGCTCCACCTTTCAGCGAGCTCGGTCATGATCGGGTAACTAGTCGTTGCTGTTTTCTGCACCGAGTTCTCCATCCCAGTTTGCGGTGGTGTCGACGTCAAAGGCTTCGACAGCCAATCCTGACCCGTCATCCTTAACGTTTACCCGAACCGCGTCGCCGTCGTGGATTTCTCCGGCCAGCAAGGCTTTCGCCAGCTTGTCGTCAATTTCTTTTTGCATCAGCCTGCGAAGCGGTCGTGCACCATAGATCGGGTCGTAGCCGTGGTCGGCAAGCCATGCCCGCGCCTGTGGTGTGACAGCGAGCTCGAGCCTGCGCTCACCCAGGCGCTTTTGCAGCCGATCAATTGTGATCTCCACAATCTGGCCGAGGTCATCAGTCGAGAGTGCTGAGAACACGACGATGTCGTCGAGGCGGTTCACAAACTCCGGCTTAAACGCCTTTCTCACCTCGTCGTTGACCGCGGTGACTTTCTCGTCCCAGCTGGTTGAACTATCGGTGAGATAGCCAGAGCCCAGGTTTGAGGTGAGAATCAAAATGGTGTTCCTAAAGTCCACCGTTCGACCTTGGCCATCCGTCAAGCGACCGTCGTCGAGCACCTGGAGCAGGAGGTCAAAGACTTCAGGGTGTGCCTTTTCGACCTCGTCTAACAAGATCACCGAATAGGGGCGTCGACGGATTGCTTCAGTGAGTTGACCACCTTGTTCATATCCGACATATCCCGGAGGGGCACCAATCAAACGAGACACTGCAAACTTCTCGCCGTATTCGCTCATGTCGATGCGAACCAGAGCCTTCTCATCATCGAAGAGGTAGTCAGCGAGCGCCTTAGCCAGCTCCGTCTTTCCCACACCCGTGGGCCCCAGGAACAAGAACGATCCTGTAGGACGGTTGGGGTCAGACAGCCCGGCGCGAGAGCGGCGGACCGCTTCACTGACCGCACTCACGGCGTCTTTTTGACCCACAAGACGCTTTGCCAGTTCTGCCTCCAGGTGAAGAAGTCGCTCGGTTTCACCCTGGGTGAGCTTGTCAACGGGAATTCCTGTCCACGCTGCCACCACTGAGGCAATGTCAGAGTCGGTGACTTGGTCGTTCACCATCCGATCGGCGGAGGGCTCCGCCTGCTCAGCAGCGTTGATCTGTTCCTCAATGCCAGGGATGACTTCGTAGTTGAGCTTGCTGGCTGCTTGGTAGTCGCCTTCTCGCATGGCGCGGTCGAGCTCGATGCGGGCGTCGCTCAGCCTGGTCTTTAGCTCTCCCACGTCTTGAAGGGATGCTTTTTCTGTGTTCCAGCGCTCTTGAAGCGCGCCAAGTTCTGCTTCTTTCGCTGCCATGTCTTCGCGAAGTTTGGCGAGGCGTTCTTTGGATGCGTCGTCTTTTTCTTTCTTCAGCGCCAACTCTTCGATCTTCATCCGATCCACAACGCGACGAAGCTCATCGATTTCGACCGGAGACGATTCGATTTCCATCTTCAGCCGGCTTGCTGCTTCATCAATGAGGTCAATGGCCTTGTCGGGCAACTGGCGTGAGGGGATATAGCGGTGAGACAGCGTGGCTGCGGCGACTAGCGCCGAGTCAGCGATGGTGACTTTGTGGTGTGCTTCGTAGCGTTCTTTGAGTCCACGAAGAATCGCCACCGTGTCTTCGACGCTTGGCTCTCCGACAAACACCTGCTGGAAGCGACGCTCAAGGGCCGCATCCTTTTCGATGTATTCGCGATATTCGTTCAAGGTGGTCGCACCGATCAAGCGCAGCTCACCCCTGGCGAGCATGGGCTTTAACATGTTGGAAGCTGCGACCGATCCTTCACCGCCGCCTGCACCCATCAAGGTGTGGAGCTCGTCCACGAAGGTGATGATTTCGCCCTCGGAGTCGTTGATTTCTTTGAGCACTGCTTTCAACCGCTCGTCAAAAAAACCACGGGACTTCGCACCGGCCACAACTGCGGCCCAGTCCAAATATATGTGCTGCTTATTTTTAAACGATTAGGCGACGTCGCCCGCGACGATTCGCTGGGCAAGACCTTCCACTACAGCGGTTTTTCCCACACCTGGTTCACCAATGAGCACGGGGTTGTTCTTGGTACGGCGAGTGAGCACTTGGGATACACGCCTAATCTCCGCGTCTCGACCGATGACGGGGTCAAGCTTTCCCTCTGCTGCCACCTTGGTGAGGTTGTGGCCATATAGCTCGAGGGCAGATTGTTGTTCGCCTTGAGACTGTTGTTCATTCATGTCTACTTCTCCACTTCTGCCTGGCCACTAGGTGGCGGGCTAAACCAGTCGCTCCACATGCGCCACAGCGGGTTAAACACCATTACTTCGTTGGCCCGCTTGGCGCGTTCTCCTTGGCGAAGGGTGATTACTTCGCCTTCGGCGCCGGCTGCGAATACTCGCCGGCCTTGTCTGAGCACTACCTCATCGGCCAGTGCTGTTTCTAGTTGTCGAACTCGGGACTTGAGTTCTTGGTTGTCTCGCTCCAGCTCCAGAATTCGCTTAATGCCTTCGAGGTTGAGACCTTCTGCACTCAGCGTTTGGATTTCTCGAAGCGCCACGATGTCTCGCATCGAATAGCGCCTGGTGCGACCCGCTGTTCTGGTGGGGCTTACCAACCCCAGTCGGTCATATTGACGCAGCGTCTGGGGGTGCAGACCACTTAATTCCGCAGCGGTAGCAATCGGAAATAGTGGCGTGGACTCGTCCATGTCATCAGAGAACACAACACCACCCCCTAGCGTTTCGCTTTCTTAATTAACTCCTCCCGAGGGTTCTCACTCGGGAGAGAGTCGATGAACTTTTCAAGGCTGGCTTTTTGGCCCTTAGACAAGCTCGTGGGCACAGCCACCTTCACTTCCACTAACAAATCGCCAATGCCTTGGGCTGAGGTGACGCCACGTCCGCGCACCCGCATCACTTGTCCGCTTTGGGTTCCCGGTGGCACTTTCACTTTGACGATGTCGCCAGAGAGTGTGGGCACTTCGATGGTGTCGCCCAGGGTTGCCTCGCCATAAGTGATCGGAACCACGACGCGAAGGTTGTTGTCTTCGCGGGCGAACACTTGGTGCTTGGGAACTCCCACCGTGATGATCACATCACCTGCTCGGCCACCGTTCGGGCTTGCCTGGCCTTTGCCGCGCAGGCGCACTTTTTGGCCGTCTTTCACACCAGCTGGAATCTTCGCGGTGACTTTCTTGCCAGAGGGTGTATCCACACTGACTGTGGTGCCCTCGACTGCGGTGGGAAGATCCAAAGTGATTCGAGCTTGGACGTCTTGGCCTTTCATCGGCTCGCGATATCCGGGGTATCCGCCACCGCCGCCCATGCCCTGGTCGAAGAGACCCTCAAAGAGGTGTCCGAATCCACCAGCACCCTGACGAGGCATGCCGCCTCCAAACATTCCACCGAACACGTCTTCGAAGCCACCCGCTCCGCCACCGCCGGCGGTGAAGCGAGCTCCACCTTGGCTCATCTGGCGAATCTGGTCGTATTCGGCACGCTCTTTCGGGTCAGACAGCACCGAGTAGGCCTCAGAGATGTCTTTGAACTTCTTCTCAGCATTAGCATCATCCGGGTTTGCATCCGGGTGATAGGTGCGGGCGAGCTTCCGATAGACCTTCTTCAACTCCGCGTCAGAGATGTCTTTTTGCACGCCAAGGATCTTGTAGAAGTCTTTTTCTAACCAATCTTGACTCGCCATCAGACACCTCCTTCCTGGGGTTTGTTAGTCAGTCTTTGGGGAGTGAACAGCTACCTTGGCCGGGCGAATTAGCTTCTCGCCCAACATGTAGCCCACCTCAATCACGTCAGCGACCGTGTCGGTCGTCACGTCTTCGCTTGGCAGGTGAACCATGGCTTCGTGCTTGGCAGGGTCAAAGGCTTCTCCCACCTCGCCCACGGCAGCCATCCCGTAGCGCTCGAAGCTTTGCTTAATCTTCTGCGCCACAATCTCGAGCGGGGTTCCGGCCAGGTCACCGTGTGCTTCTGCCCGGTTGAGGTCATCAACGGCGGGAAGTAGTGATCGGATCACTTCGACGATGATCGCGTCACGGTTTGCTTGGCGATCACGCTCGACTCGGGCGCGGAAGTTCGCAAGCTCAGCCTCGGCACGAGCTGCCCTCTCGCGGTATTCCGCAACCAGGTCACGCTCTGCTTCAGCGAGGATGCTCAAGTCTTCTTCAGAGAGTTCTTCGCCGGCCTGGTCGGCCTCGGGTTCCGGGGAGCGTAGCTCCCCGGTCTCCGGGTCGATCCGTCGTTTGTCCGTGACGCGGGTCTCCTCGTTCTCCTCTTCGGGAGTCGGATTCTCACTCGTCATGACTACTTCTTGTCGTCAGACTCGTCGTCGACTACCTCTGCGTCAACGATGTCTTCACCGTTGTCGTCGGTGGCGTCACCTTCCGCAGCGGCGCCTTCAGCGTCTGCCTGCTGGTAGATGGCCTCACCGAGCTTGGTCTGGCTGGCAGCAAGTGTGTCGGCCGCCTTCTGGATGGCCTCTTGGTCATCTCCCGCCAGTGCGGACTTCAGTGCGTCGAGGTCAGCTTGGACTTCACTCTTGACGTCGTCAGAGAGCTTGTCGTCGTTGTCCTTGAGGATCTTCTCCACGGAGTAGGCAAGCTGCTCGGCGTTGTTGCGAGCTTCTGCCTCTTCACGGCGCTTCTTGTCCTCGGAGGCGTGCTCTTCAGCTTCGCGAACCATGCGCTCGATGTCTTCCTTGGGAAGCGAGGAGCCACCGGTGATGGTCATCGACTGCTCCTTGCCGGTGCCCTTGTCCTTGGCGGACACGTGCACGATGCCGTTGGCGTCGATATCGAAGGTGACCTCAACCTGAGGAATACCGCGAGGAGCTGGTGCGATACCAGTCAGCTCGAAGGTTCCCAGTGCCTTGTTATCCCGGGTGAACTCACGCTCGCCCTGGAAGACCTGGATGGACACCGACGGCTGGTTGTCTTCAGCGGTGGTGAAGGTTTCGCTTCGCTTGGTCGGAATCGCAGTGTTGCGCTCGATCAGCTTGGTCATGATGCCACCCTTGGTCTCGATACCGAGGCTCAGTGGGGTCACATCGATCAGCAAAACGTCCTTGCGCTCACCCTTCAGCACACCGGCCTGAAGTGCTGCACCGACGGCCACAACCTCATCGGGGTTCACACCCTTGTTGGGCTCCTTACCGCCGGTGAGTTCCTTCACCGTTTCGGTGACAGCGGGCATACGGGTTGATCCACCGACCAGCACGACGTGTGCGATGTCGGAGACCTTGACACCTGCTTCTTTGATGACGTCGTTGAAGGGCTTCTTGGTCCGCTCGAGCAGATCCTTGGTGAGCTCTTCAAACTTCGCGCGGGTGAGGGACTCGTCCAAGTTGGCAGGTCCCGACTCGGTCAGCGACAGGTAGGGAAGCTGAACCTGGGTAGAGGTGGAGCTGGAGAGCTCCTTCTTGGCCTGCTCGGCTGCTTCCTTGAGGCGCTGCTTGGCGATTTTGTCGCCGGAGACGTCCACACCTGTGGTTGCCTTGAACTTCTCGGCGAGGTAATCAACAACGCGCTCGTCCCAGTCGTCGCCACCGAGGCGGTTGTCACCGGAGGTGGCGCGCACCTGAATGGTGGAGAAGTCGTCGTCCTTGCCCACTTCGAGCAAGCTGACGTCGAAGGTTCCACCACCGAGGTCGAAGACCAAGATGAGCTCGTCTTCTTTACCCTTGTCGAGGCCATAGGCCAGTGCGGCTGCGGTGGGCTCGTTGATGATGCGCAAGACGTTAAGCCCTGCGATCTCACCGGCGTCCTTGGTCGCCTGACGCTCAGCGTCGTTGAAGTATGCGGGGACAGTGATTACCGCGTCGGTGACAGTCTCACCGAGGTAGGTTTCTGCGTCGCGCTTGAGCTTTTGCAAAATGCGCGCCGAGATTTCTTGAGCGGTGTAGCTCTTGTCGTCGATGTCCATTTTCCAGTCGGTGCCCATGTGGCGCTTTACCGACGAGATGGTGCGGTCAACGTTGGTGACTGCCTGACGCTTTGCGGTTTCTCCGACGAGGATTTCGCCGTCCTTGGTGTACGCAACCACCGAGGGGGTAGTGCGGAAACCTTCTGCGTTGGCAATGACGGTGGGCTCGCCACCTTCGAGGACACTCACCACAGAGTTGGTGGTTCCCAGGTCAATTCCTACTGCACGTGACATGTGTGTTGTGCTCCTTTTTACGTTCGTTGGCCGAGAATCTGAGTCGGCACGTGTCAAGTTTGCACATTGGCGCCTGTGAAGTCAAGCAAACTTGAGTCGAATTGACTCAATTTCGCCGACGGCGGACACCACAGCCACCAAGAATTCACCAAAAACGGTCACTTCCACGGGCCTTTCCCCGCTAGCGTTACTCCATGGCCTCAGGAAACAACGATGTTCCTCCACAACTCGGTACCGATGCGCTTCCCGTTTTGGCGCTCGAATCCGCCTCAACGAGTGTGATCCCCAAGCGTCGAGTCTTTGCGTGGGCGCTGTGGGATTGGGCGACGCAGCCGTTTATGACCGTGATCACCACCTTTGTCTTCACGGTGTATCTCACCTCAGAGCTTTTCCTCCCAGAAGACATCCGAGCCTTGGGTGAAGGCAATGCCCAATACGACCTCGCACTCTCTGGACTCTCGCGTGACCTTGGTTTCGCCATATCAGCCGCCGGCCTCCTGATCGCCCTGATTGCACCGGTGTTGGGGCAGCGCTCTGACCGCGCGGGGCGCAGAAAGCGTTGGTTGGCCTGGAACACGGCGTTGATGATTGTGGTTCAAGCGGCCATGTTCTTCACCACCGTTGAGCCCAACATGTTTGTCCTGGGTGTGAGCCTTGTCGCAGTGGGCAATATTTTCGCCGAGATTGCAAACGTCAACTACAACTCTTTGATTACCCAAGTTGCCACCAAAGAAACCATCGGCCGAGTCAGCGGATTGGGCTGGGGCTTTGGATACCTCGGGGGCATCGTCGCCCTTCTAATTTCCTACTTTGGATTCATCGAACTAGACGTCTTTGGGCTGGGCTCAGAAAACGGCATCGATATTCGCGCAATCGCGCTGATGAGTGCGGTGTGGACATTGGTCTTTTCGATACCGATTCTTTTCTTTGTCCCCGAAGCTCCCGCATCTCACGAGCACGACAAGGTCGGGTTCTTCCGCAGCTACGTGGTCCTGGTGAAGGACGTTAAGACCCTCTACCGCACCACCCCGCCCACGTTCTGGTTCTTATTGGCAAGCGCCATCTTCCGCGACGGCTTGGCCGGGGTCTTCACCTTCGGTGGCATCCTCGCCGCGATCACCTTCGGATTCTCTCCCGGGGACGTGTTGATCTTTGGAATCGTTGCAAACCTGTCTGCGGGTCTAATGACCATCATTGGCGGTCGCCTCGACGACATCGTCGGACCACGCGTGGTGATTATTACCTCACTGGCCGGTCTCTTGGTCTCGGGCTTTGGCCTCTTTATCTTCCGCGATGCTGGGCCCACTGCCTTCTGGATTGGCGGTTTGGTGCTGTCACTGTTCGTGGGGCCTGCCCAGGCGGCGGCGCGCTCATTCCTGGCGAGAGTGTCACCGGCTGGTCAAGAAGGCCAAGTATTTGGCCTCTACGCCACGACCGGCCGCGCCGTGAGCTTCCTCACCCCACTGCTCTGGTCAGTGTTCATCGCTATTGGCGGCGCTCAATACTGGGGAATTCTTGGCATCATGCTGGTGCTCAGTGTGGGCCTTGTGTTGATGCTCCTGGTGAAACTCCCTGCCCACTCGCGCTAGCCAGGTAAGAAACCTGCGTTTATTCCCACCAGGGTGACTACTGCGCCGGCAAAGAAGTTCAAGGCCAGAAACCATTTCCAGCCGCCGTGTGCTTTTTCCGCGGTGGCATCGGTAATTCGCACAAACGGCAACACTGCTGCGAGATAGGCCGGGGCAATAATTGCGGTGACCGACAGCGGCCAGGGGGCAAAAACCATCACCATCCCCGCTACTGCATAGGCCACAGCCGACAGCCGCACTGTTTTTCTCGCCCCCAGCACCGTTGCCACAGAGCCAATTCCGGCTTGGCGGTCGGAGTTCACGTCTTGGACAGCGCCGAAGGCGTGAGAAGCCATTCCCCAGAGGAAAAACGCCACAAGAATCAGCCATCCAGCACCCGAGACCACTCCTCCCGCGAGCGCCAGCCCGTAGATAGCGGGCGATACAAAGTGGATGCTCGAAGTCACCGAATCTAAGCCCGCGACTTCTTTAAACCGAAGGGGTGGCATTGAGTACGCCACGACGAAAAACAGGGACACCGCGAGAACGGCCCACGACCAAAGGGAGCCCACCCACAGTAGGTAGATGATGAAAGGAATCGTTGAGCCAACCGCCACCGCAATGGTGGGCCCATGAAGCTCAGGCGGGAGTAGGGCTCCTTCGGCACCGCCTTTGCGGGGATTTCGAAGGTCAGACTCATAGTCATACACATCGTTGATGCCATACATCAGCAGGTTGTAAGGAATGAGAAAGAACAAGGTGCCCACCAGCAACTGCCAATCAAATCGCTGGGTGGTCACAAAATAAGCGACCGCAAACGGGAAGGCAGTGTTCACCCAGCTCAGTGGCCTGGAACTGAGCAGCAAATACTTGAGCGCTCTCACCTGGGTGACCTGCCCCATTTTCCGAGCGCTTCCCACATCATGGGAATCAATATGGCACCGGCCAGGGTGTAGGCGAAGTCTTCCACTGGGGCCACACCCACCATCACGCCCGACAACGTCGACTCGTCGTATGCGACCAGGCCTGCGCCGATAATCGCGTTGTCGAAAATGGCGGTGAGCACACCCACGACTAGAAACGACCCCACCATTGCGCGAATCCTTGGCCGCACTCCACGAAGGAGTAGTAGCGCTGTTGCCACAAGTACTCCCGTGATGAACCACGTGTTGATCTCGAGGTAGCTCACGCTCTCCTCCTGGCAACAGCGAGGTAGGACAACAACAAGACGTAGCTCAGCAGGGTGAGAAACAAGACTTCTTCAACGGGCAGCTCTGGTGCAATCAGGACGCCGGTCATGTACGGGCCTGCTCCTCGAAAGAACACTCCATGGGCAATGCCCGCAAGATCCCAACCCAAGAAAAACACCACTCCCACCGCAACGGTGATCGCCGTGCGAAGGCGTTGGCCATCGAAAATAGCGAGCCGGTGTCGATAGTCCAGAAGCCCCAGGCCGCACAGAGAAAGCACGAGGCTTCCTAGGTACAACCAGCTCATGGACTTATTTTGTGGTCGGAGCGAGGGGTTCTGGCAATGGGCTCACCGACGTGTCGCCTCGTAGGCGCTTGAGCATCACCTCGGCGGAGATCAAACACATCGGCAAACCAATGCCCGGGATAGTCGAGCTTCCCGCGTAGAAGAGTCCATCAACTTTCTTGCTCACATTGCCTGATCTAAACAGAGCACTCTGGCTAAGAGTGTGCGCAGGTCCTAGAGCACTACCCATCCACGAGTTCAGATGGGATTTGAAGTCTTCTGGCCCCACGGTGCGACGAAGAACAATCCGCTCAGCAAAATCGTCCACCCCGCTCCAGGACGCAATTTGCTCGATTGCTCGATCGGCGATCTGTTCAATCACCGGATCTCCAGCGCCATCAATTCCACCCTTGCCCATCGACACATCTGCGGGCATGGGGACCAAGACAAAGATGTTCGTGTGGCCCTTCGGTGCGACCTTGTCGTCGGTGGCGCTTGGCTTACACACATACAGCGAGGCGGTTTCAGGGATACTCGGCGTCTTCGAGAAGATCCGACCAAAGTTGTCAGCCCAGTCTTTCGTGAAGAACAGGGAGTGGTGCAGCAGCTCTGGGACTTCTCCCTTGAGGCCCAGGTACATCAACACAGCAGAAGGTCCGGCTGTCTTTTTCTTCCAGTACGACTCTGGGTAAGTCTGGAGGGGCTTTGGCAACAAAGCAGTTTCGCTGTGGTGAAGATCAGCGGCAGACACGACAATGTCGGCGTCAACGGTGTGGGTTTTGCCGGCCTTATCCGTGTAGCTCACTCCCGTGACCGTGGGCTTCGATGAACCCGGTGTGGTGTTGATGGAGGTGACCCTCGAATTCAGTCGAAGGTCGACTCCTTCCTTAACGCCAAGGTCCTTAATCGACTCCATCACTGCGTGGAAGCCACCCTGGGCGTAGAGAACACCGTCTTCTAGATCGAGGTAGCTCATGAGGTGGAACATCGCCGGTGCAATGTAGGGGCTTGAGCCCAAGAACACAGCCGGGTAGCCCAGTAGCTGCCTCGCGCGGTGGGACTTCACGTGTTTAGCGGCAAAGCCCCAGATGGGCTTGGTGAGCAAGTTGTAGAGCGTTCCGATCCGCTTGAGCACTTCTGGCACCAAGAGGGGGCGAAGGTCTTGGAACGAGGTGTAAAGAAAGTAGTCCTTCGCGATCCGATACGTCTCTTTCGCCGAGTCCAAGTAACGCGTCATTGCAGGCCGGGAACCGGGCTCCAGCTTCTCGAACGCTTTCAAGTTGTCCTCGCGGTTAGCCGCGATATCAATTGAATCAGCGGGACTAGCCCCTTGTGTTTCAAAAAACACGCGATACCCGGGGTCAAGAAGGCCAAGCTCCAGCTGCTCTTTGGCAGAAGTGCCCATGAGTTTGTAGAAGTGGTCAAACACTTCTGGCATCAGATACCACGACGGCCCGGTGTCGAAGCGGAAGCCATCTTTTTCCCAGTTGCCCGCGCGACCACCGACGTGATCGTGGGCTTCCAACAAAGTCACGTCGTAGCCGTCTTTGGCAAGAAGCGCAGCAGAAGCGAGACCTCCAATGCCTGCTCCGATGACCACTACTTTTTGACTCACGCTGTTGCCTTTCGTCTCCACTTAGATCCTGGTACCCCGCCGGCAAACACCCACACGGCCAGTGAAAGCTTTTTCCAGCCCGGCACGCTCGCTCGCTTCTGAAGCAATTCATCCGCTGGGGTGCGGCGAATCTGTTCGCCAAGTTCTTCAAATAGCGCATGGGCCAAGCCCACTGCCCGCCTGGGTCGACCAGGCAGAAGCGGCAGTGCCACTGCTGAGAGAGCCAGGTCGCGGTCGATGTCATCGAGCAAGCGAGTCTTCGTTGCCTCATCGAGTGAGTCTGGGGTGACGCCTGGGAAGTAGCTTCGACCAAGTGCTTCAAAGTCGACAGCAAGGTCGCGTAAGAAGTTGACCTTTTGGAATGCTGCGCCTAGAGCCCTGGCGCCGATCACCATTGTCTCGGTGTCTTTGTCGTTGACGTCGTGGCCGACGAGGAAGGCTTTCAAACACATCAAACCGACCACTTCGGCTGAGCCATAGACGTAGCGATCGAAACTTTCCTGGTCGTGTTCGGTGTCGGTCAAATCGGCCCTCATCGAGGCAAAGAACGGGGCAGTGAGTTCTTCGGTGATACCAAGTGCTCTCGCGGAGTGGGCAAACGCGTGGACGATGAGGTTTGTCGAGTAACCCGTCTTCATCGCCTGGTTGGTGTCACGCTCGAGAGCGTCCAACTGCTTCCCCGCTGCCTTCGCGGTGAGACCTGCTTCTTCAGCAACCCCATCCACTACTTCGTCGGCAAGGCGGACAAGTGCATAAATGTTTTCGATGTGGCGCCTGCACGCAGGCTCCAACAGCGTTGACGCCATTCCAAAGGACGTGGAATAGAGGCGGATCACGTGGGAGGCGGTCTCCTCAGCGGCCCTCGTATAGAGGTCAATGCGGGTATCGAGATCGGTCATACACACACCTCCCCGCTGAGCCTTTTTCTCACCAACACTCCCACTCTGACATGTCAGGATGGGACGAACACTTGGAAGGGTATCGCGTCGTGGTGCAGGAAGTCTTAGAACAAGTCGTCTTAGTCGACGATCGTGGCACTCCCATTGGCACGGCCGACAAGGCCACCGTTCACACCACCGATACGCCTCTTCACTTGGCTTTTTCCTGCCACGTCGTAAACGACGACGGCAAGGTGCTGGTCACCAGACGAGCACTTGGCAAAGCGACCTGGCCTGGCGTGTGGACCAATGCCGTGTGTGGCCACCCGGCACCTGGCGAAGACATGATCGATGCGATTATCAGGCGAGTGCGCCACGAAATCGGTCTCGAAATCTCTGACATCACACCCGCCATTCCTGGTTTCCGCTACCGCGCAGTGGACGCCAGTGGCATCGTCGAAAACGAGATCTGCCCGGTATTTACTGCCCGCGCAAGTAGCGAACCCGCTCCGCGGGAGGACGAAGTGTGCGAGTGGAAGTGGGTTAACCCAAGCGAGCTCCACTCAGCAGTCGCCTCAGCGCCGTTTGCGTTTAGCCCGTGGCTCGTCGACCAACTGCAACAGTGGCCAGGAAACTATTTGGCTTAGTCCGCCGAGATTTCGGTGCGGTGGAAATTCGCAAACGAACGAGACGCCGTGGGTCCACGCTGTCCCTGGTATCTGCTTCCGTAGCGCTCTGAGCCATAAGGGTGTTCTGCTGGTGAGGATAGGCGGAAGAAGCAGAGCTGCCCGATCTTCATTCCAGGCCACAGCGTGATCGGCAACGTGGCGACATTGCTGAGCTCCAAGGTCACGTGACCAGAGAAGCCTGGGTCAATAAAACCTGCCGTGGAGTGTGTGAGAAGTCCCAGCCGGCCCAGTGAGCTCTTTCCTTCAAGGCGCGCCGCGATGTCATCTGGCAGGGTCACCACTTCGTAGGTGGCGCCCAGAACAAACTCTCCGGGGTGCAGAACGAAAGGCTCATCGGGCTTTACTTCGACAAGCCTGGTGAGATCTGGCTGGTCAATCGACGGGTCGATGTGGGGGTACTTGTGGTTATCGAACAGTCTGAAGAGGCGGTCGAGTCGCACATCAACGCTCGAGGGTTGAACCATCGATTCGTCCCAGGGGTCGAGCACAATGCGTTCGTTGTTGATTTCTTGGCGGATATCCCGGTCACTCAGCAGCACAAAAACAGCCTAGTCGCATCGAATCAGAACAGGCCGCTGGCCTGATCACTGGCTTGGTCAAAGAATCGCTTCACGTCCGAGTCGACAATCACATCGGAGGGGCGAAGGGGCCTGGTCAAGTGCAAGCCCTCGAGGCTTGTGAGCCTTGAAAACGCCACATATGTTTGCCCCGCGGCAAATGCCTTCGGGCCTAAATCGATAATCGCTTCGTCAAGAGTTTTTCCCTGGGCTTTGTGGATGGTCACTGCCCACGCGAGGCGCAGCGGAAACTGGGTGAACTCGGCAACTACTTCGCTGCTGACGTGCTTTGATCCCGGGTCATACTCGTACTTCACCTTTTCCCAGGTGACGGGCTCTACTTCCACGCTTTCACCGTCAACGTTGACAATCACAGTGTCTGAGATGTCCTCGACCACACCCAGAGTGCCGTTTACCCATCGAGGACCTGCGGCATTTCCGGTGTCGTTTCGAAGAAACATCACCTGGGCGCCAATTTTGATGGTGAGTTCTTCATCGGCGGGAAATTGGCGGGACGAACCAAACTCGCCCTCAATCTCTGCCTGGGCCACCATCGCATCGCCCTCGAGTGCTGCCAAGCGTGATTCGTTAATCCGCCGAACGGTCTGATTGGTGGTGGCCAAGGTGATGATGTCGGGGTCATCGGCGGGGATTGCGCCTCGTTCATTAAGCATCCGACCGGTCTCCGCGTCGATGGTTCCATCACGGAGGCTTTGTAAGACTCGTTGAAACTCGGGGTCCGCTTGGCGGTAGATGGTTTCTAGAACGATGGTTCGAAGACTGGTTTCGTCCCACACCCTCGCATCGAAAAACCAGGCCGAGCGGTAGGTATCGAGGTAATACTGGCGCTCCGCATCGCCGCTCACCACGGGCGCCAATTGGTAGGGGTCGCCGAACATGACAAGTTGCACCCCGCCAAAGGGAATGGTCCTCTTGCCTTTTGCCTGACGAAGCCTGCGGTCAATTCCATCCATCACGTCGGCGCTGACCATGGAGACCTCATCGATGACGAGAGTGTCGATGTGGCGAAGCATTTGAAGGATTTCCTTGGGGCAATAGCCCAGGTCCCCGCTGCCCAAAATGCCAAGAGGTAGGCGCAACAGGGAGTGAAGAGTTTGGCCGCCGACTGCGAGCGCTGCCACCCCGGTAGGCGCGGCGACGACCACGGTCTTCTCGGTGGTGGCGACAAAGTCGTGAAGAAGAGTGGTCTTTCCCGTTCCTGCCGGCCCGGTAATGAAGAAGTTGTCGAAACTAGATTCCAGCGTGGCCAGTAAAGCCTTGGAATTAGTCGTCTGTGTTGTTGTCATCTGCCTTCTCTCCCCAGGCTATCCGGCTCCAGGCCTACTGGCTTCATAGGATGGGCGTGTGCGCTCACGGATTATTCGCTTTGTGGCTCTTGGAGCAGGGCTCGTAGCGCTCTGGATCGCAGGTGTGTTGGGGTTGAACTCGAGTGTTTATTCCGCCGCCCGCGTCGTAGTGGATTATGTGGACGCAGTGGAATCCGGCGAGTTTGAAACAGCCTTATCTATTGCCGGTATTTCCGAGGCTCCGACCGTGCTGCCCGCATCAAATGCCGCCGTGTCAGGGTCGACCATTACTGGCACCCAAACTCTGAGTGCGGATTCGACCGCAGTCGGTGTGAGTTATGTGGTCAACCGCGAGCCAGCCCAATCTCGTTTTGATCTCCAACGAGGTCCGCGAATTGCGGGCTTGTTTAACACCTGGAGTTTTGTCACTTCCCCCACTGCGTCGATTCGATTCGATGGTGGTGGGGCCTCATCCGTGGTGGTCAATGACGTGGAGGTACCCTCTGGGTCGGAGGCCACTGTGTTGGTACCAGGTGTGTACGACGTGTCTGCGGGAAATCAGTGGCTCCACTCCGACGTGGCTCGCGTCGTGGCCACCACTCCGGGCGATGAGATAAACGTTGCTCTTCGGCTTACCCCCACCGAGGCGTTGATTAACGAAGTCACCGTTGCCTTTGATGAGTACTTGCAGGAGTGCTCGAGCAGGGATGTTCTCCAACCAGCATCGTGCCCCTTTGGTACGACTGTTAATGACCGAGTGGTGGGTGCTCCAAGCTGGACCATCACCGTACTTCCGAGCATCACCGTCACCGCCACTGATGATCTGTCGGTCGCAACCGTGAGTGCTGCTGGCGGTGTGGCCACGGTGACAGGAACAATCCAGTCTCTATTTGATGGAAGCCTCAGGCCACTAAACCGCGATGTCGTATTCGATCTCACCGCCGAAGTCACCGGCTTAGACCGTGACTCCCCAGCGCTTCGAATCGATTAAAGGCCGCGCTTTTTATCTGCTGCGGCGCGCTGCGCCAACATCTCGTTATAGGCGCGAAGTTCCTCGTCCGCGCTTCGGTCGGCCTGGCGGTCGATGCGCTTTCGTTCGCGATCATCTCCTCGACTCCACGACCACGTCACTGCGATGGCAAGCAACAGGGTCGGGAATTCGCCAAGCCCCCAGGCGAGTTCGCCGCCTCGTTGTTGGTCTTCAAGAGGTGGCAATCCCCATTCGCGGCCCATCGCTCCAAACCATTCAGGCGCCAAGAGCCCCTCGCCCATAATCAGACCCAATCCAAAGAAGGCGTGGAATGCCATCGTGGCCAAGACAATGACGAGTCGGAGGGGATAGGCAGGTCTGTGGGGGTGTGGGTCGCCATCTAAGACCACCAAAGCAAAGAGGTAGCCAGAGATCAGGAAGTGAACAGTCATCCAGACGTGCCCTAAGTGGTCTTCCAATGCCCACTCGAATAGCGGCGAGTAGTAAAAGACGATGAGGGAAAGGGCAAAAATGGGCGCTGCGATGAGGGGGTGTCCAATAAACCCCAAATACTTGGAGTGGGTGAACGCCAATATCCACTCGCGCGGACCTCTGGACCCGTCTCCCCTGGCGTGGATCGCCCTGGCTGCCAAGGTCACAGGGGTGGCTAGGACCATGAGCAGTGGAATGCCCATGCTCAAAATCATGTGTTCCACCATGTGAATGCTGAACAACACGTTTCCGTAGACGTAGAGACCAGAGCTGGTGGTAAACCACAGAATCGCCATCGCGGCTACCCACGAGACAGTCTTGAGAACAGGCCACGAGTCACCTCGTCGAGCCAGCCTCACTACGCCTGCGACATAGAAGAAGATGGCAAAGCCCGCCACCAAGCTCCACAACAGATCAACTTCCCATTCGGTAAACACCCGGCCCACGCTGAAGGGGGGAGGTAGAGGCTGCCCGGTGAGATATTCCGCAGGAGTGGGGGCGCTTAGTTCACTAGGCGGTACTTCTTCGACGGGGGTTTCGGTTCGAGCAAGAGCCACGGCAACCCCGATTGCCACTCCCATCACCGCGAGTTCAGTGACGACCAGCTTCCACAGCGTTGAAAAACTCGTATCGCTGCTGGCGGGAATTGAGCCAATGATGCGCAGGCGATACACCGCACCCCACCCGATCAAGACAGCCAGCACAGCGGTCTTGACCAGAAGTAGTACTCCGTAGGGGGTGAGAAGGTTGTCAAGACTTCCCACTCGGATCCAGGCGTTCATCACACCAGAGATCCCGACCACAATCACCGAAACCAAGGCGATGGTGGAAAAGCGCTCCAAGGTTCGCGCCAGAACATCTTTGTTGTGTCGAATGTGTCGATAGACCCACGCGAAGGCCGCCAGGCCTCCGATCCAGAACCCGACGAACACGTAGTGGAGATAGGCAGACGTCACGGCTTGGTTGTGAGATGCGGTTCCGGCAGTGTGGCCAAGCTCCGCCAACGGCCAGAGCGCTGCCACAGCAAGCACACCGGTGAAGAACACTGGCGCATAGTTCCTGGCTGCAATCGACGCGATAGTTGCCGCCCCGGCACACACGGTCGACCACAACCACGCCCGCCCAATTTCTGTTTGGGCAAAGAAGATGGAAAGCAAGTTGCCGTAGCGATCATCTAAGGTCACTGGTTCGAGGTACACCGCAGAGAAGGTGAGCAGCCCAGCCACCACACTCGATACGGTCCACACTGCAGCCGACCATCCCGCCAAAGTCATGCTGGAGTCGTAGGCCCTATGGGTCGAAGGCAGCGCAAAGGCCGCGAGAAGCAGCGCCCCCAGGGTGATCCCAGACGCGATCCTCACGACAAGCATCGCCACTGGCAAGCCCCAGCGAACAATTGCACCCGGGTCAACAAGCAATGGGGCGGCAGCACCGTCCCCATAAATCAGTGCCCACCAGGCAGCAATACCCGCAGCTGCGGCTAACAGCGCGATGGGTGCAAAGCGGCTGTAGTCAACGCCCTGCGTGGAAGTGGTGGACACCTCTCAAGGGTAGGACACCTCTCCTGGCGTTGCCCCGGTGGACGGGGAGGGCCACAATGGGCTCGTGCGCACAATCTCTCTTTCCCAAAACGGTGGCCCAGAAGTATTAACCCTTATCGAGGTCGAGACCCCGGAGCCTGGGGTGGGCCAAGTGCGAGTTCGTCTCGAAGCGGCCGGGGTGAACTTTATTGACGTCTACCACCGTGAAGGCGCCTATCCTCTTCCCCTTCCCTTTACCCCCGGTCAAGAGGGCGCTGGTGTAGTAGACGCCATCGGTGAAGGGGTCACAGCATTTCAGCCAGGAGACCGAGTGTGTTGGGCAATGTCTGGCGGTTCCTACGCGGAATATGCGCTGGTCGATGAAGGAAAACTCGCCCCGATTCCAGATTCCATCGATACTCAGACTGCTGCCGCTTCGATGTTGCAGGGCCTTACTGCCCACTATTTGGTCACCAGTGTGTATCAGATTGAAAAAGGCTCGGTCGCCGTCGTCCACGCCGTCGCGGGAGGGGTCGGATTGTTGCTGACCCAAATGATCAAAGCCCGCGGAGGCGTCGTCATTGGGACCACCTCCAGCGATGACAAAGCAGAACGCGCGAAATCATTCGGTGCCGACCATGTCATCCGCTATGACCAGGGCAACTGGGCACCCCAGGTTGAAGAAATAGTCGGATCACACGGTGTGGACGTGGTCTATGACGGTGTCGGCAAAGACACCTTTGAAGACGGCCTGGGGCTTCTTCGCCCGCGAGGAACAATGGCCTTGTTTGGCGCATCCAGCGGACAAGTTCCGCCTTTTGATCTCCAACGCCTCAGCGTCTTGGGCTCTCTGATCGTGACAAGGCCATCCCTGGCGCATTTCATTAGCGACCATAAGGAGTTTGCGTGGCGGGTGGGCGAGCTCTTCCAGGCCATTACAGATGGACAGCTCACGGTATCCATCGCGAAGACATTTGACCTCGCCGATGCAGCTGACGCACACCGCGCCATTCAATCTCGTGACTACTCGGGAAAAATCCTTCTGACGACTTAACTCTCGACTAACGTCACGGTGATGTTGACCACCACAGCTGCGTCATCCGCCACGTAGGCATACGTCACGGTGTACGTGCCGTTGGTGAGCTCTGTGATGTTCACATTTCCCATCACCTGCTCACTCACCACCCCAAACCCGTTTCCTTGCAAGACTTCGAGGCCCGCAATGGCCTGGTCATTACTCTCGACCGACACGGCCAGATTCCAGGTCCCCTCGTCCGCATACGAAAAGAGGGTTGTGCCCTCGGGAATAGCAATCGATCCAGGCCAATCAGAGGGAACATCTGTGCTGACGGGAACGTCAAATGAGAAATCAGTGGTGCGCTCGAGCAGCTGCTGGATTTCTGGTGGCAAGACATCACCCAGCGCGCTTTGCACAGCGCTTTGGACCATTCCCGCACATCCCGAAAGTGTCAGGGCAAGGGCTCCTGCGAGCGCAATGAGTCGAATTCGTGTCATGTTCTGCCTCTTCTCCGCCTGTCGATGCTAGTGGTGACAAGCCCTCAACCGGGGTAACCCCGGTAGTGTGAG
>JAYOHK010000007.1:55418-56526 GCA_038118225.1 Cellulomonadaceae bacterium | reverse complement strand
GGCGTTGCCCGTCGTAGGTGTGTGGATTGCTCTTCGGGCTCTCCAGGAAAACGAAGGGGTGTTGCTTCACCCACCCGTTGGGTTATTCCTGGGGCTTGTCGCCCTCGGAATCGTTGACGCGTTTGCCGGATCACTCGCGATGGCGGTATTTGTTGTGGGGTCACTGCCGTTGATGGACATCAGCGCGATTACCGATTGGCGAATGCTCGCAGGAATTGTTGTGGCCGGCTTTGGTCCCATCTTCATCGCCCGATCGATTCGAGAATTTCGGCGACCAGTCAACCGAGAGCCGGGAGAGCTGATGAGACGCGTGGGCGATATCGCCTTTGCCTCGCTGATGGGTGGCTGGGTGGCCGGACTCATCATCAGATCGCTTCCCGCCCTCACCGGTCTCACCCTTCCGGCCGCAAACTATGTCTTCACCTTCCAGCTCATGGCCACTGGCGTCATCGCTCTTCGCATTGTGTTGGAAGACACCGCGGCCAGGCATTATCCATGGCGAATGGACCAGCTCACCCCCGATCAGATTCTGGAGCCTCCCGCCACCCAGAAAATCATTGCCCAGACGCTTCGCTTCTGGTTTTACATCTTCATCGCAAGCGCCTTCATGGGATTTGGGCCGGTGGTCTGGCTCGCGGCCTTGTTGTTTATGGCACCCAACCTGGTGGGTCTTTTTGCACACGCCATCCCCAATTCGCGAGTGTTGTGGAGGATCATGCCCACAGGTATCGCCGGGCTTGCGATGATGCTGGCGCTAGAGATTGTTTTGGAAAACTCTCTAGGTGCGGCGCTGGGTGATCATCCACAGTTTTCAGTCATTTTCATCTTTAGCCTGCTGGGGCTGATTTTCGTGGTCTCAACGCTCGGAATGATGGCCCGCGAGGGCCACCCAGGTGAATCTCACTGGAGCGAATCCACCCGGATGGGTTGGCTGCGCAGGCTCGGCGCGGTGGCCCTTTTTCTCGCGTTGATTCAGTTCACCAGCATGCTGTAGCGCAACTGACCAGCAGGCCAGCTACTCGGGGAGTTCGCTCGCGTCCATCCCGGGGGCCACGCCGGATTGGCAGTGATAAGCGATTACGGCTTGATCAAGTGTTGAGTATGAGGT
>JAYOHK010000007.1:50105-55408 GCA_038118225.1 Cellulomonadaceae bacterium | reverse complement strand
GATGAGCCCCATCGCCTGGGTAGTTTCTTCGAGCACAAAATGCTCTAACTCGCGGGATTCAATTTCATTAGCGATGACGACCGTCATGCCGGTAATCACATTGGATCCATCCCAGTCGTAGTTAAACAACCCCACGTTCCCCACAACATGGATCGGCAAAACGCTCGCCATGTCCGATTCGTCAACGAAGAAAAAATCCATCGTGGTCGCGTGTGTCCCACCCAACCTGAGGGGGATGCTGGGGCATGCCGCGGTCCATTGAGAAATGGTGTCCTCCAGCGCGCTGAGTTGGTCGTCTCGGGCTTGGCCGTGCAACACGATCGATACGGGCTCCCCTGGCTTCACCACGCCATCGGCGCAGTCGGCGTACTCACATGAGAGGGCGACAGCCTGGTAGCGCTCAATCACCTCAACCCGCGTTGGCTCAGCGGCTGTCGAACAGCCAGCGAGGGCCAATGCCACTGCGGCGAGTGAAATTAGCGGGCGAATCACTTGCCCGCAACCTCGGATTTTTCTTCGTTGAGAACCCATGCAGCCAGCAGCGCGGTGAGTGCTCCAAAAAGACCAATTCCGACAATCATCAAGAAGGTGGCAATGAGGCGCCCCTCATCGGTCACCGGAAAACGATCGCCGTACCCCACGGTGGTAACACTCGCGAGCGCCCACCACATCGCATCACCGAAGGTCACGATATTTGCCCCCTCAGCGTTTTGCTCGGCTTCCAACACCGACACGGCGGAGGTGAATAACAGCAACGGAATGGTGACCAAGGTCACAACAGTGAGTTTGTGGGTGCGCTTGACGAGGAACGGTTCAAGGGCTCGAATCACAATCACCACCCGAAGGACTCGCAGCGTTCTAAATGCCGGCAGGATCACGGCAAAAATGCTCAGCCAGTATTTCTTGACAAAGGCGAATACACCGGCGAGAGATTTCAGGGTCTTACGTGTTGCAATGGCACGAAGAACCAGTTCGACTGCGAAAATGCCATAAATCAGAAGGTTGATTGCTTCAAGGACGGCGAGAGTATCTTCTCCCGGTTGAGCGATGACTCCGTAGGCGTAGATGCCCAAATAAACAAACCCGAGAGCCATCCACGCAAGCTCAAACCGATCAAGGAAGGTCTCGAGTCTGCCTTCTATGTGAGCCATGACTAGGAGCGCCTTTCTGTTGTTAGCACCACAACTTAGTGGCTATGTCATTGAGAGACGGCCGTTTCTCGCACGCGCTGGCCGACCACCGCGCTCACGCCATCATCGCGCATCGAGACACCATAGAGCGCATCGGCAATCTCCATCGTGCGCTTTTGGTGGGTAATGATGATCAACTGGGAATCGGCGCGCAGACGCTCCATCACATCAAGGAGTCGACCAAGGTTCGCGTCGTCAAGTGCCGCCTCGACCTCGTCGAGGATGTAGAAGGGGCTAGGACGGGCGATAAAGATCGCGTTGAGAAGAGCGACCGCGGCGAGCGAGCGCTCTCCACCGGAGAGCAGTGACAGCCGCTCGATCTTCTTACCGCGAGGGCGCACCGACACCTCAACACCCGTGGTGAGCAGGTTGTCGGGGTCGGTCAGGCTCAGCGAGCCCTGCCCGCCGGGGAACAAGATGGGGAATACCTCGTCGAAGGCTTGCTTGGTGTCGTTGAAGGCATTGAAGAACACGTCTTTCATCGTGTCGTCGAGGTCTTCAATAATCGCCAACAAGTCCTTCTTTGAGGCCACGACGTCATCGAGTTGCTCTGCCAAGAACTGGTGGCGCTTTTCCATGGCTTGGAACTCTTCAAGCGCCAAGGGGTTTACTCGTCCCAGCTGTTCAAGCTGCCGCTGTGCCTTTTGGAGGCGCTTTTGTTGTTCTTCGCGGTCAAATGCCGCAGGCTCGCCATCCTCTTCCATCGCGGGAACCATTTGGTCGGGCCCATACTCATCTGCGAGTACTTCGACGGACAGGCCCAGTTCTTCTTGAGCTTTTTCGACGAGCTGACCTAAGTGGAGGTTTCGCTCGTAGATGTGCATTTCGATGCTGTGGACCGACTCGGTCATCTGCGACAGACGCTCACGAAGCTCTGCTTCTCGTGCACGAAGACGCTGAACAGCACCATCTGCGTCGCGCCTGGTCTGCTCAAGGGCAGCAAGTTCCTTCGAGGACTCCTCGAGGGCTTCGTTGGCGACCCGCATCAAAGTGGGTGTCAACGCAGACACAGCCACCGCGCGCTCGTGAACGGCGATGCGCTCTTGACGTCTCGCTGCTTCCTGCTCACGCTCACGCTGTTCTTGCTCGCGACGTTGGTGCAATCCTGCGAGCACATCTTTTTGATAGCCAAGCTGCGAACGCGACTGTTCCACGACCACGCGGCCATCCACTTCGCTAGCCCGCGCCTGCTCGAGGGCTTCGACGAGGGGGTCGCGCGCGTCATCGTCGGCGTCCGAGGGGGGTTGTTCGGGGAGGTTTTCTAATTCGACTTCTGCTTCGGCAACCGCGCGCTCGGCTTGCTCACGCTCTGCCTGAGCGGTATCGAGACGTCCGTGGAGTCGGTCACGCTCGGCACGCGCTGCGTCGAGGGTGGCCGACTGGGCAGAAAGTGCTTCGTTGTGCTGCGCACGCTCAGATTCTTGCTGGCGCACCAAAGCAAGCTGGTTCTTTGCGGCCTCACTGGCAGATTCAAGCTCAACCTGTGAGGTGCGCACTTTTTCACTCAGGCGCTCCACATCGGTTGATACCCGCTCGAGGTCAGCTACTGCCTGGTCGCGCTCGGCAATCAACTCCACACTTGAGCGCGACGATCCAGACCCTGCCTGCACCACGGTGGCGGAGAAGTGGTCTCCGGCGTTGGTGACGATGTGAACGTCAGAGGGGAGGTCATCTCGACCCACCCAGTAGCGCTGAATCTCATCGAGGCTCGAGGCGATGAACGTGTTGTGGAGAAGGCGAAGGACTCCCGCGGGGCCCTTGACGACGTCTCGGGCGGGGGTGAGTCCCTCTAATTCGAATTGTTCGGTGGCGGGCGGGGCGCTTTCCACCACGAGGTTTACTTGGCTGTCTTGGCCAGAGACCTTTTCAGAAACTGCGAACGCATCCTTTTTGGTTCCGACCACGAGGGCGTCTGCGAGCGCGCCGAGTGCACGAGCGATGGCCGTTTCATACCCAGGAGTGATCGAGATCAGCTCGGCAACGCGGCCCTTCACACTGGGGTGATCGGCGTGATCGTCAGCCTGCTCAGATTTGATGGCCAAGGTGAGGGCTTGCACACGGGCTGCCAAAGCGTCTTTTTCACGCTCGCTCTGGTGCAGGGCACTTCGTGCCTGATCGAGCCCTTCGGAGAGCTCGGTTTCTTTCGCCCACGCCTTCTGGAGTGCTTCTTCAGCTTCGGCGAGAGCCTTGTCGGCTTTTTCGCTTTCCTGGGTGGCAAATTCGGTGCGGTTTTTCTCCAGCTCCGACACGCGCGCTTCTGCGGCCGCGAGTGCGTCTGCGGTGCGCTCGTATTCAGCGCCGGCGGTGTTCACCCGCGAGTGGGCAACAGCCAAGGCCTCTTGTTTGGCCTGTGCTTCTTGGCGCCAGGCAAGCCAGGCTTCCCTCGCACCGCGAACGTGTTCGTCGTGGGCGTCAAGGGCCGCCCTGGCCTGGGCGGTCACGGCGGCGAGCTTGCCAAGCTCTCCTTCGACCCGGGCAACGTCTGCTTCTGCTTCAGCAATACGTGCTTCTGACGCGGCTAGGTCAGCGTCACTCACGGTGCTCGCCAGTGGCTCGGCAGCTTCGGTTTCGGCCAGCAACGACACACGCTCGCTCGCGAGCGCGTGTAGCGAGGAGATACGTTCGGTGACTCGACGTAGCTCGTTGTCGCGTTGGCGGATTCGCTCGACGGGACTTTGCGACAGGGTGTTCTCGGCCGCTTGGCGCTCAGCACTCACCCGGTCGAGCTCGTCTTGAACAACTGCACGCTCGCTGGCGGTGTTGCCTTCGTTCTTTTGGTATTCCGCAAGCTCGGCCTTGATGGTGTGAACGTCATCGGCCAGCAGACGTGCTTTGGCGTCTCGCACGTTGGCTTGGATTTGCTGCGCTTCCTTGGCAACTTCTGCTTGGCGGCCAAGCGGTTTGAGCTGACGTCGAATTTCGTTAATCAGGTCGTGGAGCCTGGTGAGGTTGGCCTCCATCGACTCAAGCTTTCGCACCGTCTTTTCTTTACGACGGCGGTGCTTCAAGATTCCCGCTGCTTCTTCGATGAAGAGGCGGCGATCATCTGGGGTGGCGTGGAGGATGCGGTCGAGCTGGCCCTGTCCCACGATGACGTGCATTTCACGTCCGAGACCGGTGTCGCTTAAGAGCTCTTGAACATCGAGAAGACGACAGGTTTCGCGGTTGATTGCGTATTCGCTTTGGCCGTTTCGAAACAGCGTCCGAGAAATCGTGACTTCGGTGTAGTCGATGGGGAGCACACCGTCGTGGTTGTCGATGGTGAGGCTGACCTCAGCGCGACCGAGCGGTCCGCGCGATTGGGTTCCGGCAAAGATGACATCTTCCATCGAGCCACCGCGGAGGCTCTTCGCGCCTTGTTCACCCATTACCCAGGAGAGGGCGTCGACCACATTTGACTTACCCGAACCGTTTGGTCCGACCACACAAGTCACCCCTGGTTCGAATACCAAAGTGGTGGGTTCTGCGAACGACTTGAATCCCTTGATTGTGAGGGATTTAAGGTGCACGGATAACTCCTGGTCAACTGCGTAGCCAAGACGGCAACCCTGGCGAAGTACTTAGCTAACTTACCTGTTTCCGAGGTCTCGGCTGACACTTCGGGCACCGAAAGGACGAGCGGTTCATGAACGGCTCTCTGACAATTACCGAGCCGCAGCGCGCACAGCCCACTCCGTCTTGGCCGTAGGCGTTGAGTGACTGAGAGAAATAACCCGACTGTCCATTGACGTTGACGTATTGCCAGTCGAAACTGGTCCCGCCTTGTTCTAGTGCTCCGAGAAACACTTCTTGGAGATTGGCTGCTAACTCCCGCGCCTTTTTCGCGCTTAATCGATTCGACGGGTAGTCAAAGTGGAGCTTGGTGCGCCACAGTGCCTCATCGGCGTAAATGTTTCCCACACCACTAATGACTTGCTGATCCAATATGGCGCGCTTCACTCCGGTTTTTCGACGCCGAAGCGTGCGCACAAAGCCATCGATATCAACGTGGGGATCGAGTAAGTCTCTTGCGATGTGGCGGGCTTGACCGGGAATGTCTGGCGAAGGACCGCCGTGGCCTGCAGGGACACCATCGCCGGTGTCAACGAGTTGATCGATTGCGAGCGAGCCAAA
>JAYOHK010000007.1:25919-50005 GCA_038118225.1 Cellulomonadaceae bacterium | reverse complement strand
TAGGGCTCGATGCCTCGCCGAACAACCTCGACTTCAGGAAGCTCTGGCACGGCTTAGCCCTGGAGGACGGTGAGGGCTGCGGCTGCGGCGCTAATTTCTGCTGCCTTCTTACTCGAGCCCTGTCCTGTGGCAATGGGGTCTGGTAGGCCCTCTACAGCCACTCTCACTGCCGCGGTAAAGGTGCGATCGTGATCTGGCCCCTCCCCGGTCACCTCATAGACGGCAGAGGGGTGGCCTTTGGCGTGAAGAAGCTCTTGAAGTGCAGTCTTCGGGTCTGAGTGGGCAGCGAACGTAGTGGGGTCGTCCACAAGTGGGCCCATCAAGCGCTTCACCAGAGCATCGGCTACATCAGAGCCCTCGTGGAGAAACACCACTCCAATGACCGCTTCGAGCGCGTCAGCCAGGAGCGAAGGCTTGGCCCGACCATCGGTGAGTTCCTCACCGCGACCCAACAGCAAGTAATTTCCGAGCCCAATTCGCTCGGCGACCTGAGCAAGCGCCTGGGTGGACACTACGGCTGCTCGACGCTTGGCGAGTTCTCCCTCGGGCAGATCGGGGAAAGCGGTGTAGAGCATCAGGGTGACTGATTGGCCAAGAACCGAGTCGCCGAGAAATTCCAGGCGCTCGTTATTTACTCCACCGTTTTCATAGGCCCAGGTGGAATGGGTCAGGGCATGACGAAGATGCTCGTCCGCGAGCGAGACCCCAAGTTGGGTTCGAAGCGAATCAAGCTCGGGGAGTGATGGTGATACTCCCTCAGTCACGATGCTTAGGCGTCGGCGACGCGGCGACCCTTGTACTCCATGAACAACGGGGTACCAGTCGAGTCCTCAACCACGTGGGCGCGGTGTGGCATGCGGTAGACGGTGCGACCGTTCTCCTCGGACTTCACCAAAGTAGGGATTTCGGTCTTCCACTGGGAACGACGGGCGTGGGTGTTCGCGCGCGACTTCCTCCGCTTGGGTACTGCCATGGTCTGCCTTCTTTTCTATTTCGAAGCTGGCGCTTCGTCGTCTGGGGTGTCCGACATGAGTTTTTCCAACTCAGCCCATCTTGGGTCAATGTCGGTTGTTTCGGATGGTGTCCATCCCTCTGGCCGTTTCTGGCCTGTCTCCGGGTCGAGACCCGGACAGTCTGTGGAACACACCGGTTGGAACGGCAGTTGGAGAACTACCTGGTCGCGAACGACGGATTCCAAGTCGATGGTCTCATCGACCACCTGGTAATCGTAGCCGTCGTTGGCCGAGAATGCGAATAGTTCATCTACATCGGAGTCAATTTCGAGGGTGATCGGCTCTAAACAGCGCCCACATTCGGCATCCGCGGTGGTCGAAATAGTCCCCGAGACGAAGATTCCCTCGTGAACACTCTCCAACCTCACGTCTAGGGTGATGGCGCGCCCCTCGGGGACGCTGGCCACAGATTCACCCAGCTTTTCAGGTGCATCAACGACAAGGGTCTTTTCGCGCATTTCGCCGGGCTTGCCGATGAGATCGCGAACAGAGATCACGAAAGGGTTGGTAGGTGCCACAGCCAGCGAGTCTAGCCAGTCAACGTGACAGCAGGCTTAGGAGGGAAGCCCGTGCGTATCGAAGAACTCTTTGACAGCGTCTGGCACGTAGGGGCCGATGTCTCCGCCGAGGCTTGCCACTTGGCGCACCAACGAGCTGGAGACGTGCGCGTGGGCGGGATCGGGCAGCAAAAACACTGTTTCAATCGCCGCTAAGTTTCGGTTCACAATCGCCATCGGAGTCTCATAGGTGACGTCGGTTCCTGAGCGAATACCCTTCACCAGCACCTGAGCACCCACTTCGGTGCAGTAATCCACCAACAGCCCCACACTCCACTGCGTGACGGTGACGTTTCCAATGCCCCGATCACGCAACGCTTTCTCCACGAGGGATACCCGCTGGGCAACAGGCAACATGGCCGACTTTCCGGGGTTATGCACGACAACGACGTGAAGTTGGTCAAAAAGAGTGGCCGCGCGCTCAATCACATCCAGGTGACCCAAGGTGACAGGGTCAAATGAACCAGGAACAACGGCGATACGTGGCATACCTGGAAGCCTATCGAAGCGCCCCCACAAAACCCTTAGGGCCTAGCTTCGATCAAGAAACTCCCGATCAACCTCGGCCAAGCGTCGCTCCAAGTGTGCCCGAAGCTCCGGATAGGCCGATAAATCGGGCGATTCATTCAATAGCCCCTCAGCATCTGCCCTGGCCTGATCAATCAGCACTCCATCAACGGTGACCCGCAGTAGCTTCAATCCACTTGCCCCGCCGGATTGACTTGAGCCCAAGACATCACCTTCGCGGCGAAGCTCAAGGTCGGCCTGGGCCAACTCAAAGCCATCAGTGGTGGAGGCCACCGCGTCGAGGCGTTGTCTAGCGAGAGTGTCTGCTTCTTGATGGGTGACCAGCAAACACAGTCCAGGCCAGCCTCCTCGGCCGACTCGACCTCGAAGCTGATGGAGTTGGCTGATGCCAAAGCGATCTGCGTCCATCACGATCATGGCGGTCGCCCGGGGAACATCGACTCCCACCTCAATCACTGTGGTGGCGATGAGGAGGTCGATTTCTCCGGCTTGGAAGCGATTCATCACCTCGTCTTTTGCCGCGGAGTCCATCCGGCCGTGCAGGGTGGCAATCCTTCGCTTTCCCAGCAGTTCGTGGGTGGCAAGAGTATCTGCCAGCTCCGTCACGCTCGTCAGCGGCGCGGCCGGTTCTGCTTCGTCGTCATCGAGCGCGGTGGCGTCTGCCTTATCAATCGCGGGGCAGACAACGAATACCTGGTGGCCGTTGGATATTTCTTCTTCTGCTCTAGACCACACCCTCGGATACCACTCGGGGGTATCGGCAAGGGCAACAACGTGAGTGGTGATGGGTTGGCGCCCCTCGGGCACGCCTTTAATCGTGGAGGTATCGACATCGCCAAACACGGTCATCGCCACGGTCCGTGGAATGGGTGTCGCGGTGAGCACCAACACGTGGGGGTTTGTGCCCTTGTGGCGAAGAATGTCTCGCTGGTTCACCCCAAAACGGTGTTGCTCATCGACAACAACCAAGCCAAGGTCATGAAACTGGACCGATTCGCTCAGCAGCGCATGCGTTCCCACCACAATGCGCGATTGACCAGACGCAACAGCGAGTTCAGCTTTTCTTCGCTGATCGGCGGGAAGTCCACCGGTGAGCAGTGTGGGCATCAGATCAGCAGCGAGGTCTGGTCCAAGAGTTTTCACGATGGAGCGAAGGTGCTGAGCGGCCAAAACTTCAGTCGGCGCCAATAGCGCAGCTTGTCCCCCGTCTTCTGCGACGGTGACCATGGCGCGAAGGGCCACGACTGTTTTACCCGAACCCACTTCACCTTGAACCAGGCGATGCATGGGGTGACCAGACGAGAGGTCTTTTTCAATTTCGGCATTGACCGCTACTTGATCGGGGGTGAATGAAAACGGCAACGCGTCTTCAAGCCTGGATACCAATGCCCCCTGCATTCTGGGCCTAGTTCCAGCAGCTTTTACTTCCATCCGCTGCTGCAGCAATGCCACCTGCATGACACAGGCTTCGTGGTAGCGAAGCGTCTCGCGCGCTACCTTCCACTCATCATCACGCGCGGGCTGGTGGATCTGGCGGATTGCTTGGTCATAGGAGACCAGATGGCGATGTGCTCGAAGGTCGGCTGGGAATGGTTCTTCTAATTCGTCAAGCTGGGACAGCACGATGGCGATGGATTTTTGAATTTGCCAACTCGCAAGCGATTGTTTTGCCGGATAGAGGGGAATGGGAGTTTCTGCCCACTGTTTGGAAAGGTCCTCGCTTGGTTCCTGCTCAAACAGCTCATAATCGGGGTGAGAAAGTTGCTTTCCCCCTCGGTAATTGCTCACTTTTCCGGCAAAAATTCCACGCACCCCCGGGTGAAGGTCCCGCTTTCTCCACGCCTGGTTAAAGAAAGTGAGCGTGATCAGGCCCGTGCCATCGGTGATGGTGACTTCAAGGAGTGAACCTTTACGGTTTCTCATCGGCCGATCAGTCGCCGAGACAACTTCGGCGACGATGCTGACGGGCTCTCCCACCGGGATTCCTTGCAACGAGGTGAGCTCACCCCTGGTGGCATAGCGTCTGGGATAGTGCTGCACTAGGTCGGCGACGCTGGTGTAACCAAAGGCCTTCTTGAATGCGCGCTCGGTTTTCTCACCGAGTAAGCCCTTGAGGGGCGCATCCATGCTGACCACGAATCCACGCTACCTCCCACCCGGGAGGCTCTGGCGGTATAGCGTGAAGTGGTGTCGAGAATTATTGCCGGAGCGGCAGGTTCGCTGAGCCTCAAAGTGCCACAAGGTGCCACCCGGCCCACCAGCGAGCGCGTACGCGAAGCCATCTTTTCCTCACTCGAACACCGCATCGATTTCGAGGGCATAGGAGTTCTCGACCTTTTCGCGGGAAGCGGCGGATTAGGGTTTGAAGCACTCTCCCGGGGTGCCACCTCGCTGATCGCCATCGATCAGGATAAGAGGGCCCATCAGGCACTCCAGGCAAACGCTTCCACCATCACAAAGGCGTTGGGCGCACCTGTCACCATCACCACGCGATGCCAGCCCGTGTCCGCGTTTTTGGCAAACCCCGATTCACTATCAGGCATCCAGTTGGTCTTTATTGACCCACCCTACGAACTGCCCAACGAGACGATCAGTGAAATCGTTGCGAGGCTCGCTGAACTAGTAGGTGACGCCTTGGTTGTCGTCGAGCGGGCCACCAAGACGGGTGAGCCCACCTGGCCAGAGGGCACCGAGGTTCTCTCGGAAAAAACCTATGGCGATACCCGGGTGTTCACGCTCGAACTATCCCGGTAGGGGTCCCAGCCGCCCCGTGTGACAGGCGGCAACTCTCCGCCTACGAGCACAGGGGTGCCGCTCTCCTGAATAACTCTGCCCACCTCGACAAAGCCTTTTGGAAGCTCGACACCAGCAGGGAAACAGGCAAGGAGGCCGTGGTCTTCCCCACCCATCAGCGCCGGTTCGTCTTGTGCCAGTTCGACGTTGAGATTGATTGTCACGCCACTTGCTTCTGCCATTCGGGTGGCGTCAAGAACAAGGCCATCGCTGATGTCCATCATTGCTGAGGCGCCTGACTCAGCAGCCGTGACTCCCTTGGCGATTGGGGCAATCGGGGCGAGGTGGTGCTTCACCGCAGGTGAGTTCTGTCGAAGCGCACTTACCGCCTCCGAATCGCCGGCTGCCTCGATAAGTTCTCGCAGGCCGCGCTCGGACATCCCCAACTCACCTACCACCGCAACGACATCGCCTGGACGAGCCCCCGAGCGCAGCACGGGGCTCCTGTCAGAAAGCTCCCCAATAACAGTGACTGAAATTGTTAACACAGGTGCGACCGACAAGTCGCCCCCGAGAACGCCACACCCCGGAGCCATCTGGGACAACCCGTCGGAAATCCCCCGCGCGAGACCCTCGAGAACCGAAACCTCGGTGTCCGGGGGGCAGGCCACCGCAACTATTACCCCCGTGGGTACTGCGCCCATCGCCGCAACGTCGGCGAGATTGCTGGCCATGGCTTTTACGCCGAGATCGTGTGGGGTCGACCAGTCCAACCTGAAGTCGGGGCCCTCGATCATCATGTCGCAGGTTGTGACCACTCTCGCCCCGTCAACACTGGAAACAGCAGAGTCGTCACCGGGCGGAACAATCACCGACGAGCCCTTCGGCAGGAGGGGCAGAATTCTCGCAAGCGTTCCGCGCTCACCTAATTGGTGGACCGTCTCAGACGTTTCTGCCATGCCCCCACGCTAGCCTGAGAGTGATGGCTTCACGTATGCGTTTGGTGTCTTTGCTCGCCTTGGGACTGGTCGTCCTTCAAGGCTGTGCCCCCACAGTCAGACTGGAACCCGCAGCTGACGCCAACGCGGTGGAGTGCGCGAATATGATGGTGCGCCTGCCTGAGGAACTTGCAGGTCTTGAGCGCCGCGGGGTGGACGCCCAATCAACGGCCGCCTGGGGGAACCCCACCGCAGTGATCGTTCGCTGCGGACTTCCCAAACCTGACCCGTCGCCGCTGCCGTGTGCAAGCGTGGACGGGGTGGATTGGCTCATCGACGAATCAGATCGCCCTCGCTACGTATTCCGCACCTACGGGCTTGACCCCTCCACCGAAGTCATTGTCGACTCCGAGGTTGTCTCGGGCACCCAAGTGCTTGATGAGCTCTCAGCGGCGGTGGGCAGCCAGTCGACGCCAGTGGCGAAGTGCATCGACGTCACCGACGTCTTCGAGTAGGACTAGCTCTGGCTCATTCCCAGTAGCTTTCCGGCAATACCACCGGCAGCTTTGAGAGCAACGCCTTGCGAGAAGCCAGGCTGTGGCCAGCGAATACGCTTTTGCACCGCCTCAGTTAACGCATCTGCCAGGACAACTGCGGGCTGCCGGGTGGGGCTCCACAAGTACAGCGACATTGCACCGGGGATGGTGTTGACCTCGTTGACATAGACGGTGTTGTCGGATTGATCCCACAACAAATCCACTCGAACAATTCCGGTCAATCGGGTGACCTCAGCGACCTGTGTCGCAAGCTCTTTGGCTTGGGTGAGAACGGTGTCGGGAACATTTGCGGGGAACTCACGAGGAGCATGGGTGAGACCTGCGCCGTCACCTGAACCGGAGAGGTACTTCTCCTGGTAGCTATAGACGCCGCCGTCTTCACCACCGCGAAGGGGCTTTTCCAACCCGGTGAGTTCAAACTCGGGGAAGGTGCGGAAAGAGATGTTGAGATCAACAATGCCTGCCTTATACGGCTCGATAACGGCACCGTTTTTCAAATGAGGACTCGACTTCGCGAGGCTTCTGGCTGTAGCGAGGTCATCCACGATTTCGATTCCGATGGACGAGCCTCCAAAGCGGGGCTTGACGATGTAGGGACCGGGGAATCCAGGCTCATCGGTGTCAGAGAGGTGCTGGCAGGGAAGCGTCTTAATTCCCGCCTGGTCGATCAGGCCAGAAAAGGCGAGCTTGTCCATACCCACCGCGCCCGCATAGAGGCTTGAGCCAGTAGCGGGAATGTCCAGCATTTCGAAGAGGAACGCAGCTCCGCCTCCTTCTCCTGCTCCTCCGTGGAAGCACAACAAAGCGGCAGAAATATCGATCTGCTTACTGGAGAGGCCTTTTTTCTGGAAAATTCCAGGATTATCGCCCAGGCGAAGCTCCACCTCGACGGACTTTGCCGGGGCGCCTTCTAGGTAGTCCTTTGCTTCAGTTCCCTGAGGCACCAAGAACCATTGGCCGGTGGGGGCGAAGTAGAGCGATACGACATCGTGTCCGGCGTCGGTGAGGACGCGCTCGGCCTGTAATCCAGTCAGGATGGAGATTTCGTGTTCGGGGCTTGGCCCTCCAAAGACAACGGCGAAGGATCCCGAAGCGCTCATTAACTACTCCCCTATTGCCAGCCGATCACGGTTTAGGGGTAGTGATCGGGTAGGTCGTTTTCGTAGAGAATAACGTCACCAGAGGCCGCGACCTGGTTGACCGCGCCCACAGCTTCATCTCTGGTCAAGAAGACTTTTGTGCCCTCACTTGCGCCTTCTTTGAGGGCTCGGCGGTTCGTAAGCCCCACGGCATAGAGCTGGCCGCCTACTTCACTGACCTGGCTGGCCAATTCACGGTTTCGCCTGTGTTGGAGAGAACCAAGCTCCACCATTCCCGGTGTCACCACAAAAAGCTTTCCGCCCCGCTCGTTAGCTAAGGCTGCAGCAGATTCGATGGCCCGCTTCGCACCAGGAGGGTTGGAGTTATAGGTGTCATCAATGATGGCAACGCCGTGAGGGGTTTCGGTGAGCTCACTGCGGTGGCTTGCCACGGGAAGCCTCGAGAGCTCACCCAGCGCCATCGACTCCGTGACGTCAATAGCCCAGGCAATTCCCAAAGCCACGGCAATGTTGATTCCATGTCCGAGAAGGGGAATCTCGATGGGCTTAGCGTCGGCGTTTGGTCCGTATTTAAGGGTCTTGGCCACCGGATCAATCGAGATGTCTGCTTCTTTGCCCTCTGCGCTCACACTCACCACGATGGTGCCCTTAGCGCGGCATGAGTCGGCAAGCGCAGCGAGTTCTGGCTGGTCCACGGGCAAAACAACCACTGAAGCGTTTTCGGTGATTTCCGCTTTCGCACGGAGAATCGCCTCGTGGGATCCGAGGCGCTCAAAGTGTGCCTCACCGACGTTGGTGATGGCTGCGATGTAGGGAGGGAAAGCTTTCGAGAGTTCCCTGATCCGGCCTTCAGCGTTCATTCCCATTTCGGCAACAAATACCTCGGTGCCTGGTGTGAGCTTGTCGTTGATCGAGCGGCTAAGCCCCATCAGGTTGTTAAAGCTCGCGGGTGATGCCATCACCTGATACTTCGCCGACAGCAGGGTGGCGGTGTATCCCTTTGTCGAGGTTTTTCCGTACGAGCCGGTGATGGCCACAATTTGGGGGTTGACCTTGGCAAGTTTTGCTTGGGCGTCTTTGAGGAACTTCTTCTGCATTCCCCGCTCAAGTGGCCACGTGATTGACAATGACAGATCGGTGATGAGTGCCTGGAGTAGCAGCGGCACCAATACGCCAGCCTCGCCGAGATATACCAGTGCGAAATAGCCCAACCCCGCGAGCACCACGAGGTTTAGTACCAGCAGGCGCACCACCCTGGACGTCCACGCCATCGCCTTGGTCACTCCCCACACGGGAAGCTTCCAGGGGGTGAGCGCTGAAATCAGAGGGGCTGCCGGGATCAGCCACACCAACAGTGGCGAGCCAATAGCCGGAGCCAAATATCCAAGGAGTGCCGCGGCGATGGCGAGTGCCCAAAACACAAGCCCGAGTGGTCGCCTCGCAAACCACAGGCGCTCAATTCGGCTTACTTCACCGGGAAGGTATTGAACGCGCTGGGCAACCCGAAGCCAACGAAGCTGGCCCAGGACTAACGCAGCCAGAGCGGCCAGAACGGTGAGGATCATCACACCGTCAAACTCAACACTCACGACGCTCTTGGTCCGATCACTTTGCTAACAGGGCTTTGATGGCATCTCGAAGATGCCCCACCAGTGTCGCATCGAGGAGGTGTTCTGAGCCGTTTGCCACGGTGAGTCGGCCGTCAATGGTTTTGCCCAGCGCAATCTTTGCCACATCCAGCGGAGCTGGCTTATCGAACTCCCCCCACACCATTTCAATCGGCATCGAGAGGGTCGCGAGGTCATCGAGGTAATCCTCGGCGACGGTCTTGACCAAAATCTCTCTCATCACACCGCTTGCCGCTCGGTAGTCGGCCGATCCGAATCGACGCCTCGCCGCTTCCATCTGCGCATCCGAGACCAGCTTGAACCCGTGGAGCGAGCGCAGCAAGGCGTAGCGCCAATCAGGTCCTTTTGCCTGGTGGAGTTTGGTGAGTGGCACGCCAGTGAGAACAAGACCTTTGACCAGCTGGGGATATTTCGCCGCGAGCCTGACCGCCACGCGTCCGCCAAACGAATGCCCGACGACAATGACAGGTTTGTGTGCATCGAGTGATGTGGCGAGCCAGTCGGCATACTCAGCTGGTGACCACGCAGCTGGCGGTGGGTCAATCGTGCCAAAGCCTGGAAGGTAGACAGATGCTGCGTTTAGCCCCGAGCACACCTGGTTGAAGTCAGTAGCCGATCGACCCCACCCGTGCAGGCAGACGACGTCAAACGGCTCGTTGCCAAAGCGCTCGACTAAGACAGCGCCATCGCCAAGGGATCCAATCACTGGCTATTCGCCTTCTGGCTCGTCAGAGTCGGTGGCGAGGTGTGGTGCGAGCTCGGCTGGGTCGAGGGTGCCATCGAGTACTTGGCCGACCTGCAACACAATCGGCATGGATACGCCTTTGGACTTGGCAAGCTCCAATACCGGTGTCACCGCTTGAAGGCCTTCCGCCGTTTGGTTCATGCGACGAACAACATCTTCTAAGCGGTATCCCTGGCCCAAGAGTCGACCGGCAGTGTTGTTTCTCGACAGCGGAGACTCACAAGTGGCGATCAAGTCACCGAGGCCAGCCAGGCCCGACATCGTTTGTGCATCAGCACCAAAGGCTGCAGCGAAGGCACTGATTTCTGCCAAACCGCGGGTGATGATGGAGGCTTTGGTGTTCTCTCCGTAGCCCACACCATCGGCGATTCCTACCGCCACCGCGATGAGGTTTTTCAGCACTCCCCCGAACTCGGTTCCCACCACGTCAAAGTTCACAAAGGTCTTGAAATAGGGCGTCGTCGATGCGCGCGCAACCGCTGAGGCGGTGTCCTTATTCGTGGAGGACGCCACGGCCGCAGTCGGTTGTTCACGGGCAATCTCAAGGGCCAAGTTGGGACCGCTCACTACCGCGATTTTGTCTGTGGGAACAGAGCCTGCCTCGGCGATCACTTCGGACATGCGAAGTCCCGTTCCTGCTTCCACGCCCTTCATCAAACTCACCACGATTTTGCCCGTGAGCTGATCTTTCATCTGCTCCAGGTTTGACCGAAGTGTCTGACTGGGAACCGCGAGATACACCTGCTCGGCACCTTCGAGAGCATCGCTGAGCGAGGAGGTGGCATTGAGCGATCCGGGAAGATTGATTCCCGGCAGATAGTCGGAGTTTCGCCCGGTTTCTCTAATCTCCCTGGCGAGCTCGTCTCGCCTGGCCCACATGGTGACATCGGAGCCGGCGTCGGCAAGGATTTTGGCGAACGTCGTTCCCCACGATCCTGATCCAATAACAGCGACGCGCATTTATGACCTCCCGGAAGTAATTGTGCCGGGTTGGAAGATTTTCTTCGGGGCAGGCTCGCCTCGAAGCTCAGATACCAAGGCTTGGATTTGAAGCATCAAATCGTTGGTGGCTGTATCCAACAGCTCTTTCGACGCAGTTTTTCCGGCGTATTGAGATAAGTCCATTGGCTCGCCAATGACTACGTCGATGACGGGGCGCGGGCGCACCGTGATTTTCTTGCCGTAACGGCCCATCAGGTTCTGGGTTCCCCAGTGCGCTGCCGGGTAGAGGGGAATTCCCGTTTCCAGAGCCATCCGAATAGCGCCTGATTTTCCGCGCATCGGCCAGAGCTCGGGCTGCCTTGTGAGGGTTCCCTCCGGATAGACAATGACGCCTTGACCCGAGTTCATCAGCTGGTGGGCAGCGTCAATGGCGCTGTTTCCCCTCGCCTCACGCTCGACCGGGATTTGGCCTGTTTTTCTCAGGTAAAACCCCAACACGGGGATGCGAAACAGCGACGCTTTGGCAAGAAAGCGTGGTGTGCGACCAAGCTTCCACACCGCAACACCCATCACCACAGGGTCGATTTCGCTGTAGTGGTTGGGGGCCACGATGAAAGGGCCGTCTTTGGGGAGTGTTGAACCTGGCCTAATCCGCATCGTGACAAAGGCGTTAAACAGCGGCAAGATCACAATTTGGGCTAGCCGCCACCAGGGTCCGGGGCCTGAGCGCTTCGTCGACACAGGACTTAGTCTCTCAGTTCGAGAGACGCTCCTAGGGATTCAAGCTTGTCGAGTAAGTGCTCATATCCTCGGGAAATGATGCCCACGTTGGTGACGACTGATTCACCTTCGGCAGCGACGGCTGCGATGACGTGGCTAAATCCACCACGCAGGTCGGGTACTCGAATGTTGGCACCGTGAAGCGGAGTGGGGCCGTTGATCACAGCGGCTTGTTCCAGTGGACGCCGTGGCACACGACGGGTAATGCTCGCAATTCCGTCCTGGTGCACCGTGATGTCGGCACCCATCTCGTTCAAGGCGGAGGTGAAACCAAAACGGTTTTCATACACCGTCTCGTGCACAATCGACTGCCCGGTTGCTTGGGTCAGGGCGACCACCATGGGCTGTTGCCAGTCGGTCATAAATCCTGGGTGCACGTCGGTTTCGATCACGACGGGCTTGAGCTCACCACCTGGATGGCGGAAGTCGATGCCCTCATCGGTGATGGTGAATTCGCCACCGACTTTTCGATAGACGTTGAGGAAGGTCATCAAATCGAGCTGGTTGGCGCCCTTGACGAAAATGTGTCCCCTGGTCGCCAGCGCCGCGGCAGCCCAACTCGCCGCTTCGGAACGGTCCGGGATTGCCGTGTGGTGGTATCCACCCATCCGGTCAACACCCTCAATGAGGATGACTCGGTTGGTTTCCACCGAGATCACCGCACCCATCTTCTGCAAGATGGCGATCAGGTCCATGATCTCGGGTTCAATCGCAGCGTTTCGAAGCTCGGTGACTCCCTTGGCGCGGGTGGCCGTCAGCAGCACCTGTTCGGTGGCGCCCACACTCGGGAACGGAAGCTCCACGTGTGCTCCTTGAAGCCCACCTGGTGCACGAAGCGCGATGCCAGAGGGTGACTTTTCAAGCTCTGCGCCAAAGGCGCGAAGGGCATTGAGGTGAAAGTCAATGGGACGATCACCGATGTGGCAGCCGCCGAGGTCTGGGATAAACGCCTCGCCCAACTGGTGCAGCAGCGGACCACAAAAAAGGATCGGGATTCGACTAGAGCCCGCGTGGGCGTCGATTTCGGCAAAATGGGCTGACTTCACACCGCGTGGGTCAAGGGTCAGCTGACCAGGAGCAGTGTCGGAGACATCGACGGCGTGGGCCTCGAGAAGTCCCCGCACCACAGCAACGTCACTGATGTCTGGCACCGAGCTCAACACGCTCGGGCTATCGCCCAAGAGTGCTGCCACCATCGCCTTGGTGACAAGGTTCTTCGCGCCCCGCACTTCAACGGATCCGCTGAGGGGTTTTCCACCGCGGAAAGCGATTGTGTCGACTTGAGTGTTCTTCATCGTGTCCCTACCGGCAGCTGCCGATACTGGGTTCACCTACCCCTCGATAACGGGGAGAGTTTTGGGAAGCCACGATGCGCGGGTGCGCTCGAACTCGGTAATGGCATCTTCGTGGCGGAGAGTAAGCCCAATGTCGTCGAGTCCTTCCATCAACCGCCAGCGGGTGTAATCGTCGATCTCGAACGGGGCGGTTACGTCCCCACAAGTTACCTCACGGGTGTCCACATTTACGGCTACCTCAAGCCCCGGGTGTGCCTCTAATTCAGCCCAGATCTTCTCGATGATTTCCTGGGGAACAACGGCGGTCACAAGGCCCTGCTTGCCCGCGTTTCCGCGGAAGATGTCGCCAAAGCGCGAGGACACAACTGCTCCAAAACCAAAGTCACGAAGCGCCCACACAGCGTGCTCACGAGAGGACCCCGTGCCAAAGTCTGGACCGGTCACCAGGACCTTCCCTGAGGTGTAGGGCTCGCGGTTCAAAATGAAGTCTGGGTCTTGCCGCCACTCATAAAACAGAGCGTCGTCGTATCCGGTCTTCGTAATCCGCTTGAGAAACTTTGCGGGAATGATCTGGTCGGTGTCGACCGTGGAGCGGCGGAGGGGAACTCCTACGCCCTGTACGAGGCTCACCTTGTCCATTACGCACCTGCCTTCACGACCGAGTAACTCGGTAGTTCAATACCTAAATCGGCCGGGCTCGAGAGCGTCCCACGAATTGCCGTCGCTGCGGCGACCAGCGGAGATACAAGGTGGGTTCTTGCCCCTGCACCTTGGCGTCCTTCAAAGTTTCTATTCGACGTGGAGGCTGAGCGCTGGCCTGCTTCCATCTGGTCGGGGTTCATGCCCAAACACATCGAACATCCGGCAAAGCGCCACTCCGCACCAAACTCTTCGATGATTTTGTGGAGGCCTTCTGCCTCTGCCTCAATGCGGACTTTGGCCGAACCCGGGACCACCATGACGCGGACCCCCTCAGCTTTTTTCTGTCCCTTAATGATGGAGGCGAAGGCGCGAAGGTCATCGAGTCGCGAGTTGGTGCACGAGCCCATGAAGACAACGTCCACAGGGATGTCTTTCATTTTGACGCCAGGCTTCAAATCCATGTATTCCAAAGCACGCTTCGCGGCTTGGCGATCAACCTCGTTATCGAAGGACTCCGGGTCGGGAACAGCTTCGTTGAGGGGAACGCCCTGGCCAGGGTTTGTTCCCCAAGTCACAAACGGCTCCAACTCGTTGGCATCGAGGAACACTTCCGCGTCGAAAACAGCGCCCTCGTCAGTGTGAAGGGTCTTCCAATACGAAACAGCCTCATCCCAGTCGGCGCCCTTCGGCGCGTGCGGACGATCTTTTAGATACTCGAAGGTGACCTCATCTGGGGCAACCATTCCGGCCCGGGCACCCGCCTCGATGGACATATTGCAAATCGTCATTCGGCCGTCCATGGACAACGACCTAATGGCGCTTCCGCGGTATTCGAGGACATAGCCCTGGCCACCCTGGGTGCCAATCTTGGCGATGACCGCCAAGATGATGTCTTTCGCGGTGACTCCTGGGCGAAGCTCGCCTTCCACAGTAATCGCCATGGTCTTGAAGGGCTTGAGGGGCAGAGTCTGGGTCGCCAGGACGTGTTCGACTTCGCTGGTTCCAATACCAAACGCCATCGCACCGAAGGCACCGTGGGTGGAGGTGTGAGAGTCTCCGCACACCACCGTGATGCCTGGCATGGTCAGACCAAGCTGCGGTCCCACGACGTGGACAATTCCCTGGTCTTTATCTCCCAACGAGTGCAGACGCACCCCAAACTCTTTCGCGTTGTCGCGTAATGCGGCGACTTGAAGTCTCGAGTTTGGCTCTGCGATGGGTTTGTCGATATCCATCGTGGGCGTGTTGTGGTCTTCGGTGCCAATCGTCAGATCGGTGCGACGCACAGGGCGATCTGCCTGGCGCAGACCATCGAACGCCTGGGGGCTGGTGACTTCGTGGATGAGGTGAAGGTCGATGTAGATAAGGTCTGGTTCACCGTTCTCGCCTTTTTTGACAAGGTGATCTGCCCAGACTTTCTCAGCCAGGGTTTTCGGTGTGGTGTTGCTCATCGACGTCCTCAAATGTTCCAAGTCGTAGTCACTAGGCCTCTCACCGGATGCCTATCAACGGTGAGTACAGCACCGCCCAGAGTAACACCGTGGGCTGGGTTCCTACCGGTCTTAGTGGTGCTCAGGAAGCGTGATGGCGCCCGTGCTGACGTCTTTGCGAAGCTTCCACAAACTTGCCAGCACAGCGATTGCCATCGCCGACACAATCACAATCAGAGACGTCCACGTGCCAATGTCTGGTGCCCAGCTCACGTGCTCACCGCCGTTGATAAACGACAGCTCGTTTTCGTGCAGGGCGTGGAAGAACAACTTCACACCAATGAAGGCCAGGATGAACGCAATTCCGTAGTGCAGGTAGTGCAGCTTGTCGACTAGGTGGCCGAGGAGGAAGTAGAGCTGGCGAAGTCCCATCAGGGCGAACACGTTCGCGGTGAAAACAATGAAGGGGCTCTTAGTAATTCCATAAATTGCCGGGATCGAGTCAATCGCGAAGACCACGTCAGCGGTACCGATGGCGATGAAGACTAAGAGGATTGGGGTCCACTTCTTCACTCCGTCGACGGTGACGCGCATCTTCATGCCATCAAACTCGTCAGTCATGTCGATGTGTCGGCGCAGAAAGGCAATTACCGCGTTTTCACGCTGCTCGTCATCGTCGCGACCGGAGAAGGTTTGCTGGATTGCGATCACAATCAAGAAGGCGCCGAAGATGTAGAAGATCCAGGAGAAGCTCGAAATAAGGGCGGCACCGAGGAGGATGAAAATTCCACGGAAGAGGATGGCGAGCAAGATTCCAATCATCAAGATTTCTTGCTGGTAGCGCTTCGGCACCGCGAACGACGCCATGATCAGCACAAAGACGAACAGGTTGTCAACCGACAAGCTGTATTCGGTAATCCACCCCGCCAGAAACTCTGAGCCGTATTTCGGGCCCGCGAATAGGAACATCAGCCCGGCAAATACCAGCGCTAGCACCACGTAGAAGCTCACCCATAACGCCGACTCTTTGTTCGAGGGCTGGTGGGGCCGAAGGTGCGCGTAGACCAGGTCAGCAATGAGGATGAGGGAGATGATGGTGAGCGAACCAATCTCAAACCACAGGGGAAGTTGAACGCTCACTAGCTACCTCTCGAATTGATCACACAAGAACGAGATAAGGCTAAAGCAGAAGACTGGAGACTGGCAGGAACTTTCCTGCACGTACACGAAATGGTGACCCCAGCGGGATTCGAACCCGCGTTACCGCCGTGAGAGGGCGGCGTACTAGGCCGCTATACGATGGGGCCAATTCGCAACGCTAAAGAGTATCGCATGGCTTGGCCCCCGCGCTACTCGAGGTTTAGGCCAAGACCGAAAGCGCCCCGGTAACGGGAATTATCGTGACCGGCAATTCGCCTTGTCGCTCTCCATCCGCATAGCCCACGACCTCGTCCACGTCGAGATGGACCTCGTGTGCGTGAACAATTTCGACGGCAGGATGCCCGACATGCCCGCCACTAAAGACCTTCGGGAATAGGGAAAGGAACCGGACAATGGGTAACGGGTGGACGATAAAGACATCTAATTGCCCGTCCGTGATCGAAGCATCTGGCACGACCTGCATGCCCCCACCGAAGCTCGGCCCATTAGCAACTGCTATCAGGAGAGCCTCGACATCACGGCTGCTGCCATCAATGCTCAGCCGATAGCGCCGTGGGCGCAAAGAGGCGAGCTCCCGCAACAGCGCGAGCGTGTATCGACTGGGGCCTTTGGGGAAGCGCATTCGATTTGCCCGCTCATTGACGATCGCGTCAAAGCCTGCTGAATACACAGCAGCGAAATACCGTGTCAGTTCACCGTGTGTGGATTGTGCAACGTCCACCAACCGGGGTGTTCCCTGCAGCGCCGCAAGAAGACAATCGAGCGCATCGTCTCGATCGGCCGGGATACCCCACGATTGCGCAATGTCGTTTCCGGTCCCCACGGGGATTACCCCAAGCGGAATCGAAAAATGAGGCGCCAGAACATTGAGAACAAGATTGACGGTGCCATCTCCCCCAACAGCGACGACCGCCCGTGGTTGTGACGACAACTCTTGGTGAAGCCCCGCCACTAGCTCCTCTGCACTGTTTCCCATGCAGACCACAACCTCATAGCCTGCCTGGACAAGGCGCTTCGAAATCGGCTCGATAGCTGCAGCAGCTTTTCCGCCTGCCGCCGCAGGATTGGCGGCAAGCACGATTCGCTGAGAGCTGGATCCCGCGGTCTTTTTCGCCGTCATCTGCCCAGGTTATTGCCCCATGGAGGGGTCTCGACGATAACCTGCAAGCGTGACCACCATCTTGTTCGCGCCTGATTCCTATAAGGGATCGGTCTCGGCGGTGCGGGCAACTGAATGCTTGATTGACGGCTGGCGTGAGATTCGCCCCACGGACACCACGATTGCACTGCCCATGGCTGATGGGGGTGAAGGAACCCTCGACGTGGTCGCATCGATTCGACCCGACCACACCTGGATGACTCACAGCGTGACGGGGCCCGACGGGAGAGCAGTCGAGGCGTCATGGCTGATGCTGAGCGATCAGACCGCCGTCATTGAACTGGCGCGCTCATCGGGTCTTCCCTTGATGAGTGCTCCCAACCCGGTGGGTGCCACCACTTTTGGGCTGGGCGAGCTCATCGCACATGCGCTTGACCAAGGCGCGATTCGCATCCTGGTCGCACTGGGAGGCTCTGCAACGACCGATGCGGGACTCGGTGCTTTGGAAGCGCTGGGGGCGAGGGTAGTCCGGGCTGACTCGTCCACCACGGGAGCCCTCGGAGTGGACTCGATCGATACGTCCGCCCTTCGCACTCCGCCGCCTGAGGGGATCACGATACTTGCGGACACGAGGGAATTGTTCATTAAGGCGCCGGAGGTATTTGGTCCTCAAAAGGGCGCAACAAGTGAAGAGGTGGCACAGCTGAGAGACGCGTTCGAAGCTCTCACCACTCTCTCCCCCACCCCGAACATCGATCGAATGCCCGGCTCTGGTGCGGCCGGAGGATGCGCCTGGGCGTTGGCTGCCTTTATGCGAGGTGTCATCATCGAAGGTTCGAGATATTTAGGAAACATGCTGGGTGCAGGCAGGCTCCTGCCCGACATGGATTTCGTCATTACCGGAGAAGGCCGCCTCGATGCCACGAGCACGAAAGGAAAAGTGGTGGGCTATCTCCACCACCTGGCCACCGCGCAATCTGTGCCGGGAGCAGTGGTGGCGGGCGTGTGCGATCAGCCGGAGGTGGTGTCGTGGCCAGTAATCACCCTCACTGAATTGGCGGCCCAGGATGAGGACGCAATTGGTGATAGTGAAGAGCTACTCAGACGCGCTGGAGCGCAGCTCGCGAAGGAGTTTTCACAGAGAACCTAATGGCTGGGGTACCTGGACTCGAACCAAGAACAACTGAACCAGAATCAGCCGTGTTGCCAATTACACCATACCCCAACGGTGGTGAGGCGATCAGATCGCCTGGGCTACTCTAGCGCACCTCTAGAGGCTTCGCCGAAGTGCTCCCATCCGGGCAAGAGATGACTCCCGCCCCAAGATTTCCATCGACTCAAACAATGGCGGGCTAACCCGTCGGCCAGAAATAGCTACCCGCACCGGCGTGAAGGCATGCCGCGGTGAAAGCTCGAGGCCTTCCACGAGCGCCTGACGCAGGCACTCTTCCAGTGAGGCCGTCGTCCACTCTTCCAGCGCTTCGAGAGCAGTCGTTGCCGCGTCGAGGACGTCTGCCGCACCATCGCGAAGAGTGGCTTGGGCGTCCTCGGCGATCGTGAGCGCCGAGTCCTCGGTAAACAAGAAGGCCACCATGTCGGGCACCTCACCAAGTAGACCCACTCGTGGTTGGACGTGGGGCAATACCTCACGAAGGATGGCCAACTCGTTTTCGCTCGGCGGCGAGGTAATGAGTCCTGCCGTGGTCAGATAAGCAAGGGTGCGCTCTAAGAAGTCGTCGGGAGCGAGCTCACGCAGGTGATCAGCGTTAATTGACTCTGCCTTCTTCAGGTCAAAGCGAGCCGGGTTTGGGTTAATCCGGGAGATGTCGAAGGCTTTCACCATCTCATCGAGTGAGAACACGTCACGGTCTGGGCCAATTGACCAGCCCAGCAGAGACAAGTAGTTCAACAGTCCTTCGGGGATGAATCCACGATCGCGGTGGAGAAACAAATTCGATTCAGGGTCACGCTTGGACAGCTTCTTGTTACCCTCGCCCATTACGTAGGGCAAGTGTCCAAAGCGGGGAATAGCCTCAGCCACCCCAATCGCAATCAGCGCGTGATACAGCGCAATCTGGCGCGGAGTCGACGAGAGCAGGTCTTCACCACGCAACACATGGGTCACTCCCATTAGAGCGTCGTCGACGGGGTTCACGAAGGTGTAGAGCGGCTTGCCATTGGGGCGCACCAGCACAAAGTCGATTGTGGAGCCCGCGGGGAAGCTGATCGGGCCTCGAATGAGGTCGTCAAAGTCGAGTGCGCCCTCTGGCACCTTCAAACGAAGAGCAGGGGTGCGACCCTCAGCCCGGTAGGCAGCCTTTTGCTCTTCGGTGAGGTCACGTTCATGGTTGTCATAGCCCTGCTTTTCATCACGGCCCATGGCACGGTTTCGCTCCGCCATTTCTTCCGCGGTGATGTAGGACTCGTAGAGATACCCCGCAGCAAGAAGCTGGTCAATAATCCCCTGGTAAATCTCGCTGCGCTCAGATTGGCGATAGGGACCATGTGGTCCACCCTTGATGGGGCCTTCATCCCAGTCGAGACCCAGCCAGCTGAGCGCATCCAGCAATTGCTCGTAGGACTCTTCGGAGTCGCGCTCGGCGTCGGTGTCTTCGATGCGGAAAATAAAGGTTCCACCGGTGTGTCTCGCATGTGCCCAGTTAAACAAGGCCGTGCGGATAAGCCCCACGTGTGGGGTTCCCGTAGGCGAGGGGCAAAAGCGCACCCTGGTGTCCGCACCAGTCGCGTCAGTGAAAAGTTCGCTCGTGTTCATACTCATCCCTTCGAGTGTGCCATCTTGGCACCCCGCCATTCCCAAAACACCACGTGAGACACCACTGCGAGTACTAACGCCATCGCAATAAATGACAGGCCGTCATAACCCACCATCAACAAGATCACTCCCGAGAGCGCGCCACCAGCAGCTCCTGAGCCGCTCATCATCACGTCAGAAAAGCCTTGCACCTTGGTGCGCTTATCCAGAGACGTCGATTCGGTAAGCAGCGTGGACCCGGCCACGGTGGACGCGGACCAGCCAAGGCCCAGCAGGATTAGTCCCACGATGACCCAGTTGGAGTTTTCGCTTCCCAGACCGGTTGCCAAAAGGCTGAGGGCCAAGAGCGCCTGGCCAATCAAAATCGTGGGGATGCGGCCGAGACGATCGGCCATCACGCCAAACACAGGCGAGAGCGCATACATTCCGGCAATGTGCAGTGAAATCGTGAATCCGACAATCACAAGGCTCGCTCCGTGGTCGACCAAGTGCACCGGAGTCATCGCCATCACCCCCACCATCGTGGCGTGACTAAGCGAGATGGACACGAAGGCTGTTCTTCTGGCCACAGGTCGATCTTCCACTGCCGCCCGATCGCCACCAGTGGCTTCTTTCGCCCACACCTTGCTCACTGCGAGGGGGTCTGGACGCAGACCAAATCGATAAATCAGGCTGGCTGCCACCTGGGCCATCGCCGTAATCACGAACGGGCCTGCCAGGTCAGGTAACCCCAGCCACATTCCAAGCTGGTTACCCGGGGCAATCAGGTTAGGGCCAGACACCGCGCCCACGGTCGTCGCCCACACCACCAGGGACAAATCGGTTCCGCGCCGACCGGCGCTCGACACATCTGCCGCGGCGAAGCGGGCTTGGAGGTTGACCGCCGTTGCCACACCCAACATCAAAAGAGCCACTAACAAGACCGGGAACACCCGCACAACGGTCGCGGTAATCGCGAGCACAGCGCCTAGTGCCGCAACCCAGGCCCCGGCAGCCAGAGACCACGAGCGACCTCTGGTCGTCGCCAGGTTCGCCAGTGGCATCGCAGCAAGTGCTGCGCCCAACGTGGCAAGAGTGGCGGCCATGCCCGACCAGCCCGCAGAGCCTGAGAGGTCTGTCGCGAGGAGCGCTCCCACCGAGAACGTTGCCCCCATGCCAAGCCCCGCCAACATTTGGCCTGCAATAAGAACGCTTCGCACCTTTCGGCGAAAGCGCGCGGGATCGAGGGAGGAAAAATCCTGGTTAGTCAACGCGGTCGTCACGGTTCTTGGCGGGATTCGACAAAGTGCCGATCCCCTCGATGGTGATGTCTACGGTTTGACCATCGGTAAACCCACCCAAGCCATCGGGGGTTCCGGTACAAATCACATCGCCAGGCAGAAGCGTCCACACGTCCGAGCAGAATTCGATGATTTCTGGAATCGAATAGGTCAGCTCGCTGGTGTTACCAATACGCCTGGGTTCGCCATCAACATAGGTCTTGATGTCCAGATTTCCCGGGTCAAGCTCGGTTTCAATCCACGGTCCGAGCGGACAAAACGTGTCATAGCCCTTGGCCCTGGCCCATTGGCCATCGGCAAACATGACATCCCTCGCGGATACATCGTTTGCGATGGTGAAGCCAAACACGACGGAGCGCCAGTCTTCTTTTTTCACCCGCTTAGCCACGGCGCCAATCACAATGGCGAGCTCGCCCTCGTGAACGATGCGGCCGTCAACGGGAGGAATGATGATTGGGTCTCCAGGGCCCACCACAGCAGTGTTGGGCTTGAGGAAAATCAGCGGGTTATCGGGCCCGTCGTGTCCCATTTCCTTGGCGTGTGCGGCGTAGTTCATGCCCACACAAATCACTTTGGAGCGGGGAATGACGGGAGCGAGAAGCTTGGCCTCTGCCAGTGGCACGCGTTGGCCGGTGGTTTCTAGCCCGTGGAAGAGTGGGTCGCCTTGGAGCACGACAAGATCATCGTCATCGACGATGCCAAATTGGGGCTCAGCGCCACCAGTCGAAAAACGGGCAACCTTCATCGCAACTACCGTATCTGGCTTTAGCTATCTGCCGACTGGTTTTGGCGTTTCTGGCGCGAGAGCGCTCGGGCACGCTCGTTCTGGTCAAGGATGACCTTTCTGATGCGCACAATCTCCGGAGTCACTTCCACACATTCGTCATCTCGGGCGAACTCCAGCGACTCTTCGAGGCTGAGCTTCTTGGGCGGAGTGAGCTTCTCGAGCTCTTCTGCGGTGGAGGAGCGAATGTTGTTGAGCTTCTTTTCCTTGGTGGCGTTGACGTCCATGTCGTCGGGGCGGGAGTTCTCGCCGACAACCATTCCTTCGTAGACCTCTTCACCGGGTGAGACGAAGAACGTCATGCGCTCTTGGAGCGCCATCAATGCGTTGGTGGTCACCGAACCGGTGCGGTCGGCCACGATCGAACCGGTCTGGCGGGTCACAATCGAGCCCGCCCATGGCTCGTAGCCGTGTGCAAGAGCGTTTTGGATTCCAGACCCCTTGGTGAGAGTGAGGAATTCGGTGCGGAAACCAATCAATCCACGGCTAGGCACAATGAAGATCATGCGCACCCATCCGGTGCCGTGGTTCGACATCGACTCCATTCGGCCCTTGCGCGCTGCCATCAACTGGGTAATGGCGCCGAGGAATTCTTCTGGAACATCGATGGTGAGCTCTTCGTAGGGCTCGTGCACAGAACCGTCGATGGTTTTGGTCACTACCTGTGGCTTACCCACAGTGAGCTCAAAGCCTTCACGGCGCATGTTTTCCACCAAGACGGCGAGAGCAAGCTCTCCACGACCTTGGACTTCCCAGGCGTCTGGGCGTCCGATGTCGACTACGCGGATCGAGACGTTACCGATGAGTTCACGGTCGAGGCGGTCTTTGACCAAACGAGCAGTGAGCTTGTGGCCCGACACTTTTCCGGCAAGCGGCGAGGTGTTCGTGCCAATCGTCACGGCGATGGCGGGGTCATCGACGGTGATGGCAGGAAGTGCGCGGACATCTTCTGGATCACACAGTGAGTCACCAATGGTGATGTCTTCGATCCCCGCAACAGCCACGATGTCACCAGCGAACGCGGATTCGGCCGGCACGCGCTCCAGCGCAACTGTCTTGAGAAGCTCAGTGATTCGAACGTTCGACGTCGTCCCATCTGCGCGCACCCAGCCCACCGTCTGGCCCTTCTTGATTTCCCCGTGGAAGAGGCGAATCAAGGCAATACGGCCCAAGAAGGGGCTTGCGTCCAAGTTGGTCACCTGGGCTTGAAGGGGGTGAGCATCGTCGTACTCGGGAGCCGGGATGCGAGAGAGAATCGTCGCAAAGAGTGGCTCGAGGTTGTCATTGTCGGGAAGGTCACCATCGGCGGGCTGGTTCGCACTGGAGGCTCCTGCACGACCCGATGCGTAGATCACAGGCAGCTCGAGGATGCCATCGACGTCGAGGTCTGGAACCTCGTCAGAGAGGTCAGAGACCAAACCCAGAAGAAGGTCTTGGGTTTCTGCCACCACTTCGTCAATGCGGGAGTCAGGGCGGTCGGTCTTGTTGACGACCAGGATCACCGGTAGGTGTGCAGCGAGCGCCTTACGCAACACGAAGCGAGTCTGAGGCAGCGGGCCCTCACTGGCGTCAACCAACAAGACAACACCGTCGACCATGCTGAGGCCTCGCTCGACCTCACCACCGAAGTCGGCGTGACCAGGTGTGTCGATGACGTTGATAGTGACACCACCGGCAGGAGCCGATTCGCCGGTGTAGTGAACGGTGGTGTTCTTGGCAAGAATCGTGATGCCTTTTTCTTTTTCCAAGTCATTGGAGTCCAACGCGCGGTCGGTGGGGGCCTGGTGGGCATCAAGTGAGCCGGTTTGGCGCAGCATTTGGTCGACCAGGGTTGTCTTTCCATGGTCAACGTGGGCAACAATGGCGACATTGCGCAGATCTTCGCGGCGGACAAGCGCCATGGGTGTTTCCTTCCGAGGTGGGATGCGGAGTAGATTCCGCGGCGCCCACCGCACAGTGGAGCACCCCTACAGCTTAGCGAGCGCCAAGCCGTGGGTTCTAGCATTGAGGGGTGAGTAGAAATCCCGGCACGTTGGTCTATGACGGCAACTGTCCTTTTTGTCGCCACTGGGCACACGATCTGGATCGACTCTTTAGCGCC